>DASZRL010000051.1:0-9239 GCA_035549175.1 Chitinophagaceae bacterium | reverse complement strand
GGAAATGAATGACGTGGAAACCTGCTGCGGCTTCGGCGGAACCTTTGCCGTGAAATACGAGCCCATTTCGGTGGCCATGGGCGAGCAAAAGGTGGAAAATGCCCTGGCTACCGGCGCCGACTACCTTATCTCCACCGACCTGTCCTGCCTCATGCATCTGCAGGGATATATCGACAAGAAAGGATATGCGATCCGCACCATGCACCTGGCCGATGTGCTGGCCAGCGGCTGGTAGGCCATCCAAAAAATGGCCGGTCCTTCCTGGGAAGGAACCGGCCGGGTTTGCCCTGCACATACAGCGGTTACAACATAGGGAATCAGATCATTTTTCCGGGAAGCTTTAATTGCGGGAGGACCTCTCCGATCATCGCCTGGGTCCCCGCCCTCAGTTGGGAAGGACCACATGGTCGATGACATGGATCACCCCGTTACGCTGGTACACATCCGGGATGGTCACTTTCGCCATACCGCCCTTTTCATCCTTGAGGACGATGTCTTTGCCATCCATCATGACCCAGAGCCGTCCGCCGGCCACCGTCTTCAGTTCGGCCGAGCCATGGCCTTTGCGGATAATCCGGGCCAGTTCCCGGGAGTCCAGTTTTCCGGCGATGACATGATAGGTCAGCACCTTGGTCAGGGTAGCCTTGTTTTCGGGCTTCAGCAGGTTGTCGACCGTCCCGGCAGGCAACATGGAAAAGGCTTCATTGGTCGGAGCGAACACCGTGAACGGTCCATTGCCTTCCAGGGTCTGGACCAGCCCGGCGGCCTTGACCGCGGCCACCAGGGTCGTATGGTCCCGGGAGTTCAGGGCATTTTCCACGATGTTGCGGGAAGGATACATCGGGGCGCCGCCCACTTCCACGGTCTTTTCCTGCTGGCCAAAAGATACCATTCCCAGTAACAGTGCCGTCATCAGGACGGCCGCCATTTTCAAATGTTTCATGGTGAAGAATTTTTAATGAAAAAGGATTTGCTAGATGCGGTTGCCGGTTAATCAGGCGACCGCCATCAGATACGCAGCCCGGCTGCCGGCGGATTTCGGAACCGGGATTTTTTTTACATCCCTGTCCCGTAATTTTGCCCGCCGCTATTTCCCGGCGGCTCCAAAATCGGATACCATGGCATATTGGCTGGTAAAGTCGGAACCCTTCAAATACAGCTGGGACCAGTTTGAACGGGACGGACAAACCTTCTGGGACGGCATTCGGAATTATGCAGCCCGCCTTCATCTGCGCTCCATGAAAATGGGGGACCAGGTATTATTTTACCACAGTAATGAGGGACTTGCCATCATGGGCATCGCCCGGGTGGTCCGGGAGGCCTATCAGGATCCCACCACCGATGACACGGCCTGGGTGGCGGTTGACCTGCAGGCTGAGCGGCGGCTGAAAAATCCGGTAACCCTGGAACAGATTAAATCGGACAGGCGCCTGGCCGATATGGCCCTGGTACGGATCAGCCGGCTTTCCGTACAGCCCGTGACCGAGCGGGAATGGAAGGCGGTCCTGCAGCTGGCAGGAGAAAAATAAACCAACCGGAGGATGGCGAAGAAACGACTGGTGGTACTAACGGGCGCTGGGATCAGCGCGGAAAGCGGGCTGCGGACCTTCCGGGACAGCGATGGTTTGTGGGAGGGGTATGCCATCGAGGAAGTAGCCACGCCGCGGGCCTGGCGGCGCAATCCCCAGTTGGTTCTGGACTTTTACAACATGCGCCGCCGTGATGTGGCGGCCGCGCAGCCTAATGCCGCCCATCAGGCGCTGGCGGAACTCCAGGAAGACTTCGATACCGATATCATCACCCAGAATATAGATGACCTGCATGAGCGTGCCGGGTCCCGGCGGGTGCTTCACCTGCACGGGGAGATATTCAAGATGCGCAGTGACCGGGACGAGAACCTGGTGCGCGACATCCGGGGAGATATGCACCTGGAGGACCTGGCGGAAGATGGGGCCCCCTTCCGGCCGCATATTGTCTGGTTTGAGGAACCCGTGCCCCTCCTGGACGAGGCCGTCCGGCTGGTGCATGAAGCCGATTATTTTGCCGTGGTGGGTACTTCCCTGGTCGTGTATCCCGCCGCCGGGCTGGTCCATTATACACGTCCGCAGGTACCGGTATTTATCGTCGATAAAAAGATCCCCCGGGCTGACCTGCGCGCCATCCCCATTGAATTGCCGGCTACCCGGGGTGTGGCGGAACTGGCCCGCCGGCTCCGGGAACTGGTCCAGGGTGGCTGAGTTCCTCCCCGGTACAGGTGGCAGGCCTACGGCTCCGGTCTCCCGGGGGCAGCACCTGCCCGGTCTGATGCATACTGGGAAAATAAAAACTCCTGTCGTAACAGGAGTTTTTTCAGGGGAGAATTATCTGCCAGGTGCCTAGCGGTGCAGGTAGTAGTCACGCGCCGCATCGCGGATGGCTTGGTCCCGCTCCCGTTTCAGGGCACGTACCTGCCTTCTGCGCTCCGGTCCGGACAACTTTCTGTCGTGCCGGACATCGTGAATCCTATTCCGGTAGTCACTCTTGATATCCGCGATATCAAAGTCCAGCCGGGTGGGGCGGTGATAGAAGGTATAGCCATAGGCATATCCCGGGTAGAACCAGGGATCGTAATAAAAGGGTGAAGGATACAGGGGTGCGTAACCATGGACGACTACGTAGGTCCTGGGTCTGCTATAATAAAATCCTCCCCGTTTCTGGGCTGCGACCCCCAGGGTCAGCAGCAATCCTACCAGAATCATTACAGGCTTTTTCATACGTCACGGTTTTACTGGTTAGGGGCCCGGAATTTTCCGGGTCCAATCACCTTATGGGACAACAAAGCAGGTGCAAGGTTTAAAGGCCTGCATCTCTTTAACAATCAATTAAAAGTCGGGATTAGCGGGCAGCAGGCGGGACCTCACCGCCGGAGGGCCCGTAAAAGATAACCCAGGTCGCAAAGTCATCGCTGAACTGTTCAAAGCGGTGCTCCATTCCGGCGGGGACGAACAGGACATCCCCCGGGCCGAAGGCCACCCTGTGCCCATCCCGGTAGAAAAGGCCGCTGCCCCGGATGATCACATAGAGCTCGTCCTGGACGTGGGGCGTTTGGAGGTCCACGCCCAGCGGGGCGTAATATTCCACGGACATGCTGCCATTTTTCATTACGGTGGTGAAGCGCTGCGGGGTTTGCTGGTGTAGGCGGGCCGCTGCCCCGGCCAGGCTGACTTGGAAGTTCATGCGGCTATTTTTTCGATTCATGGAAGGCGACGCCCAGGCGGCTGAGTTCCTGCAGGACCGGTTCATAGATTTCCCGGTGGGTGGGTATCTGCAGACCCCGCAGGCTGATCCGTCCCTGCAGTACGAGTTTGGCGGCGATGCCCAGGGGAAGGCCCACGGTCCGGGCCATGGCTGTATGCAGGCTGTCCTGCCCTTTGACCACCAGGTGGCTTTGTACGGCCCTGTCGTTGCCCTCGACCTGGTATCCGATTTCATGGGCCATGACGACCAGGTCGCGATCCGTGGGTTTCAGGGCGAGTTTGGACTCCAGGGCAAACTGCAGCAGGTCTGCCGCGCTGCCCCGGTCCATCGGCAAGGTCGTCCGCACATCGGTGAAGCCCAGCCACTGCAGTTGCCGTGCCAGCAGGTCATCCGTGCCACGGCCGGCAGCTGCCTTTTCCAGGATGGCGTCGACTCGCCCGGCCTGGCCTGCGTCCTCCAGGCACCGGCGGAATCCGGAAGCCAGGCTTTGCCCGCGCAGCTCGAGGGCCGGGGTTTCCCGGGTCAGTCCGCAACCGACCAGGAATTGCCAGCCTTGCATGAATTCGGGATGACGCAGGGTGGTGCGCAGAAACGTATGCGTATTCTCCAGGCCATATAACGGAGCATAGCTCAGGGAATCCCGGTTGGGATACCAGGCCAGGGTTCCGAGGCCCGGCACGTCCAGGAGGCGGCCGGGGGTAAACAGTTCCTCATAAGACAACCGGACCTCCCGGCCGTCCTCCCGGAAATGGGCACCCGCCTTGCCGGCCAGTACCACATTGCGGGGGTTCCAGCTGATCTTGTAGTGCCAGGGATTGTCATCACTCTCCGGGGCGACCAGCCCGCCGCAGTGGGACCGGAAGGAGGTGATCGTACCGCCCTGCCGGCGGATTCCATCGATCAGTTGCATGGCGCTCATATGATCGATGCCCGGGTCGAGCCCCATTTCCGCCAAAAACAGCAAGTTGTTTGCCCGCACGTCGGCATCGAGGCGGCGCATCGCCTCGTCCAGGTAGGAGGCGGTCAGCAGGTTCCTGCCCGCTTGTACGCAGTCCCTGGCAACCAGGATGTGCAGGGCGGGGGGAAGCAGGGAAATGACCAGGGATGCCTCGCGGATTGCTGCCTGACGTGCCGGAGAGTCCTGGATATCAAAGCTGATGGCCTTGCCGCGGTCTGCACGGCCGACCTTGGCCCGGGCCAGTTCCAGGTTCGCGTCGCAGACGAGCACCTGCCAGTCCTCGGGACCCGCCTGCGCGAGCAGGTAGTCGATCAGTACAGTCGCGGACTTGCCGGCACCGAATAGTAAGATCGTATGCATAGGTTGGGTAGGCAGGCCTCGGTCCGCCCGGTCGCTAACTTCTTTAAATTTTTGGTACCAAAAAAATTATCGGCCGGATTGTTTTGCGAAGGCAATCGGTTTATTTGCTTTCGGCCAGTTCGGATCCATATTGCCTGGATTCAACCCGGATAACCTTGCAGGCCACCTTGATGCCCCGGTTGCTGGGGGGAATGGCGATCGTCAGGCTGCCGCCGGGGGGTACGGAATTGAACTGGACGGTCTCGCTGCGCAGCGGCTGCTCACTCGGTTTGAGATACTGGAGCTCCACGCTCACCTGGTCCAGCAGGTAAGGGGAACTGTTCTGCACAGTCAGCTGCAGGTCATGAATGCCGCCAAAAGTGCCCCGCTTGTAGTCATTGGTTCGGACCGAAACCAGGGTGAGCAGGGAAACGGATTTTCCGGCCGTGGAAGGAACGCTTGCCATATGGCCCTCTTCCAGCGGGGGTCGTACCTGGCGGGTCCGTTCACCGGTCTGTTCATCCGGCTCGATCCGGCCGGGTTTCTGGACGGAGTGATTCCGGGACCCGGTAACGGCCGCCGGCGTCCGCGGCTGCTTTTTTAGCGCTTGTTCCCCCAGGCCTGACCGAGCGGTGCGGCCCGTTTTGTCCCCGGGTTCTCCCGGCTGCGTGGCTGGAGTCTGGAAGGTTACCTTGCGGGCGGCTGTTTCCGGAAGCTGTCCGGCAGGCTGCCCGCTTTCCTGGTCCGTCGTGGTTGGCTGGACAGGCAGGCTGGCGCTTTGTTGCTGGGTCTGGGGAGCAGGTAGCGGAAGGCGGTTACCCGCGGAGCGGGTAACGATGTTTTGCTGCTGCCCAGGTTCCTTGGTGCCGTGGTTCATAACAAACCGGCCGAGGACCATGCCCAGGACCAGGACCGCGGCGAAAGGCAGTGATTGGCGGATCAGCCGGGCTGCCGTTTTTCGCTGGGCGATTCTACGCTTTCGGTCAACCAGGGTCTGCACATACCGGTCTTTGATTTCATCCAGGGACTGGGAAAAATTTGTTTCCAGGGGGGCTTCCAGCGAAGGCGTGGGGAGGGGAACCGCGGAGGCAGCCTGCTTGCTGCCGGCTTCGGCCGCGGTGGCGGACTGGCTGAATTCCCGGGCTAGTTCGCTGTAAGAGGGCGCCTGGGAAGGAGTGGCTTGCGCCGTGGCGGCCAGGGAGCCGGATTCTTCCTTAGGCAGGATGCGAACCGGGGTCTTGCCGGCAGGCAGCGCGATGTATATCTGGGCCGGCGGGGTCGCTTGGGTCTCCAGGAGCGTTGTTTCCCCTGCCTGGGGCTGGCTGGCCCGGGAAGGGGCCGTCCGGGACTCCTCGGCCGTTTCGGCGGGTTTTTTGAAAAAACGGTCAAAAGGCTGCTCTTCCACCGCGGGCGCATAGGGCTTGAGGTCTTCGATTTCGCTGGGGTAGCGCCAGGCGGCACTGCGGCCTTCCACCCATACCAGGTCATAAGGCTTCAATCCCATTTCGATGAGCGCCTGAAGGCTGTATGGGCCGGATTGCTTATTGTTGCGAAGCAGGAGATAGCTAGCCATAATCCTTCATTTTTCGGTACCGGTAATCACAGTGAAAATTCAGTGCCTGGGATGGTCAAAAGCTTGTTATAAAACGGGGATCCGGAAGGGGTACAGCTAATCCACAAAGGTGGAAAAATATGCCTGAAAATACAAGCATTTTCGTCAGGTTTTAAATGTTAAAAAAGATACATTTGCAAGCCCTCAACACCAGGCTCCCTAAAGGTCCTGAAAAGTAGCGTTGCCCGCTGTTATAGAGAAGATAAAAATCGGAATTTCCCGGCAGGGTAGAGGGCCGGCAGGGGGTCGCAGGACGTTTTAGACAGACTAAATGCAGCAATAACCATCAGCATGGAAGAAAACTTTCAGCCACAGGAAACCAATGATGCCAGCCGAATTATTCCCGTAAACATCGAAGAACAGATGAAAACGGCCTATATCGACTATTCCATGTCGGTAATCGTAGGCCGCGCGCTTCCCGATGTCCGGGATGGTCTCAAGCCGGTTCACCGCCGGATCCTTTTTGCCATGAATGAGCTGGGCCTGAATCACAACCGGCCCTATAAGAAATCCGCCCGTATCGTCGGGGAAGTGCTGGGTAAATACCACCCCCACGGAGATACCGCGGTATATGACGCCATGGTGCGCATGGCCCAGGAATGGAGCATGCGTTATACGCTGGTCGACGGGCAGGGTAACTTCGGTAACCAGGACGGGGACGGTCCTGCCGCTATGCGTTACACGGAGGCCCGGCTGCAGCGCCTGGCCGAGCATATGCTGGACGATATCGATAAGGACACGGTCGATTTTCAGCTGAATTTTGACGATTCCGAGAAGGAACCGACTATTTTGCCCACCCGGATTCCGCAACTGCTGGTCAATGGATCCAGCGGGATTGCCGTCGGGATGGCTACCAATATCATGCCCCATAACCTCTCCGAGGTGATAGACGGATGCATCGCCTACGTGGATAAGCGGGATATCACCGTGGACGAGCTCATGCAGCACGTCAAGGCCCCCGATTTCCCTACCGGCGGCATTATCTACGGCATGGAAGGCGTGCGGGCTGCCATGCATTTCGGGAGGGGACGGGTCGTACTGCGCGGCAAACTCCATGTCGACACCAAGGCCAGCGGTCGGGAGCAGGTGATCATTACCGAGGTGCCCTACCAGGTAAACCGGGATGCCCTCTGCGACCGGATCGGCCAGCTCGTGAATGAGAAGGTGATCGAGGGCATTGCCCACGTTAACAATGAATCGACCAAGAAGGACGGCACCCGCATCGTCATCGATCTGAAGCGGGATGCGATCGCCAATGTGGTCATCAACCAGTTATACAAGTTTACGGAACTGCAGACCTCGTACGGAATCAATAACGTGGCGCTGGTCAAGGGACGTCCCCGGACCCTCAGCCTGAAGGAAATGATTTCCGAGTTCGTGGAATTCCGCCATGAGGTAGTGATTCGCCGGACGCAGTTCGAACTCAGGGAGGCAGAAAAAAAGGCCCATATCCTGCAGGGATACCTGATCGCCCTGGACCACCTGGACGAAGTGATCGCCCTGATCCGGTCCTCCGCCACCCCGGAAATTGCCAAGGACAACCTGGTCAGCGCCGGGTGGGGGCTGGACGAGATCCAGGCCAAGGCTATTCTGGAGCTGCGCCTCCAGCGGCTCACCGGCATGGAGCGGGAAAAGATCAAGCAGGAGTACGACGAACTGATGGCCCTGATCGCCAGCCTGCGCGAACTCCTGGCCGACGAGGGCAAGCGATTTGAGCTGATCAAAAAAGAACTCCTGGAGATCAAGGAGAAATTCGGGGATGCACGCAAGACGGAGATCACCTACCTGGACGAGGAAGTCCGGATCAAAGACCTGGTGAAGGAGGAAGATGTGGTGATCACGATCTCGCACCTGGGGTATATCAAGCGTACACCGGCCGACGAATACCGGGCCCAGCGCCGGGGCGGCCGGGGCTCCATAGGAGGGAGGACCCGGGAGGAGGATTATATCGAACACCTCTTTGTGGCGTCCACCCATCACACCATGCTGTTCTTTACCGAGAAGGGCCGCTGCTACTGGCTGAATGTCTACGAGATACCGGAAGGGGACAAGACCAGCAAGGGACGGGCTATCCAGAACCTGGTCCAGTTGCCGCCTGATGACAAGGTCCGCGCCATCATAGATGTAAAGGACCTGAAGGACGAAGCATTCATCCAGTCCCACAATATCGTACTGTGCACCAAGAAGGGGATCATCAAGAAGACCGAGCTCCAGGAGTTCAGCCGGCCCCGGCAGACGGGGGTCAATGCCATCACCATTGTGGAAGGGGATGAGCTGCTGGAAGCCAGGATGACCGACGGCCGGTCGGAAATCATGATGGCCGTCAAGAGCGGCCGGGCCATCCGCTTCTCCGAGGAAAAGGTTCGCGCAACCGGACGTGGTGCGATCGGCGTGGCAGGCATTGAAGTGGACGAGTCCGGCGATGAAGTGGTGGGCATGGTTTGTGTGAATCCCCAGGTGGATCCATCCACCACGGTCCTGGTGGTCAGCGAGAAGGGATTTGGCAAGCGGACCCCGGTCGACGAGTACCGGTTTACGAACCGCGGGGGCAAGGGGGTGAAGACCATTAACGTGACGGAGAAGACAGGCGGCCTGGTAGGCATCCTGGCCGTAACGGAAAAAGAGGACCTGATGATTACCTGCAAAAGCGGGGTGACCATCCGCATGAAGGTGGCCCAGATCAGTGAGCAGGGGCGTGCTACCCAGGGCGTTAAGCTGATCCGCCTGGACGAAGGCGATGCGATCGCAGCCATTACCCGCCTGGCGGTGGAAGAGGAGAATGGTAACGGGAACGGCCATCAGTCCGAAGCCGGCAGTGATCAGGATGTAGCGGGCCAACCGGATGCCCAGGCAACCGATTTGCCGGAAAATTCATCCGGGGAAGGACAGGACAACCCCTAATTTTGTAATTCCATAAACAGTATAACAATGCGCAAATTACTTTTCACAACGCTGTTTGCCGTAGCTGCCCTGGGTATGTATGCCCAGAATATTGACGACATCAAAGACCTGATCGCCAAACAACAGTACGACAAGGCCAAGGATCAAATCGACAAATACCTCGCCAGCGAAAAGAACGCGAAAAAGGCGGAT
>DASZRL010000050.1:0-16981 GCA_035549175.1 Chitinophagaceae bacterium | reverse complement strand
CTGGCTGGCTACCCTGGACGGCCTGCAGCGCTATGACGGCAACCGGTTCCTGACCTTCCGCAACCAGCCCGATAATCCCGCCACCTTACCGGCCGATATCATCAGAAAGGTGATGGAGGACGGCCAGGGACGGCTCTGGGTCTGGAGCGGTGACCAGGTGGGCCTGTTTGATGTCGATCATTTCACCTACCACCACGTCTCCTTCCATGCGAATATTGACATGCAGTATAGCCGGATCCTCCGGCTGGACCAGGACATGAACGGAAACGCCATGATCCTGGTCGCCCCCCATGGCATTTTCACGTATAATCAACAAACGGGCGCCTTCGAACAGACCGGGGACCTGACCCCACTTTTTGAGGGCGACTGGCCGCCCATCGGGTATTATCACCAAACAGGTTCGCCGGATATCTGGCTGGGTTCCTTGCAGGGCATGGCGGTCTTTAACCTGCGGACCGGTCATATCAACTTCCGGGGACACAACCCGGACCATCATCCGCTCCTGGAAAAACTGCAGGACGAACGCTCCGTGATCGGCATACAGGGTTTCCAGCAGGACCTGTTCTGGTATACCCGCTGGGATCTGTACGAGCGCAATGCCCCGCATATCCAGTCCTACAATATCAAAACCGGGGAGAAAAAGAAATACAGCCCGGGAGCGATGTTCCACCTGGGCTACACCGAGATCGCCGACGGGTTCCAGGAACGGAGCGGCCGGATGTGGTTTTACGGACTGTCCTTCATCATCGAATACACCGGCAATCCCCAGCAGCCCTTCCGGATCATCCGCAATGAATACAAGGACGAGCAGAGCATCCGCTTCGACCGGGTATTCTGCATGTACGAGGACCGCGAACACAATATCTGGATCGCCACCGACAACGGCGTATTCACTTTTAACCCGGATACGCAGTACTTCGGTAATTACAATCTGGTGCGGCCCGATGGATCCGGAACGATCGACGGCCCCGCCGCTTCCGCCCTCCAGCTGCACGACGGCCGGGTACTGGTCGGTGCCTGGGCTTCGGGGCTCTATGGCTACGACAGCGCCCTGAACACGCTGCGGCTCCCGCCCTCCCTGGATACCGTCCGGCAGCCCTACGCCATCTGGTCCATGCAGCAGCAAAGGGAAAGCGGCCTGGTCTGGATGGGCCTGCAGGGTGGCAGCCTGCTGATCTATGATCCGAAAACCGGGCGGGCCGACCATGTCTTTCCCGAGCTGATCGGGGGCAGTACGGTCCGCCAGATCACCGAGGACCTGCAGGGTAATATGTGGTTTGGCATGCAGGGAGGCCATATTGTCAAATGGGACCGGCAGGCAGCCGGCAGTGATCCCCGCAAGGGGTTTGTCATGGTCCGAAGGCGGATGCGCGGTTATATCAACAAACTGTTCACAGACCGGGAAGGGTTCGTATGGGCGGCCACGGAAGGAAACGGCACCTACCGCTTTGATCCCCGCACGAACCAGGAACTGCTGCACCTGGCGGTTACCGGGGCGCCCGGCAGCCGCCTGTGGAGTGATTTCTGCAACGATATCCTCCAGTACAACGACAGCACCCTGATCATTGCAGGCGGGGCCCTGAACCTGGTCAATACCCGGACGCTCTCAGTCAGGCAGGTGACCGCCCGCGATGGACTTCCCTCCAATACGGTGTATTGCCTGCAATCGGACAGCAAGCATATTCTGTGGCTGGGACTCGTGCACGGGCTCTGCCAGTTCAACCTGGAAAAAGGAATTGCCACCCTCTATGACCGCCGCGACGGTCTTCGTTTTGACAATTTCACCCAGGCCGGCGTCCGCAGGCTCAACGACGGAAGGCTGCTGTACGTAACCGACCACAGTTTCATGGCCTTCGACCCGTCCCGCATCATTCAGTCGCCCCAGCCGGCCCCCGCCCTGATTACCGGCTTCCGGCTGGCGGGAAGGGTGCTGCCGGTGGACTCCCTGCTGCAGAAGGGAAAGGTTTCCCTGAATTACGACAACACCTCGGTGGCCATCGAATTCAACACGCTCCGGTATGGCCAGTGGAACAAGACCCATTATTTTGCCATGCTGGAAGGCGTGGACAAGACCTGGCAGGAACCGGGCGAGTTCAACCAGGTGGTCTACAATCACCTGCCTCCCGGCACCTTCGTGTTCCGGATCCGGACGGAAAATGCCGAGGGGGTGGGTTCGGACCGCGTCACTTCCCTGGTCATCAAGGTCAATCCCCCTTTCTGGAGGACCTGGTGGTTCCTGGGCCTGGTGATCTTCCTGGTGATCGGATTTCTGTTCTGGCTGGACCGGCTGCGCATGCAGAAGATCCGGGCGACCGAATCGGTCCGGACCCGCATCGCCACCAGCCTTACCGAAGACCTTATCAATTCCCTGAGCAGCATCAACATTGCCAGCGAACTGGCCAAGATCAAGTCCGAAAGCGATATCCAGCGCACCCGGGAATACATTGCCCAGATCAGCGATACCAGCAACCGGATGGTACAGTCCATGTACGATATGGTGTGGAGCATCGATCCGAAAAATGACACCATGCAGGACACCATTGACCGGATGAAGGGGTTTGCCCAGGAAATGGAAACGATCTACGGGTTCAATATCTATTTCGATATCGACGAAGCCGTGATCAGCCTGAACCTGGACATGGAGAACCGGTATGAACTGCTGGCGATTTTCAAGGAAGCCGTCATCAATGCGGTGCGGCACAGCGGTGGGAAGAATATCCAGGTCATGCTGCGTCTCAAGCAGGCCCGTTTCTTCATGCTGATTGAAGATGATGGCCGGGGGTTTGACACGGAGTCGGCCGCCCTGGGCCGCGGGATCAATGATATGCGGCGCCGCGCGGCCGCCATACAGGCCGGTTTCTACCTGGAATCAGATATTAATACCGGAACCATCGTGAAGGTGGAAATGCCGGTCTGACCCGGAGCCGGGGACTCCGCCGGGCGTCGCCGCGGACCCAAGGGGGGAATAGCTCGGTTTATTTGCCCATCCATTTCTTGAATTCCGCCACCTTTTCCCGGCTGACGATGGCTTCCTTGTCCACCGCGGGCTTCAGGTATAATAGCAGGCGGTTGCCGAAATAATCATGGATCTGGTCGATCGCTTCAATGGATACATAGAAGGACCGGCTGATCCGGAAGTACTGGTGGGGATCCAGCATTTCCTCCAGTTCATCCATGGTATAGTCCACCACGAATTTCCGGTTGTCGTGGGTCTTGAAGAAGTTGAGGCGGCCGTCACTGTAGAAATAAGCGATTTCCCCGATCTCCACACTGACCAGTTTCTGGGCATGCTTGACCAGGAAGCGCTTGCGGTATTCCCGGGGCTGGAGTTTATGCTGGAGTTCCCGCACGAGGCTCTCGACGTTCAGCCCGGCCCCGGCAGCGGGAGCCCCGCCGTACAGGGCCTTCATTTGTTTGAGTTTTTCCAGGGCGGCCGCCAGGTCCTCCTTCTGGATCGGCTTGAGCAGGTAATCGACGCTGTTGACCTTGAAGGCCTTCAGGGCATACTCGTCGTAGGACGTGGTAAAGATGACCGTGCTTCTGACCTCGGTCTTGTCGAAAATCTCGAAGCTCTGCCCGTCCGCCAGTTCGATATCCATGAGGATCAGGTCCGGGGCCGGGTTGCTTTGCAGCCAGTTTACCGAGTCCCGTACGCTGCAGGTTACGCCCACCACTTCCGCGCCGGGGTCTACACTGCTGAGGGTCTTGGTCAGTTTTTTGACCGCTAGGTCTTCGTCTTCGATGATCAGTACTTTCATGACAATCCGTTTTCGCCTGTGATACCGCAAAATAAGGGGTTTGCCCGCAAGCCGGCTGTCCGGACGGGATGGCCTGGCGGTTGGCCTGGATGAACTGCCATTCCGGGGTATGAACTGCCCGCTGCGGCCCAGGGGCCTCAGGGGTGGATCAGGGGCACCACTACCGCAAATTCCCGTCCGTCGTCCCGGACACTGATTTCCTCCTGTTTCATCAGGCGGTACTTGTTCACGATATTACTCAGGCCCACCTTGTTGGATTTGACCAACCGGTCCTTGCGCTGCAGGTTGTTGGAAACGACCAGCTTACCGCTGTTGGTGGTCAGGATCATGATCCGCAGGGGACTATCCCGCAGGATGGTATTGTGCTTCACCGCGTTTTCCACCAGCATCTGCAGGGTCAGGGGGGGCAGCTGGTAACCCAGATAACGTTCATCGATCCGGGTCTCCAGCTCCAGCCCATCGCCGTAGCGGGTCTTCAGCATATGGAAATAGGACTGGATGAACTGCATCTCCGCGTCCAGGGAGGTCAGGCCCTCCTCGTTGTTGCGGAGCAGGTAGCGGTACACCTTGCTCATTTCATCCAGGAACTTCTCCGCTTTGGGCGGATCGTCCACGATCAGGGAGGACAGGGAATTCAGGCTGTTGAACAGGAAATGCGGGTTGACCTGGCCTTTCAGCCCTTCCAGCTGGCTTTGCAGGTTCTCCCGCTTCAGGTTTTCCGCTTCGTCCGCCATGGCACGCCATTTCTCATAAAACGCCGCCCCTTCGTTCAGGCTGGTGGCCAGTACGTTGCAGAAAAAACCCAGCGTCAGCGCCCAGCCGTATTGCTGCATGTTGACGGAATAGCCCAGGAAACCCAGGTAGTCGTAGCCCCAGAAAATGATGCTGAGGCCGGCTACCATTACCAGGGTATACAGGCCCAGCCCGATCAGGATGCGGCGGAAGGTCTGGCTGTATTTGGGAAATTTGTTGTGCAGCATGGAGGCGATCATCCCGCAGGCCACATAGATGATCATCAGGGCCGAGAGGGTGGCGAGGGTGGCCACCACAAACGGCCACAGCCGGCTGAAATAGGCACTGCCGAAAATAATATAGTTAATGGCCACCGAGAACGGCGGCAAAAACAGTACGGCAATAACCCATTCTTTTCTGGAATAACCCAGCGGCTTGATATCGGCGGTAAGGGTCGTCATGGGAGGCAGGAAGTAAAGGTACAAAACCTGCGGACGGCCCCGCCGGGCACCCGGTGAACTGAATTATACCGGGGTGAACCGGTAAAAAGCCGGCACCAGTTGCATCCGCTGCAGCGAGCCCGGCCCCGGCAGCTGGATGCACCGCCCGCTCGCGGCAGATGGGGCAGGTCGGCACCCCGCGGGGGACCGGAAGGGGCGTTGACCGGCCATACGCAGTTCATACAGCCCCTGCCGCGGTTCATGCAGCACCGGCTTGATAGCGGAGTCTCCGCGCCGCAACTTTGTCCTGGATTTACCATTAAACCTTTTGTCATTAAACCTTATCACATGGAAAAGTTCAGATTTTCGGTTAAGTGTATCCTGCTGCTGGCCATGATCCCGCTGCTCATGTTCGTGGAGCTGTCCCGTGGCGAGCACGGCAGGGAGGACAGGAATGAACCGCCGGTGGAACTGACGGCCGCCCGCAAGCAGGCCGTGGTTTCCTACGCGCACGCTCTCCCGGAACCATCCCTGTTACTCAACTAGATTGCCGGCATGGAAACACCATCACAGACCGCCGACTGGTAAACAGGCTGCCAGCAAACCCCGCAGCCTGTTTTTTAATTCCCCGTGATCCGGTTCGCTCTCCTTATGCAGTACATCCTTAAAACCATATCAATAACCATTAATGCCTTATTCAGATGAAACAAACTCGCCATTACACCGGGATCAGGGTCCTGCAGGCTGCCCTGGCCAGCGGACTGGTCCTCTTGATCTGCTGCCTGCTCGTATCGTTCCGTACCACCCGCCGGCTGGCGGGGGACCTCTGGGACCAGCTGGGCATCAGCCGGGAGCAGGGGACCAGCCAGATCCGCGAAAGCTTCCTGGCTGGCTACCTGCACTACTACGGCGCGAAGAATATCCGGTCGATCGCCGCAGAAAACCGGGTTGCTGTGGCCAGGGACCTGCTGGCCTATACCAGGCAGTACCTCAGCAGCGACGTATTCCGCCGGGCCTACGAGCAGCAGCGATTGGCCAGCAAGCCGTCCGAACCCGTGCTGAAGAACCGCAGCGCCGAAGATATCCGCAAGGAGGAAATTGAAAAGACGGAAAAATCGATTCGCGAAACGGAAGAAAGCATGAAGAAGATGACTCCCGACATGGTCAAGGTCATGAAATCGGTTGTCGAGACCTTCCAGAACAACCTGAAAGAATACAGGGACCCCAACAGCCGCCTGATCGCAGCCATGTACCAGGGGGAGCAGAACAGCAACGAATATGCCCGGAAATCCTACCAGGAAAGTCTTAAAAAATGGGAGCAGGATTACCCGGCGGACTACCGTGACCTGGTCCGGCAACGACTGAAACAATTTCTGGACCTGGCGGCCACGGTGGACTTCAATGCCGAACTGAAGGACGTGGGCACTAAAAAGAAATTCGTCAACCCGCAGTATGAAGCCAGGCCCTATGCGTGGAAGCAGGTGTTCCGCGCCGGACGGGACGTTACCGAAGCGACCCGGGAATTTGCGCAGCAGTGGCTGGCCGAACTGAAGTAGCAACCCTTCCAAATCCCGGAACCCAACGAAGCGTTAGGTATCATTTGTAGACAAAAAGGCTGTCCCGTTACGGGACAGCCTTTTTCCGTTTCCCGGCCGGATACCGGATCGTCTACCCGCCGGCTCCGGCGCTCCGGCCGGACAGGATCTGCTCCAGCAGGGCAACCTTGTCCCGCAGGGCCTGCAGGAGACGTTCGTAAAGCCGCTTGTTTTCCTCCAGGGCTTCGATCCACTTTTCAAAGGGATTGATGTCGGGGTAGAGCATGGCAAGCACCCGTAACCGGTCAAATCCCGGCTCCCCGGGCATCAGGGCTTCCAGGACACTGCCTTCATCCAGCTGGCGGATCGCGGAAACAGATACTCCCAAAACCTGGGCTATCCGGTCCAGCGCCTCCGGCTCGATGGTTTCCGCGGCTTCCAGCAGGGAGATCTTTTTCTGGCTCCACCCTTCGCCCAGGGCGTCCGCCAGGGTCTCCTGTTTCATCCCCATTAAGATCCGCAGCCGCCGGAGATTCTGCCCTTCGTGAACGCGGCTGCGGGTATGCATTCCATTCATAACGCAGGTGTTTCGTTACGGTAATCCAGGGCCTCCAGCAGCCCTTTGGTCAATACTTCGGTAAAATATTCCGAAAATGGAATAAAATATTCCATTGCAGAATAGGATAGCCGGTGCAGGGAGCGTTGCTTTGCAAAATAAAAAAATCTCCCCTATGCTAAACGCAAAATACATACATAGTTTGTCGGCCGATGAGCTCTGGTATCTCAACCACGAATCCGTGGAAAATCCACTGGCCGTTCTTCACCGTTTCTTTTCCGCCTATGGTTTGATGACGCCGCACGAGCGACTCTGGGAGTTGGTTAAAATCTGCCTGGGCAGCCCCGGTACGGAGCACTGGACCAGTGCGCAGCGCGCCGGTGCCATCCAATTCGTGGAACAGCTGCAGGAACTCATCAAGGCCAATTATGTCCTGTTCCTGTCCCTGGAGCGAAAAGGCCCCCCGGTTAGCTGAGCTTCCCGGCGCCCGGTGCCCGGTGCCTGTTGTATGTACCCAGTGCCCCGTTCCCGGCCCAATCCCTTCTCCTACCCTTTAAATCTGTCCTATGTCCGATCTACCTGCCATCCCACCACCCGGTGGTCCCATTTCCCGTATAGGCTCCGCTGTAGTGCGGCCAGTCACCCGGTATCACCTGCTTGCTTCCCAACGTAGTCACAAGACGTCATGCCCTACTTCCGTTTTGTGGCGGCTGGCACCCGCCCCGTCCGGCCGGCCAGGCCGCCCTGAACGGCCGCCCCCACCCAGTCCGGCCAGGCCGGCCCAGCACTGCGCAGGCGCAGACGCCTGCAGTCCAGCGTGCTACACCATCCAGATACCCCAGCTTTCTTTCTCTACCTACCCCTCCCTCCAATCCAATCCCATTATCCACCCTCAATCTGTTTGCTATGAAAAGTATGAATCGCTGTTCCGCTGATACCCAGGCACCCCTGGAAACCTATTTTCTAAACCGCCTGGCCCTGGACAAAATGATGGCGCCCCGGGCCATCAACCTCTACCAGGTCCTGGAGGAGGTGTATGCCTTTGCCGAAGTACCGACCCTGCAGGATTTTCTGGACCAGTTCTGCGAGGCCGCCGTTTCGGAAAAATATGGCTGGAAGCAGGGAAGTCCCGGCAACCTGCTGTACTTCGCCGAAATCCTGGAATTCCTGGTGGAGGTCGGCTACCTGCTGAACCGGCAGACTTCACCGAAAAGCTGGAACCTGACGAAGCGCGATGTCTCCACCCTTCCCGGCTCCGCCCTGCCGGTTCGGCTGACCAGCCAGGAATACCGGCAACCCCGGCTGGTCCTGCGCCAATTCTTCCGGGCTGCCAGCCTGCCCGCCTGGAAGCTGACCCTGCACAACTGGCTGGAGTCGGCGCTTTCCAATTTCAGCATTGTGGAAAATACCGAGCCCGCCGGGCTGCTCGCATTTCGCCGCTATTTTGAAAAACTGGTGGAAGCCGGTTACCTGATCCTGGCCCGGTGGCGGGAGAATAAGACTGGCAGACCCGCTGGCGCGGGTGCCGCGCGGTAAGGCAGGCCGGCCACAGGGCAGTGAACGGACGAACTTACGTAATGAGGGAAATGCTTTAAAGCTGCTTCAGCGCGGCAGCCAGGAAAGGCCGGGTGGGAAGCGAGGAAATGATCCGCAGCTCCTCCCGCCAGGAGCTTTCATTATCCAGGAAACGGAAGATATCCCGGGGCCGGTTTTTTTGAAAAAGCTGCGTAAATACGGAGGCGCCGGGCAGCGTGCCGTGAGACAGGATGTGCAGCAGGGTGCTGTCGTAAAAATGAAAGCGCCTGGAAGATACGGGCGCCGCAAAAGGATCCCCGGTCCGGATGAGCCGCTCAACCAGGCTGGCTGCATGCTTTTGAATGAACCGGAACGTATACCCGCTGGAGGCCTTGGTTTGTCCGCCCGCCGTACCGATATGAATGATATTGCCGTCCCGGGGGGGAAAGGGGTAGTTGGTCATCGGGATGACGCCGAATTCTTCCTCAGCAATGCGGAAGTCCTGAACCTGCAGGAAGCGGGCCAGGTAATCTCGCAACCCCTGCGCGTAGGCTGCCGGCTCCAGGATTTTTTCCGAAAACAGGGTGAACTCCACCAGGGCTGATCGCGGCGAGAAGGGCATGACGTATACGAAGGTGGTTCCCGCCTGCTGGCTCACACGGAAATCCATCAGCACGGCCTCCCCTGGCTGAAACCGGTCTTCGGCCGTTTCCACCACCCAACCCGTAAAATGCTGCAGCAGATAATACTGACCGGCAGCGGGTCTGACCGGATCAAACAGGATGCTGTTAAACAGGTAGCGGCCCCGGAATTCCTGATCCCCGGCCGTTACCCGTACCCCATCGGGCAGGCTGGCCAGGTCTTTTACCGGGGCCTTGAGAAAGGTAATCCCGGGTTGTTCCCGGACCAGGTCCATGCAATAGCGGTAGAAATCCACCCCCCGGATCATTTTGTAGCGGTAGGGCGCCAGGTCCATCAGCCTGGAAAACCCGGGTCCGTGAAACCAGGCCTTTTCCCAGCTGCGGAACACAATGGGTTCAAACAGGCCCGCCTCCTCTTCCCAGAAACACCAGGTCCGGTCATTTTTATTCTTGTCCTCCCTGTCAATCAGCAGGATCCGCTTGTCCGAAAACCGGCCGGACCGGATGAGATGAACCAGCAGGCTCAGTCCGGCCGCCCCTGCACCGGTGATGATATAATCATACTGTCCCTCCCGGGGGGAGTGGCCGGCCAGGAGGTTCATGCGGGTTGGCTGATATGGTTTTGCGGAAGGATCATGTGCTGGCAAAGAGGTCAGGTCGGGTTAGGGGAAGGATCGAGCTCCGTACCGGTGTCGGGATCAGGAGCCGGCCGCCTCGGTCTCCGGGGCATAGGCCACCTTCTTTCCCGCCATGAGTTGCTTATCCCGGCGCACTTTTTCCCAGTATTTGCGGT
Organism: Chitinophagaceae bacterium; assembly: GCA_035549175.1. Classification (GTDB taxonomy): domain Bacteria; phylum Bacteroidota; class Bacteroidia; order Chitinophagales; family Chitinophagaceae; genus DASTSN01. Next base: position 7,011 of record DASZRL010000050.1, on the reverse strand, counting down.
GCACGTACAGCATCCCGAAACTTTCTCCCTCATGCTTGTCCAGGTGCTTGTGGTGCATTTTATGCGCCCAGCGGATGGCCCGCACATAGGTGTTCCGGCTGCGCGAGAACCATTTGAAGCGCTGGTGGATGATCACATCGTGGACCAGGAAGTAGGCAATCCCGTAGGCCATGATGCCGAAACCGATCGCCTGCATCCACCAATGATCCCGGAACGTGCCAAAAAAGATCAGCAGCATACTCGGCACGGCGAATATGACGAAAAAGGCGTCGTTCTTTTCAAAAAAACCCGGCTCCACCTGGTGGTGGTCCCGGTGCAGGTACCACAAAAATCCGTGCATAACATATTTGTGGGTTGCCCAGGTTACCCCCTCCATGATCAGGAATGTACCCGTCAGAACCAATATAAAGTATACGATATCCATAGTTTGCAAAGTTACGCCGTCAGACGGCCTTCCTGATCAACCTGGGCCCTCCACCAGTCTTCCAGGCGGGGAAACGCGATCCGGAACCAGGCGGTATACTGGCCCGGGTCGGCGGCGAGTTCCTCCCGGATCTGGTCCATGCTGCGGAATGCCACTTCTGCGACCTCCCCGGGGTCGGGCCGGACCGGACCGTCATAGCGGCCGGCAAAAACATGATCGAATTCATGTTCGGTAAGGCCGTTATCGAAGCGCGCGTGGTAAATAAAGTCGAAAATAGGGGTCAGGGGCGCCACGAAGCCCAGCTCCTCCCGTAACCTGCGTTCGGCCGCCTGCCCTACCGGCTCGCCCGGCCGGGGGTGGCTGCAGCAGGCATTGGTCCATAACCCGGCGCTGTGGTATTTCTGGAGGGCGCGGCGCTGCAGCAGCATCTCCCCCCGGCTGGTAAAAATGAACACACTGAAGGCGCGGTGGAGCAGGCCCTGCTGGTGGGCCGCCATTTTTTCCAGCTGCCCCGTGGGCTCATCCCGTTCGTTGACCAATATGACAAATTCCGGCTGGTTCATATTATCCGATCATGCGTAATTGATTCTTCACTCCTGCCCGCAGCAGGATCATGGCTTTATGGATATTGGGAATCCGGATGCGGTGCTGGAGCACGGAGGCGGGTTCCATCTTACGGATTTTTCGGAACAGGGACAGGTAGTATTTATAGGCCACGTATACCCCGAAGCGGGCCTTCAGCGGCAGGTGCACGATGCCCCGGTAGGCGTGGCGGAAGTCTTCCTGGATATTCCGCTCAATCTCCCGCTTGGCGTCGAAGGTGAAATCGTTGAAATCGCAACCGGGGAAATAGATGCGGGAAAGCTCCTGGTAGTCGGCCTTCATGTCGCGCAGGAAATTGACTTTCTGGAAGGCGGCCCCCAGGGAGCGGGCATAGGGTTCCAGTTTATCGTAGAGCGCCTGGTCACCCTCGCAGAACACATACAGGCACATCAGCCCGACTACCTCGGCCGAGCCGTAAATATATTCGTTATACCCATCCGCGGAATAGCGGGTGCGCGTCAGGTCCATTTCCATACTGCGGAAAAAGGCATCTACCAGCTTGTGGTCAATGCGATAGCGGTTGACCGTTTGCTGGAAGCTGTTCAGAATGGGGTTCAGGCTGATACCGCGCCCGATCGCCTCATAGGTTTCCTTTTTGAACTGTTCGAGCAGGACCGGCTTGTCGTAGTCGTGAAAGCTGTCCACGATCTCGTCGGCAAAGCGGACAAATCCGTAAATATGGTAGATCGGTGCCCGCAGGTCCTTGTGAAGCAGCCGGATGGCGGAGGAAAAGGAGGTACTGTACCGCTCCGTAACCAGCCGGCTGCACGCATCACTTGCCTGAAAAAACAGATCAATCATACTATAGTAATTTAGACATTTTTTATCAGAAGGATTTGAGTACTTCCTGAGCTACCACTTCGCCGCTGATCAGGCTGGGCGGTACCCCCGGACCCGGCACGGTGAGCTGCCCGGTATAGTACAGGTTACGGACTTTCCGGCTGCGGCAGGAAGGTTTCAGGATGGCCGTCTGCCTGAGCGTATTGGCCAGCCCGTAGGCGTTACCCCGGAATGAATTGTAATCATGGCTGAAATCGCTGACCGAAAAGGTCTTGCGGTAAACAATATCCTGTGCAAAGTCCTGGCCCGTGTGCTGCTCCATCCGCCTGACGATCTGCCGGAAATACCGGTCCCGGAGTTCTTCGGTATCTCCCTGCAACCCGGATGCCACCGGGACCAGGAACACCAGGTTCTCGTGGCCGGGAGGGGCGACCGTGGGATCCGTCACGGAGTTCACACTGACATAAAACAGGGGGTTGGAAGGCCAGCGGGGGTCGCTGTAGATCTCGCGCGCATGGGGCTCGAAGGGTACGTCAAAGAACAGGGCATGGTGCAGCACATCGCGGAGCTTTTTTCGCACGCCGACATAGTACATCAGGCAGGAAGGGGCCATAACGCGGCGGTCCCAGTAGCTGTCCGAATAACTGCGGTAGGGCGGGGCCAGCAGGTTTTTTTCCGTGAAATGGTAATCCGCCCCGCTGATGACGGCATCCGCCTCGTAGGTGCCCCGGTCCGTAAGGACCCGGCGTGCCCGGCCCTGTTCGATCACGATTTCCCGGGCCTCCTCGCCGAAGTGAAAGGTTACGCCCAGCTCCCGGGCCAGGTCGTACATGGCCTGTACGACGGCATACATGCCGCCCTCGGGGTACCAGGTGCCGCCCCGGATATCGGCATAGTTCATCAGGCTGTACAGCGCCGGGGTATTCTGCGGCAGGGCCCCCAGGAACAGCACCGGAAACTCCATCAGCTGGCGCAGGCGGGCATCTTTGAAATAGCGGGCGATATGGCTGCGGATCGACCGGAATACATCCAGGCGGAAGACTCCTTTGAGGACCGCGGGATCCAGGAATTCCCGCAGGGACTGGCCCGGTTTATAAACCAGTTTATTGATCCCGACCTCGTACTTATAGGCGGCTTCGGCCATGAACCGGTCCAGGCGATGGCCACTGCCGGGCTCCATGGATTCAAATACGGCCTTCAGGGCTTCATAATCCGCCGGCAGATCGGTATGGCCTTGCTCCCAGTAGACGCGGTAAGAGGGATCCAGGCGGTGCAGCCGGTAATAGTCCGAGACGTTTTTGCCGAACCGGGCAAAATAACGCTCGAAGACATCCGGCATCCAGTACCAGCTGGGACCCATGTCAAATACGAACCCGTCTTCCCGGAGCTGGCGGGCACGGCCTCCCGGGGTTTCATTCTTTTCCAGCACCTGCACCTTCCAGCCGGCTTTCGCCATGAAAGATGCCGCCGATAATCCGGCGAAGCCGCTGCCGATGACAATCACCGATCCTGCCACAACTGGGTTTTAGTAGCGTTGAATTTGTTCCTTGAGAAGTTTCCGGGCGAAGTGAATCCGGCTTTTGATCGTGCCGAGGGGCTCGTTCAGGGCCATCGCAATCTCCTGGTATTTATACCCCTCAAAATACAGCAAAAAGGGCGTTTTGAAAATTTCCGGCAGGCCGGCTATGGCCTCGCGGATTTCCTTTACGCGGATAACAGTCTCGGCACTGTCTGCCAGGGAGCCCTGGCGGCTGTTGAGGAGAAATTCGTTGGCCGTATTGTCGAAAATGGTCTGTTGTTTAACTTTTCTGCGGTAATTATTAATAAAGATATTCCGCATGATCGTGAAGAGCCAGGCCTTGATATTGGTGCCGGCATTATACTTGTCCTGGTTAGCCAGGGCCTTGTAAACCGTCTCCTGGTACAGGTCATTGGCCGCCTCGCTATCCCTCGTAAGATTGATGGCAAACGGCTTAAGAAACTCTACGTTGTCAAGAAGCAGCTCGTTGAATTCTATGGCGGACATATTAAGTTGTTTAATTTAGAAGCAATCAAAGTTAAACACTAAAACAACAGCCGCCAAATAATTTTGTTTAACAATAGGTACTCGATTTTTAAACAAATTAATCCATTGAAAATGAAGGGTCAGGCCAGTACCGGGGGATGGCTGGTTAACGGGAAGTCTGAAGAGGGGCGCGGGGATACCGGCTCCCGGGCTTTACAGGGATGCCAGGAATTCCATCACCTCGCTCAGCGACTTCTTGAACAGGACGCTGGGGGGAATCTGCTTCTTATACTGCTGCGTGATGGGCCCGGAAATAACCAGGGGGATATGTCCCAGATTTTGCTCGATGCCGGCGAGGAACTTCTCGAAGTTGAAACCGGAGGCATGCGAGGTCATATGGATGTACATGAGATCCGGCTTTTTGACCTGGACCAGGTATTCGACGTCTTTGAGCGGTACGTTGGCGCCGAGGTAGATGACCCGGGCTCCCCGGCTTTTGAGCAGGTAGTGCATATACAGTAGCCCCAGCTCATGGTACTCGCCTTCCGGGAGGAACAGCACCAGGGTTTTGTCCAGCGTGATGCGGGAGACCGTGCTTTCGATACCTGCAATCAGCTTCTGGCGGATCAGGTTTGTCACCAGGTGTTCCTGGGCCGGATTGATCCGCTCCGTCAGCCAGAGTATCCCCACCTTCTCCAGGAAAGGGAAAATGATCTGGGTGATCGTTTTTTCGATGCCCCGGGTACTTACCTGCTGGTCGATGAGGGCTTCAAAACCATCCACATCCATATCGACCATCCGGGCAATCATATCGTGTACGATGCGCTCCAGCTGCGCCTGGGAATCGTTGAGGGACAGGATACGGGCGTTGATCTCCTCCTTGTTCATCCGGTCGATATGGGAGATTTTGAACCCGTATTTATTAAGCAACGCAATATTGAGGACGGTCTTCAGCTCCTCATTCGAATAATACCGGATATTGGTACTGGTGCGCTGGGGCCTGAGAAAGGAATACCGTTGTTCCCAGATGCGGATTGTGTGGGCCTTGACCCCGGAAAGCTTTTCTAAATCCCTGATCGTAAAAGCATTCATGACATAATCTACAAACAGCTATCTAAATGGTTCGTGCGCCCCGGAAAATTTAACCGGGGGACCAGGACCGGCCGGCCCGGTTGGCCGCAAAATCCCTTGTTTCTGACAATAAATACCTTAAAAACACCTGTTTCCCGGTAGATCGCACCGCCTAACCTCCATTTATAAAGTGGGGTTGCGGATTTTTCCGCTTTCCAGGAGCCTGGCAACCGGCTCCACCAGCCCGGGGGTCTGCAGGGCCCGGAGATGGCGGACATGATGCATATCGGTTCCGATCAGATCGTAATATTCCTTTTTGGCCAGGTGATGGGCCAGGTCCTGTACCGCCCGGCCGTAACCGCCGCCCAGGGAGAGCAGGTTCATCTGGAACAGGTAGCCGGCATCCTTGAGTTCATCATATAACTGCCTGCTATGCTCCAGGTAGACGTACCGCTCGGGGTGGGCGATGACCGGCTGGTAGCCCTGGAGCTGCAGGGCAAAGAGCATATCCTTGAGGTTCAGCGGGACACTGGCCATGGAAAATTCGACCAGTACGTAGTTATTGCCGAAGGTCAGCAGGGGGACTTCGGCGCGAAGCAGTTCCAGGAGGCTGTCATCCAGGTAATATTCCGCTGCGGCCTGGAATTCCACCGGGATGCCTTCCTCTTTGAGGATCTCCTGCATGGCTTCCAGTTTCTCGATGATCACCTCCCGGGTATTCGGATACAGGGGGCGCAGGATATGCGGCGTGGTGATCAGTTTGCGGTATCCCAGCTCCACCATCCCGCGGATCAGTTCCAGGGACTGGGACAGATCCTGCGCCCCGTCGTCGATCCCCGGCAGCAGGTGGGAATGCATGTCAACCTGCAATAATCGGAAGAGTTCCGGCAGGGGCTCCTGTTTCTTTTTCCTGAAAAAAATCATGGTTTCTTCTGGTTAATAAGCTGATGGTAAAGGGCTGCCATGTCCCGGACGAGCCGCTGGTAACTGAACCGCTCCATCACGAAACCGGCTCCCCGGCTTCCCAGGCGGGCACGTAGTTCCTCATCCTCGACCAGGCGCAGCAGGTTCGCGGCGAACCCCTCGGTATCCTGTACCGCCGAAAGCAGGCCCGTCTCCCCTTCCCGGACGATATCACCGATACCCCCTACCCGCGTGGAGATGACCGGGCGGTTGGCCGCCTGGGCCTCGATCAGGCTCACGGGGGTTCCTTCATTCAGGGAAGTGAGTGCGATGATATCGGATCCGGCGACAACGCAGTCCACATCGCTTCGCCACGACGTGAAAACCAAGGGGGCCCGGTGCTCCAGGTCCTGGGAAGTCGTAAAGGGGATACCCAGGGCCCGGGCCCGCTCTTCCAACTGGCCGCGTGTTTCGCCGTCGCCCACGATAAAGGCCCTGACCTGCTGGCCTGTCCGGGACAGTACCCGGCTCAGCCCTTCCAGGAACAGGCCATGGTTCTTTACGGCAACCAGGCGCCCGATGATGGAAATGACCACTTCGTCGGGCCGGACCTGGAATTCCTGGCGGAACTGCGCCCGTTTTGCCTCGCGGCCATCCCGGAACCTGTCCAGGTCCAGGCCCAGGGGAATGATATGGAACTTGCTTTCGGGTGCGATCCGGAATTCCTGGCATAATTCCCGCTTCTGCTCGGCGCTGATCGCGATGATGGCATCGGAAAGCCGTCCGAGATACCGCTCAGCAGCAAGAATAATACGCGTCTTGGCGGGGCTGAAGTATGAATGAAATACATGGCCATGATAGGTATGCACCACCACGGGCACCCTGGTAGCCCGGGCCGCCATGCGGCCCACGGCGCCCGGCTTGGCTGCATGGGTGTGTACGATATCAGGCCGGAACTTACGGATAATGCCCTGGACCTTTTTGTAGGCTTTATAATCCTTCCTGGGATCAATGGAACGGCCCATCTCGGGCAGGTACACCGGTTCTATACCCAACCGATCCGTCACGAAGCCGGCGTCGGTCTCATGGTGCTCCCGGTCGCCGACTACCAGCAGGGTTTCGAATTCAGGCGCCATATACCGGGTCAGGTAGGCCGCATTAAGCAAAGGCCCCCCGATCGTCAGCCGGTTCAGGATACGAAGTATGCGTGGCATGCCGGGCAGTT
>DASZRL010000049.1:0-9086 GCA_035549175.1 Chitinophagaceae bacterium | reverse complement strand
CTGACCCGAACGGTCCTGGTCCTTTCCTTCGTCAGCCTGCTGGCCGATATCGCCAGCGAAATGCTTTACCCCGTCATACCGGTCTACCTGCGGGAGGTTGGTTTCTCGGTCCTGCTCATCGGCCTGCTCGAAGGAATCGCGGAGTTTACCGCCGGGCTCAGCAAGGGCTATTTTGGCAAGCGCAGCGATGAGTTGGGGCTGCGGCTGCCTTTTGTCAGGGCCGGGTACCTGCTGAGCGCCCTGTCCAAGCCCATGATGGCCCTCCGCACCTGGCCGGTCTGGATTTTCTCCGCCCGCACCCTGGACCGCCTGGGAAAAGGCCTTCGGACAGCGGCACGGGACGCGCTGTTATCCCGGGAAGCCACCCCGGCCACCAAGGCGCGGATCTTCGGCTTTCACCGGGGCATGGATACATTGGGAGCCGTCCTGGGACCGTCCATCGCGCTCGCGTACCTCGCCTGGCATCCCGCACAGTACCGTTCGTTGTTTTATGTCGCCCTGGTTCCCGGCCTGCTGGCCTTCCTGCTTATCTTCCTTTTGAGGGAGCGGCGCGAAGTGGCCTCCACGCTGCCGCCGGGCAATTTCTTTTCCTTTTTCCGGTACTGGGCCGTGGCGGGCCCGGGTTACCGCCGCGTGGTCGCCGGCCTGTTGCTTTTTGCGCTCTTCAACAGCTCGGACGTATTCCTGCTGCTGAAAACAAAAGAGATCACCGGCAGTGATACGATCACCCTGCTGGCTTACATCTTCTACAACCTGGTCTTCGCACTCGCTGCCTTTCCGGCCGGCATGCTCGCCGACCGGATCGGCATGCGCACTGTTTTTGTGGGCGGATTGCTGGTATTTGCCGGGGTATACGGCGGCTTCGCCCTTCACCCCGGCCGCATCGGCGTCTTTGCCCTGTTTTTGCTGTACGGGTTCTACGCCGCAGCCACCGACGGGATTGCCAAGGCCTGGATCACCAACCTGGCCCACCGCCAGAACACGGCAACGGCCGTCGGATTCTACACGTCGGGGCAGAGTGTCTGCAGCCTGCTGGCCAGCACCGTGGCAGGCCTGCTCTGGAGCCGGTTTGGCAGCGCTGCTACCTTCTGGGTAGCCGCGGGTGGAGCCGCACTTACCTGGCTGTATTTCCTGGTCCCGGTCCCTGCAGATAAAAATTAGTGTATATCAGAACGTTACCCTTTTAAAGGCATTTTTTGGCACGGAAATGGCAATGCAGCATCCGTCCAACGTGATTCATCCGAACGCAAAAAAATGAAGTATGAGAAAAGCAACCTTTTTTGTAGCCATCCTGGTGGCCCTGGCCGGCGGCGTGAAGGCACAAAGCCGCAGCACCAACAGTTCCACCTACGAAACCGCCCTGGGTGTGAAAGTCTGGGACGGCGGCGGTATCTCCCTGAAACATTTTTTTAATTCCAATAATGCCGGCGAACTGATCGCCTATTTCTGGAGTCATGGCATCCGGTTTACCGGCCTCTATGAAATCCACGGACCCATCAGCGGCGCGGAAGGACTGCGCTGGTACATCGGTCCCGGTGCCCACCTGGGTTCCTACAGTTCCAAATACGGGGACGGTGCCTTTGTCGGGATTGACGGGGTACTGGGCCTGGACTACAAGTTCCGGGGAGCGCCGATCAATATGTCACTGGACTGGCAGCCCTCCTTCGAATTCGGAACCGACCGGGGTTTCTACAGCGGCTGGGGGGGCCTTGGCATCCGGTATACCTTCTGAACCATCCCGTCTGAATGAACAGGGCAGTGCACGGCACTGCCTTTTTTTGTACATTCATGCATTACCGGCATTTCAAATCGCAGCGTATGAGAAAACTATTTCTGCTGGGCCTGCTTGCCGCAGCCCTCACCACCCGCCTCGTTGCCCAGGATATGGACAAGGTGCGGAAAGATTACCAGAAGATCCTTTCCGCAAAGACAGGAGTACCCTACGGCCATAACCCCGCCGCCGGAAAATATTACAACATCCGGGGATTCCGGATGTACTGCGAAGTGTACGGCAAGGGCCAGCCGCTACTGATCATACATGGCAACGGCGGCTCCATCAACAATTTCATTTACCAGATCCCCTATTTCGCCCGAAAATACAAAGTGATCATCGCTGACAGCCGGTCCCAGGGCCGGTCCGCAGATCCCGGCAACGACAGCCTGACCTATGAAATGATGGCGGATGATTACGCCGCGCTCCTGGACGCCCTGAAGATCGATTCGGCGGATGTAATCGGCTGGAGTGACGGGGGCATCAACGGACTGCTCCTGGCGATCCGCCACCCGCAAAAAGTGCGCAAACTGGCGGTGACCGGGGCCAACCTGGTACCCGACACGACCGCCGTGCCGCAGGAAATCTGGGACATGGTAGATCCCCCGTACCAGCAGCTGGCGAATAAAAATCCGCGCAGCCCCAAGGAAGAGAATGAATTCAAATTGCTTAACCTGCTGCGAAACCAGCCCCACATTCCCTATGCCGACCTCGAGCAAATCCAATGCCCCACCCTGGTGATCGGCGGTGACCACGACGTGATCAGACCGGAGCACACCCTCCAGATTTTCAGCCATATTCCCCATGCCTACCTGTGGATTTTACCGGCATCGGGACATAGCACCCCCATTGTGTACAAAGAAGATTTCAACCGGGTCGTCGACCGGTTTTTTTCCACCCCTTTCCGGGAGATCCGCGGGGCAGCCCGGTTTTTTTAGGGTCTTCCGCGCGCCTCAGGGAGCCACGAAGCCCAGGCGCGCTTCCAGGCCCGCCGGGAGTGCGGGCAGCCTGCTTCGCTCGATCAGATAACTGTTGAGCTGCGCCACCTCACGGAAGATGTAATGGCGGTCTGCCGCCTCCTTGAGGTAACCCTTCCCGCTGCTGCCGCCCGTTCCGATGCGGGCGCCGATCATACGTTGCACCATATTCACGTGCCGGTAACGCCAGGAGCTCAGGTGGACGTCTATTTCCAGCAGGGCATCGAGCAGCTGGAAGGGGAGGTGCAGGACAGGATAGCCCCGGTAGAGCAGGATGAACAGGGCAGCCCGCCGGGCCTCCCGGGAAAGTGCCGTACCGGTCGTTTCCCCGCTGTCCTGTATAAACAGGTTCTCAAAGGCTGCCAGGTTGCCCTGCTCGGCCGGCGCCAGGCTTTCTGCAAACCGCCGCCGGTATTCCGCCCAGAAGGGATGCAACCCTCCGGGGTTTTCGGGGGCGGCAAAGTCACCCCAGTGGTAAGACGGGGCGAAAAACGGCATCCGTTCCAGCCAGGCATTGACCAGGCCGAGCAGGGATGGTTCCTGTTCCGCCTGGCGGATCTGGTCTACCTGGGCGGGGCGCAACTGGGAGAGGTAATATTCCTGACCGTGGCGCTGTTCAAACTTCAGCCCCAGCCTGGCTTCCAGCATTTTGAACTGCCAGCTCTGGAAACCGGATGCCGGACGCAGCATGTCGCGGAAATCCAGGAAATCCATCGGGGTCATGGTATCCAGGATATCAACCTGGTGGACCAGCACCTGCAGGATCCGGATCATCCGCTCCATCCGGTGCACCACCGTCTGCAGTTCCGGTGAATTATCGTTGAGAACCGGCTTTTTCAGGATGTCCAGCACGGAGTCCGTCTCGTAGAGAAGCTGCTTGAACCAGAGTTCATAGGTCTGGTGAATGATGATGAAAAGCATTTCATCATGGGCCGGCCGGCCCTGGCGGGTACTTTCCGGAGCCTGCGCCTGGAGAATGCGGTCCAGCTGGAGATAGTCGTGGTAATGGACGTCAGAAGCCATAGAAAGAATTTGGAATCCTCCGGTACCCCGGGCGTCCCCTCAGGACCGGGTAATGAACTCATGCCCGATGTCGCGGCGATAGTACATCCCGTCAAATTCGATATGTTCCAGTACTTCCAGCGACTGGTCAACCGCTGCGGCGATGGATTCGCCGTATGAGGTGACACAGAGCACCCGCCCGCCGCTGGTGATTATTCGGCCCTCCCGCTCGGCGGTACCTGCCTGGAAGATCAGCACTTCCCGTCCGTAGGGATTATCCAGGCCGGTGATCGGAAATCCTTTTTCGTAGGTCATGGGATAACCCTTGCTCACCGCCATAACCGTAACGGCTGCCCGGGGATCCAGGCTGATGCGCACCTTGTCGAGTTCCTGGTTGAAGGTCGCTACGAACAGCCCGACCACGTCATTTTCAAGGCGGGGGATGACTACCTCGGTTTCCGGATCTCCCATGCGGCAGTTGTATTCGATCACATACGGTTCCCCGTCCACCTGGATGAGGCCGAAAAACAGGAATCCTTTATAATCGATATTTTCCTCGTGAAGCCCCCGGACGGTGGGTTTAATGATGCGTTCTTCCACCTTGTACATGAACCCGGGGGTGGCAAAGGGGACCGGGCTCACCGCTCCCATGCCGCCGGTATTCAGGCCCTTGTCTCCCTCGCCGATCCGTTTGTAATCCTTGGCCTCGGGAAGTAGGATATAATTTTTTCCGTCGGTCAGCGCAAAGACGCTCAGCTCGATCCCGTCCAGGAATTGCTCGACCACCACCCGGCGGCTGGCCTCCCCGAACTTGGACTGCTGGATCATCAGTTCGAACTCCGCAATGGCTTCCAGGTGGCTCTGGCAGATCACCACCCCTTTGCCGGCGGCCAGTCCGTCGGCCTTCAGGACAATGGGCAGGGAATGCTGCTTCAGGTAAGCGATCCCCTCTTCATAATTTTCAGCGGTAAATTCCCGGTAGGAAGCCGTGGGGATCCCGTGGCGCTGCATGAATGCCTTGGCAAAGGCCTTGCTGCCTTCCAGCTGGGCGCCGTGCCGGGAAGGTCCCACGAAATAGATTTTAGCCAACTCCTCCCGCGACCGGAAAAAATCACACAGTCCGTTTACCAGGGGCTCTTCCGGACCCACCACCACCATCTCGATTTTCTCGCTGATGCAAAACCGGGCAATCTCCTCGAAATCCGCCAGGTTCAGCGGCACGTTGGTGCCATACCGGGCAGTCCCGGGATTGCCGGGCGCAATGTAAAGCGGGTTAGCCCATACGCTTTGGCTGATTTTCCACGCCAGCGCATGTTCCCTGCCTCCGGAGCCTAACAAAAGGATACGCATGAACGGTCCAATTGACTTGTTGCATGCGAATATCGCTACTATTGCCAAAGTACGGGGCAATTATTTTTGAGTGGTCAATTTTCTGTATTTTGCCCCGCTGATACCCGCTGAACGATTGCTCACCTAAAGAAAATTTATGACGCAGCCCCTGCCTCAGAAAGGTCATCCCAAAGGCCTGTACGTTCTGTTCGCAACCGAGATGTGGGAACGTTTCAACTATTATGGCATGCGTGCCATCCTGGTTCTTTTCATGACCAAGGCCCTGCTGTTCAAGGATGCCTTCGCCTCCAATCTGTATGGCAGCTATACCAGCCTGGTATTTCTCACCCCCCTGGTGGGCGGCTACGTGGCCGACCGGTACTGGGGGAACGGGCGGTCGATTGTGACGGGCGGCCTGATCATGGCCTTCGGGGAATTCCTGCTGTTCTTTTGCGGATCCTTCTACCATACCATGCCCAGCCTGTCCTCCTGGCTGTTCTTTTCCGGGCTGGGATGCATGATCGCCGGCAATGGTTTTTTCAAACCCAATATTTCCTCCCTTGTCGGGCAACTCTATCCCAAGGGGGACCGCCGGATCGATGCAGCCTACACGATTTTTTACATGGGGATCAATACCGGGGGGGCCCTGGGGCCCTTTATCTGCGGCATCGTGGGGGATACCGGCAATCCCGCCGATTTCAAATGGGCATTCCTGGTGGCCGGCATCGGCATGGTCATCAGCGTGGTAGTGCAGAAATTATATCAGAAGAAATATGTGGTTTCCCCGGAAGGCGTTCCCCTCGGCGGTGTGCCCGAGCGGGCCGCCGGGGACAAGCCGGACGTGGTTCCCCTGCCGGCCCGGCGCAACCCCTGGCTGCGGCCCCTGCCCGTGGCAGCCGGCCTGATTGCTTTTTCCCTGGTCTCCATCGGCGCACTCTATGTGGATGCCGAAGTGTTCAGCTTTCTTTCTTATCTCCTGCTGGCGGCCGTCCTGCTGATCGGCGTGCTGCTTTTCACGGATAAATCCACCAACCGGATAGAAAAGGAGCGGATCGCAGTTATTTTCATCGTATCGTTCTTCGTGATATTTTTCTGGTCCGCCTTTGAGCAGGCAGGTGCCTCGCTGACCCTGTTTGCCGACCGGCAGACCCAACGGGACCTGGGATGGTTCGTGGTACCGGCCAGCCTGTTCCAATCCCTTAACTCCCTGTTCGTGGTTTCATTTGCCCCCCTGTTCGCCTGGCTGTGGATCAAAATGGGGAAGCGGGAACCGGCCTCACCCACCAAGATGGCCCTGGGCCTTTTCTTTCTGGCCCTGGGGTACCTGTGGATTGCCATGGGGGTAAAGGATGTCTCCGCCACCACCAAGGTCAGCATGATCTGGCTTACCGGCATGTACGCCCTTCATACCTGCGGAGAGCTGTCGCTTTCCCCTATCGGCCTGTCGCTGGTGAACAAACTGGCTCCTCTGCAGTTTGCATCCCTGCTCATGGCCGTCTGGTTCCTGGCCAATGCGGCCGCCAACAAGCTGGCAGGCGTCCTGAGCGCTCTATACCCGGAAAATGGTACCGTCACCTCCTTTTTGGGTTATCACATGCACAGCATGTACGATTTCTTCATGCTTTTTGTGTTCATGTCCGGGATCGCCTCCGTCATCCTGTTCTTCCTTTCCGGCAGGCTGCAGAAGATGATGCATAACCTGCGGTGATCCGCCTTTCCGGATACCGATTGACCCGGCTGCGTCGGCGCGGGTCTATCAAATTAATATTATCTTCCTGAACCAAAAACGCACTGCTATGGCAGAACAAACCCAGTTCAAGCCTTTTGTCTCGCCGGAAACCCGTATGGCGGAATTCACCCTGAAGTCGGTGCTGACGGGGGCCGCCTTCGGCATTATTTTCGGCGCAGCCACCGTGTACCTGGCCCTGAAGGCCGGACTGACCGTTTCCGCCTCCATTCCGATTGCAGTAATCGCCATCACGCTGGGACGCCGTTTCCTGAAAACGACCATCCTGGAAAACAATATCATCCAGACGGCCGGCTCAGCCGGGGAAAGTATCGCCGGCGGGGTCGTGTTCACCCTGCCGGGCTTCCTGTTTCTCAGCGAAAGCAGCAGCGCCCAGTACTTCAATTACTTCACCATCCTGATCCTGTCCATATTCGGCGGTTTTCTGGGAACCCTGATGATGATCCCGCTGCGACGATCCCTGATCGTTAAGGAACACGGGGTCCTGCCTTACCCGGAAGGCACAGCCTGCGCCTCCGTGCTGAAGGCCGGGGAGAAAGGGGGTGATTTTTCCCGGACCGCCTTCCAGGGCCTGGGATTTGCCTTCGCCTACGCGGTGTTGCAGAAAATCCTTCACGTCATTGCGGAGCTACCTTCCTTCATGACCCGGCAATCCCAGAAATTTTTTCCCTCTGCCCGGATCAGCGGGGAGATCACGCCGGAGTACCTGGGTGTCGGGTATATCATAGGACCCCGGATCGCCGGTGTGCTGGTTGCAGGAAGCGTGCTCAGCTGGTTTGTCTTTATTCCCCTGCTTGCCTCCCTGGTCAGCCCGGACCTGATCGCGGCCCAGCTGGCCAAACTGGGGTACCTGGCCGATGTCACCAAACCCGGGGGTCCGGGCGGCTGGGACCCGGTCACCCACAACTTTGCCGATTGGTCCGATGCCCTTTACCGCGCTTATGTACGCCAGATCGGTGCGGGCGCTGTCGCTGCGGGAGGGTTTATCACACTGATCAAGACGATTCCCACGATCATTTCCTCCTTCCGGGGAAGCATCGGCTCCCTGAAAAAGAACAGCGCCAACTCCGAAAGCAGCCTGGCACGCACGGAACGGGATCTGTCCATCCGGATCGTCGGCATTGGCAGCGTGGCTCTCATCCTGCTGATGACGGTCATGCCGCATGTCCCTGGTGATTCCGTGTGGAGCAAGCTGCTCCTGGGTATCCTGGTAATCATATTCGGAGCCTTCTTCGTGACGGTGTCTTCGCGGATTGTAGGCCTGATTGGGTCCTCCAATAACCCGATCAGCGGGATGACCATTGCCACGCTGATGGGCACCTGCCTGGTCTTTATAGCGGTCGGATGGACCGGCCATGCCTACGAGCCGATGGCCCTCGTGGTGGGCGGCATGATCTGCATTGCAGCGGCCAATGCGGGAGCCACGTCCCAGGACCTGAAGACCGGATATATCGTGGGAGCCACCCCCCGGAACCAGCAGCTCGCCCTGTTCGTCGGCGTCATCGTTTCCTCACTGGCCATCGGGGCCACGGTGAAGATCCTGGATACTCCCTCCCGGGATATGCTCGCCCAGGGGATCCACCACGCCATCGGCACGGATAAATATCCCGCGCCCCAGGGAACCCTGATGGCAACCCTCATCAAGGGCATCCTTTCCTTTAACCTGGACTGGCAGTTCGTGCTGGTCGGGGCCTGCATTGCCATCGTTATGGAACTGTGCGGAGTAAAGGCCCTATCCTTTGCCATCGGCATCTACCTGCCGCTGTCCACGACCCTGCCCATCTTCATTGGCGGGGCCATCCGGGGTATTGCCGGATGGCGGGATAAAAGGCGCAGCGGCAAGGCTCCGGCAGAAGAGGATGACCTGGGTAAGGGAAACCTCTTTGCGACCGGCCTGGTAGCGGGCGGCGCAATCGCCGGTGTGATCGTGGCCTTCATGTCCGCGAGCGATACCATGAGCCAGGCCCTCAACCGCATCAATCTGAAAGGCGGTCTGACCGCGTGGCTGGGCGGTCTGGGCTATGCATGGCTGGGTGTTGCCTTCTTCTTCTTCATGGGGTGGGTTTTATACCGCGTGGCGGTAGCCAAGCGGTAACGGATATTTTTTGACCAGTGACTCGTACAAAAGAATGCAACATTTGATCGTTTGCTTTTGCCCGGGCCGGCTGTAGTGCCTCCGTGGTCAGGTGCCGGCTCCGGAATTGCGTTGCAATTCCGGAGAGCATTACCCTGCGGGGAAACTAAGCCAATTTTGGTGTGA
>DASZRL010000048.1:0-18692 GCA_035549175.1 Chitinophagaceae bacterium | reverse complement strand
CCGGTGGACCCACCGGGATGTTACCAGGTCCTCCAGGGCGCCGTCTGGACCTTTGCCGATCAGCGCCTGCCCGCGGCCGGGGGTATCCGCGACAAGGCCCGCCTGGCGTCCGAACTGGGCCGGTGCGGCGTGGACAGCGGGGTCATCCGCGGACTGATGGAACTGCTGGATTCCTGTGAAGAGGGTATATACGGCGGCCAGTCGCCGGACCGCGACCTTTCGCCGCTGCTGGTCCGGGCAAAGGACCTGCTGAAGGCGGCGGATGCCCGCCTGGCATAGGCACTATTCGGCGTATTTGTAACCTACCCCGCGGACAGAATGGAAATACCGGGGGTTACGGCTGTCCTGCTCAAAATACTTGCGGAAGTTCAGGATAAAATTATCGATGGTGCGGGTGGTGGGATAGACCTGGTAGCCCCATACCGCCTGAAGGATCTTTTCGCGGGGCACTACTTCATTTTTGTTTTCGATCAGCAGTTTGAGCAGCATGGCTTCCTTTTTACTCAGCTGGATCCGGCGGCCATCCCGGGTAACGGCTTCCTGGGCCTTGAAATCGATACGGTTTTCGCCAAACTGGTAGACATCATCCACCGTTTCGCGGTCCTGCAGTTTCTTATTCTTTTCAATGAGTTTCTGGACCCGCAGCAGTAATTCCTCCAGGTTGAACGGCTTAGTCAGGTAGTCATCCGCGCCTTTTTTAAGACCGAGCACGCGGTCGGCGCTGCTGTTGCGGGCGCTCAGGATCAGGATGGGTACGTCGTTATGCTGGAGCCGGATATGCTCTGTGACACTGATCCCGTCCATTTCCGGGAGCATGACGTCCAGGATGATGAGGTCAAAATATTCGGCATTGATGGCGGCGAGGGCTGCCGAGCCGTCGTAGGCACTGGTGATCTCGTAGCCCTCCAGCTCCAGGTTGAGCCTGAGCGCCTCGTGCAGGTTTTCCTCGTCTTCGACCAGCAGGATGGAATGTCTCTTGTTTTTGGAGGTCATATCAGTCATGAAATGTAACCGTAAAATCGCTGCCGCCGGAAGGGTGGTCCCTTACTTCGATGCCGGCATGGTGGTCCCTGGCAATGATGCGGCAAAGGTACAACCCCAGGCCGGTTCCCGGCGCACGGCGGGTCAGCTCATCCCCCATCCGGTAGAAGCGCTGGAATATCCGCTTTTTTTCCCCGTCAGGGACGCCGGGTCCTTCGTCGATGACATGGAGGTGGATACGTCCGTTTTCGCGTTGTAATACGCAGGTGATTTTTTTATCCCGCGGGCTGTACTTGATTGCGTTTTCCAACAGGTTATTGATCAGCATCTGAAGCAGGAGGGGATCCCCGGTTACGTCCATGTCCGGTTCAATCTGCTGGATAAACGGGCGGTCGGGATACCGGTTCTGGAATTCCAGCAGGCAGTCCCGCAGCAGGTCCGACAGGTCGATCTCCTCCCGGGAAAGGGTGTAGCGGCCTCCCTCCAGCTGGGAGGAGAGCAGGATATTGTTGGTCAGCGTGTTCAGCCGGGAGGTCTCCTGGAGCGTCATGCGCAGCAGCTTCTGCTGCCTGGCGGGGTCCAGGGAATATTTCTGGAGGGTTTCCAGGTTCAGTTTGGCTACGGAAAGCGGCGTCTTCAGTTCGTGGGTGACCGCCATCATGAAATTCTGCTGCTGCTGCTGCATGCGGAACTGGCGCCGGATGGTACGGTATACGAAGAAGGCACCGATCAGGATGAGCACCAGGAAGGTGCTTCCTTCCCCGATATATTTGGCATTGTTGCGGCGGTAATCTGCCTCGATCTGTTCCCGGCCCGCCCGGAAGGCGGAGGGATGGGCCAGGCTGTCGGTGGTGATCTGGAGCTGCTCGGTCTTGAAGCCGGCCATCTGGCGGTTCTGGCGTTCCAGGGAAATAAACCACCAGATCAGGGCCGCCACGATGTAGACCAGCAGGGACCAGTAGATAATGGTTACCCGGAAAAAGGTTCTTTTGCCTCGGTCGTTCATGCCAGCGGGGTCATAGGTGAACGATTAGGGTTTCTTTTCCAGCCGGAGCCCTACGCCGAATACATTGGCCAGGGGATCTTCCCGCATGATCTGTTCGATCATGAAGGTATAGGTGCCCGCTTTCCAGGGCTGCGGATCCGTGAGCGGGATGCGGTGTTCGTACATGTCATCCATGCCGGTGGCCAGCCAGCCCTTGTCGTTGGTGGCCAGGTTGAGTTCATACCGGACGCGGTGGACGGTATCTCCGGGAGGCGTGGAATACAGGTTAATCCAGATATTGTTGTAATTGTACCGGTCGGAATGACGGAACACGAAGAACAGCTGGTAGCGGGCCGTGGTATCCCGGATGGTAAAATTGAATTCGGGTTTGAAGCTGCTTTCCCAGCGGTGTCCGGGAACCCGGACATCCTTTTCGTACAAATCCAGGGTCGTACAGGAAGAGACCCAGGCCAGGCAGAGCAGGGCCGGCAGCGTCCGGAGAAAACCTTTCCGAATGGGCAGGCTGAACATAGACATAAATGGTACTAGCGGGCGATTCATTCGAAATGTACGTTTAGAGCACGTTCAGGATCTGTTCCTTGGCCTTTTCCAGTTCATCCTTCATCATCACGACGCATTTCTGGATGGTGGCATCGTACGCCTTGGCACCCGTGGTATTGATCTCACGGCCGATCTCCTGGAGGATAAAGGACAATTTCTTTCCCTTGGATTCCTCGGCCTCCGCCAGGACCGCGCGAAAGTAATCGCAGTGACTTTTCAGGCGCACCTGCTCTTCGGAAATATCAATCTTCTCGATATAATAGATCAGTTCCTGCTCCAGCCGGTTGGCGTCATAATTTTCTTTGCCGACCTGTTCTTCCAGCAGGCGGACCAGGCTTTCGCGGATCTTCTGCTGCCGCAGCGGCTCCAGCCGGATGACCTCTTCCTGCTGCTGGCTGATGTTGTCAATGCGCCGCAGCAGGTCTTCCTCGAGAGTCCTGCCTTCCTCGAGCCGGTGCAGGTTCAGATCGTCCATGGCCGCCTGCAGTACCTGGCGGAATTCGGACCATTCCGCATCGGTAAGGGTGTCGCCCGTGGGTGTAATCACCTCGGGCAGCTTTACCAGGGTGCTCAGGATATGGGAGGCGTCCAGGTTCAGGGCGGCGGAAAGCTCCGCCAGCGGTTTGTAATAGGCCTTCGCCAGGTCAGTATTAATGCTTACGGGCTTGGCGGTGCCGGTTTCCTTGAGGCTGATGGTGCAGTCAACGGTGCCCCGGCCCAGGTTTTCAGACAGCAGTCGCCGGATATCAAACTCGAACGGTTTCAGGAATCCCGGCAGTTTCAGTTGCAGCTCAAATTGTTTACCATTCAGCGACTTGATATCCACCAGGAAGGTTTTGTCGCCAACACTCTTTTCCGCCCGGCCAAAGCCGGTCATTGATTTCAGCATGCCAGTTGATTCTAGACGGTAAAGGTATTTATTGCCCCGCGTACCCGGCAATTTTTATTGAGTAACGCATGGAAAAGTCGGGATACAAAAAAGCCCCGCAGACGCGGGGCTTAATATGTGGATGGGTTAGTAAGTACCGGGAAATAAATTCCCATCACAATATTATTAATAATTTTCCCCAAGTAAAAAAAATTTTGAATAAATTTTATTCACATTTTTTTTATTGCTGTGGATAAGGGCGCGGTATTTACCTCGGGGAATGCGGGTTTTTTCCTGCCTGCATCCGCGTATTCCCGGCAGCGGTTGACAACTTTCTCACCCATAGCGAACCCGGATCATCGCAAGCGTTACTTCGTTTTTCCGAGGGGAATCGGAACCGGTCAGGCTCCGCGTGCCGGCTCGTTTCCGGTTGTCCGAAGGCGGACACGGCAACCCGCCCAAGGGTTATTACCTTTACACAAAATTGTAGTTATGCGTTTTGAAAAACCTGTTCCCGTCCGGTGGGTGGCGGAATTCATCGGGGCCGAACTCCTGGGAAATGACCAGGGCCTGGCGACCGGCATCAACGAGATACACAAGGTGGAACAGGGCGACCTGGTCTTTGTGGACCATCCCAAGTATTATGAAACCTGCATCCGCTCGGCTGCCACGTTTATCATCATCAATAAGAAGACGGAATGCCCCGAGGGAAAGGCGCTTCTGGTCGTGGAGGATCCCTTTGCCAGTTATGTGAAGCTGGTCAATCATTTCCGGCCCTTCACCCCGTCGATGTCGCTGGTCAGCGAATCTGCGGTCATTGGTGAGGGAACCGTGGTGATGCCCGGAACCTATATCGGAAACCACGTCCGCATCGGCCGAAACTGCATCATCCATCCCCATGTCACGATCCTGGATCATTGTGAGATCGGCGATGACGTAATCATCCAGGCGGGAACCGTGATCGGATCCGACGCCTTCTATTACAACAAAAAAACCAACCGGCCGGTGCATTACCAGAAAATGCCCAGCTGCGGCCGGGTGATCATCGAATCGCATGCGGAACTGGGTGCCGGCTGCACGATCGACCGGGGCGTCAGCGGCGATACGGTGATCGGCCGTGGCAGCAAACTGGACAACCTGGTGCACGTCGGCCATGATACGGTGATCGGCAGGAACTGCCTGCTCGCGGCCCAGGTGGGCATTGCAGGAGCGACCACGCTGGGGGATGAAGTCATCCTCTGGGGACAGGTGGGCGTGAGCAAGACCCTGACCATCGGCAGAGGAGCCGTGGTATATGCCCAGAGCGGAGTGCCCTCCTCGCTGGAAGGGGGCAAGGTCTATTTTGGATCACCCGTCGAGGAAGCCCGGGAGAAAATGAAGGAGCTGGTCTGGATCAAACGCATCCCCGCCCTCTGGGAGAAGGTTGTCGGCCGCAAGGCTGCTCAGTAATCCGGCTGGTAATCGTAGGGGAGCTGGTCGGCAAGGTTCTTCCAGCTCCAGTAGCCCTGGTTGATCCAGTCCTGCTGGTCATAGAAATAGCCGTTTTCCTGGATTTCGACGGCATACCTCAGTTCGATATAAGATATCTGGGTCCCTACGTTGCGGGGCAGATTAAATTCCTTGACATACACCGGATCCGGCTTATCCCGCAGGAAAGTCACACTGAACTTGCGCGGAAAATATAGCTCCGCTTCCCGGGTGCTGTCCGTAAAGGCATAATACGCGCTGTCGTAGGGGTTGTCCACCCGCGTGAACTTCATGGGATCCTTTTCATCCAGCAGGTCGACCTCAAACCCCTCGTCCTGGAGGGTGCTGTCATAGTAGGCGCGCAGGAAATGCAGGCGGGAACCCAGGTAGGCCTGCCGGCGGGCGGCCGCCCAGCGGCGTTTCAGGTCAGCGGTGGAATCCATTTCCGTATACAGGCAATGACCCCGGTACAGGCTGATGTCGGTCTTGTAATAATAGATAAATGAATCGAGCTGATATTGCAGGCGGTACCCGAGCGCATAATTACTGATCTGCAGGGGTTCGGTCGCCAGCACCCGGAGCTTGTTGCTTTTCTTCAGCAGGTAGAAATGCAGGGCCGCCGGATTTTCGATTACGCATGCGGCCGCGTTGGGCGTGGTTCCGATAAAATGCCCGACAAAGAAGTGGCCGTATTTTTCCCAGCCGTCCGCCACCTCGCTGCTGCTCCGGATGACTACCTCGCCCAGGCTCTTGTCTTCCTTGGTCATCAGGATTTCCAGGGGGGCGGCGGGTTCCCCGGCCAGGCGGATCGTGCGGGTCTGGTACCCGGTATAAGAAAGGATCAGTTCGTAGCCGCCGGATTTCAGTTCCAGGGAAAAGACACCCTGGCGGTTGGTCACAGTTCCCAGGGTGGTATTCTGGCAATATACGGAAGCACCGGGCAGGGGCTCGCGGGTCGCCGAGTCCAGTACCGTGCCCGTCACGGTATACTGGGCCATCGCC
This sequence comes from Chitinophagaceae bacterium, assembly GCA_035549175.1. GTDB lineage: Bacteria > Bacteroidota > Bacteroidia > Chitinophagales > Chitinophagaceae > DASTSN01. Next base: position 12,828 of record DASZRL010000048.1, on the reverse strand, counting down.
AGCAGGCTGACCAGCAAACCGGCACAGCCCAGCAGGAACTTGCGTATTTCCATAGAATTGATTGGGTTTAAAGATACGGCTTGGTAACTACCGGACAGGAGAATTTATTGCCTGCAGGTAGGATTTGCAGGCGTTTTCAATGCATGCCTTCAGGGGAGTAAAGGAAAAACCCGGTAGGGCATCCCGTATTTTCTGGTTGGTAAAGTACGTATGGCTGTTGGCCACCCGGGCACTTTCCCGGGTCAGCAGCGGCGGCTTACCCGTAAACAGGGACCGGACCCGTTCGAGACGCCAGGCCAGCGCGGCCAGCAGCGGGGTGGCTTCCCGGACAGGCCGCCGCGTGCCGAATGCGTCGGCCATGCAGTTGAACAGGTCGCGGAAGCGCCAGTTCTCCCCGTTCAGGATGTACCGCTCGGCGGTAAGCGGGCTTTCCATCAGCAGCACGGTGGCGCGCGCCACATCGCCGATGCAGACAAACCCGTTCACCCCGTTGCTATACCAGGGGAAGGATTCAAACGCGGATTTGAAAAGCCGGCAGCTGGAGCGGTTCCAGTCGCCAAATCCCAGCACGGTGCTGGGGTTGACAATGACTGCCTCGAGGCCCTCGGCAATAGCCCGCCACACTTCCATCTCGGCGCGGTGCTTGGAGATGGCGTAGGCGGTGTTGAGACGGGAGTCTTCCCATTTTTTTTCTTCGTCAACCTGGCCGCCGGTTCCGCTGCGCCCCAGGGCGGCCACCGAGCTGACATGGACCAGCCGGCGGACGCCGGCTTCCAGGGCGGTATTGACGACATGGGCCGTGCCTTCCACATTGACCTGGTGCATCCGCTTTGTATCCCGGCGGTGAAAGGAGACAACGGCCGCTGCGTGAATGACGGCATCCACGCCCGTCATGGCGTCCTCCAGGCTCACCAGGTCAAGCACATCGCCTTCCACCCATTCCACACGGGTCAGCAGGTCCGCTCCGATATAGGCAGGCAGGGCGGTTCCGCGGCGAAGGGCGCGGACCGCGTATCCTTTCTGCAGCAGTTCGCGGATGATATAGGAGCCTATAAATCCGGTGCCGCCGGTAACCAGTATGGGACGGGATGGATCGATTGTCGCTGGATTGATTTGCTGGCGAAGATAGCGCAACTTGGCCGCTTGGTCAGGCGGGGCCGGCCGGGTAGTCGTAATATCCTTTTCCTGTTTTGCGGCCCAGTTCACCGCGCTCGACGCGCTGTTGCTGCAGCGCAGCGGGCTGGAGGCGCGCGGGTCGCCCCAGTTGCTCGTATACCGAACAGCTGACGGCATAATTGATGTCATTTCCGATCAGGTCCATCAACCGGAAGGGTCCCATGGGAAATCCGCAGGACTCCAGTACCCGGTCGATCTGTTCGTATCGGGCCGGCAAACCGGCCGGATCGCCGGCAAGCCGCAGCGCTTCCAGGTAATAGGGGCGCGCCACCCGGTTAACAATGAAGCCGGGCGTGTCAGTGCAGCGCACGGGCGTTTTGCCCATCCCGCGGGCCAGCTCGCACAGGGCATCAAGGACCTGCGGGTCGGAGTGTACGGTGGACACCACCTCCACCAGCTTCATGGCGTGGACCGGATTGAAAAAATGCATGCCGGCAAGCCGGGAAGGATCCGGCAGGGCGTCCGCCATCCGGGTTACGGAAAGAGAGGAGGTGTTGGTGGCGTAGCAGGCTTCCGGGGTATTGCGCGCGGCCAGCTGGCGCAGGAGGTTCATCTTGGAATCCAGGTTTTCAATGATGGCCTCCAGCAGGAGGTCGGCCCGGCAGTCATCCAGGTCGGGACTGTAACGCAGGCGTTGCAGGGCGCCCTCCGCCTTGTCCTGGCCGATGCGGCCCCGGGAAACCAGACCCTGCAGGCCGGCCGTTATGGCTGCCCGGGCCCGTTCCAGTCCGGCGGGATCCAGGTCATACAACAGGGTAGGAAGGCCGGCCAGGGCGGCAGCCTGGGCGATTCCCCGGCCCATGGAACCGGCACCGCATACACAAAGGGTTCTGATCACATCCTTGGTTTTTGCGGGCTAAAGGTAGTCCAGGAAACCAAATCCCGCCATCTCCCGGAAAACTTGGTTACCTTAAAGGGAAATGGATTACATGGACCTGAACCAGCCTGCCGGCGTCCAGCCTGCTGCGCAACCTCTCCCGGCCGTACCCGGTCCTTCCCGACCGGGCCGCATGCCTTCCACCCTGCTGTTTGCCGCAGGCGTGCTGTTCTTTCTGCTGCCTTTCCTGGATATCCAGTGTAACGGGGTTTCCCTGGTAAGGGTAAGCGGCCTCAATCTGGCCACCGGTTTTGAACTGGCCGGGACCCGTGCGCATACCGTGATTGGCAGCATGCAACGCATGATGCCGGATGAGCCGATGTCCCGTTCCTACCGCGGGGATACCCATCAGGCCAATCCCTACGCGGTGAGCGCCCTGCTGGCCGGGGTGCTGGGCCTGCTGCTGTCTTTCCTGAAATTCCGGGGCAGTAACCTGCTGGCAGGACTCCTGGGAGCGGGAGCAGCCCTATCCCTGGCAGGCCTGATGGTGGATATTCACGCCAAGGTAGGTGCGCAGATTGGCCGGGCGCCGGCCGGGGGAGATGCGGGATTGGATGTGCAGGTTGCCGTGGTGTATACCCCCTGGTTTTACCTGGCCATCCTCGTATTTGCGGGGGCCTCGTATTACTGCCTGCGGGCATTGCGGACCACTCCGACTTCACCGGCCGGTCCGGGGCCGGGCGGCAATCAGTAGGAATCCGTGAACTGTTTCAGGAAGCGGAGATCATTTTCACTGAAGAGGCGGAGATCATTGATCCCGTACAGCAGCATGGCGGGCCGTTCTATTCCCATCCCGAAGGCAAAGCCTGTGTACTTGTTGGGATCGATTCCGCAGTTCTCCAGCACATTGGGATGAACCATGCCGCAGCCCAGGATTTCCACCCAACCGGTCTGTTTGCAAACCCGGCATCCCTTGCCCCCGCAGATGAAACAACTGATGTCCATTTCCGCGGACGGTTCGGTGAAGGGGAAGTAGGACGGGCGGAAACGGATCTTGACGTCCTTGCTGTACATTTCCTGGGCGAAGAAATACAGGGTCTGCTTCAGGTCGGCAAAGCTCACCTGTTCGTCAATATAGAGTCCTTCCACCTGGTGAAAGAAGCAGTGGGCTCTGGCGCTGATCGTTTCATTGCGGTACACGCGCCCCGGACAGACTATGCGGATCGGCAGTTTGCCTTTTTCCATTTCCCGGATCTGCACGTTGCTGGTATGGGTTCGCAGCAGCCAGTCCGGGTTCTGATGAATATAGAACGTGTCCTGCATGTCCCTGGCCGGGTGGTTTTCCGGGAGGTTCAGCGCGGTAAAATTATGCCAGTCGTCCTCGATTTCGGGTCCGTCCGCCACGGCAAACCCAAGGCGCTGGAAGATGGACAGGATGCGGTTGCGCACGAGGCTGATCGGATGGCGGCTTCCTACCGGGACCGGGTCGCCGGGCAGGGTCAGGTCCATCTCCGGTACCTCCTGGTTCGGCCGGGAACCGACAGCCTGTTTCAACTCCTCGTAGCGGGATTCGGCAAACTGCTTGAATTCATTAAGGACCTGCCCGAAGGCTTTCCTGCGCTCCGCCGGTACATTTTTCATCTCTCCCATGAGGCTTTTGACCAGGCCTTTCGTACCCAGGAACCGGATGCGGAACTCCTCCACGGCCGCTGCGTCCTGCGCCGGAAAGGCGGCAATTTCCTTACGGTAATCGTCCAACTGCTGTAACCATTGCTCCATGCGGCAAAGATAGGGAATGCGCCATGGATCCGGTAAACGGAGCCCGGTTCCAGACTATGCGGCCGGACGGTCACGGTATAGCCAACAAAGCAGGGACGGCAGCACGATCAGCAACAGCGGGAGGGCGACCAGGAAACCGCCGATTACCGCAATGGCGAGCGGCTGGTGAAGCTGGGCGCCGGTGCCGATTCCCAGGGCAATGGGCAGCAGGGCAATGATCGCACCCAGTGCCGTCATCAGTTTGGGCCGAAGCCGCGTGGAAATGGCATAAATGACGGCCTGGTCCGCGCGCTCACCGAGCGCCAGCTGGTCCCTGAACTGAAGGAACGTAAAAATGGCATTTTCCCCGATGATGCCGACAATCATAATCAGGCCGGTATAGGATCCCACATTCAGGGGGGTGCCGGTGAAGTAGAGACCCAGCAGGCTGCCGGATACCCCCAGCACGGCCACAAACAGGATGAGGCAGGCTACCCGGAAGTCCCGGAAAACAAACAGGATGACGCCAAAGACCAGCAGGCTGGCCGTGATCAGAATAATGAGGAGTTCGTTGAATGACTGCTGCTGTTGCGCATAGGCCCCGCCATAGACGATACTGTAACCCTGGGGAAGCGCAATGTGTGCGTCCACCTGCTGGCGGATATCCTTCATGGTGCTGCCGAGGTCACGGTTTTCCAGGCGCCCTGTGACCACACCCATATTCTGGAGGTTCTCGCGCTGGATCTCCGCGTCGCCGGGGTTGAGATGCACCTGGGCAAGCTGACCAATCGGCTTGAGGCGGCCATCGGGCAGGAAGACCTGCAGCTGCCGGATCGCGTCGACGCTCAGGCTGCGGCTGCCGGGGTAAACGAGCCGGATATTACTCAGCTGTTCCCGGTCATACACGCTGCCTGTCACATTCCCTTCCAGCGCAGTCTGCAACTGGAACTGCAGGCTGGCCGGCGTGATGCCGAACAGGGCCAGGTTCCGGTAATCGGGTTGGACATCGATGGAAGGCCCCGCAATCGTGATGCCGTTGAACACATCCGCGGTTCCCTTCACCTGATCCACTACTTCGGCAACCTGACGCGACAACTGTTGCAGCTGGGCCTGGTCGGTTCCGAAGATCTTGATTTCAATAGGCTGCACGGATTCCATAAGGTCACCCAGCATGTCGCCGATTACCTGGCCAAAATCAATCCGCAGGGCGGGCTGGGTGCTCGCTATCTGCTGGCGGATGTCGCTGATTACTTCCTCGGTGGACTTTTTCCGGTCCTTTTTCAGTTGGATCAGGTAGTCCCCCGTGTTGGGCTCGGTGATGAAAAAGCCCATCTGGGTCCCGGTCCGGCGGGAGTAGGCCTGAACCTCCGGTACCTTGACCAGGATCTTTTCCACTTCCCGGAGCATCCGGTCGGTTTCCTCCAGGGAGGTGCCGGGCGGTGAGGTATAATCCAGCACGATGCTGCCTTCGTCCATGTCGGGCAAAAAGCCCGTTTCAAGCTGGGGAAAAACCCACACGATCGCGGCAATCAGCCCGGCTATGATGATCAGGCTGATCCAACCATGGCGGATAAAAAAGCCAACCCAGCGGCGCGGACGTACCGCATGGGCTTTTGGCGGGAGTCTGCGGCTACCGGTCTTCCTGGCAGGACTGAACAGCAGGTAAACCACCGGCAATAACAGCCAGGTCACCACGAAGGAGCAGACCAGGGTCAGGATCATCGTATTGGTCATGACCTTGAAGTAGGCGCCGGCCACGCCGCTCATCAGTATGAACGGCAGGAAAATGACGATGGTACTGAGGGAAGATCCTACCATGGCCGGGAAAAGGTAACGGATGGCCTGCTGCACCAGGACGGTGGAAGAGGTTTCCGGATGTTCTTCGTGCGTCCGGTGGATCTGCTCCACCACTACGATGGCATCATCGATGATCAGGCCGATGGCCGCCGCCATGGCGCCCAGGGTCATGATATTAAGGGTCTCGCCCATGGCATACAACAACAGCAGGGTCAGGGAAAGGGTCACCGGGATGGTCACCAGGATGACGCTGCTGGCCTTGAGGGAGCGCAGGAAAAGGATGGCCACAAAAATGGCCAGGGCCAGGCCTACCCAGATACTGTCCGTTACACTGTGTACGGCGTCCTGGACGAAGTCTGCCTGGTCATAGTAGGGATGGAGCGTCACGTCTTTGGGAAGTATTTTCCGCAGGTCGGCCAGTTTGGACCGCATGTTGGCCGAAAGTTCCACGACATTGGCCGCCGGCTGTTTAATGACGGCCACCAGGACACCTTCCCGGCCGTTGGCATTGATCTTAATATATTGTTTGGCCTCCTGGACGGACACGTCGGCAATATCGCGGAGCAGGACGGTGCGCTGCCCGTTACTGCTGACCACTACGTTTTGTAACTGGTCCAGGCTGCGCACGGAGGCGTCCGTCACGGTCAGGTACATCTTCCGGTAGTCGGACAGGTAGCCGTTGGACAGGATGAAATTAGTCTGGCTGAGGGCGGCGGCCACCTTTTCCGGCGTCAGGCCCAGGGTGCTTAGCCGGCCCTGGTTCAGGGTGATCCAGTATTCCTTGGCCTTGCCGCCGATGATCCGCACTTCGGATACCCCGGGCACCTGGGAAAGAAAGGGCTTGATGGTATACTGGGCCAGCAGGTTCATCTCCACCGGTGACCGGTTCGGACTCTCCAGCGAAAAACCCATCACGGGAAGGATGGATGGGTTCATACGTTCCACGGTGATCTGGACGCCGGGCGGCAGGTCACCCTGAACCTCGGCAATGCGGGATTCGATGCGCTGCTGGCTGATGTTTATATCGGCCTTCCAGTCCAGAAAGGCGGAGATCTCGCAGCTGCCCCGGCTGGTGATACTGCGGATATCGACGAGATCCGGGACTTTCTTGATGGCGTTTTCCAGCTGGCGGGTAACCGTGATCATCATCTTACCTACCGGCTGCTGGCCGGCATCAGCGATGATTTTGATTTTGGGGAAGGTGATCTCGGGAAACAGGGCGGTCTGAAGCCTGCTGTAGGCAAAGGCCCCGCCGAGCACCAGGATCACCAGGATGACGGAGAGCGGATTCTTATACGTGACAAAAAATTGGCGCATGCACTTGGTTGTTGAATTGGAGGTGATGATCAGTCCGGCCCGCCGGGTTCCGCAACCACGACCCGCGCCGTGTCAGGTAACCCGTAATTGCCCGTCAGCAGAATCCGGGCGGAGTCGGTTAGGACCGGGGAGAGGATCTGCACCGATCCGCCCGCTTCCAGGCCTTTTTGCACAGGTACCCGGACCGCCGTCGAATCATTGATCAGTTGCATGATCCAGAACTGGGTTTGTGATTCATCGCTCAGTACCGCGGCCTTCGGTAAGGTAAGGCTGCTGGCCTGTTGCTTTTTTACCAGGCGCACCTTTGCGATCAGGTTGGCCGGAAGGGACCTGGTGGCGGGAACCCGGATGACGTATCGCTGTGTCTGGGCCACCGAATCCACCACCGGCAGCGCGGATGCCAGCTGGCCATCCAGGCGGGTGCTGTCCGGCAGGATCAGCTGGAGCCGGTGGTTGAGGGGCAGGTAAGGAGTCAGCTCGTAGGGCAGATCCATGAGGAAAACAAAACTGTGCGCATCCGTGATTTCAGCCAGCTGCTCCCCCTCCTGTACGTAATTGCCGGTGGTGTAGGTGAGCTGCGTGATGAATCCGTTTCCGGGGGACCGGATTGCCAGGGTGCCCTGGAAATGCAGGGAACTGTCCAGCCGGCTGATGGTGTTGCCCAGCGCCTGCGCTTCCTTGGTCTTCACCACGAACAGCACCTGCCCTTGTCTGACATATTCTCCCAGGTGAATGGAAACGGTTTCCAGGTAACCACTTGTGGGAGCTTTGGCATAGGTTTTCAGCAGGTAGGCCGAGACGGCATTGACGTCTACCGTTTCCGCCATCGGTTCGCGGGAAGGATGCGTCAGCGTAACCGGGGTTACCGTGGGGACCGTTTCTTCGGATTCCTCCTGGGAGCCTCCGCCCGGCCGGCAACCCGCCAGCAGGGAAAAGCAGGCCGTCAGCAGGGCAAGCAGGCAATCAGTGCGTCTCATGGTTGATTCCAGTAATTAAGTTGGTTAATGAGCTGCCAGCGATTGATGGTATTGATCGTAAGCACGTTTCTGAGTTGCAGGTAATTGTTGATGGCCAGAATGTAATCGGCGATGCGAAGGTCCCCGGTGGCCAGCAGCTTCCCGTTGGCGTCAATCAGCCCCCGGGAATATTTCAGCTGATCGGCCGCCTGGTCAATCGCTTCCGATGCCAACCGGACCTGCTGGAGCAACTGGGCGACCTGCTGGGTATACTGGTTCCTGAAAAAATCCCGGTACCACCGGCGGGTCTCTTCCGCCAGGTTTACCTTATTATGAAGCATCTTCCGCTGGTGCCCATCATAAATGGGCACCTGGACACTGATCCCCACACTGGTCCCAAAGTTCTTGTAGGGTTCGTACTGCAGGGAAGTTACCAGTCCGGCATCGGCATACAGGCTCACCTTGGGCCGGTAATCGAAATCGATGCGGGCATGCTGGTTTTCCAGCAGGAGGCTGTCCAGCAGGAATTTCCGGTAATAGACGGACTGTTCGCCCGCAATCAGGCTGTCGGGGCCCAGCAGCGGTTCCTTCAATTCGGTAAATGACGTGTCCACGAGGCCGCAGAGGTAATTCAGCATACCGTAATCCTGGTGATATTGTGTCCTGGCCTGGGTTACGGCCAGTTGCTGCTGCTTCAGGGTAACCAGGAAGGTCAGGTAATCTGTCTGGCGGTATACGTTGGCCTGGGTAAGGGTCCGCAGGAGGGTGTCCTCCCCGGCGAGCAGGGTGTAAATTTCCTTATTATAGAGGTATTGCTGCCAGCTGCCGTAGGCGGAAATGAACTGGGCGGTTACTTCCCGACGGATATCCTGTTCACTGATCCGGCTGGCCAGGGACAGGGAATCATTGGCCAGTCGCAGGGCTCCATACTGGTTCTGCAGGTTGGGCCGGCTGACCAGTTGCTTGGACACCGTGATGAGTTCGCTGAAATTGCCGAAGTTGGTGATGGCTCCGTCGTAGCCGAAACCGTGAACCACCGGGGCATAGCTGTTCAGGCTGCTGGCAAAGACCTGGGGCCGGTAACTGGCAGCAATCCGGCTGCTGTCTATCGCATTGGCGCGCTGCTGGTAACCGTAATCCTTCAGCAGCGGGCTGTTCTGCAGCGCACTGGTAAGGAAATAATCCAGCGTGGCCTGCTGTGCCCCGGCCCACAGGGAGCCGGTCAGTACCAAGAAAGCCAGGATGAGGGTCTTACAATACATAGCGCGTTAGGATATCCCGGCGGCTTCCCCTTACCCGGTAAGCCGCCGGCTGCAAGCTAACCGAAAATTTTGGAGAAATTTTGAAGCTAGAAACGGATAGAAAAGCTATGCCACCCTTCGGCATATTCGTGACCGACCACCAGGTGCATATGATCGCAGATCTGGCGCACAATGGCCAGGCCAAGGCCGACGCCCTGCGAGCGGGGGCCCTTCTGGAACCGGTCAAACAGCTGTTGCTCCTCAAAGGGCAGCGGGTTGCCGGTATTGCGGACCCGGAATTCCCCGGCCCGCAGGGTTACCGCAATGGAGCCCCCGGCCACATTATGCCGGATCGCGTTGATCAGCAGGTTATTCAGGAGAATATCCGCCAAAAAGGGATTCATGGCAGTCCGGACGGATTCCAGGCTGGCAGTCAGAGTCAGCCCGCCGGCCTGTACCAGGTCTTCCAGCTCCACCAGTTTTTTCTCGGTCAGCTCCTTCAGATCCACCGGTTCGGTTTCCAGAAACTGCTCATTTTCGATCTTGGTCATCAGCAGCAGGGACTGGTTCAGCCTGCTGAGCCGTCCTACGGCGTCATACATGGCCTGGAGCTGCCGGATCTGTTTTTCATTCAGACCCTGGTCCTGGATCAGCAGGTCCAGTTTGGAATTAATGACCGCCAGCGGGGTCTGCATCTCGTGGGAGGCGTTGTCGGTGAAATGTTTCAGGGTTTGGTAGTCACCCAGGATTTTTTCCGTCATCTGGTTCAGCGCCCCGTTCAGTTCAGTGAACTCCTCAATGCGGGTAGGGGGAAAACGGGTAGCTTCTTTTCCCGACAGGTTAAACTGTTTGATGGCCTGCATCGTTTCCTGGAACGGCTGCCACATTTTGCGGATCAGGAACCGGTTGATTATAAACTGGAAAATGGAGAGCAGGACGATGATGCCGATGATAAGAACCACGATGAGGAAAAGGAGATCCTCCGTCTCTACCTGGGATTTGCTGACGGTCGCCATGTAATACCTGCCCCCGGCCCGTACCGGAAAGGTAAGCATCCGGAAGGGTCTGGCTTCCCCATCCGGGTCATCATAGACCACCCGGCTGCGGAACCGGCGGTGTACCGGTTCGTCCCGTGCAACAAACTGGACGTGCTGATCCTTGTAGTTGGCCGGCGGCGGCAGGCTGTCCCGCTTGCTGACGAAGTCCTGGATTTCCGCCTCCTCCACCCGCAGGGTGTCATCCAGTTGGCGGATCAGGACGTACCGGAGGATCACATAGAAGGAAAGGCTACCGACCAGGAGGACCAGGGCCGTCGCGGCAAAGTTGATGCGGCTGTACCGGGTGAACAGTTTCATGGTGCGGCAAATTTGTAGCCCATCCCATACACGGACTGGATGTAGTCCTGGGATCCGGCCTCCAGCAATTTTTTGCGCAGGTTTTTAATATGAGTGTAGATGAAATCGTAGTTGGCTGATCCCCCCATATCGTCACCCCAGAGGTGTTCGGCAATCGCATTCTTGGAAACCACACGGCCTTTGTTATAGGCAAAGTACAGCAGCAACTGGTATTCCTTGCGCGTGAGTTCCACCAGGCGGCCCTGGACGGATACCGTCCTTCCCTGGGTGTCGATGGACAGCTCGTTGTAGCGGAGCAGGCTGGTGCCTGCCAGTTTTTTCCGCCGGATCACCGCCTCCACGCGGGCCCGCAGCTCGGAAAGGTGGAAGGGCTTGGCCAGGTAATCGTCGGCGCCCAGTTCCAGCCCGGAAACCTTGTCGTCCAGGGAATTCCTGGCCGAAATGATAATAACGCCTTCCGTCTTGCTTTCTTCTTTCAGGGTGCGCAGGATGTCCAGACCGTTGCCGTCATGCAGGTTGATGTCCAGCAGGATGCAATCATACTCGAAGGATTCGATCTTTTCCAGGGCCATCCGGTAGGTGTCAGCCTGGTCGCAGAGGTAGTTTTCCTGCTTCAGGTAGCTGGCCATGCCGTCGCTGAGGGACTTTTCATCTTCCACGATGAGGAGCTTCATTGCCCGAATTTCGGTTTGGTAACGTTTCCAAAGCTACGGCAGCTTTTTTCAGCCCGCAACTTCAGGATTTCTTCAGAATCGGGGAATACCTTGTACCTTCTATCCGGATTATCAACTCCTCTATATGAAAAAGTACTTCTATTCCATGGCCTGCCTCCTGGGCGGCCTGTTCGCTTTTTTGGTCCTGCCGGCGCAGTCGGGCTTCCATCTGATGCATACGTATCACATCGCCAGTCCGGGTGGCTGGGACTATATCGCCGCCGGCCCCGGTAACGGCCGGATCTATGTCTCCCACGGCACGCAGGTCAATATCCTGAATGCAGCCACCGGGGATTCGGTGGGTGTGATACCCAATACCACCGGCGTCCATGGGATTGCTTTCGATCCCGCCATGAATACCGGGTATACCAGTAACGGGCGGCTGAATTCGGTAACGGTTTTTGACCTCCGGGACAACCACGTAATCACGACGATTCCGACCGGGGAAAACCCCGATGCGATCATGTATGATCCTTTCACCAAACGAATCATTACCTGTAACGGAAGAAGCCAGGACCTTTCTGTCATCGATCCGGCTACGGCCAAAGTGGTTGCCACGATTCCGGTAGGGGGAAAACCCGAAACGGCCGTGTCTGATGAAAAGGGCCGGCTGTTCGTGAACCTCGAGGACAAAAGTTCGATCGCGGTGGTCAACCTGGCTGCCGGCAAGGTGGAGACGACCTGGTCCCTGTCCCCTTCCGAGGGGCCTACCGGCCTGGCTATCGATCGCAAGACCATGCGCCTGTTTGCCGGCTGCGATAAGACCCTGGTAGTAATAGATGCGACCCAAGGCACCGTTACCGACCGGGTTACGATCGGGGACGGTTGCGACGGGGTGGGTTTTGACGAACAGACCCATTTGGTATTTGCCAGTTGCGGGGAGGGCGTGTTATCGGTAGTCCGGGAGGACGCCCATGGCAAGTGCACCCTGGTGGAAAACGCCCCTTCCAAGCGCGGAGCCCGCACCCTGGCGGTTGACCCGGCCACCCACCAGGTCTACCTGCCCACGGCGGATTTTGAACAGACCACCCAACCGGGTGAACGGCGTCCCCGGATGATACCCGGCACATTCCAGGTGCTGGTGATGGGTCGCTGACCCGCTTCAGGAGACGCCCTGCTGTTGATATCTCGGTGGGATCGGAAATTCATTAATCTGTAAGTTTGTTGGAAATCCACCTAGATGTCAGATTACCTGAATATTGCCGATTTCCTCGAACCGGTAAATCCCCACGCGCTGAACCATGATGGGGGCTTCAAGGATGGCCAGTTGGGCAAGATGCTGGCTACCTATGATGAGGAATTTCCTGATCTCGATGAAGTACAGGTCGTCCTGCTGGGTTGCGGGGAGCAGCGGGGAAGCGGGCTGATCCATGGCCAGAGTGAGGCACCCGACGTCATCCGCCGGCAGTTGTATTCCCTGTATTACTGGCATCATGATATCCGGGTGGCTGATCTCGGCAATATCCGGACCGGCTCCCTGTATACGGACACCTATGCCGCACTCCGGACAGTAATCCAGGAACTCATCCGTGACGGCAAAACCGTAGTCATCCTGGGCGGCACCCATGACCTCACGCTGGCCCAATATGGCGCCTATGCGGAAGACAGGCGGGTCATCGAGGCTTCCTGCGTGGACGCCCTGGTGGATCTCAATATCGATTCCCCTTTCCGCCACGAGAATTTCCTGATGGAGATGCT
>DASZRL010000047.1:0-5551 GCA_035549175.1 Chitinophagaceae bacterium | reverse complement strand
CGTGGTGTACCGGCAGCTGCACCTGATCCAGACCCGGAACCTGGGGTACCGCAAGGACCAGGTACTCATCATCGACGGCGCCTATACCCTGGGCGACCGGGCGCAGGCATTCAAGCGCGACGTGCTGCAACTGGCCGGCGTGACCTCGGGTACGCTCAGCGCCTTCCTGCCGGTGGAGAACTCCTCGCGCAACGACAACACCTTTTCCACCCAGGCCGTGATGGATACGAAAAACGGGTTTGACATGCAGATCTGGACGATTGACGAGGATTACCTCGGTACCCTGGGGATGCAGCTGGTCAGGGGCCGGAATTTCTCCCGCGAATTCGGCGGGGATTCCTCCGGGCTGATCATCAACGAGACCACGGCCCGGATTATCGGTTACCCCGATCCCGTCGGCAGGAAGCTGTACACCTTCGGGGATACACCCAGCCAGATCCGTGCCTATACCATCCTGGGCGTGGTGCATAATTTCAACTACGAGTCCCTGCACCGGCCCATCGGTCCCCTGGCTTTCCGCCTGGGAAGCAGCACGGGCCTGGCATCTTTCCGGGTCAGTACGACCCACCTGGAGGAGCTGATCGCCCAGGTCCGGAGCCTCTGGAAGTCCCTGGCGCCCGGCATGCCGTTCAGCTACCGGTTCCTGGATGAATCGTTCCAGGACATGTACCGCAGTGAGCAGCGGGCGGGCACGATTGCCCTGGTCTTCTCCGTGCTGGCCATCCTGGTAGCCTGCCTGGGTCTGTTCGGCCTGGCGACCTTCATCGCCGAACAACGCACCAAGGAGATCGGTATCCGCAAGGTGCTGGGAGCCAGCGTGCAGGGGCTGGTCAGCCTGCTGAGCCGCGATTTTCTGCGCCTGGTGCTGATCGCTTTTCTGATCGCCGCCCCCCTGGGCTGGTATTTTATGCACCGGTGGCTGCAGGACTTTGTCTACCGCGTGGGCATCGACTGGTGGATTTTCGGGCTGGCCGGGCTGCTCACCCTGCTGATCGCCCTGGCTACCGTCAGCCTGCAGGCCATCCGCGCCGCCCTGGCCAATCCGGTAACCAGCCTGCGCACGGAATAGCCGCCCCGACATATACGTACGCATTCGTACACCAGGTGTCCGTTTTCGGACACCTGGTGTGTAAAATAATGGCTAAGTGGTTCGTATACAGCAGGCTGGGTCTTGGCACAGCCATTGAACCATCGCAGCGGCCCCAGGCAGGCCCGGATAACCGGCCCGCGCCGGCCGGGTAGCACGCCGGGGAACGATTCAAACGACCAATCATGATACAACTCAAGGGAATTTACAAGTGGGTGAACACCGGGATCAACCGGACCTTCCTGCTCAAGGATGTCGATTTTTCGGTCCGGGAAGGGGAATTTGTGTCCATCATGGGACCCTCCGGATCCGGGAAGTCCACCCTGCTCAATGTCATCGGGATGCTGGACGAATTTGACGAAGGCGAATATTATTTCCTGGACCAGCCCGTGCACACCCTGAAGGAAAAGCAGCGCTCCCAGCTGTACAAGCAGCATATCGGCTTCGTATTCCAGGCTTATCACCTCATCGATGAGCTGACGGTATACGAGAATATCGAGACACCGCTTATCTACCAGAACATCAGGACCGCGGAGCGCAAGGCCATGGTGGCCGATATCCTGGACCGCTTCCAGATCGTAGGGAAAAAGGACCTTTTTCCCACGCAGCTGTCGGGTGGCCAGCAGCAGCTGGTGGGCATCGCGCGCGCCCTGATCGCCAAACCCCGGCTCCTGCTGGCCGATGAGCCCACCGGAAACCTGAACTCCAGACAGGGTGAGGAGATCATGGCGCTGTTCCGTCAGCTTAACCAGGAGGGCGTCACGATCATCCAGGTAACCCATTCCGAAAAGAACGCAGCCTTCGGGTCGCGGATCATCCACCTGCTGGACGGCATGATCGCCCCCTAACCCGTTAACCTACTTACCATGTACAATCCACGTAGAATGAAAAGGATGTTAGTCATTGGCGGCCTGGCCCTGTTCCTCGCCGGGACGCGGAGCCTGGCCCAGGATGCGGGTGCCTCCCGGTACACCCTGAAGCAATGTATCGACACGGCCGTCAGCCGGAACCTGGACGTACGCCTCAGCGAGGCCCAGCTGAAATCGGACCAGATCAGCTGGCAGCAGGCCCGGCTGAATCTGCTGCCTGACCTGAACGGCAGTGCCGGCGAGAGTTTCAACCAGGGCCGCAGTATCGATCCGTTTACCAACTCGCCGGTCACGCAGTCCTATAACGCCTCCTCCTACGGGCTGACGGCCGGGGTGACCCTGTTCAACGGCCTGGCCCTGCAGAATACCATCCGGCAGAATGCCCTGGCCTACCAGGCGTCCCGGCTGGACTGGGAGCAGCAGAAAAAGAACCTGACCATCAACGTGATTCTCGCCTACCTGCGGGTGCTGAGCAGTCAGGACCAGCTGGTCCAGGCGCAGAACCAGGCTGACCTGTCGGCCAAGCAGGTCGAGCGCCTGGAGATCCTGAACCGCCAGGGCGCCATCCCGCCCTCGGACCTGTCCACCCTGAAGGGGTTGCTGGCAGGCGACCGGCTCAGCGTGGTCAACGCCCAGGCGGCGCTGCAGACCGCCAAGGTTTCGCTCTGCCAGCTGATGAATATACCCTATGATACGGCCATGAGCCTGGAACCGATCCAGCCGGCCGACCTGCCGGAAAAATACGCCGACACCCCGGGCCAGATCTACCAGACGGCCCTGCAGGAACTGCCGCTGGTTCGGGCCGCCGACCTGCGTGCCCAAAGTGCGCAGCGGGCCCTGCGGGTGGCCCGGGGGCAATTGTTCCCCCGGCTGAGCCTGAACGGCAATGCCTTTACCAATTATTCGAGCGTGGCCACGCAGAGCACCTATCTCAATACCACCGATGTCACGTCCTCCGACTATGTCGTGGTCAACGGCAGCAACCTACCGGTCATCCGCAAGCAGGATCATTACATGACCAGCAAGATTTCCTACCACGACCAGCTCAATAACAACCTGTATACGAGCTTCAGCCTGAACCTGACCATCCCCATCTTCAATTCCCTGCAGCAGCGCAACCGCATCAAGCTCGCGCAGTTGAACCTGAAGACCCGGGAATATACCGCCAGCACGACCCGGACCCAGTTGCAGCAGGCCATCGACCAGGCCTACATCAACATGAGCGCCTCCTACGACAGCTACCGGACCCTGGCCGACCAGGTCAGCAACTATGCCGATGCCTTCAAGGCCGCCGAGGTCCGATTCAATAACGGCGTGGGCAACTCCATTGACTACCTGACGGCCAAAACCAACCTGGACCGGGCGCGGATCAGCCAGATCAACGCCAAGTATGATTACGTGCTGCGGATCAAGATTCTCGACTTCTACGAAGGCAAGCCCCTCTGGTGAGGCAACCCGAACCCGCCACCCCAACCCGGTGGCGGGTTCTTACTAAGGGAATACACTTAGGCGTGTTCCGGCAGGTCACGCGAGGGTAAATATATTTCCGGGCCGCAATTTTTTTTTGTAACTTCTTCGCTTTAAGTGCTACTTTTCGGCTCAAGTTCAAGTCATTGCATAAATGGAAAAGAAAATAACCATCCTGTTGGTGGATGACCATAAACTGATCCGTGACTCCTGGTCTTTTGTGCTGAATAGTGATCCGCGGTTTAAGGTAATCGGGGAGGCCAGCAACGCCGAAGAGGCGCTGGAAGTGGCCAGGAGCAAGCACCCCTCGATCGTGTTGATGGACGTGAACATGACGCCGGTCAACGGCTTCGATGCGACCAAGCTGATCCTCAAGTATTCCCCGGAATCCAAGGTGATCGGGGTCTCCATGCATACCATGCCGGCCTATGCCCGCAAGATGATCCAGATGGGTGCCGTGGGCTATGTGACGAAAAATTCCTCCAAGGAAGAGATGCTGACCGCCATCCTGGAAGTGTCCAGCGGAAAAAAATATGTGTGTGAGGAGGTGAAGAGCCTGCTGGCCCAGCAGGAACTGGAACGGGAAAAGGAGTTCCCGGGAATGAGTACCCTGACGGAACGGGAGATCGATATCATCCAGCTCATCAAGGAGGGCCTGTCCTCCAAGGAGATCGCCAGCCGCCTGGATATTACGCTGAAGACCGTGGAGGTCCACCGCTATAACATCCTGAAAAAACTCAACCTCAAGAACACGGCGGCACTCGTCAACTTCATCAACGCCCAGGGACTCTGATCGCGTCGCTTACGCGGCCGGCGGTTCCGCATAGATGCGCTCGATGGCATCGCGGTATTTTTCCATGACCACCTTGCGGCGCAGGGAGAGTTTCGGGGTCATCTCCCCGGTCTGGATGCTCCATTCGTAGGGCAGCAGCTCGAACTTCTTGACCTGCTCGACGTGGTTGAAGTATTTGTTGAAACTTTCGACCAGCTCCTTGAAAAAGGTGCGTACCCGTTCGCTTCGGATCATTTCGGGATCCGTCGTGTAGGGGATTCCATTTTTCGCGCACCAGTCCCGCAGGTTGGAGAAGGAGGGCACGATGAGCGCACCCACGAACTTGCGTTCCGGGCCCACCACCATGGCCTGCTCGATGTAAGGCGACTCCTTGAGCTTGTTTTCAATGGGCAGGGGAGCCACGTATTTCCCGCCGCTGGTCTTGAACATTTCCTTTTTCCGGTCGGTGATCTTGAGGAATTTCTGGTCCACCAGCATGCCGATATCCCCGGTGTGAAACCATTCCCCGCTCATCACCTCGGCGGTCAGGGCGGGTTGGCGGTAATAACCCATCATGATGTTGGGGCCCTTGCACAGCACTTCCCCGTCCTCGGCGATGGTCACCTCCACGCCGTCGATCAGCGGGCCCACGGTGCCGAACATACGCTCAGCCTCCTGGAACCGGTTGACGGCGATCACCGGGGAGGTTTCCGTGAGGCCGTAGCCTTCCATGATGGTGATGCCGGCCGCCGTGAAGATCCGGATCAGGCGGACCTGGCAGGCGGCGCCGCCGGTCACGATGCACTTGATCTGGTTGCCCAGTCCCTCCCGCCATTTATTGAAAATGAGCCGGTTGGCGAGAGCCAGCTGCAGCCGGTACGCGAGCGGCCGGGTCCGGTTGATCTCATATTTTTCGGCCAGGCCGTGCGCCCAGAAGAACAGGCGCCGCTTCACCCCGGTCAGGGCGCTTCCCTTCTGCATGATGCGGTCATAGACCTTTTCCAGCAGCCGGGGCACGGTGACAAACATCTGCGGCTTCACCTCTTTCAGATTTTCTCCAATGGTGTCCATGCTCTCCGCATAATAGATAGAGCTGCCGCTAAAGAGATATACATAGGTGAGCATGCGCTCGTATATATGGTTCAGGGGCAGGAAACTCAATGCACGAAGAGGCCCACGGGGCAGACAGGGGATACAGGACTGCACATTGCTGACGATGTTGTGATGGGTCAGCATGACGCCTTTGGGGGTGCCGGTGGTGCCGGAGGTATAGATGATGGTGGCCAGGTCGTCCGTTGCTATCTTATCACGGATGGCGGCTATGCGTAGCTGATCATCTGCCTGGAAGTCGTTCAG
>DASZRL010000046.1:0-14315 GCA_035549175.1 Chitinophagaceae bacterium | reverse complement strand
ACCTATGACGGCAAGCCGGTTCTTCCGTAAGCCTGCCCGCATAGCCATCCAGGCTTTGTATCTTTACTCCGTATAAAGCAAATTAATCAGGCACCCCGGGTCCATCCGGGGTGCCTTTACCAACATGATGAACCCAACAGCCAAAGCGGTCCGGCCGGTTAAAAATGCGGTTCGCCAGATCCGGGTGGAAAAATGGTTTCGTGGCGGCCTCGTGCTGATCGGCCTTTCCCTGGTGGTCCTGGTACTGGCCATCCTGTTTACCCTGGTCGCACAGTCCATCCCCTCCATCCGGAACATGGGCCTGCATTTCCTCTGGGGCAAGACCTGGGATCCCGTGCAGGATCTCTATGGGGCCTACCCGTTTCTGCTGGGAACCCTGCTGACCTCCTTCATGGCCCTTGTCATTTCCATACCCTTTTCGATCGGGGTGGCCATCTTCCTGGGTGAATACCACCCGACCGGCTGGTTTGCCGCCTTCCTGAAGAACCTGGTTGAACTGATCGCGGCCGTTCCTTCGGTGATTTACGGATTCTGGGGCCTGGCCGTCCTGGTACCGCTGGTACGCCAGTTCGAATCCCGCATCGGGGTTGCCCCGGTCGGGGTGGGTATTTTTACCTCCTCCCTCGTCCTGGCCATCATGATCATTCCGTATGCCGCCTCCCTGGGGCGGTCCGTGATCCAGATGGTACCCTCTTCCCTTAAAGAAGGAGCTTACGCCCTGGGTGCCACGCGCTGGGAAGTCATCCGCAGCGTGGTCATTCCCTATACCAAATCCGGCCTGTTTGCCGGCATCCTGCTTTCGCTGGGACGCGCTCTGGGGGAAACCATGGCAGTCACCATGGTGATCGGTAACACCAGCCTGGTTCCCAGGAGCATTTTTGCCCCGGGCAATACCATGGCCAGCGTGATTGCCAATGAGTTTACCGAGGCGGACCATCCGGCCTACCTGTCGGCGCTCATCGAATTGGGACTGGTCCTGTTCGTCGTGACCGTCATCATCAACATGGCCGGCAAAAAAGTAATCAGCCGGTTCACCAACGAATAAGGCATGAAGGCACCCATTAAATACCGGATTGGCAAAAGCGGCGCCTTCGAGGCGCTGACGACCGTACTGGCCGTGGCGTGCATCCTGCCCCTGCTCGCTATACTCTATTATATCCTCCGGGCCGGCATACGCCGGATCAACTGGCATTTCTTTATCGAGTTGCCCAGACCGGTCGGGGAAGCGGGGGGCGGTATTGCCAACGCGCTGACCGGCAGCCTGATCATTATTGCCGTGGCAGCGGTGCTGGCCATACCCTTAGGGGTACTTTGCGGCATCTTCCTGAGCGAGCACAAAACGAGCCGTCTGGCCTACTGGAGCCGCCTGGCTGTGGATATCTTGCAGGGAGTCCCCTCCATTGTCATCGGCATCGTATGCTATTTCTGGCTGGTCAAGCCATTCGGCAGTTTTTCAGCTTTTTCGGGCAGCGTGGCCCTGGCCATCATGATGCTGCCCATTGTGATCCGGTCCACCGAGGAGACCCTGCGGCTGCTTCCCGACTCACTCAAGGAAGCGGCTTTTGCCCTGGGCCTTCCCTTTCACCGGGTGATCCTGCGGGTCATCGTCCCCTGCGGACTCAGCGGGATCCTGTCCGGGGTGATGCTGTCCGTTGCGCGGATTGCCGGAGAGACAGCGCCGCTGCTGTTTACGGCCTTTGGCAATCCGTTCCTGTCCACCAATATCACCCGGCCCATGCAAAGCCTGCCGCTGCTTATCTTCAATTATGCCACCAGCCCGTATAATGACTGGCATGACCTGGCATGGGGAGCTTCGGTGGTGCTGCTGATTTTTGTGCTTTTTCTCAATGTATTTACCAAGCTGATGACAAGCAAATGGAAAATTCAGTTATAATAAGCAAGGATTTCAACGCCTATTTCGGGGAAAACCATGTCGTCAAAAATGTCAACATCTCGATTCCCCGCAACAGCGTGGTGGCTGTCATGGGTCCTTCAGGATGCGGGAAGACCACCTTCCTGCGCGGCATCAACCGTATGCATGAACTGGTCGCCGGCGCCTCCACCCGCGGAGAAATCCTGCTGAACGGGGAAAATGTGTATGACGTCCACCCCATCCTGGTACGCCAGCGCATCGGGATGGTGTTTCAGCGGCCCAACCCCTTTCCCAACCTGAGCATTTATGACAATGTCATAGCCGGTTACAAACTCAACGGAATCCGGCTTCCCAAGGCGGACAGGGACCGGATCGTGGAGCATTCCCTGACCCGCGTCGCCCTGTGGAACGAAGTAAAAGATGCCCTGAACAAAAAAGGATCCTTTCTTTCCGGCGGCCAGCAGCAGCGGCTCTGCATTGCCCGGGCGGTGGCCATGGAACCCGATGTGCTCCTGTTTGACGAGCCTACCTCAGCCCTCGATCCCGTTTCCACCTCCACGGTCGAAGAGCTTTTTCACGAACTGAAAAATAATTATACATTAATAATCGTTACGCACAATATGCAGCAGGCGGCCCGTGTCAGTGACCGTACGGCTTTCTTTTTCCTGGGGGAACTGGTGGAATACGAGGAAACCAAGCAGATGTTCACCAACCCGAAGGATGCCCGGACGCAGAACTATATAACCGGCCGTTTCAGCTAGCCTGTAAAATTGAAACGTATGACACAATTTGAAACCGAAATACACGGAGTCCGGACCGAACTGACCAGCATGTGGCAGCTCGTCATCTCCCAGTTAACCAAGGGCAAGGATGCCCTGCTCCGGTTCGACAAGCACCTGGCGCGGGAGGTCGTCCAGACGGAAAAACGGGTCAATGCCTTCGAACTGAAGATCGACCGGGACTGCGAGAATATCTTCGCCCTGTTCTGCCCGGTCGCCGTGGACCTGCGGTTCCTGCTTTCGGTCCTCAAGATCAACAATAACCTGGAACGCATAGGAGATATTGCCGAAGGGATCGCCAAATACATCCTGGACACCCCGGCCCGCTTCGACGAACACCTGCTGGAAGCCACCGAACTGGTGCGCATGATGGACCTGTCCCTGGATATCCTCAAGGATGCCCAGGTCGCCTTCGAAAACGAAAATACCATCCTGGCACGTACCATCTTCTCCCGCGATGAGGTCCTGGACGCCATTAACAAACAGGCAGACGACCGCATCGCCACCTGCATCCAGGAAAAACCGGCCAGCATTCACGAAGCGCTGTACATCCTGTCCATTATCCGTAAACTGGAGCGCGTGGGGGACCAATCCAAGAACATTGCCGAAGAGATCATCTTCTATTTTGAGGCCAAGGTACTCAAGCACCAGAAAGGCCTGCTCTGAGCGGTCAGCCGCCTTCCTGCCCGGTATAATACAGGTAGACCTGGCGGGAGACTTCGGCCAGGGTCCGTACGGCTGACGCCGGATCCTGCAGGTCCCGCGAGAGCAGTACCAATACGTACTCCCTGCCATCCGGAAGCAGGACGATTCCCGCATCATGTTCCACCCCTGTTATGGATCCTGTCTTATGGGCCACCCGTACGCCCGGCGGCAACCCGGCCGGAATGATCTCATTGAAGCGCTGGTCCAGCAGGATCCGGACCATCCGGCGGCTGGCGCGGCGGCTGACCAGTTCCCCCCGCGCCATTTTTTCGAGCAGCAAGGCCAGGTCATCCGCCGATACCGTATTGTTTAACCCCCTTTCAAAGGCCTTGTTATCTTCCACGCCGCGCAGGACCTGCATCCGGCGGGTTCCCAGAACCCGCAGGGTCTTCATGACCTGATCGGCCCCGACCCGCTCCATCAGCAGGTTCGTGGCCAGGTTGCTGCTCAGCGTGATCATAAGGTAGACCAATTGACCCAGGGACCTTCTTTCTCCCAGATGGCGGTACAGTTCCGTCTCGCTGTCGTCCGCCGAATCCAGCTGGTAGGGTGACCCGTCCACGATGCTCCGGAACCCCGAGTGAATGTCCAGGGAATCCCGCCAGGAGAGCCGGCGCTGCTTTCTTTGGCGGTACAGCTCGATCATGACGGCCAGCTTCATCGTACTGGCCGCGTGGAATACCTCCTGGCTATTGATCTCCAATGCCCGGGGTGAAGACAGGTCCCGGAAAACCACCGCAAAATGTCCCTGCTGGCCGGCCAGGAGCCGGACGATCCGGCTTCGCAGCGAATCAAGCCCCACGGGCACGGGGGTTTGTGCGACCGTCACCGCACCGGGAAGCCCGGTAACCAGCAGCAGAAGGATCCCTATTCGCAGGATCGTCAGGGTCATACGGTACCTGGGTAATGCCATGGGCTACTTTTTAACAGGGACCTGCTCCACCGGCCAGTTGTCGGTCCGGAAGGGGCACAGGGGAAGCCCGCCGCGGCTGAAAAGGTTTCCCACGGCCGCATTGCTGAAGCCAAATCGAACGGCTACCGGCTCGCGGACCTGGCGGCTCCAGACCACCAGCTGCTCCCCCTCCAGGCGGGCCTCCGCCGGATAGAATACCTGGTCCTGGCCTGCGACATAAAGTTCCCTGACCGCCTTGCCCCGGATGACCAGGCCGCCGGGCGCGTCCGAGAAGGAAAGGTAGGCCTTGCCCTGGCGCAGGTCCATATGCTGAAAGCTGGGACTGCGGTAATCCGTGCCACTGCGGTGATAGGTTTGCGCCAGGGCGTAGTTGGCCAGCCGGTAGCCTACGTCGTGCTTATCCTTGGGATGAATATCCGTCGTATCGTTGACCAGGTCGGTAATGACGACCATGCCGGTCTGGTCCATCCGCTGGACCTGGGCCTGCTGCTCACGCACCAGGTCTCCCACATGGGTCGTGCCATAGGTGAACGGGGCGATCTGGACATAATAGAAAGGCAGGTTCCGGTTCCAGGCACGCCGCCAGCTGTCGATCATGGTGGAAAAGAGTTTGGCGTAGGTCTGGGGGGCGACCGTGTTGCCTTCCCCCTGGTACCAGATCGCCCCGGCCAGCGGAAACCGCGTCAGGGGAAAGATCATGGCATTGAAGGTAGCCCCCGGTTCGCGGGGCCACCAGGCAAAATCCTCCTGCCGGTCGGCGGACGCCTTCAGTTCGGGGTCTCCCGTCACCCGGTCGGCACGGGTCCATACCTCGGCCGGGGTTCCTCCCCAGTTGGAACTGATCAGCCCGACAGGTACGTTGAGCTCCTGGTTCAGCTTTTTGCCGAAGAAATACCCCACCGCGCTGAAATGCTTCAAGGAATTGGAATCACAGGGCAGCCAGCGGCCGCTGCAATCGTCCTGCGGGAAGTCCGCCGTGGATTTGTCGACCTGGAAAAAACGGATCCGGGCGTTGGAACAGGTGGGAAGCTCGGCCCGGACGTCCGGGAGGCCCCAGCCTTCATTCATCTCCATATTGGATTGCCCCGAACAGATCCAGACCTCCCCGATCATGACATTATCCAGTACCCGGGTCTGTCCGGCCCGGATGGTGACCTGGTAAGGCCCCCCGGCCGCCGGCGTCTTCACTTTCAGCATCCATTTCGCGCCGTGGCCCGTGACCGTGGAGTCGGTCCGGTTATCCCAGCTGGTGGTTACAAAGACCTTCTGGGCCGGGTCCGCCCAGCCCCAGAGGGGAACGGAATCCTGCTGCTGAAGGACCATCCCGGAAGCCAGGACGGAGGGCAGCCGCAGCTGGGAATTAGCCGCTTGAAAACCCAGGCAAGCTAGCAGGGTCCAGCAGAACATACGGAAAAAAGACATGGGAATCGTTTTTGAATTTGAAATAAATATACAGGAATCCCGGCACCCGGGCGGGAATCCCGCCTCGCGACGGTCCCGGAAACAGCCGACTGTGCACAACTTTTACCCGCATCCTGCCCGACTAGCATGAAGATTGCTGTATCATGGTGATCATAAATTGCTTGGTTATGCAGATCCAGTTTATCCGTAACGTACAGTTTACCCGACTCCTCAAAGTGAACGGCCGCCTGCGGGAATTCAATTTCCGCAAGCTGGGCGGCATCAATGAAGGCCTTTTTACCGTGGACGTCGTGGATGACCGGGGCAACCGGATCATGTTTCGCATGCAAAAGGAAGACGGGACCTGGCGGATCGTCCCCCAGCCGCTGCCCGCCTGGATCACCCAGAGTGAGGTGAAGTTTCATGAACTGATCGAAGAAGGCGCCTGAACTGGCGGCAATCACCCCGTACCTTCTTCTACTCCAGCTTATTCAATGGCTTATTTTAAGGGTAGCAGCCCTGCACCCGTGGGCCGGCTGGAATGGCCAGCCTGGCTCCCCAGCGGCGGGCCGCAGACCTGTTCAGGAACAGGTCAGCAAATCCGGGCCTGCCCCGCTGTTCTCTCCGGCCGATCGGCAGGCGGTGGGTACGCCCGGACAGGGATACGCGGGTTCCATTCGGTCTGCAGTACAGTCCGGGCAGCCAGCAAATACCCAGGAGAAATGCCAGGCACAGGCTCCCCTCACAGCATGTCATGCTTTTTAGGCTTGAAGATAGGTTCCGTATAAAACTGGGGTAGGTCGGTACACGGCGCCGGGGTCGTAGCAACCTGCTTGGGCCGGGTCCTGGACGGGACCCTGGAAGGTTTTGGAAGTCTTTTTTCCTGCGGGCCGGCAGGCATGGGTTTGATCAGCGTGCTTAGCGGAACAATAGGAGCAAGCGGCCTGGCAATCGTCGCCTCGGAAGACATCGGCAGAGATAAGGTGTTATTCATAAAAGACGATTTGGATTGACAGATAAATAGTATTCCCGAAAATTCTGTGCCATCATTTTCCTATTGTAATAATCAAGTATTTTCCGGGCCGGGCCTACGACGGGTGTCAGCCGGCAATTTGACCTTGGTCAGTCAGGTCGAAACCTTACGGGCAAAGGGTTTCCCACGTTTTACGAGGCAACCGGCTCCCGCGGGTCCTGCCGGCTGCCGTGCCGGAATTTTAACATATCCATCACGGAGGCATACCGGCAGGACGGACCAGGTGGACCCTCTGTCAGCCACCTCAAAAAAAGACCCCGCCGGAAAGCGGGGTCGTATCATGTATGTCGTGTATCCGGACCGGGCCTGCTGTATTCGCGGTTCCGGAAGGATTGCGGCGGGATTATTTTTCCCACCAGGCTTTATAGGTCGTGGTTTCGGTGCCACCCATCTGCTGAACCTCGGCGTTGTAATTGGTGCTGTTGATGGTTTTTTCGGTGGTGGGGTACAGGAAGCGGCTTGCGATCTGGCCCCCGTTGAGGTTGGCAGCACCGCCGGGATCCAGCGAGGGAATCCCCGTGCGCCGGTATTCAATCCATCCCTCAAATCCGTTATTAATATTGGCCACCCACTTCTGGGTGATGATCTGTTTCAGGGCCGCGCTCTGGGTGGAATTGTCAAAGGCTACACCGGCATGGGTCAGGTAACTGGCTGCGGTCGACGGATCCAGGCCGATCTCTGCGTAGGCCCCGGCCACCCCGGCATTATAGAAAACAGCCGGATCGCCCGGGATCAACCCTTTGAGAGCCGCCTCGGCCAGAATGAATTCCTGCTCGGCATAGGTAATGACGCGGGCCTTGATCAGGCTCTTGTTGCTGGCATTGGTGAAACTGGGATTAAAGTTGGAGGCCGCAGCGATCTGGGAGCTCGTCGCATCCACCACCAGGGGCATCCCGCCGTAATTGTTCAGGCTGAATGCCGCTCCCTGCGGCGTGCCGGGTAGTACATTAAAATAGGCTGCCACCCGGGCGGAATCTCCCGTTGCCACGAAGGTGGAATAGAGCAGACTGCTCATGAACTTCACGGCAAAATCGCCCGAACGTTCCGTCAGACTTACAAAATTGTAGGGCGTGGTGGTCGGCAGGGCCAGGGTACCGCTCTGGGAGGCGCTGGTCATCAGGGTTCCGTCCGCCACGATGGCCTGCATTTCCGCGCTCACGTCGGTTTTGGCAGAAACCCGGAGCAGGTACCGCAGCCGCAGGGCGTTAATGAACCGGCGCCAGGCCGTCGTATTGGAATTGAACAGCATATCCCCCCCGATGAGCCCGTTGGGATTTGCCTTCAGCAGGCTGTCGGCCCGCCTGAGGCTCGGCAGGATCCCGGAGGCGGGATCCAGGTAAACGGTCTGCTGGTTGTCATACCGGGGCGTATATACCCCGCTGGCTCCCTGCAGCGCTTCGGAAAAAGGTATATCCCCCCACAGCTCGGTGAGCTGGGCGAACGCGTAGGAACGAAGGGTCAGCGCAGCAGCCTGTAACAGGGGGTTGCTGCCGGACTGACCCAGGCTGTACAGGGTGTTGGCATCGCGTGCGGCGCTGTACATGGTGATCCAGTACGGTTCATTGGTAACGGGGGAATAGCGGGCCGCCTGGTTATAATAGGACTGGCTGAAGGTCGCCTGCTGGCTGATACCATTGCCCAGAGTCCAGGCCAGGTTGGCATTATTATAGAATTCGGCGACAATGGTATTACTCAGCAGCGTGGTCGCATCGGCCTTCTCCAGGCTGTTGGGGTTGGTATTGACCTGCTCAAACTCCTTTTTGCAGGAGGTCATGGCGAGCCCTGCCAGGAGCAGGGTGGCGAGCAGGAAATGATTTGTTTTCATACTATGTTGATATTAATGCGTTAGAAATTGATTCCCAGCGAAAGGCCCAGACTCCGGGTAGAGGGGATACTCAGGAATTCGGTACCGGGCAGGATCTGCTGGCCGCGCAGGGCGAGCGTCTCCGGATCCACGTCCTTGTTCTGGGTAAACTCCAGCACGTTGCGGGCAATGAAGGACAGGTTCATGCTGGCCCGCGAGTCCCGTCCGAACAGGCTGCGGAACGTATAACCCAGGCGAAGCTCCCGCAGCTTCAGGTAGGTCGCGCTGTACATGAAGGCTTCATTGTTGGAGGCGTTGTAATAGCCGTTATAATAGGTAGCGGCATCCACCTTGACGGTGTTGGGCACATACTTACCCGTGCCGTCATCCATCACCCCCTTGCCCACAATGCCCGTTTCCCGGCCCGGCAGGGTTTCCACTGACATACCACCGGCCAGTACACCCAGTTCGGTATAGGAATAGAACTTTCCGCCCTGGTGCCAGTCCCAGACCATGCCCAGGTTGAAGTTTTTAAAGGTCAGCTGGTTGGTCCAGCCCAGGACAAAATCCGGGTTGTAGTTACCCAGCAGCGAGTTCTGGCTGGAGGTGAACTGGGGCACCCCGTTCTTGTACACGATATTACCCTGGGGGTCACGCACAAAGGCATTCCCGTACATGTTACCCAGTTTTTCACCGACCTTGGCATCGTACTGGATGGCGCGGAAGTAACGGTCATACTGGGTTACCTGGGCGTAGATGTAGGTATTGATTCCGCCGGGCAGTGCCTTCACCTTGGCTACGTTATGGCTGAAGTTGAAGTTCATGTCCCAGTTGAACCCGCCTTCCCGGCGAGCCTGGACGGGAGTCAGCGTCAGCATGACCTCTACGCCCTTGTTGTTGATTGACGCGCCGTTGACAAAAGCATTGGTATAGCCCGATGAAACCGGTATCGGCAGCTGCACCACCTCGTTGCGGGTATCCGAATTGTACACCGTCAGGTCCAGGCCGATGCGGTTGCGCAGGAACCGGGCTTCCAGTCCGGCCTCCGTGGTCGTGGTGGAGGACGGCTTCAGGTTACTGTTGGCCAGTACGCTGTTGCCGGTGGTCAGGGGAAAACCGTTGAACGGCGTATTGGTCAGGTAGGTATTATTGATCGAATACGGATCGGCATCGCGGCCGACCTTGGCGGCCGAAACGCGCAGTTTCAGGTAAGAAATGGCCGAAGGCAGCTGCACCATGTCGGAAATGATACCGCTCAGCGAAGCCGACGGATAGAAGAAGGAATTATGTCCTGCCGGCAGGGTGCTGGAATGATCGTTGCGGGCTGTCAGGTTCAGGAACAGCAGGCTGCGATAATCCAGGTCTGCAAACGCGTAGGCGCTGTAGACCACCTTGTTAAACTGCTGGTACAGCGTGGGCAGCTGATTCTGGGCATTGGAGAAATTATAAAGGCCGGGCGTGATCAGGGCATTGGCAATATCGCGGCGGTAGCTGATATTCTGCATGAACCGGTTTCCACCCAACGAGGCGCTCACATTGAAAAGCTTCGACGGCGTCTTATGATAGCTGACCAGGAAGTCGGAGTTATTCTCAAAATAGTTCACGTCGTCAGTCCGGAAACCGCCGCTGGGAAAACGAACCGTCGTAAAGGCCCGGTGACCTTCGCGGTGGTCATTATAAAAATCCGTACCGGTGCGGATCATGGCAGTCCAGTTGGCATTGATCGCGTATTTCAGGGACGCGTTCCCGATCACCCGGTCCTTATTGAAACTGTTCACGTTGTCGTACAGGGTGACATACGGGTTATCATGGTTGGACCAGTAACGGAACTGGTTCAGCTGGTCGCGGCCGCTCTGCCACTGCTTTTTCAGGGAGTTCAGGTCGATATTGATCGGCATGCCGTATACCCCGAAGTACGTGTACATCACACTTTCTGAACCATACCCGATATTGGGACGGTTGCTGCTGTTGGAGTTGATGAAGTTGACGAAAAAGTCAGAGGTAAGCTTGCTGCTGAAGGAGTGCTGTGCCCGCAGGGCTACCGTGTAGCGACGCAGGTCCGTTCCCGGCAGGATGCCCCGGTTGTACAGGTTACCAATTGAAAAATGGTAATTTCCATTGGTACCCGAACCGCCGAAGGACAGGTTGTTCTGGGTGGTTATGCCGGTTTGCAGGAATTTTTTGAAATGGTCCGCATGACCTACCCACGGTGTGGGGCTAATGGTCAGGCCCGGGTTGATGCTGTGGGCAACCAGGTCTGCTGCCTGCAGGCCATCGGTTCCCAGCGGGCTGTCAAACTGGTTGACCAGCAGGGTGGGATCAAAGTGCAGCCCCCAGTTGGGGATGTTGTTTTCCGTGGACCCGGCCCCGTTGACATAGGAGTAGGTTGTGGGCGAACCGCTCAGCGGATAGGCGTTTACCCCGGCCCCGTATTCGTTTTGCAGGCGGGGAAGTTTCAGGGGCGTCTCAAAGGTTGTTGTGGAGTTGAAGCTGATCCCGGTCAGCCCATTTTCGGTTTTCCCGGACTTGGTCGTCAGTACGATGGCCCCGTTTGCAGCCCGGGAGCCATAGAGTGCCGCTGCCGTGGAGCCTTTCAGAACGGTCACTTTGGCGATATCATTGGGATCAAGTTCCGCAGCGCCGTTTCCCCAGTCCACTTCAGCCCAGGTTCCCTGGCTGGAAGAGTTTTCGATGGCATTATTGAAAAAGGTCTCGTTGTTAATGGGCACGCCGTCCACAACGAACAGCGGCTGGTTGGTTCCGGAAAAAGAATTCTCCCCGCGGATCACAATGCGGGAGGTGGATCCTACCCCGGCTCCCCCGTTGGTAATATATACCCCGGCCACCTTTCCCCGCAGGTTGTTAACCAGGTTGGGGTCCTGGGCCTGGGTCATCTGGGCGGTGGAGACCGTCTGAACCGCATAGCCAAGGGCCTTGGATTGTTTACTGATTCCCAGGGCGGTTACGACGACCTCATTCAGGGACTTGGCATCCCGCTTCAGGCTCAGGGTCAGGTCGGTGCGGCCGTTCAGGGGTTCTTCGACGGCCCCGTAACCGATAAAGGAAATGATCAGGGTGGCATTGGCAGGCGCATCAAAACTGAAGTTGCCATCCCCGTCGGTCATATAGACCTTTTTACTGTTCTTGATGGCAACGGTTGCGCCGGCAATCGGCGTGTGATCCTGGTCGTCTACCAGTTTGCCTTTCACCTTCAGGGCCTGCTGGGCCATGGTAAGACTTGCGGCCATCAGAAAGACACAGGCGGACAACAGGAGTTTGCGCAGCGACAAACCCGGATACTTGCTGAATTTTCTCATACTGAGATGATTTAATGATCTATTAGTCAATGGCTGAATACGAAAGTGTATATATGACAGGCAATGGCATGTGACACACAACAGCCGGGGTCACCCGGGTTTTCGGCCTTTTTCCTGAGGCCCCTCGTTTTCCAGGAAGACCCCCTGCGTGGATCCCAAACCGGCTCCGGCAGGCGATGGCCCATCCGGCTGAACGGGAAAAAGGGTCTGAAAACCGTGTCTTCATAACGGAGGCCAAAGGTATTGGGTGCGTCTACGCCCCTGATGAAATATGGGTTAAGCTATTATGAAGGAAATATTGCTGAATTGTTAACAGCCTCCTACCCCTTTCACGGGCAATGTCGTATATTTAGTAGGTGACCAGCCTCCGTGCAGCCTGGCAACCAACCAGTCCGGTCCGGCTCCGATCCGCACCTTCCGACAGCCCGCCCCCTGCATGCTTTCAACGCGTTAATAAACCCATCTGTCATGGAACCTGTATCCCCGGCCGTGTACAACAGGATAGACAACCAATTCTACGACGCCCCTGCGACCAGCTGGTGGGAGCCCGACAGCGTGTTGTACCTGCTGAAGACCTCTGTAAACCCCCTGCGGGTCGGATTCGCCCAAAAGAAGATCCGGGAAGTGCCCGGACTGGACCCGCGGGGCCGGTCCGCCCTGGAAGTGGGCTGCGGCGGGGGCATCCTCTGCGAGGAAATCGCCCGCATGGGCTTCAGGACGACCGGCATTGATCCTTCCGGCCATTCCCTGGAGGTGGCCCGCCAGCATGCAAGGCAGTCAGGCCTGGAGATCGACTACCGGCCGGGAAACGGGGAAGCCATCCCCTTTCCCGATGGCTCTTTTGAAGCGGTGTTTTGCTGCGATGTGCTGGAGCACGTGCGGGATCTCCCCCGTGTTATCGCTGAAATTACGCGGGTGCTGAAACCGGGCGGTATCTTTATTTTTGACACGTTCAACCGCACCCTTCTCAGCAAACTGGTTGCCATCAAGCTCTGGCAGGAATGGAAACGCTGGGCCTTTTTCCCGCCCAATACCCATGTGTGGGAGATGTTTATCCGGCCTGCCGAACTGCGGGAAGTACTTCAGGCCAGCGGGCTGGAATTCCGGGCGTTTACCGGATCCAGACCCTCGGTCTCCCTTCCCCGCATGCTGGGCTACCTGCGTAAACGGGCCCGCGGCAAATGGACCTACAAGGAACTGGGAGAACAATTTCAGCTGGTGGAGGATAAGGACATGCAGGTCCTGTACCTGGGATGGGCGGTCAAGCCGGCCTGACGGACTGCAAAAACAAAAGGAGAATTACCTGTATTATGGAAAAAGTAAACCTGGAAGAGAAACTGGCCCTGTTCAGCGATCACTGGAATCCCCGCATTGTGGGTGAGCTTAACGGGCAACAGGTGAAGCTGGTGAAATTCCAGGGACCCTTCGTCTGGCACCGGCACGACCAGGAGGATGAATTGTTTTACGTGCTTTCAGGCTCTTTTACCATGAAATTCAGGGACCGGGACGTGGTCCTGCAACAGGGGGAGTTCCTGATCGTGCCTCGGGGTGTGGAACACTGCCCGGATGCCGAAAATGAGGTGGCGGTCCTGTTATTTGAACCAGCCGGAACCCGAAATACCGGCGATGTCCGCGAGGACCGGACGCGTGAGCAGCTGGAGCATATTTAATAAAAAAGCCCGGTAAGGCGGGCTACCCCTTGGGGTGCCGGTCGCCTACCGGCCTTGTGTTTTTGTGTAGCACCGGACTGTGGAAGATCAGCCGGATCACCGGCCGGGGGCTGTTTGTTTTATATGCCGGAATATTGCGATTATGCAAAGTGTTTGCCTATTTGACTTCGTACCCCTTCATAATCATAGGGTAAACCACGTATACATCGACCTTGTTTAGGCAGCATACGGGATTCACAGACTTTAGGGGTGAACCAGGAGCCAGAGCGGCCTGATTATCCAGGACTGGACTGTATTTCTTTTAAAACACTGCTGGGAAGAACCTCAGCCTGCTGCAATTGGTACACAATAGTTGGATCATCCACAGGTAGTACGTGGTAAAAGTACGGATACGTTCCCCTACCCATCGTTGGGCTGGTATTCCCATCAATCTGTATCAGCTTTCTTGGATTTTTGCAGACATCATGCTCCCAAAAAATCTCTTGCCAAGGATATGAAAAATACAGTCTGAGTAATTAACCGTTGTCCTGGTGTTTTTATCCAGCAAGGGGAATTTTCTGTCAGGTAATACTGATCGAATACTCCTGATAGATTCTCAGTTACGCATGGCATGTTAAACCGACTGTTCCGTCTTCCTTGGACTATACGCAAAGGTGGAAAAGAGCTGGCTACCAACTTTTCCCTTTGCGAGGACGGAGTCAGCACATGCATAATCGAATGCAGCATCCAAGACATGGCCTTAACCTGAAAACGGGTGATTATCCTGCGAAATCGGGAAACGTGCCGATATGCCCGGACCTTTGAAGTCGGAAACAGGAAA
>DASZRL010000045.1:0-6106 GCA_035549175.1 Chitinophagaceae bacterium | reverse complement strand
ATTAAAGGGATAAGTGTTTACAGGCATAGTTAAAATCCAATTGTATAAATGTAAATATTATTAGGGATTCACTTCAGTCCCGAGTGGTTTTAAAAAATGTGACAATCAAGGTTCAGGGCTCGTTTTGCTGGAATAAGTAATATTTTTTGACAGTATAAATAAAAAAAGTTTAGTTTAAATAATTTGGGAGGCCATCTATGATTTCAACTCTTTTATCAACCTTCAAGTCCGAACATTTAAGAGGATTTTGGTGAAACAGGCTAACACATTTAACCTAGGTGGAATTCAAATACTTTTTTCTGGCATAAATTAGCTGATATCGCCTGCGATTGGATTACTGTTTTCCGATAATTAGGTCTCCGGTGCGTTGCTTGAATTGACAGACTGTTATTTTGACGGTTTTTGGCGATAAGAAAGTCAATTAAGAGAATTTGGATAATTGCAGGTTATAAGCAGCGAATAGGCTACTGGTGTTGGCTGATATGTGTTAGAGGAACAGACCTTTTAATTTTTAAACGACACCACGATGCAAAAGAACGCGGAATTTGTTCAGGCCCAGACTGTGACGGTTTGACTCCCAGAATTTACTTTCCAGCATTTATTAGGATCATACGAACCTACTTGCATCGTTCAGCGTTTACAAGCAGAAGTTTCAATAATTTTATCGGCCCAAACAAAAGCTAAACAAGATTGAATATGAGTAACCAAGCATCCCAGGCAACAGCGGCCACCCCGTCCAACGGGCAGGCCAAATGCCCGTTCACCGGAGGCGCCCTGAAGCAGGGCGCAGGCGGCGGTACCCGGAACCGCGACTGGTGGCCCAACCAGCTGAAGTTGAATATCCTGCGGCAGCATTCTTCCCTGTCCAACCCGATGGACGATGGATTTAATTACGCCAAGGAGTTCCAGACCCTCGACCTGAAGGAAGTAAAGAAGGATATCGTAAAGGTGCTTACCACCTCCCAGGACTGGTGGCCCGCCGACTTTGGCCACTATGGCCCCTTCATCATCCGCATGGCCTGGCATAGTGCAGGTACTTACCGGATTTCGGACGGGCGCGGTGGTGGCGGCCGGGGCACGCAGCGGTTTGCCCCCCTGAACAGCTGGCCCGATAACGTGAACCTGGACAAGGCGCGCCTGCTGCTCTGGCCGGTGAAAAAGAAATACGGCAAAAAACTCTCCTGGGCCGACCTGATGATCCTGGCGGGCAACTGCGCCCTGGAGTCCATGGGCTTCAAAACCTTTGGATTCGGCGGGGGACGCGAGGACGTCTGGGAACCGGATGAGGATGTGTACTGGGGCTCGGAAACCACCTGGCTCGGCGACAAGCGCTATACCGGTGACCGCGAGCTTGAAAATCCCCTGGCCGCTGTCCAGATGGGGTTAATCTACGTGAACCCGGAAGGACCCAACGGCAAGCCCGATCCACTGGCTGCGGCCCGCGATATCCGGGAAACCTTCGGCCGCATGGCCATGAACGATGAGGAGACCGTGGCCCTGATCGCAGGAGGACATACGTTCGGGAAAACCCATGGCGCCGCCGATCCAGGTAAATACGTCGGCCGCGAGCCGGCCGCAGCCGGCATCGAGCAGCAGGGTCTCGGCTGGAAGAATACCTACGGTACCGGTGCCGGCAATGACACCATTACCAGCGGGCTGGAAGGGATCTGGACCACCACGCCCACGAAATGGAGCAATAACTTCTTTGAAAACCTGTTCGGCTACGAGTGGGAGTTGACCAAGAGCCCGGCCGGCGCCTACCAGTGGAAGCCCAAGGGCGATGCCGGTGCCGGCACGGTGCCGGATCCGCATGATCCCACCAAGAAGCATGCACCCACCATGCTGACCACCGACCTGGCCCTGCGGGTGGACCCGGCCTACGAGAAGATCTCCCGGTACTTTTACGAAAACCCCGACAAGTTTGCCGATGCCTTTGCCCGGGCCTGGTTCAAGCTGACTCACCGCGATATGGGTCCCCGCGCCCGCTACCTCGGCCCGGAAGTGCCGGCGGAGGTACTGATCTGGCAGGATCCGGTGCCGGCGGTGGATCATAAGCTGGTGGATGAGCAGGATATCGCTGCCCTGAAGGACAAAATTGTAAGCTCCGGGTTACGTATCCCGGAACTGGTGGCAACCGCCTGGGCCTCAGCATCGACCTTCCGCGGCTCCGACAAGCGCGGGGGCGCCAATGGCGCCCGCATACGGCTGGCCCCGCAAAAGGACTGGGAGGCCAATAACCCGGCCCAACTGGCCAGGGTGCTGCCGGTACTGGAGAAGATCCAGCAGGAGTTCAATAAGGCTCAGCAAGGCGGGAAGAAGGTCTCCCTGGCCGACCTGATCGTGCTGGGAGGCTGTGCGGCCATTGAAAAGGCAGCCCGGGATGGCGGAATCGAGGTCAAGGTACCCTTCACCCCCGGCCGTACCGATGCCTCGCAGGACCAGACCGATGTGGAATCCTTCGCCGTGCTGGAACCCGTAGCGGATGGGTTCAGAAACTACTGTTCGTCCCGGGCCTCGGCCTCCCCCGAGGAATTGCTGGTCGACAAGGCCCAGCTGCTCACCCTTACCGTCCCGGAAATGACCGCACTGGTCGGTGGTCTGCGGGTGCTGGATGCCAACTTTGATCATTCAAAAAACGGGGTCTTTACCCAAAAACCGGGCGTACTGACCAACGACTTTTTCGTCAACCTGCTGGATTTTGGCACCAGGTGGTCGGCGACCTCGGATTCCGGCCAGCTGTTTGAAGGACGTGACCGGGTCAGTGGGAAATCCCTGTGGACAGGTACCCGGGTGGACCTGATATTCGGCTCGAATTCCGAGCTGCGGGCCGTAGCGGAGGTCTATGCCTGCGAAGATGGCAAAGAGAAGTTCGTCAGGGACTTTGTGGCGGCCTGGGCCAAGGTGATGAACCTGGACCGGTTTGACCTGCATTGATCTATAGAAAACTGAAAAATCTGAAAGGTGGCTCGATCACGAGCCACCTTTTTCTTTGGTGGCAGCCCTAGGAATGGATTGGGAAAGGTCCGGGTACTGATGACCTGGTTAAAAGGGGGGAAGGGAGTCCCGGAGAAGCGGATGACTTCCTTTTTGGGGCCGGCCCCAGATAGGTCCGTCAGATATACCAGGAAAGACAGGTCCTGGCTCCAGGTGTTGGTCAGACGGGGCCTTCAGGATGATATTGTCCGGTATTATGAGTAAGTTAGTAGAAAGACACTGGATCATGATTCTGAAAAAGGCCCTGTTTGTTACGCTTGGGGCGCTGCCCATGCTGCTGGCTGCCCAGGTACCTGAAAAACTGATCTACCACGAAATCAGGACGGATGCCTCGGGAAAGATTATTCCCTGGTACAACCCAGACCCGGGAACCTCCTATGATCATGTGATCCGGCTCGTCTTTGATTTCTGGAACCATATGCGGACGGATTATAACGGGCTGCCCTATTACATGAACCACCAGGTCTGGAAACCGGATTTCGATGATCCCCGCGGCATCGGGGGCGACCAGTTTGCCATGGCGCTGTCGTCCTGGAGGCTGCTCTATGCCTATACGGGGAACGAACAGGTCAAGGCCAATATGTTCTTTATCGCGGATTATTACATGAGCCACGGGTTCTCCTCCCCGGATGCCCAATGGCCCAACCTTCCTTATCCGTATAATACCCTGGTGAATTCCGGGATTTATGATGGCGACATGCGTAACGGACGGGATGTGCTGCAACCCGATAAAGCCGGTTCCTTCGGATACGAGCTGCTCAACCTGTACAAAATGAGTAACGGGTACAATACCGGGTTGAATGGCAATTACCTGGAGGCCGCCATCCGGATCGCCAATACGCTTGCCGTCCATATTACCCCCGGGGACAGCAATCATTCCCCACTGCCGTTTAAGGTGAATGCACGTACCGGGGAGCCGGCGCTGCTGCGCAGCCATGATTTTACCGGGACCTGGATCGACACGGCCTGCTATACGTCCAACTGGTCGGCCACCTTGCAGCTTTTTTGGGATCTCTCCGCCATGGGAAAGGGAGACACGGCGGCCTACCGAAAAGGGTTCCGGATCTTCCTGGATTGGATGAAGACTTACCCGTTAGCACTAAACAAGTGGGGGCCCTTCTTTGAGGATGTGGACTGGTGGAGCGAAACCCAGATCAACGCCATGACCTTTGCCCGGTTTATTATGGAACACCGCGATTATTTTACCGACTGGAAAAAGGATGTATCCGGCATCCTGGACTGGGTCCATAAGAATTTCGGGAACCATACCTGGAAGAAGTATGGGGTGATGGTGACCAACGAACAGACCGTCTACCCGATGCCGGCGAACAGCCATTCCTCCCGCCAGGCCGCCGATGAATTACTCTACGTGCACCTGAGCGGGGACAGCACCCTGTATGACAATGCAGTACGGGAGCTGAACTGGGCAACGTATATGGTGGACGTTGACGGCAAGAACCGGTTCCCCGGGGATGAAAACTGGCTGACCGACGGATACGGGGATTATGTGCGGCATTACCTGCGGGCTATGGATGCCATACCAGTACTCAGCCCGTGCCAGGACCATATCCTGTCCTCCACGTCCGTGATCCAGCAGGCCGACTATGCCGGACACCTGTTAAAGTTTTATGGGTTGAATTTTGAAAAAGCAGACAGTAATAAAGTCCGCCTATACTACCGGACCTTTGATGAAAAGGGAGTGGAAAGGATCCGGCTGGTGAAGAAGCCTTCCGGGGTATGGTTCGACGGGAAGGCCGGGTTAGAGGGTCCATCGGGGGAAGGCTATAGCTGGACTCCCCTGAAGAAGGGAGGGCTGTTAACAGTGCGGAGGGGGAAGGCGAGGGAAATTCTTATTTGGAAGTAAGATTTTATATAATGAATCGACCCCTAAAGGCTGATGTAAAATTGGGTTGAGATTTTACATTCTGCCATTTGTATTGACCCCCTAAATTGCTGGACAAAATTGTAAAAACAATTGTAACCCTTCGGCTAAGTACATATTTTTCCGGGTTTTTGTTTGGGATATTTTGCGGCCAAAAGTTATGGAAGCAAAATCAATTAGGAAAGGAGCTTACAATGGCCGGGTAGCTATGATCGGCGATGGCGTGAACTATGCACCCGCTCTTGCAACCGCCACCGTAGCCATTGCCATGGGCGCGGGAACCGATATGGCCCTGGAGGCGAATGTGATCCTTATGACCAATTCCCTTTCCCGGCTTCCTTTTGCCCTTCACTTGGGCAGGCGCACCAGCCGGGTGATCCGGCAATACATGGTGTTTGCCGTTTCAGTAGCGCTCACCCTTGTCACGCTGAATTTTATTGGAGGGCTGCTGAATTTACCGGAAGGAGTAGTAGGACATGAGGGCAGCACGATACTATTCATTCTCAGTGGATTGCGATTGCTTCGATAGGAGTGTTTATCGTAAACACCTTCTCATAAAGTAATACCCATGGGGGCTGCTTTCTATGTCAAAATAAATGCCTTATTTTGCAGGGAAGAT
Organism: Chitinophagaceae bacterium; assembly: GCA_035549175.1. GTDB lineage: Bacteria > Bacteroidota > Bacteroidia > Chitinophagales > Chitinophagaceae > DASTSN01. The sequence goes on along the minus strand of DASZRL010000045.1, from coordinate 611 downwards.
TCAATTTTTTGCAAAAGCAAGTGCTCATACAAAAACTCATCAGCAGCTTTTTTATCTGCCTGCTTGCTCTGAGTATCACTCCCAGGATCATCCTGCATAACCTGGTGGCCAACCACCGCGATGGCGGTTTTAGTACGCCCAATTCCAAACAAACCGAAGTTTCCAAGGCCGGCTTCAACTGTCACTTCGATGATCTGGTAGCCGAATCGCCTTTTATTGCCACAGAGGAAATTCAGGTTGCTCCACCGCTGTTATCTTTTAAATTACTCATCCAATTTAGCAAAATCAGTTTTTTTTCCCGCCATCATTTCTACGCGGAATTAAGAGGACCGCCTTCCTGTTAAGCATTAGGTTTCTCTATGCTTCCAGCTTTTTGGAAGTAATTCTAATTACCCATTCATTTAGTCGTTGTTTCATTGCTTTTTGATCCTTTAGGGTCCTCTTAAAAACAAAACCATGAAAAAAATTCAGGCTGCCCTTATAGCCTTTCTAGTGATATGCATTAGTCTGCATCTATGTGCCGCGGGAAAACCCTATTCGGCTGGTTTTTCCGGCACCCTTTCGGGACAAATTACAGATGCCTCCACGGGTAAGCCCATTGCAGGCGCTAC
>DASZRL010000044.1:0-16477 GCA_035549175.1 Chitinophagaceae bacterium | reverse complement strand
GATGCGCACCTACAACGAAAAAGCCGTATCGGTCGGTTCCGGCTTTTATGCCAATCCATCGCCGGGCAATATCCGGGATGGGTTGATAACCGATGCCATTAAATCCGCCGGCGCAGCCAGGAAGGGGGGCACCTCCCCGGTGACCGATGCCCTGGACTATCCGGAAAAAGTGACCAGGCCCGGGCTGAACCTGCTTTGCACGCCCGGCAGTGATGTGGAATCTACCACCGCCGAAGTCGGAGCAGGCGCCAATATCGTCCTGTTCACGACCGGGTTGGGCACCCCCACAGGCAACCCGATTGCGCCGGTACTTAAGATTTCCACGAGTACCGCGTTATATGAGAAAATGACCGATATCATTGACCTGGATACGGGAACCATCATAACAGGCGAGGAGTCTATCCAGCAGGCCGGGGAGCGGATCCTGGATTACCTGATTGAGGTGGCAAGTGGCCGGAAAAGGGCGAAGGCGGACCTGCTGGGCCATGACGATTTTATTCCCTGGAAAAGAGGAATTTCTTTATAATCAAATGCTGCCATATGATGCCAATGCGCCGGATTACCGGCCTGATTTGCCTTGCCGTCTGCATTTTCTCCTGTACGAACAAACCCTCCGGCCACCCGGCGGCCGGGGTAACCGCAACCGGCCGGGGTACCTACGCCTTTGACGCGCGCTTCCTTGCATCCCACCTGCCCGGCCTCGTGGAATTGCGCGGACCCGGAGGCCAGGACCGTATCCTGGTTTCCGCAGCCTACCAGGGGCGGGTCATGACCAGCACCTCCTGCGGCGATACGGGCCTGAGTTACGGCTGGATTAATTATGACCTGATTAAATCTGAAGTGAAGCGGAAACAGTTTAACCCGGTCGGTGGAGAAGAGCGTTTCTGGCTTGGACCCGAGGGAGGGCAGTTTGGTTTATATTTTGCCCAGGGGGACTCCTTCCGCATTGCCCACTGGCAGGTTCCGGCCGTACTGGATACCCTGCCGTATACCATCCTCCACCAGGACAGCACCAGCGTCCTGTTTTCCAGGGATGCCACCCTCACCAATTACAGCGGATTTTCCTTCACGTTTCAGATTCAACGGAAAATAAGCCTGCTGGGTCGCAGGGAACTGGAGCAGGACCTGCATACCGGCATACCCGATGGCGTTCATCTGGTAGCCTATAAGTCCACCAATACAATCACCAATACCGGGTCGCAGGACTGGGTTCCCGAAAAAGGGCTTCTTTCCATCTGGCTCCTGGGCATGTTTACGCCTTCCGACCAGGCCAAGGTCCTCATTCCTTTTCGTCCCATACCCCAGGCGGCCCGCTACGTGACCGACGATTATTTTGGAAAAATCCCCGCCGGTCGCCTTGTGATAGGGGATAGTTTGATTATATTCACCTGCGATGGTAAGGCAAGGGGGAAGATTGGCATAAGTCCGCGGATCGCCAAACCGGTTGCCGGGTGTTTTGATTTCAAGAAGAATATACTGACCATCATTATTCCCCAGGTGGATGAAAAGGCCTCCTATGTTAATTCAAAATGGGAAAGGCAAAAAGCGCCTTACCAGGGGGATGTGATCAATGCGTACAATGATGGTCCCCTGGCTGACGGAAGTCAGTTAGGGCCTTTTTATGAGATCGAATCCTCTTCCCCGGCACTGGCCCTGAAAAAGGGGGCCGCAGGAACTTACCAGGAAATCACCTGCCATTTCCAGGGGGACTACGCCGACTTACGTTCCCTCGCCCTTGCCCTGCTGCATGCGGACCTGGATCAGCTCAGAAAATGACCGAACCGATAACCAACCATGCGCCTGTACAAAACCTTGAAGGGAATTTTGCTGGAAAATAATAGCCGGTACTTCCTGGTACCCGGAGACTGGGATGACCTGATTAACCGGGACGATTTGTTTGGTCATCTGGCCACGCTCTCCAAGCAGTCCCCGGCCGTGGACGAGGAAGAGGCGCGCGACCGGATAAACACCGGCCTGTTACCTCCTATCGGATCCCAGGAGGTCTGGGCCGCCGGCGTGACTTACCTGAAGAGCCGTGATGCCCGCATGGAAGAATCCGGGCAGGCCGGCCATGCCGATTGTTACCAGAAAGTGTACGAAGCGCCCCGGCCGGAACTGTTCTTCAAGTCGCTGGCCCACCGCGTGGCGGGACCCCATCAGGAAGTCTATATCCGGAAAGATTCCACCTGGAACGTTCCGGAACCCGAATTGACCCTGTTCATCAATGCCGCGGGATCGGTTCAGGGGTATACCGTCGGCAACGATATGAGTTCCCGCAGTATCGAGGGGGAAAATCCCCTGTACCTGCCGCAGGCCAAGGTATACGAGCGAAGTGCCTCCCTGGGGCCCTGCCTGTATGTGCCGGATGCCAGCCTGCCGGCATCCACGGTCATCCGGATGCGGATCCGCCGGCACGGGCAGGTGGTATACGATGACCAGACCCCGGTCAGCCGGATGAAGCGATCTTTCCGGGAACTGGCGGACTACCTGTACCGGGAATGTGATTTCCCTTGGGGCTGCTTGCTGATGACGGGAACCTGCCTGGTGCCTCCCCCCGACTTCACCCTCCGGCCGGGGGATGACGTGGAAATTGAAATCACGGATATCGGTATATTAATCAACCGGGTCGGCCTGAAAGCCTGATCCCGCCTTGTCAAACAGAAAACGATTGCTATGGCCACTATGATGACTGAAAACCTGGGCACCCTGGAATCCGGGGAAGAGAAGTCCTACCTGTTCCCGCTGATGCTGGTAACGAGCCTGTTCTTTTTATGGGGACTGGCCTATGGATTACTGGATGTCCTGAACAAGCATTTCCAGGAAGCCCTGAATGTGACCAAGTCGCGGTCGCTCCTGTTGCAGGCAGCCTATTTCGGGGCCTATTTTTCCGTGTCACTGCCTGCCGGCCTATTCATGAGCCGGTTTGGATACAAGAAGGGCATTATCACCGGGCTGCTGCTTTATGCTGCCGGCGCCTTCCTCTTCTATCCTGCCTCCAGCATGGCCAGTTTTGATTTCTTCCTGCTCGCCCTGTTCATTCTTGCCTCCGGCCTGACTTTCCTGGAGACGGCGGCCAACCCCTATGTGACGGTCCTGGGCAGGCCTGAGACCTCCGAGTTCCGCCTGAACCTATCCCAGAGCTTCAACGGAGTGGGGGCCTTCATAGGACCCATCATCGGGGCCAGGCTGTTTTTTTACGACAAGTCCCAGCCGGTCCCCGGCGATTTGTCCACCGTTCAGCTCGTATACCTGCTGATTGCCGCCGTGGTGCTTGTCGTTGCCGTCCTGTTCTGGCGTACGTCGATGCCGGAGATACGCGAGAGCAAGCTGGTTTCTGCCACCGAGCAGGACACCAAGCCCCTGTTCCGCCACCGGAACTTTTCGGGCGCCGTGATTGCCCAGTTTTTTTACGTAGCGGCCCAGGTAGGCGTTGCCGCCCTGTTTATCAATTATTGTACGGAATCGGGAACCGGTATCGACAACAAGCAGGGGGCCTACCTGCTTTCCATCAGCCTGGTCCTGTTCACGGTGGGGCGCTTTGCCGGCACCGCGCTGATGAAGCGGATAGCGCCCAACCTGCTGCTGCTGGTTTACTCCCTCATCAATGTCGGGCTCTGTGCCCTGGTGGTGGGAAACCTGGGCAGCCTGTCGGTTTATGCGCTTATGGCTGTTTTCTTTTTTGAATCGATCATGTTCCCGACCATTTTTGCCATGGGGGTAAAGGATCTGGGTCACCATACGCGCCGCGGGGCATCCTTTATCATCATGTCCATCGTCGGCGGGGCCATCGTGCCGGTTTTCATGGGTATGCTTTCGGAGCGGGGCACCTGGCTTTCCTATTCCATTCCCATGGGATGTTTTCTGGTGGTGGCCTGGTATGGTTGGAAGGGATATAAGGTTCGATGAAACCGGCACCGGCTGAGGCCGACTGGGCCGGAACCTCGTGCAAATTAGTTACGTATGAAATATATCGTTCGGAGTTCCCTGCTGTGCCTGCTGGTACTGGCAGGCGCATCCCGCGGGCGCGCCCAGAAATTTAATGGCATCGATGTCAGCCTGGGCAACCTGTACCGGCTCTCGGATGCCAGGAGCCGCTCCATCAGCCCGGAAAATTTCTCCGGGGAAAAGGGAAAGGGTGGCATGGCCACCTCCGGTACCGGTTCGGGGGCAGCCCGGGACCTGGGTCAGGGATGGAAAATCAGTCCGAGTATTATAATCAAGGCCAAAACCACCTACACCCTGGCCGAGATGGACGGCCCCGGTTCCGTGCAGCATATCTGGATGACCCCCACGGGTAACTGGAGATTTTCCATAATCCGTATCTACTGGGACGACGAGAAGTTCCCTTCGGTAGAGGCCCCGGTGGGCGATTTTTTTTGTATGGGTTGGGGTAAGTATGCGCCCCTGCAATCCCTGGCCGTGGCCGTGAACCCCGGCAGCGCATTCAACTGTTACTGGCCGATGCCCTTCCGGAAGAAATGTCGGATTACCATGGAAAATATCGACGACCGCGATATGTACCTTTATTACCAGGTGGATTATGTCCTTACCACGGTCCCCGATGACGCCGCCTATTTTCATGCCCAGTTCAGGCGCGTCAATCCCCTGCCCTACAAGCAGGATTATACCCTGGTGGACAGCATTGAAGGCAAGGGTCAGTATGTGGGAACCTACCTGGCCTACGGGGTCCACAGCAACGGCTGGTGGGGGGAAGGGGAGATCAAATTCTTCATGGACGGCGACACCCGGTTCCCTACCATCTGCGGGACGGGCACCGAAGACTATTTCTGCGGGTCCTATGATTTTGACAGCCGCCGCCTGAATGCCCAGGGCCAGGAGTCTGTCGAGTATACGGAATTCTGCAGTCCCTACACCGGATTGCCGCAGGTAATCCGGGGTGACGGACATTACAACGTCATGCAGCGGTTCGGGCTTTACCGCTGGCATATCACGGACCCCATCCGGTTTGAAAAGAACCTCCGCGTCACGATCCAGGCCCTGGGCTGGCGGGATGGAGGCAGGTACCTTCCGCTGCAGGATGATATTGCTTCAGTGGTCTACTGGTACCAGACCGAACCGCATCATCCCTTTCCCGTTCTTCCGTCAAAGGATCAGCTGGAGATCAACTAGCGTACTGGCGGATGCCGGCCGGAAAATAAAGTAGGGCTGCCATGAAAAATAAACAGATACTGGTCATTGGAAGTGTGAATACCGACCTCGTGGTCAAGACGGAGCGCCTGCCGCAACCGGGGGAGACCGTGCTGGGGGGAAACTTTTTTGTGACCGGCGGGGGAAAAGGAGCTAATCAGGCCGTCGCGGCAGCCAGGTTGGGGGGCCATGTTTCCCTGGTGGCCAGAATCGGCCAGGATTCCTTCGGCATGCAGTCCGTACGCGCCTTCCGGGAGGAAGGCATCGACACCTCGGCCGTGCTGGTGGATGAATCGTTCCCCTCCGGCGTCGCGTTGATTACCGTGAACCAGGCGGGGGAAAACTGCATTGTGGTCGCGCCGGGCGCCAACGCCTACCTGACGCCCCTGGACCTGAAAGGTATCGACCCGTTGCTTGAACAGGCGGACATCCTCCTGCTCCAGCTGGAAATCCCGCTGGAAACCGTGGTATATGCGGCGTCGCGGGGAAAACAACTCGGCAAGCTGGTTATCCTGAATCCGGCTCCCGCTTCGGCCCTGCCGGCCGATCTGCTGGAGAGCCTGGACATCCTGACACCCAACCAGCAGGAAGCTGAACGGCTTACCGGAGTACCGGTAACTGATGAGCCATCCGCCAGGCTGGCGGCCGACCGGCTACATGCCGAAGGGGTGGCAACCGTGGTGGTGACTATGGGAAAAAACGGATGTTATGTATCCAGGAACGGGCAGGGATCCGTAGTAGCGTCACCCCAGGTTACGGCGGTGGACACCACCGCCGCCGGGGATGTGTTTAACGGGGCCCTGGCGGTCGGTCTTTCCGAGGGCATGGACATCCAGGCGGCTGCCTCCCTGGCCTGCCGGGCAGCAGCCCTTTCCGTCACCCAATTCGGCGCGCAGACCTCAGCGCCATTCCGCCATACCCTGGACCAGCTTTTTCCGGCCTGAAAACCTTGAAAAAAAATGCTTATGAAAATACGATCCATCCCGGTGCTTTTGCTAACCCTGGCCTGCCTGCCTGGTTTGAGCCAGGCGGGCTACCGGGCGATGAGCCGCCAGCAGCTCAGAGACAAAATCATGGGAGGCTGGGCCGGCCAAACCATCGGGGTGACTTTCGGCGGCCCGTATGAGTTTCATTTTCAGGGAACCTTTATTTCCGACTACCAGTCTTTACGCTGGTATGACGGGTATCTGAAACAAACCATGATCAATGATCCGGGTCTGTATGATGACCTGTACATGGACCTCACGTTTGTGGACGTATTTGAGAAATATGGTCTGGACGCCCCGGTGGATTCCTTTGCCAGCGCGTTTGCCCACGCCGAATACCCGTTGTGGCACGCCAACCAGTCTGCCCGCTATAATATCCTGCAGGGGATCCGGGCGCCGCAATCCGGGTACTGGAAGAATAATCCGCATGCGGATTGTATCGATTACCAGATCGAAAGCGATTTTGCCGGCCTGATGAGCCCCGGTATGCCGAATACCGCTTCAGCCATCAGCGACCGGATCGGCCACATCATGAATTACGGGGATGGCTGGTACGGGGGCGTCTTTGTCGGGGCGATGTATGCCCTGGCGTTTACGACCTCCGATCTGCATGCGATCATAACCGGGGCGCTCCGGGCTATTCCGCGGGAAAGCCAGTTTCACCAATGCATTCAGGATGTCATCAACTGGCATGCGCAATACCCGGCGGACTGGAAACAGACCTGGTTCCAGGTTCAGAAGAAATGGGCCCAGGACATTGGCTGCCCGGATGGGGTCTTTGAGCCGTTTGACATCGATGCCAAAGTCAATGCCGCCTATGTAGTCATCGGCCTGCTATACGGCCGGGGCGATTTCACCAGGACACTGGAGATCACCACGCGCTGCGGCCAGGACGCCGACTGCAATCCCTCCACCGCCGGCGGCATCCTGGGGACGCTGCTCGGATACCGGCAGATCCCGGCCTACTGGAGGATGGGGCTGGAGGAAGCGGAAACCATCGATTTCAAGTATACCTCCATGTCGCTTCGCAAGGTATATGAGATCGGGTTCCGGCATGCCCTGCAGAACATTGAACGCCATGGCGGGAGCGTGGGGCCGGATTCCGTGCGAATCAGGTTGCAGGAGCCGCACCCGGTCCGGTTTGAGGCCAGTTTTGGCGGCCTGTATCCGTTGGAAAAGATACAGCCCATCGTCTCAGCAGACGGCAGTGAGGTCCGGTTCCGGTTTACCGGCACCGGTTTCGTGATCCGGGGGGATGCTTCGGGGTGGAACAACCGGGATTCAGCCAGCGTGTATGCCGAACTTTGGGTAGACGACCATCTGGTAGAAAAACCCGTCCTGCCGATCAGTTACCTGGCCAGGCGCAATGAACTGGCCTGGCATTACGACCTGGCCGACGGGGAACACCAGGTTGTACTCCGGTTTTTGAATACCTCCGATAAACGGAGGGTTCAGGTAGGGGACGTCCTGCTGTACGGCAAGAGGCCCCGGCCGGCCCCATCCGGGGAGGCGGGAAGACCCGTCCGGTAAGGCCGGGTCGCCGGAATATACGGGCGTTGACAAAGGATACGTGGTGCAGGTGTGCCAGGGCAGGTGGTGACGCCGGATTTTTCGCAAGCAGCGGGACGTCCCGGTCAGAAAACGGAAGTGAACCCGGGCTGCCGGTTATTTAAATCAATTCAGATGCGAGTCAGTACATTATCAGCGTGGTTAATTCCCTGTGGTCTCCTTGGCATCCTTCTGGCCGCCTGCAGCGGCGGCTCCTCGGGGGAAAATACCCCCCTGGCCACCGATTCGGCGACTATCGCCACGGGGAAAATACTTTTTAACCGCCATTGTGCGGGCTGTCATAATTTCCGCCAGGACGGCATTGGCCCCAAACTGGGTGGTATCACCGCCGAACTGTCCGCCCGGCAGATCGCCCGACTGATTCAGCAACCGGAAAAGCTGTTACAATCGGGGGACACGCGGTGGGCTGACCTCCGCAAACGCTTCAAAACTACCATGCCCTCCTTTTCGGGTTTATCCGACCAGGAGGTACATGCCATCGTCGCGTTTCTCAACATCCACCAAAGCCGGGGCAGGACCCTGGTAGAGGTAGCCGACAAGGGCCTGGCGGATCCGATACCCGCGAAGATCGGGCTGTCGGATGAAGTGATGAACCTGCAGTTCGTGGCCCAGATCCCACCTTCCTCACCCACCGGCCAGCCACCCCTGGCCCGGATCACCAAACTGGATTATTCCCCGGGCTCCGGTCAGTTGTTTGTCAATGACCTGCGGGGGAAATTGTATAAACTGGTCCAGGGCAAACCGGTGGTGTATATGGATCTGGCCCGCCTCCGGCCTCATTTTGTGGCGGAGCCCGGCCTGGCGACGGGTTTCGGGAGTTTTGCCTTTCACCCGGACTTCAGAAGGAATGGTTTGTTCTACACAACTCACTCGGAGGCTCCGGGTTCGGCGAAGGCTGATTTTTCCTATGCCGATTCCATCGACGTAACCCTGCAATGGGTACTTACGGAATGGAAGGCCACCAATCCCCAGGCCGATACCTTTTCAGGTACGTCCCGGGAATTACTGCGAATTGATTTTGTAAGCGGGATTCATGGCATGCAGGAGATCGCCTTCAATCCCCGCGCAAAGGCCGGGGGCCCGGACTACGGGCTGTTATATGTGGCGGTGGGCGATGGGGGCAGCGTGGAGAACGGGTATCCGTTCCTGCCGCACAACCGCAACCATGCCTGGGGTACCATCCTGCGCATTGATCCTGCGGGACGGACCAGCCGCAACGGCCAGTACGGTATTCCCCCGACGAATCCCTTTGCGCACGGCGGGTATCATGAATACCTGGGAGAAATCTATGCCTATGGGTTTCGTAATCCGCACCGGCTGACCTGGACCCATGACGGCAGGCTTCTGGTGAGTAACGTGGGGCAGCATAATATTGAAGGTATTTACCAGGCAGACCCGGGCAGTGATGCGGGCTGGCCGGTCCGGGAGGGCCCCTTCCGGGTGAATCCGGAAGGAAACCTGGATTATGTGTATCCCCTGCCGGCCAATGACAGTATGTATCATTTCAATTACCCGGTTGCCATGTATGATCACGATGAAGGAAGCGCAATCTGCGGCGGTTTCGAATACCTGGGCCCCGGCCGGCCGGATCAATTCCTTTTCGGGGATATTCCTTCGGGAAGACTTTTCGGATTCGATCTGAAAAACAGCCAGCCGGCCACGCCGGCGACCATCTGGGAATGGCGGGTCTCCCTGGACGGGAAAACCAGGTCCCTGAAGGACATCACCGGAAGTGACCGGGTTGACCTGCACTTTGGCCGGGGGAGCCGGGGAGAATTATATCTCCTGACCAAGGCGGACGGAAAAATATACCGTATAACCGGGCCGGGCAAATGAACGGGCCGGCCGGTGAATTACCCAGTTAAATTGAGCCTATGTTTATCATCCAGCGTTATCCCTTGGCAGTCCTGTTTTGCTTCATCACCATGTTGTGCTGGGGTTCCTGGGCCAATACCCAGAAGCTGGCGGCAAAGAGCTGGCGGTTTGAATTGTTTTACTGGGATTACGTGATCGGCATCCTGGTCTTTTCCCTTCTTAACGGATTCACCCTCGGATCCTTTGGCCAACAGGGACGAAGTTTCCTGGCGGATCTGCGGCAGGTATCCCCGGGGAATTTCGGGAGCGCCGTGGCCGGGGGCATCATTTTCAATGCCGCCAATATCCTGTTTTCGGCTGCGATCTCGGTGGCTGGCATGGCCGTCGCCTTTCCGGTAGCTATCGGGCTGGCCCTGGTCCTGGGGGTACTGGTGAATTATATCGGCGCGGAAAAGGGAGACCCTGCACGGCTGTTCCTGGGAGTCGCCCTAGTGACCCTGGCGATCCTTCTGAATGCCCTGGCCTACCGGCGGGCATCCCGGTCCCAGGCCAGGCTGTCCACCAAAGGGCTTATGTTATCCCTGGCAGCTGGCCTGCTCATGTCATTTTTTTACCGCTTTGTTGCCCGGTCCATGGACCTGGTCCACCTGGAATCACCCGCTGCGGGTAAAATGACGCCCTATTCCGCCATGTTTGTTTTTTCCCTGGGTATCCTGGCCAGCAATGTCCTGTTCAATACCTTGTTGATGCGGTATCCGGTCCAGGGGGCTGCGGTCACTTACCGGGATTACCTGCGGGGGAAATTTTCCACCCACCTGGTGGGGATGCTGGGAGGTGTTATCTGGGGCCTTGGCAATTCACTGAACCTGATTGCGGCCGGAAAGGCCGGGCCGGCCATTTCCTACGGGTTGGGCCAGGGAGCTACCCTGGTTGCCGCCTGCTGGGGCGTATTTATCTGGAAGGAGTTCCGGCAGGCGCCCGGTGGCACGGGAAAATTGCTGGCCGGCATGTTTGTCCTGTTTGTTGCCGGGCTGGGCCTGCTGATATATGCCGGCGCCTGACCAGGCAGAAAAGTGAAATACCATGAAACAATACTGGTGCTGGATCCTGCTTGCCTGGATGCCCGCTGCGGTCCTGTTCTCACAACCTTCCCACCCGGTCAGGATCGTGTTTGACAGCGATATGGGGCCGGATTATGACGACGTAGGGGCTATTGCCCTGCTGCATGCCTTTGCGGACCGGGGCGAGGCAGAAATCCTTGCGACGGTGTCCAGCACACGATATGAGGGTGTGGCAGCCGTTCTTCAGGTATTCAATACCTATTTCCGGCGGCCCGGCATACCCATCGGGGTTGCCGGGACCAGGGCGCTGACCCTGCGCGACTGGCAGCACTGGACCGACACGATTTTACAGGAATTTCCCCATGCGATCAGCCATAACCAGGACGTACCGGATGCGGTGCAGGTCTACCGGCGGGTGCTGGCAGCCCAACCGGACCGCAGCGTAACCATCGTGACCACCGGTTTTCTGACGAACCTGGACAACCTGTTGGCGTCCCCGCCCGACAGCCTCTGCCCCCTGGATGGGCTGGACCTGGTCCGGCGCAAGGTGATGCGGCTGGTTTGCATGGGGGGGAGGTTTCCGGAAGGAAAGGAGTTTAACCTGGAAAAAGATGCCGAGGCTTCCCGCGCTGTCCTGGGCCGCTGGCCGACACCGGTTATTTTCAGCGGCTTTGAAATCGGGAAGCAGATCAAGACGGGGCTGCCGCTCATCCGGAATGAACATATCTCCCAAAGTCCCGTGAAGCGGGTGTTTGCCATGTGCATTCCCCGGGCTCCCGAAGACAGCGCCGGGAGGATGAGCTGGGACGAGACGGCCGTGCTCGTGGCTGTCCGGGGTGTTTGTCCGTGGTACCGGCTCAAAAAGGGGCATATCCGGATCCGGGCGGATGGCAGTAATGCCTGGCAGGATACGCCCGCCGACCAGGCCTACCTGGTGGAGAAAACCTCTCCCGCCATCCTCCAGGACCTGATCAACCGGCTTATGATGCATCAGCCCGCCGGCACGGGGAATTAGACAGGCGTCCAGGGCCAGGGGCCCTCATTCAACCGTTCGTTTCATACCCCGGCTGTTCACGATTTCGATGCTTTTTACCGAGGCATTGATTACCGCAAAGTTGGCGGACTGAGACAGGAAGGTATTTCCCTGGTAAACCTCCTGTTTTCTTTTCTGACCGTTTTTCAGCGATATGACCAGGGTCCTGTCGTCAGCGGCCAGGGGTACGAATTTCAGTCCCTGCTGGTTGCTCGTGAATAGTTTCAGCGGCCCCCTGTTCTGGGAAGCGGCCACCAGCAGCCGGGAATTCGCCCCACGCAGGCTCACCATCGCCTTGGCATCGCCCGGGACAAAGAATCCACTCTGCAGAATGCTGAGGGGGGTAAACTGGCCCTTTCCGTCACCCAGCAGCACCAGCCCGTTCATGGCATCATAGCGACCATCCGTGACCTCGGTGCCGTAATCGTTGCCGCATAATACCACGTCCAGGTTGCCATCCTGGTTCACATCCTCGGCTATCATACCGTACACCGGGGAAAGCTGGGCCATGACAGGCAGGGGCACCAGGTCAAAATGCCCCTTTCCGTCGTTTCGCAGCAGCGCGCTCTTGAAATAATTGGCATGGAGGATCAGGGCACCCTTCAGTTCCTCCTTACTGAAGACCTGACTGAATTCCGCCGTGGCGAAGTCCCGGTAGGTAAGGAACTTTTTCTTCAGGACGGGAAGCTGATCCACGATATCATCCCGGTTCTGTGCGGTGAACTCCCTTTTTTTGCCTCCCTGCTTATCTTTCAGGTAGACGGTGGGTATCGCGTCAAAGCTTCCGTTTTTATCAAAATCCTTGGCGTAGATGCTTACCGGGTACTGGTCGCTTGCCCGGTAAAAGGAATTCTCACCCAGGTTGCCTACCACGTAGTCGATATCGCCATCGTTGTCAAAATCACCCGCCGCTATGCTGCTCCACCACCCGGTTTTATCCTGAATGCCGGACTGTCCGGTAACGTTTTCCAGCACGCCCTTGTTGTTTTTGAAAAAGGTGACCGGCATCCACTCCCCGGCAAGCACCAGGTCCGGCCAGCCGTCATTGTCAAAATCGGTCCAGAGGGCATCGCAGACCAGGCCGACCTTATTGAGGCCTTTGGCTACCTGGTCGGTCACGTCCGTGAATTTTACCACGCCGTTCTGGCTGTCATTACGGTAGATGAAGGAACTCACCGGGGCAGGATAACTTCCGGGCAGGACCCGGCCGGCGATGAAAAGGTCGAGATCGCCATCCTGGTCAATGTCTACCGCCCGCACGCAACTCTTGGAGGTTACATTGGCAGGCAGGGCACCTGTTGCCTCGGTGAAGCTCCCCTTTCCGTCATTGAGATACAGGATGTCCTGGTAGTTGGGGGAATCCGGGGGAAATTCCGCGCTGCCGCTGGCCACATACAGGTCCAGGTCGCCGTCCCGGTCAGCGTCAAAGAGGAGCAGTCCCATGCATTCAGGCTGCTTCGTGACCCGGTCGTCGGGCCAGGGCAGCGGCTTCTGGATAAATGTCCCGTCCTTCTGCTGAAGCAGGATTTGCGTCAAATTGTTTCCGGTGCCGCCTACCACCAGGTCATCCAGTCCGTCTCCGTTCAGGTCGCCGGAAGCGAGCCCCGGGCCATACTGGGACAGTTTGTGCGGCAGAAGCCGCTGGATGTTGAAATCCACGAAATCCGTCTCCTGGTGCACATAATGAATATCCGAATTGCCAGTTATATCGGTAAAGAGGGGATTGGCCGCTTTTACGGGTCGGCTCCAGGGATCCGGGATGGTGGCGTTTTTGATATCTACCGTAAGGGTCTGGTCCGAAGCCACTTTGTAAAGTGTCTGCCGCATGTGGTTGGGCCACCGGATCACCACGGAATCGATCAGGGCTGTTTTGCCCAGCCCGAAGAACGCGGAATTCTCGATGGTGGACAGGTAGCCTTTGTACGGTGAATTCTCATAGTATTGCAGCTGACCCTGGCCATAATATATTTCCGCCACCGTTCCGATGCCATCGGGGTTATGTTCACTCCCCCGGAATTTGACCTTCAGAAAATCCGCACGGATCTTTCCCGGTTCGTTGGTGGTGTTTTCGTACACGGAGGCTTCCTCATTGATATTGTTGATGACATAATCCAGGTCGCCGTCATTGTCCAGGTCAACATATACCGCGCCGTTGGAGAAGGAAGGCTGATCCAGGCCCCATTGGCGGGTCACATCCTCGAAGGTCAGATTGGCTGCGTTCCGGAAAGCGTAATTGGGTACCTTGATCTGGGGTATCTGCGCGATGAGCTGCTCCTTGGTCGCGAAATTGGACAGCCGGTTGCGGAAGGCCACAAAATCATGGTCTGTCACATCCTTGGGATACCCATTGGTTATGATAAGGTCCCGGTGCCCATCATTGTCAAAATCAGCCAGGGAGGGGTTCCAGCTCCAGTCCGTCTGGGCCACCCCGGCGTAAAAGCTGATATCACCGAAAACGGGATCCCCTACGGAATCGTTCGCATTGACCCGGGGTCCCATATTGAGCTGCAGGGTGTTTCTCACGTACTGAAGCATCAGGTTCTCATACAGCATGTTCCGGTAAATATTGTAATTGTTGCCGTTGAGATTCTTCTTCTTCCTGAAATTATCCTCCGGGTTCATATCCACGGCCACGATATCGACGAGTCCGTCATTGTTGATGTCCGACACGTCATTACCCATCGCGTTCTGGGACGTATGCTTCAGGTAGTCTTTCGCCTTCTCGGTAAATGTTCCGTTCCCGTTGTTGATATACAGCAGGTCGCTGCCGTAAAAATCATTGGTTACATAAATATCCTTCCAACCGTCTTTGTTGATATCGGAGATGGCCACTCCCAGGCCCATACCTTTATGGTGAATGCCTGCCTGGGCGGATACGTCGGTGAATACGGGATGTTTGAGGGAATCATTCCAGTCGTTGCGGTACAGTTTGTCAAAATCGAGGTTGGAGGTATCCCGGTTGACGAAGGTGGCGGCATCCCGCTTGGCCAGTTTGGTCGTAACCAGGTACATATCCAGGTCGCCGTCATTATCATAGTCGAAAAAGGCGGCCTGGACGGAATAGGAGGTATCCGCAAGGCCGTATTCCGCCGCCTCTTCCTTGAAAACAGGCACCTTATTGCTGTCAAGCCCCTGGTTGATATAGAGCAGATTTCTCCGGTGCGCGGGATTGCTTTTTATCGAAGCGCTCAGGTAGATGTCCGGCAGCCCGTCATTGTTGATATCGACAACGGAGGCGCCATTGAACCATTCCCCCTCGCCGGCCGTGTTGGATTCCGTAGTCACGTCCTGGAATTTCAGGGATCCCTTGTTCAGGTAAAGCTTGTTGGGCACCATGCTGCCGGTGAAATACAGGTCAGGCAGTCCGTCCTTGTTAAAATCCCCGACGGCCACACCTCCGCCGTTATAAAGGAATTCCAGGTCGATGGGATTGATGGAGTCGTTTTCCGTGATGGTATTGCTGAAATGAATACCGGTATGGTCGGCTGTCAGCTTGTTCAGAAGCGGGTGCGAAAAAAAATGACAGGAGCCCAGTGTGCAGGCAATTACGATACCAGGCAGAAAGCGGAAAATCCTTAGGGATGCGGCCAGTGAAAGGCTCATGATTCAATTATTTGGCAGTTGGCGATAAAAATGGTTTACCCGGTCTGAATGGCTTTGGGTTATTCCGGCATGCACCGAAGGCACAAATTACTTCATTAATCGGTAATCGCTTCAGGCCGGCGCCGGCAATTGGGAAAAACGGGATATCAGGCTACCCGGTTCCGGGGCGTTTTATTCAGGAAGGCGGCGATATTCTGCGCCGTGATGTCGAGTATCCGTGACCGCGCTTCGCGGCTCATCCAGGCGTTGTGCGGCGTGATCAGGCAATGGCGGGCCTGCAACAACGGATTTGCCGGAGGGGGTGGCTCCACCGATAAAACATCCAGCGCGGCGCCGGCCAGTTTACCCTGGTTAAGGGCATCGGCCAGATCGTCCTCCTGGATGAGCTGACCCCGCGATGTGTTGATCAGAAAGGCAGTCGGCTTCATCCGACCCAGGAGCTTTTTATTGACAAAGGCCTCATTTTCCGGGGTCAGGGGGCAGTGGAGGGAAATAATATCGCTGGTGGCAAAAAGGGTGACCAGGTCCGTGGGTTGACCCAGGCCCGGGTGCCTGGGCGTCCTGTTGTAATAACTCACCTCCATGCCGAAGGCACCCGCAATCCGGGCTACCTGGCTGCCGATACGGCCCATTCCCACAATACCTAGCTTTTTCCCCTGTAATTCCGTAATAGGGGCCAGCGTATAACACCAGTCCTTCGCATTTTCCCAATCGTGCCGCGCCACCGAGGCAGCATGTCTTCCCACCTGGTTGGTCAGTTCCAGCAGCAGGGCAAACGTGTGCTGGGCTACCGATGCCGTACCGTAGCCAGGCACATTGCACACGGTGATACCCAGGTTGCGTGCTGCTTCCGTGTCAATGACGTTATACCCGGTGGCCAGCACGCAGATTAGTTGAAGGCGGGGTAGTCTGGCCAGGGTGTCCCCGCTAAAAACCACTTTGTTGGACAAGATGACCGATGCCTCCCCGCATCTTGCCAGGACCTCACCGGGTGCGGTGCGGTCGTACACGGTCAATTCGCCAAATTGGCCAAGGGCTTCCCAGTCCAGGTCACCCGGATTGAGGGTATAGCCGTCGGTAACTACGATTTTCATCATCGGTGATCAGGATCTTTTCGGCCCGGCCGGCCAGGGTCAGAACGGCTGCCTGGTGACCGGGACCCATGTCCCAAAATAGGTATTTTCTGCTGATCCCTCAGCAGCCAGCCAGGCCGGAACCCCGGCCTTCCCGGCAGATAGCATTCATTTTTCAGGGTACTTGGC
>DASZRL010000043.1:0-37349 GCA_035549175.1 Chitinophagaceae bacterium | reverse complement strand
TGTTTGCTAAGTTAAGATTTGCATCTGTTTTTTGTTCATCAGGCTGCTGTTTTTGTGGATTGTTCGTATCGGGCATTGGGTGTCTGACATGTTGAGTGGTGGACTTTTTGATGATAGTAGGCGATGTGGTTTTGAACTCCTTCATAAAGTTCAAAACCATCATCGACGGGATGTAAGTACACGTAGTCGTATTTCAAAGACTTCCAGAACCGTTCTATCCAGACATTATCCAGGGCCCTGCCTTTTCCATCCATCGATATTAAGATGCCCTGCTGTTCAAGATATTGGGTCCACAGAGCACTGCTATACTGGCTGCCCTGATCGCTGTTGACTATTTCGGGCTTACCATGGGTGGCAATAGCGTCTTCCAGGACGTTTTTACACCAGACGGCACTCATGGAGTTACTGATCCCCCAGCCAACAATCTTGCGGCTGTACACATCAATAATCGCTGTCATGTACATAAAACCCCGTCTCATCGGGATGTAAGTAATATCCGTGCACCAGACCTGATTGGCGTGGGTAATCCTTATCCCTTTCAACAGGTAGGGTTTGATAAACTGTTTCTGGGCTGATTTTGTCAGGTTTTTACGCCTGTAGATCGTATGCCTGCCCATGATCCTGAACAACCGGCGGATGCGCTTCGGACCGACCACAAAACCCATAGCCACCAACAGGTAAACCATTGATTTAACCCCTTCCGTGGGGTGCCTGGTCAGGTGCCGGTCCATGATGTTCATCATCTCGATGTTTTCGGGTTTTTCAGGAACTGGTTTGTAATACACCCGGCTACGGTTGACAGATAAAAGTTCACATTGTTTGCGCATTGATATGCCAGGCGTTCGTGGGTGTACCATGGTTGCCCTCAGATCTCGATCCCCAGTTTCTTGCAACTTTTTTTTAAAAATTCATTCTCCACCTTTAGCTGACCTATGGCCGCATACAGTTTTTCGGTATCCTGATCCTGTTGTCCGGCAGACTCCTCGCGCTCAAAAGTGGCGGACAGGTTCTCTAAAAACTCGGCTTTCCATTTGGAGATCATAACAGGGTTGACTTCAAATTTCTTCGCCAGCTCAGCCAGCGTTTGTTGGTTTTTAACGGCTTCCAAAGCTACTTTTGCCTTGAAGGCCGCACTGAATTTTCGACGTGTTTGCTTCTTCATAATTGAGGTTAATTTAATAAAAATTATTAACTAACCCAGTGGTCTGATTTTAGGGGAGTATTATACTTCGCGGTACTCCTTGATTTCAAAACGTTCAGCAGCCAGCGGCAACAAGGTACTCCGCTCTTCGGTCTCGAAGAGCTGCCGGCGGCTCTGGGGCCTGCGCTGGAAGGGCAGGTTGTTATGGGCCTCCAGCAGACCCGCAATCGCCTCATTGAGGTCCTTCAGGCTGTAGAAGACCTGGTCGCGCAGTGGCGCAAAGATTCGGGTGTAGGCTATGTGGACGGCACCTTCCACCAGCGACTTGTCCCTGGGTTTGTAGCCGCGGGCAGGCAGCACGCTGGTCTGATAGTGATTGGCCAGTTCCAGGAACAGCCTATTGAGCTGCGCTTCAAATTTACTCGCCTTGCGGACGGCCGTTTTCATGTTGTCAGGAACGATGACCCGCGTCAGCCCCCCAAAGTACAGGAAGGCATTCTCCAAGGCCCGCAGGCAATCCGGCAGCTGTTGCGTGAATACGGCTTGCGCATACGTCAACTGGCTGTACCCCAGGATAGCGATGAAGACCTCCACGGGAACCTGCTCGCCAGTCTCCCGGTCCACGATCGACAGCTTTTTACCGGTAAAGTCCAGGAACAGTTTGTCCCCCGGACGATGTTCCAGGTGGAGGGTAGCTGCCTGGGTGACCGCCCACCGCTTAAACCGTTCGCAAAACTGGGAGTACCCATACCCATCGCGATATTGCTGCCGGTATTCACGCCACGGCACCCCGCGGTTCACACCGGTGCGTTGCAACGCCCCTTGGAAGTAAGGGAATAATTCTTCCAGCACACGCTGACGTTCAGCCCCGGGCACACCGGGTTCATCCACCAGCGATTCCAGCGCCTCCTCGTCCATCGCCAATAGTTCTGTCCAATCATACCCCCGCAGCTCGATCAGCCGCAAATACTTCTTCACCGTATTGCGGGAAAGCTCCAGGGTCCTACTGATAGTCTGTACACTAATACCATTGCTGCGTTGCAGCAGTATCTGTTTGAGTATACTCATGCAAATCGTTTTGCCGGCCATGTCATGCAGGTTTTAATTCCCTGCAAAGCAAGAAAACGATTACCGAGTAGGTGCCCGAAGGGTGGTCAGCATTGCCGGAATGACAGTCGTCCCATCCTTCCAGGGTGGTCAACATTGCCGGAATGGCATCCCTGCCGCAGTGACAAAGAAGGTCGACATCACCGGAATGGGTGGTCAGTATGATCGGAACAGGTGGTCAATATGGTTCGGAATCTCCAGCATTTGAAGCATTAATACTCATTGAACTCCCGGATTCAATCGTCTCCAAAGGTTTATTGATTGTCCCTTCGAAAGACAATTTCCACTGTGGTAGCCATAAAAATGATTTAGTAGAGGTGGAAAGATTAAGCCGCTGTATACTATTTAGCCCAAATAAAAAATCCCTTGCGATATAACACTTACAAGGGATTTAAAGAAATTACAGTAGTCCCGGCAGGAATGGGAGATGGTTGTTTGCGGTAAAGGGAGGCCACGTGGTGAGCTGCTGGCCGGATAGATCCGGATTGTGCCAAATCGGATCTTACGAGAGGGTGGTAAACTTGCTTTCCGGGAGGTACGGATTTCATTGTCGGGTGCTTGGGTGAACGATGACAAGAGACGGTTCACTTCGTACGCCAATGGGGCAGTACCCCAGCCGTGTAAGGTTCTGAAGCAGCCTGCTTACCGGCAACGATTCTGCAGGGAAGCCCTTCAATACGGGAAACACATTTAGCCGCCGGACGGCAGGCCTGAAAACAAAAAAGCCTCTTTAAGTATTGAAATACAAGAGGCTAAGCAATCACATGAGAGAGAAAAGAGCTGTAGGGGGAGGATTCGAACCTCCACGGGGCAGTTAGCTGAAGTGCAAAGTTTAGTGGTCAACCCTGGTCGGCCTTACCAACGGTAACGTCGGCTCTACGCTTCGTTTATCCTGTGATCCCCACCCCCGAGACGAGGGGGCATGTCTGCCGGAAATTTCATCACCCCACAGTGTATTTGTAAAGAGCTTGACGACACAAATATATAGGCGATGGACTTTTTATTCCAAATTTTTCAATAAAAATTTTGAAATAATTGAAATAATTCAAATATTTGATAATTATTTTGAAAAACTTCAAAAACGGTAGGAAAAAATGGCCACAAAAATAAACCTGGACAAACTTGACCTGCAGATCATCCACCATATGATAGAGAACGCGGAAATCTCGTATGCCGACCTGGGCAAGAAGCTATTCGTTTCCGGAGGTACTATCCATGTCCGCATCAAGAAGCTGCAGGAAATGGGCGTGGTCAAAGGTACCAAACTGAGCGTGGACCTGAAACTCCTGGGGTACGACGTCATCGCCTTTATCGGCATTTACCTGGAGAAAAGCTCCCTGTATGACACGGTAGCCAAGGAACTCCAGAAAATACCGGAAATCGTCCGTCTTAATTATACCACCGGCAACTATAGTATGTTTGCGGAAGTGGTCTGCAAGGACATTGCGGGGCTGCGGTCCGTATTGCATGACCAACTTCAGCGCATCAAGGGGATTGAAAGGACGGAGACGCTGATCTCCCTGGAAGAAAGCTTCAGCCGCAATGTCCGGGTCGCTGGCTGACTGCAGCTTATCTACCCGGTTAGCTCCGGATTTTTGCTTCACAGGCGTTCCCGCACATCCAGGGCGTCCCGCAGGCCGCTGCCCAGCAGGTTGAAGGCCAGTACCAGGGCCATGATGGCAAAGCCGGGCGCCAGGGCCAGGGCCGGGTTATCGGTCAGAATGAAGTTGTAGTTTTCGTTGATCATAAGTCCCCAGCTAGGCTGCGGCGGCTGGACCCCTACGCCCAGGAAACTCAGGCCGGCCTCGATCAGGATGGCCGAGGCAAAATTGGAGGCGGCCAGTACGACAACCGGCCCCAGGATATTGGGAAGGATATGCCGCAGGATGATGCGCGGGCTGCGATAACCCAGGACGCGCGCCGCCTCCACGTATTGTAGCTCGCGCACGGCCAGTACCTGGCCACGGACCAGGCGCGCCACATTGACCCACATCGTCAGTCCCACGGCCACGAACACCTGCCAGAATCCCTTCCCGAGCACCAGCGTGATGGCGAAGACCAGCAGCAGGGTCGGGATACTCCAGATCACATTGATGAACCACATGATGAGCTGGTCGGTAAGGCCCCGGTAATAACCGGCCACCGAACCCAGCAGGATCCCGATAGCCAGGGAAATCACCGCCGTAACCAGCCCCACGCTCAGGCTGACCCGGGTCCCCACCAGCAGGCGGCTGAGGATGTCCCGCCCGTATTTGTCCGTTCCCAGCCAGAAGGTCATCCGTGTTACGGGGTCGGGGGCCAGGTCCCGGCGCAGGTAGGCCTGCCGGTCTGTAATGCCCTCATCGATCAGGTGCGCGGCCACCACGCTGTCGCCCGCGACACGGTAGCCGGTGATCGGGACATACCGGTAGGGATCCTCCTGGCCCCGGAACAGGCGCAGGAGGAAGCCGGCCGGCTTCACGGATTTTTCTTTCCGGACTTTCAGGAAATCCTGGCTGAAGCCGGGTTTACGGCCGCCGATCTCCAGGATGATGCGGTTGGCATTGGGCGACCCGTCGGGGGCAAGCAGGTAGGCGGTCAATGCGATCAGGCAGGCAACCGCAACCAGGATGAGTCCTGCCACGGCTCCCCGGTTGCGCCGCAACCGGCGCCAGGCGGCCTGGCGAAAGGTGGACGATGGCGTTGCGGAGCTCATGGCGGGAAGGTAGAAAGAATTCCGGGAACCCTACCGGGTAAGCCGGCCCTTCCATTCATACCGGCCGACCAGGCCAAGGAAGCCGGCCACCAGGGTATATAGTATGTGGAAGGGTTGCAGGAAGGCGAAGTATTTCATCAGGGGCCTGCAGCCGAAAAAACGGGCCACAGCTGCCACGAACGGCCATTCCACCGCCGTCTTGAGGGCCCAGCAGGCCAGGAGGACAGCAAGCCACACCGGTTGCATAAGGCCCGCAACCAGCAGAACCGGAAAAAGAAGATTAAGCAGGTAAACCAGTCCCAAAACAGCAATCAGCGAGGCGTGCCGGTACCGGGTGGTCTTGCTGGCCCAGCGGATCCGCTGCTGCAGAAATTCCCGCCATGTCCGGGCCGGCCGGGTTCGGACGATCGCTTCCGGCGCCTTCAGGTAGGCGATCCGGTCCGGCCGGAACTTCCAAATCTTTTGCATCAGCAGCATGTCATCCCCCGAGGCGATGTCATCGATCCCGCTAAACCCACCCACTTCGTAAAAAAGGGATCGGTCATAGGCGAGGTTGGCCCCGTTGGCCATGGGATGAAGCCTGTTGTGCACGGCTACCGCCGTAATGCCCTGCAGGGTGAGAAAATCCAGGGCCTGGAATATCTGTAGTAGGGAACGGTCGTTCTCCATGCACACCGGGGCTGCGATGAAGCGGGCGCCTGTCAGGGACCGGCAGGCGGCGATCTGTGCCAGCCAGGCCGGGGGAACCTCGCAGTCCGCATCGGTGGTAACGATCCATTCGCCGGATGCCGCGGCGATCCCCGTTTCCAGGGCCTTCTTCTTGTAAGCGAGCAGGCCATCCTCCTGCAGGGAAATCACTTTTACACCGGAAAATCCGCAGGCAACCCGTGCCGTACCGTCGGTAGAATGGTCGTCCACCACGATGGGCTCCATCAGAGCCCCGGGGTAGGTCTGTACTTGCAGGGAGCCAAGCAGCCGGCCGATGGTCTCTTCCTCGTTCCTGGCCGGGATAATCACCGAGATCCGGAGGGAGTAAGTACCTGCTGCAGGGCCAAGGACCGGAATGCGCTGCCAGCTGCGGTAGTAATATACCATCAGGCCGGTATACAAGGCGAACAATGGTATGGCAATGAAAAGCAGCAGCATCCTGTAAGGACAAATCTAGCTATTGGGCTGGGTCCTGCAAAGCCGGCAGGATTTCACCCAGATGCTTTTCGTGGAGGAGCTGGTGGCCGGCATGGAGCATCACCAGGCGGCAGGAAGATTCGATTCCCTGGCATAACCGCTTTCCCCGCGCGGGAGTGATGATACGGTCATGGATCCCATAGAGCAGGTAACAGGTGGTATGGTGGCTGGCGATGGCATTCCGGATCCGGGGGAGGTGCGGGCGGACCGGATGCAGGCTGGTCCATCGCAGGAATAGCAGCCGGCGGGCCGAGGCGTCGGCGACATAGTGACGTGCAAATTTGTACAGGCTGGCATTAACCAGTCCCAGGCGCTGTAAGCCCTCCATTAGGATAAAAAACCAGCCCGGATGCCGCATGGTGAGCTCAAAGATCTTACGGCCCAGGGCATGGTGTGTGGCCAGACGGTACCAGACATTCACCTTGAGTCCATCCGGGGCCAGGAGGACGAGGCGGTCCACCCGGGCGCCGAGCACCTCGTATAGGGCCAGCGCCATCCTTCCACCCAGGCTAAACCCGATCAGGGTGACCGGCGGGCCGCCGGAACCCAGCAGCTGCATGACCCACCCGGCCAGGCGGGAGGGCGTCAGGTACTGGTCCTCCGGCCAGGCGGTCCGGCCGTGAAAAGGAAGGTCCGGGGCATAAAAAGTGTATTGGTTGCCGAGGTCCTTTTCCAGGAACAGAAAACTGTCGGCCTGCTCCCCGTATCCGTGCAGGCAGATCGCCGGAAGGGGGCCCTGGCCGAATGCCAGGTAATGAATCCGGGCACCATCGTCTTCCAGGAAGGCCGAATGCATGACGGAGGCAAATATTTGTAAAAAAGGGGTTTGACGGAAGAAAGATAATACTTAATTTTGATTAGTTGCACAAACAACTATATGTCAAACAACCATTTCCGGAAAGGGGAGCTCTATAGTTTTATCACTGGCAAGGCCTCGACCGCCATTGCCCGCAGGCTGCAGAAGAAATTCAATGTCGCCGGTCTGAACCTGACTATCGAGCAATGGAGTGTGTTGTATCATCTGTGGAAGGAGGACGGCAAGAGCCAGCAGGAACTGTGCAACGCGACCTTCCGGGACAAGCCCAGCATCACCCGCCTGGTGGATAACCTGGAACGGCTGAACCTGGTACGTCGGGTTCCTTCGGAGCAGGACCGGCGTATAAACCTGATCTACCTGACCAAACAGGCACAGAAACTGCAGGAGGAAACGATGGAACTGGCCGAAGAGACGCTCAATGAAGCCCTCACGGGCGTCCCGGCTGAGAAAATCGAGGTCTGCAAGGAAGTGCTCCAGATTGTGTACGATAACCTGAAATAAACCCGGCGGCCGGGCCGCCCGTTCTTTGGAAAGGCAACGCATTATTCAATAACCCGTCCGCCGGCCTGGCGAGCAATCCGGCGGCCACAAATTTTTTTCTATGAGCACCGATGTACAAAACAGGACCGCCCTGAAAGGGGGAGAATGGCTGGTGAAGGAATCCGAGGCCGCCGGCACCTTCATCAGCGAAGAGTTCTCGGAGGAACAGCGTATGATCCGCGACATGTGCGACCAGTTCCTGGACAAGGAGGTGATTCCCCTCCTGGACCGGATTGATTCGCTGGAACCCGGCCTGATGAAATCCCTGCTGGCCAAGGCAGGGGAACAGGGCCTGCTGGCTGTTTCCTTCCCGGAGGAATACGGGGGCCTGGGCAAGGACTTTGTCACATCTACCATTGTAAATGACTACCTGGGAGCGGGTCATTCCTTTAGTGTCGCCATTGCGGCCCACACGGGTATCGGCACCCTGCCCATCCTGTATTTCGGCACGCCGGAACAGAAACAGAAATACCTGCCGAAGCTGATCAGCGGGGAATGGGCCGGTGCGTACGGCCTGACTGAACCCAACAGCGGCAGCGATGCGCTGGGCGCCCGGACCACGGCGCGGCTTTCCGCGGACGGCAGGTTCTACCTGCTCAATGGTCAGAAATGCTGGATCACCAACGGCGGATTTGCCGATGTGTATACCGTCTTTGCGAAGATCGATGGCGACAAATTCTCGGCTTTCATCATTGAACGGGGCACCGAGGGCTTTTCCCAGGGGCCCGAGGAGCACAAAATGGGCATCAAGGGATCCTCCACCGTCCAGCTGTATTTCCAGGATTGCAAGGTGCCCGTGGAAAACCTGCTGGGTGAGGTTGGCAAGGGCCACCGCATTGCCTTCAATATTCTGAATATCGGGCGCCTGAAGCTCTGCGCCGCGGCCCTGGGCGGATCCAAGCGGGCCCTCACCGAGACCATCAACTATGCCATCACCCGGGAGCAGTTCAAACAGTCGATCAGCCAGTTCGGGGCCATTAAGCACAAACTGGCCGAAATGGCCATCCGGATATTTGTCGGCGAAAGCGCCCTGTACCGTACGGCCAAATGGATCGATGAGAAGGAACAGGATCTGGTCGGCCAGGGAAAACCGTTCCACGAAGCCCTGCTGGGAGCTGCCGAGGAATATGCCATTGAATGCGCCATCCTCAAAGTATATGGCAGCGAAGCACTCGATTTTGTGGTGGATGAAGGGGTGCAGGTGCACGGAGGCAACGGGTTCAGTGCCGAATACAATATTTCCCGGGCCTACCGCGACAGCCGGATCAACCGGATCTATGAAGGTACCAATGAGATCAACCGCCTGCTTACCCTGGACATGACGCTGAAGCGGGCCATGCAGGGTCGTCTGGATCTGATGAAGGCTGCCATGGGCGTACAAAAGGAGCTGATGAGCATACCGGAATTCGGGGACGGCGAAGACCGGCTCTTTGCCCGGGAGAGCAAACTCGTCGCCCAGTTCAAGAAAGCCATCCTGCTTACTGCCGGGGCCGCCGTACAGAAACTGATGATGAAGATCGACCAGGAGCAGGAATTGCTGATGAACATCGCGGACATGGCCATCGATACCTTCCATGCCGAGAGCGTATTGATGCGCGTGATGAAACTGGTGCAGCAGCAGGGAGAACCCGCCTGCGGCATCCAACTGGATATCATGCGCACCTACCTGTACGACGCAGCTGACCGGATTTATAAGTCCGGAAAGGATGCCGTCAACGCCTTTGCGGACGGGGATGAACAGCGGATGATCCTGATGGGTCTGAAACGGTTTACCAAGGCCGATCCCTTTAACAGCAAGGATGCCCGCAGGCGGATCGCCGACCGGTTGATCAGTGAGCGGAAATACCCGTTCTAGATCAGTTCTTCGTCTTCTTCCAGGGAACCGGCCGTCTCTTTCGGGGTGGCCGGTTTTTCATCGGGGTAGAGCATGCTCAGTTCCTTGCGTGCGATCCGCAGTTCGGCCAGCTCGCGGAATCGCTTTTTTTCCACCAGCAGACCGATCGCCAGCAATGCGGAAGAAAACGTGGAAACGAGGTAAAACACCAGGAAGGTGTTTTCGGTGTCCTTGGTCTGGAAGACAAAATAGAAGAGGTATACAATGAAGAATCCTCCGTAGGAAAACAGGGTGGAGGCGATCATGAGGGCCTTGCCGGGGGCCTTGTCATGCTGCACCACCGCCTCGATCTGCCGGATAAAGAACCGGATACTCAGGATGAGGATCAATGCGAACCCGGGCCCCAGGATAATGGTCACCGCGATTTTCTGGAAACCAAACAGCAGGATCGTGACGATCTCGAAGGCCAGGTAGACGCCCAGTGTGATGTGCATGGTCCGCCGGAACCGGGCGGTGTGGGTAAAATACAACAGGAAGATCAGGCTGAGCGGCGTATCCAGGAAATTATTGGCGTAGCTGACGAAATGGAGTACGCCTGGCGGGACAGGCAGTATATTTTCCTGCATCAGGTTAGACAGCAGGGCGATACTGTAATATACCAGCAGGGCCAGCAGGCTCCGGTTTTTGTACATCCGTAAAATCAGAATCAGGGCGACCGGTACGAATTGGGCAGCGGTGGAGACATATCCCATGGTCAGGTTCCAGTTCATGACAAACTCGTTTTTCTTCAGGATAAGGATTTCAAATTATCGTAATACTAAATTAACGATTCATGCAGGCGCATAGTGCTTTGATTCAAGGGATTGTTGCCAAATTCAGTAAAACTTCCGGGAGACAACAGTAATAATACGGTAAGGGGGTACAAGGGTTTTTATGTTACCTTAGAATGCATGAAGTGTTTGTTGCCCGGGTGCCTGGTAATCCTGCCCTTTCTGCTGCAGGCCCAGCCCCCCGCCCGTCTGGTGGCGGGCAGAACCACGGGTTCCTATCCCTACCTGGAATATGGACTGGGCACCGACCGGCTCGGCGGTGCCAAAATGACCTACCTGGACAGCAATATCCTGGTCCAGGTCACGGATAGTACTACGGACAAGTACGTAGTACGCCTTTCGAGGAACCATTCTGCCTACCTGCCGCGCGAGTTTTTCCGCCGGGACAGCACCGCGGCTGTCCATACCTATTACCTCACTGACAGCTGGAAGGTGTACGGCGACGATCACTATGATTACGCGACGGTCCTTCTGGACGAGAAGCTTCCCTACAGCAGCCGCCAGGAAATCGATCCCTCCCGGATCGTGGTGGACATTTATGGGGCGACCAGCAATACCAACTGGATTACCCAGCTTTCCTCGGCCCGCGAGATCCGCCATGCCTATTACCGCCAGACGGAGGATGACGTCTTCGAGGTGATCCTGGAGCTGAAGCATGCCCAGCACTGGGGTTACCGGATCTGGTACGAGGGCAACCGCCTGGTGATCCGGGTGAAGCGGCAGCCGGCCCATCCGGACCTGGCGCACCTGAAGGTGGCCGTGGATGCAGGCCATGGCGGGGATAACCTGGGTACGCGGGGAATACGGACCGGTATCCTGGAAAAGGATTATACCCTGAAAATCGCCCGGGAATTGCGGCAGGCCCTGCTGAAGGAGAAGGCGACCGTATACATGACCCGCAACCGTGATACCACGCTGAGCATGGAGGAACGGACCACCCAGCTGCGCCAGGAGGACCCCGACCTGCTGATCAGCGTCCACCTGAACTCCTCGGACCGGGACACGGTTCGGGGGGCGAGCACCTACTACCGTTACATCGGCTTCCGGCCCCTTACCCAGTTTATCCTGAAACGCCTGCTGGAACTCAGGCTGGGCGAGTTTGGTAATGTGGGTAGTTTCAATTTTTCCCTGAGCGGACCCACAGACTATCCCAATTGCCTGGTGGAGGTGGCTTTTCTCAGCAATCCCGAAGACGAGCGCCGCATCCGCACCCCAGCCTTCCAGCGGGCCGTGGCAGCCAGGATCGTGGCGGGTATCCGGGACTGGCTGAAATCCCTCCAGCCGGCAGGTCGATGAACGAACCGCGTCACCTGCGGCTTTCTTTTCCTTATATTTAGGGGAATCACTGCGCCATGAAGAAAATTGCCTGCTGGCTCCTCGCCTGCTTTTCGCTGGCTGCCCCCTGGCAGCGGGCAGCCGCCCAGCCCCGCTTCCAGGCTACCTGGCCCTCCCTGGAAACCTACCAGGTCCCTGACTGGTTCCGCGATGCCAAATTCGGCATCTTCATTCACTGGGGCGTGTACTCGGTTCCTGCCTTCGGTTCGGAATGGTATCCCCGGGAAATGTACCTTAAGGGGAGTCCGGCCTATGAGCACCACCGCCTTACCTATGGGCCGCAGGACAGCTTCGGCTACAAGGATTTCATTCCCCTTTTCCGGGCCGAAAAGTTCGATCCGGCGGCCTGGGTCGCCTTGTTCAAAAAGGCCGGCGCGCGGTACATCGTCCCGGTGGCCGAGCACCATGATGGCTTTGCGATGTACCGGACGGCCCTGACCCGCTGGAATGCCGCGGAGATGGGCCCCCACCGGGACGTCATCGGCGAGCTGGCTGCCGAGGTCCGCAGGCAGGGACTCATCTTCGGGCTCTCCTCCCACCGCATCGAACACTGGTTCTTTATGAACGGGGGACGCGAGATCTCCTCGGATGTCCAGGATCCCGCCCTGGAGGATTTCTATGGTCCCGCCCGCGGAGAAACTGATACGCCCTCCCCGGAATTCATGAACGACTGGCTGCTGCGTTGCACGGAACTGGTCGACCGGTACCAGCCCCAGCTTTTCTGGTTTGACTGGTGGATCGAGCAACCGGCCATGGATCCCTACCGGAAGAGTTTTGCCGCCTACTATTACAACAAGGCCCGCCAGTGGAACCAGGGGGTAGTCATCAACTATAAAAACAGCTCTTTTCCCGAAAAGGCCGCGGTCCTGGACCTGGAACGGGGTAAACTGGGCGGCATACGGCCGATCCCCTGGCAGACGGACGATGCGATCGGCAATCAATCCTGGGGCTTTGCCCGGGGGAACACGTTCAAGACCGCGCGCTATGTGGTCACCAACCTGGTCGATATCGTCAGCAAGAACGGGAATCTGCTGCTGAACATCGGCCCGCGACCGGATGGCACCATTACGGAGGAAGAAACCGGCGTGCTGCTGGGAACGGGAAATTGGCTGGACGTAAACGGCGAAGCTATTTACGGCACCCGGCCCTGGCTGATCTTCGGCGAGGGTCCCACCCGATCGGCGAGCGGCAGTTTCGCGGACCAGAAGGTCCCCTTCACCGCCCAGGATATCCGCTTTACCGTGAAAGGAGACCGGCTGTATGCCATCACGCTGGGACTTCCTGCCGGTCCAACCCGCATCCGGGCTCTCGGCAGGGACGCCGGCCATGGCGTGGTGGCCTCGGTAACCATGCTGGGTAGCCAGGCCCCGGTAACCTGGAAACAGCAGGCCGATGGCCTGGTCATTCAGCCTTCAGCTGCCTATCCCTGCGAGTATGCCATAACCTATTGTATCCGGTTCAAAACAGAGTGACCGGTCCGGGACGGACCGCCGGAGTCCCTCCGGGAAACCGGGCAGGCCCGGTACCTGCGGATACCCTACCTTAGAATCCTGCCAAAACCCAACGGGTATGAAAGTCCTGATTTGTAACGAGCCCGGCAGGCTGGACTATGCCGAGCGCGAAAAACCGGTCCCCGGACCTGGTGAAGCCCTGCTGCGCGTGCGGCAGGCAGGCATCTGCGGAACGGATCTCCATGCCTTCGAAGGAACCCAGCCGTATTTCAGTTATCCCCGGATACTGGGGCATGAGCTGGCGGTTGAATTCGTGGAGGTCAATGGCCCCGGGTCCTGGCGGCGCGGAGACCTGCTCACGGTGATGCCTTATTTTTCCTGTGGCCATTGCGTGGCCTGCCGGCGGGGAAAGCCCAACTGCTGCGCACAGCTCCGGGTCTTTGGCGTCCATATCGACGGCGGGCTTGCTGAATATATCACCGTACCGGCCACGGCCCTGGTCGCTGCGCCCGGCCTGGGCCTGGATGAACTGGCCCTGGTGGAACCCTTCTCCGTAGCGGCCCATGGTATTCGCCGGGCCGGCGACCTGCGGAATGCCTTCGTGCTGGTGATGGGAGCCGGCCCGATCGGGCTGGCCACGATGGAAATGGCCCGCCTGGCCGGGGCCCGTGTCATTGCCCTGGACGTGGACCCGGTGCGCCTCGCCTTCTGCCGGCAGGTACTACGGGTGCCTTACTGCCTTGACGGATCCACCGCGCCGGTGGGCAGCACCCTCGCTGAAATCACCCGCGGCGACATGGCTACCGTGGTGTTTGACGCCACCGGCAACCTGGGCGCCATCCGGGACGGGTTCGGGTACCTGGCCCATGGTGGCCGCTATGTTTTGATCGGTCTGCAACCAAACGATATTTGCTTCTCCCACCCGGAATTTCACAAGCGGGAGGCTAGTCTCTGCAGCAGCCGCAACGCCCTGCGGGAGGATTTTGATTATGTCATTGACTGTATACGGGAAGGTCGTATCGCGCCGGTTTCCCTGGTAACCCACCGGGTTGCCTTCGGGGGTCTGCCGCAGGCTTTTCCCGGATGGTTGCGACGAGGCTCGGGGGTGATCAAGGCCCTGGTGGAATTTTCCTGACCGCGTGCGGTGGTATTTGGACTTTCAACGCTCAATATCCGAGGCGGCTGCCTCGTCCACGAACCAGTATAGTGCTTCATTGTACGGCTGGATCACCTGGGCCGGATACAGGTCGGGGTCATGTTCCCCGTAGAGGACGTGGAATAGCGCTGCAGCCTTGGAGCCCCCGCTCACCAGGAAGGCCACCTTCCGGGCATTATTGACGGGTGTTACGGTCAGGGATATGCGAAACTGATGCTCCTGGTCCAGGTAAAACGACTGCACCCAGGCCGTTTTTTCATGAATGATAGGCCGGCCGGGGAATAGCGAAAGGGTATGGGCGTTATCGCCCAGCCCGAGCAGGATCAGGTCGAAGGTGTATTTTTTGCCGGCAAAGAACCGGCGCAGCAGTTGTTCATAATCTGCCGCGGCAATCTGCGGTTCCACATCGGTCTGCATAATATGGACCTGTTCCTTCACCACGGGTACGTGGTCCAGCAGGGCCCGGAATGCCATGCGGGCGTTATTTCGGTCATCCTCGAAGGGGACATACCGCTCGTCTCCCCAGAAAAAATGTATTTTTTCCCAGGCTATGCGGTGGCGGAACCGCTCCCCGGCCAGCAGCTGATACAGGGATTTGGGCGTGCTGCCCCCGGAGAGGGCCAGGGAAAAATGATCCTTCCTTTTCAGCGTTTCGGTGATCAGCTCCGTGATCCATTCCGCCACCGCTTCGCTGAGCGCATCCAGGTCCTTGTATATGGTCAGGTGCATAGTCGGGAGTGTTTTAGGATATACGCGGGGGACGTTCAGGATTCCTGGGATTTGGGCGGCAGGGTCACCCAGTTGTGCCCGTCACGCGCAATCAGGGCTTCGGCGTCTTCCGGTCCCCAGGTACCCGGCGAATAGTTTGGAAAATCCACCGGCGGACGGGTTTGCCAGGTTTCCAGTATCGGCGCGATCACCTTCCAGGATGCCTCCACCTGGTCGGCGCGCATGAACAGGGTGGGGTCACCCTGGATTACATCTTCCAGCAGGGTTTCATAGGCTTCCGGCTCATAATCCCCGTAGGCTTCGGCGTAGCTGAAGACCATGTCTACCGGGTTCAGAATCATTTCCGGACCTGGCCGTTTGGCCTGGAAGCGGATGCGAATGCCCATTTCGGGCTGGATGCTGAACATGAGCCGGTTGGGCCGCCAGGTTTCCGCCGCCTCCAGCGGGAACGAATAATGCGGCGCCTCCCGGAACTGGATCGTGATCAGGGTGGTCTTTTCCTGCATGTATTTCCCGGTACGGATGTAAAACGGAACGTTCTGCCACCGCCAGTTGTCGATGTAAAACTTGGCTGCCACAAAGGTCTCCACGGCCGATTGGGGGCTTACATTCTTTTCCTGCCGGTATCCCTGTACCTCCCTCCCCTTCATCCAGCCGGCGGCATACTGGCCGCGGACCGTGTTGGGATGGACATTTTCGGGGCTGATCTTGCGGATGGCATTGAGTACATCCACTTTTTTGTTGCGGATCTCATTGGCATCAAAGGAGGTGGGTGCTTCCATAGCGATCATGCAGAGCAGCTGGAGGATATGGTTCTGTACCATATCGCGCAGCGCACCGGCCTGTTCATAGTACCCGCCCCGGTCTTCCACGCCCACCGTTTCAGCCGCGGTGATCTGGACATGGTCGATGTAATTGCTGTTCCAGATGGGCTCGAAAAGGGCATTGGCAAACCGGAAGGCCAGAATGTTCTGCACGGTTTCCTTACCCAGGTAATGGTCGATCCGGAAGATCTGGTCTTCGGAAAACATGCCCTGCAGCAGTTCATTCAGCTCCCGGGCGCTCGCCAGGTCGTGGCCGAAGGGCTTTTCGAACACCATGCGGGTGGCCTGCGGGTCCGTGCATAATTTCTGCTCGGATAGGCGCTGGGCGATCACGGGAGCCAGTTGGGGAGCGACCGCCATGTAGAAGATCACGATGGGACGGGTATTCCAGGCGGCAGCCTGGTTATGGATCCATTCGGCGATCCGGGCGTAGGTGGCCGGATCATTCAGGTCCTGCTCCTGGTAGCTGACGCACACTGAAAATTTCTTCCAGTCCCCATCGGGTTCCCCCTTGCGGCGGCTGAACTGCTGAACCCCTTCCAGGAGTTTGGAACGGTACGCGTCATCGGAAGCAAAGGACGTCCGGCCGACCCCCACAACCGCAAACTTTTCCGGCAGGTAGCCGTCCAGGTACAGGTTATATATCGCCGGGATCAGTTTTCGGTTGGTCAGGTCCCCGCTACCGCCGAAGATGAACAGGATGGTGGGGGAGAGGTTCTTCTTGTCTTTCATGAATTTGTTTTGCGTTTACTGCCTGGCCGGTCTTACCATTCGGTATGGAAGGTGCCGTCCCGGTCCGTCCGCTGGTAGGTATGGGAACCGAAACAGTCCCGCTGGGCCTGGATAAGGTTGGTGGGCAGCTGTTTGCTGCACAGGCTGTCCAGGTACCCCAGCGCGCTCATCAGGCCGGGAGCGGGTATCCGGCTGGAGGCGCTTCGCTGGACGACGCGGCGCAGGGCCGGAGCCCGCTTCTTCACGAGCGCCGCTACGCGGCGGTCCAGCAGCAGGTTGGGAAGTCCGGCTTTTTTCCGGTAAGCCCGTGCAAAGTTCTCCAGCATCGCGGAGCGGATGATGCAGCCGCCGCGCCAGATCCGGACCACGTCACGCAGCGGAATGTCCATTTTCAGCTCCTCGGAGGCGCGGGCCAGCATGGACAGCCCCTGGGCGTAGGAGATGGCCATGCCGCAATACAGGGCGTCATGCAGCTGGCCGATGAATTTTTCCCTGCCGAACCGGACGGTCTTGACCCGGGGCTTGAACAGGTTGGCTGCCGTGACACGCAGGTCCTTGTAGGTGGAAAGATCCCGCATCGATACGGCCATGTCAATGGTTGGTACCGGGACAGGGAGGTCCATGGCATCCTGGCTGGTCCATTTGCCGGTTCCTTTGGAGCCGGCCTTGTCCAGGATCATATCCACCAGGCGGTTGCCGGTAAGATCATCTTTTTTCAGGAAGATGCCGGAGGTGATCTCCAGCAGGAAGGACTGCAACTCGCCGCTGTTCCACTTCCAGAAGAGTTCATGCAGCTGATCGTTGTCCAGGCCGGCGGCCCGGGTCAGCAGGTCGTACACCTCGCTGATAAGCTGCATAATCGCATATTCAATTCCGTTATGAACCATTTTCACATAATGCCCGGCGGCATCGCGGCCCATATAGGCCACGCAGGGCTCGTCCTCCACCCGGGCAGCCACGGCTTCCAGGACCGGGCGAACCGCTTTCCAGGCCTGCGGATCGCCGCCGGGCATGATGCTGGGACCGGTGCGGGCTCCGTGCTCGCCACCCGAAACCCCCATGCCCATGAAATGGATCTGTTTTCCCTCCAGCTCCCGGATGCGGCGCAGGGTATCGGTATAATGGGAGTTGCCTCCGTCAATGATGATATCCCCGCTGTCCAGCAGGGGGAGGAGTTCCGCGACAACCTGGTCCACAATGGGGCCGGCCGGGACCAGGAGCATGATCCTGCGCGGGGTCTTCATCCGGGTGACCATCTCCTGGAGGGAGGAGGTACCGCGGACCACGGTGCCGGGGGAGGCGGCAGCCTCCAGCTGAGAGCCTTTGGCGGGGTCCTTGTCATAACCGATGGCCCGGAAACCGTGATCGGCTACGTTGAGCAGGAGATTCCTGCCCATGACACCCAGGCCGATCATACCAAAATCAAAAGAGGAATTATCCATACATAAGGTATTGCAGAATGGCCGGTAAGATGAAAGAGCCGCCATGCGACGCGCAGGCGGACAACACGTTGTCTTTCGTTCAATGCTTCATTCCCTCTCCGCCACCGGGCATTTCCGGGTGGGGGGAACCGTGATGGCAGGTTATGCAGGTAACTTCCAGCTGGGCGTTTTCCTGGCCGATCCGGGAAGAGCTGTGAAAGAATTTCTTATTGATCCGGTTGGTCATCTTCATCATTTTGCGGGCAATCTCCTTTTCGGGCTTTTCATCACTGGCAAAATCCAACCGTTTGTCATCGTCCTTGGACTTGGCATG
The DNA here is from genome assembly GCA_035549175.1 of Chitinophagaceae bacterium. GTDB lineage: Bacteria > Bacteroidota > Bacteroidia > Chitinophagales > Chitinophagaceae > DASTSN01. Next base: position 19,218 of record DASZRL010000043.1, on the reverse strand, counting down.
GCAGAAATCGCATTTGACACCCAGTCCGTCCTTGAACATGCCCATGACACGGCCCAGGTCCTCATGGCTGATCTTTTTGGATAATACTTTCAGGTTTTTGTAACCGGGAGGCTTGGTGGCGGCCATGCTGATGGCTACCACGATGCCCAGGATCGCCAGAACGCCTAATTTCTTGCTGATTTTCATGATGGAGCTTTTAATGCCTCAATTTACCAAAACCGCCGGGAGAAAATTCCCGGAAGGCCTGTTTTTTTTGGCCGGAGGCCCGGGCCGGCCGTGTTTAGCTAATTTTGCCGGGTAAATAGTCACCCATGAGCACAATGATCGATGAATTTAATGACTACCGAAGCCGGATGAACGAGGTGATCCTGTCCAAGGACAACCTGGTGATCAAGCGCCTCTGGAACCTGGATACGCGCACCTATGAGCCGGGCGCGCTGGACGCGCGTACCAAGGAATTGCTCGGCCTGGTGGCCAGTATGGTGCTGCGCTGCGATGACTGTATCCGGTACCACCTGGGAAAATGCCATGAGCAGGGCGTCAGCACCGAGGCACTCTACGAGGTGTTCGCGGTGGCCAATATCGTGGGGGGCACGATCGTCATTCCCCATACCCGCCGGGCGGCCGAGTACTGGGAGGAGCTGGTCAAGACCGGTTCTTAGGCCGAAATATGCCAAATTATGGCGAACTTTGTATCTTGTAAAGGATCTTCCCTATCAATACCTGTACTTAATTCGTCATTGCGATGTCTGATTCAACCATTGCCCCTGCCCTGACAGCCAAAGATTTTGCGACCGACCAGGAAGTGCGCTGGTGCCCCGGCTGCGGAGATTATTCGATCCTGGCCCAGGTGCAGAAAGTGATGCCCACCCTGGGTATCCCCAAGGAAAATATCGTGATCATCTCCGGGATCGGTTGTTCTTCCCGCTTCCCCTATTACATGAACACCTACGGCATGCACTCGATCCACGGCCGTGCGACGGCCATCGCCAGCGGACTGAAGGCGGCACGCCCCGAATTGAGCATCTGGGTAGTGACCGGCGACGGGGACGGGCTGAGCATCGGGGGGAACCATACCATCCACCTGCTTCGCCGTAACTTCGACCTGAACGTCCTATTATTTAATAATCAGATCTACGGGCTGACCAAGGGACAATACTCCCCGACCTCCGAGGAGCACAAGGTCACCAAGTCCACCCCGTTCGGCAGCATCGACCATCCGTTCAATCCCCTGGCCCTGGCCATGGGGGCGGATGCCACCTTCGTCGCCCGCAGTATGGACCGGGATCCCAAGCATCTCCAGGCCATGCTGCTGCGTTCGCACCAGCACCGGGGCGCTTCCTTCCTGGAAATCTACCAGAACTGCAACATATTTAACGACGGCGCTTTCGAGATCTTTACCGAAAAGGGGACCAAGGCCGAGGAAACCCTGTTCCTGGAACACGGAAAGCCCCTGCTGTTCGGCAGCAACCAGGACAAGGGCATCCGGCTGGACGGATTCACGCCGCGGGTGGTCAGCCTCAGCGAAGGCTACAGCGCTGACGACCTGTGGATCCATGATGAAAAGGATCTCTACAAGGCCCAGATCCTCGTGCGCATATTCGACGATCCCCGCCATGAGGGCCACCTGCCTCGTCCCTTCGGTGTTTTTTACCAGACCGACCGGCCCTGCTACGAAGAGGAGATGAACCGCCAACTGGAGGAAGCCCGGTCCAGGCGCCCGGCCGATCTCAGCAAACTGCTTCGCGGTTCCGAGGTCTGGACGATCAGCTGAGGACCGCCGCGCCCGGTGCGGTTGCAGCCGTCCCCGCCAGGTCCGCCAGTGTATATTTAAAAGAATGCGAGGGTCCCTTAACAAGGACCCTCGCTCATTATGTCGGGGAATCCATTTTTCAGCGGGGGGCTGCCTGCATGGCGCGGCTGGCTGCACTGTATATCCGTTTCTTTTTGGTTTCGTACCACCACTTCGGTACCGTCCTTTTCATCAGTGTGTCGATGTTTCGCATGCCGAACAGGTTCCAGGCACCTTTGAGTTTTCCGGCCAGGGAAGGTTGTAACGCCCGCAGGCTCATGGCAAAGCCGCTATCCAGGTACTCCATGTGGTGCCAGTACCCGGCGGGCATGAACAGGGTATCACCGTGCTCGAGCACGAGGTCATAACCCTGGGCCAGTCGCAGGGCCGGGAACTGGTCATAATCCGGTGTGCCATGGTTCAGGTGGTAGTGGGAAAAATCCGCCAGGCTGAGGACTTCGAAGGGCTTGCGGTACAGCTTGTGCTGCTCTCCGTAGGGGAATAGAAGGACCCGCTTGCGGCCGACGAACTGGGTATGCAGGATATGGGAGAGATCGATGTCGAAATGCATGTGGGTGATGGAAGTGGCGCCGCCGACAAAAAGCATGGGATACTTTTTGACAAAACCATGCATGAGGTGTTCGGGCCAGGTAAAATCCTGGGTCAGCTGGGGGGCGTGGTCAAAAATGTTGAACAGGAAGATACGCCAGCCGGCCGGCCCCTGGCGGATCATGTCGATGTATTCCCCGAAGGTCTTGTAGTCATCGGCCGAATTGATCGGCGTATAGGCATCGCTCTTGATATTATTATACAGGGGAACCCGCTTGTCTCCCACCAGTTCCTTGAAATAATCCCAGTTCCACCTGGTCAGGGCCGGCCAGTCCCGGGACAGGTTGCGGATGACCACCGGGATCCCCGGCCGGTAAAACTCCCGCTGGAATACGCCGGGTTCTATCGAATCAACGGTGACAACGGGCCTGAGTTGCATGGCAGCAGTTTTTGCAAATATAAGCAGGTGCGCAGATACCTGGTTCTCAGCCCGATGCCGGTGGCCGGCGGTTGGGCGCCAAATACCTGTAATTTTAGGATAAAGCCTGTGTATGCTATTGCACCTGCACCCCGACAACCCCCCGCCCCGGCTGATCCGGGCCATCGTGGAGAGCCTGCAGCAGGGCGGTGTGATCATTTATCCCACCGATACCCTGTATGGCCTGGGTTGCGATATCTACCAGCCGCGGGCGATCGAGCGCATTGCCCGGATCAAAGGGGTGGAGCCCCGCCGGGCCCAGCTTTCCTTCGTTTGCTACGACCTCAGCCACCTCAGTGATTTTTCCAAGCAGGTCTCCACCCCGCTGTACCGCCTGCTGAAGGACTGCCTGCCCGGCCCCTATACCTTTATCCTGCCTGCCAGCAAACAGGTACCCCGGATCCTGCAAAGCAAAAAGGATACGATCGGGCTGCGGATACCCGATAATGCGATAGCCCGGGCCATTGTGAAGGAGCTCGGCCACCCCGTCCTGAGCGCCTCGCTGCCGGCCGGGGAGGGTCGCTATTATACGGACCCCGAGGAAATGGAGGAGCGCTTCGGCAACCTGGTAGACCTGGTCGTGGACGGCGGCCCGGGAGGACTGGAGCCCTCCACCATCCTGGACTGCACGGGTCAGGAGCCCGTCCTGGTGCGCCAGGGGCTGGGCCCCTGGCCGCCGGCATAGGCCGGCAAAAAAAAGCCTCCCGGTGTCCGGGAGGCCGGGGTCGGATGGGCGACCCTCCTTATGCTGTCTTTTCCCCGTCAGATGACCCGGCGGCGGCCGTTGTGTTTGAAACGGTAAATCTGCCGGTTATCATGACGCTTCATGCGATTCAGGCGGTGGCGTTCACGGGGCCCGATATGCCCATCGCGCAGGTCCTTTCTTTTTTCCATCCGGTAACGGGTTTCATTGCGGTGAAGCTGGCGCATTTCAGGGCGGGTCAGTTCCCCGCTGCGGTAACCTTCCGCGATACGGTGATGACGAATCCGGTCGCCGCCATCCTGCTGGGCGTTAACGGCCAGGGTGGCCAGGGACAACATCATGCCGAGTACAAGTACTTTTTTCATGGCTATACATTTTTGCGGGTTATCAAATGCTTTAAGGAATAGACGGCGGGGAATCCCGGGAGTTTAAGCCGGCCGGTCCACTTTAACAGGTTTTAACGGGGCATACCGTTCATCCCGCCTGCAGGCAACGCGGTTTCAGAACAGGGTCGCTGCCTGGCCGGGCTGGATCCGGAAGCTGAGGCGGTGGTACTTGCAGAGACCATGCCGTTCAATCGCCTCGCGGTGTTGGGCTGTGCCGTATCCTTTGTTGCGGTCCCAGCCGTATACCGGAAATTCGCGGTGCAGGGTCAGCATGAAGTCATCCCGGTAAGTTTTGGCAAGAATGCTGGCTGCAGCTATGGAGGCGTATGTGGCATCCCCCCTGACGATACAGCGGTGCGGAGTGCGCCCGTAGGGTGTAAAGCGGTTCCCGTCCACCAGCAGCAGGCCGGGCGAAGGCCGGAGTTGGTCAATGGCCAGGTGCATGGCCCGGATGGAAGCCTGGAGGATATTGAGGGAGTCGATCTGGTGGTTATCCAGGCTGGCGACCCCCCAGGCCACGGCTTCGCGCTGAATGCGTTCCCGTAACGCATAGCGCTGCTTTTCGGTCAGCTGCTTGGAATCGTTGAGCAGGGGATCGCGAAAGTCCCTCGGCAGGATGACGGCGGCGGCATAGACGGGTCCTGCATAGCATCCCCGGCCTGCTTCGTCACAGCCGGCCTCGGTCAGTTCGGTCTGAAAGTAGGCTTTCAGCAAGTCGGGGTGGATTTTCCGTAAAATTAACCGGCTGCTGCAAAACCCGGCCGGATTAATTATACCCATCGCCGCTCCCATTTTGTAAATTTGTGGTGCTTCCTTATCAAAATCATTTGTACGATGGGTAGTATTGAATGGATCAGGCATCCCTGGCCCTGGTATATCGGGGGACCGCTGATCGGGCTGATGGTCCCGGCCCTGCTGCTGCTGGGTAACAAATCCTTTGGCATTTCCTCCTCCCTGCGGCATATTTGCGCCGTCTGTTTCCCCGCCAATGTTGCCTTTTTCCGGTATGACTGGAAAAAGGAGATCTGGAACCTTTTCTTCGTAGCCGGCATTGTCATCGGGGCCTACCTCGCCGTGCAGTTTCTGTCTGACCACCAGCCGGTGCGGGTGGATCCGCGCCTGGCCGCGGAACTGGGGCGGTACGGGATCGACGATTACAGTAAACTGTCCCCGGTCCAGTTATTCAGCTGGTCGCAGCTGCTGACCCTGAAAGGGTTCCTGGTCCTGGTGGTCGGCGGTTTCCTGGTAGGATTCGGTACCCGGTATGCCGGCGGATGCACCTCCGGTCATTCCATAATGGGACTTTCCAACCTGCAGGTTTCCTCCCTGGTGGCCACGATCTGCTTTATGGCAGGCGGCTTCCTGGTGGCCAACCTCGTTCTCCCCCTTATTCTAAAGCTGTAATTATTGCCATGGAAACGACTCCCCTGGTTAAACCCACTGTCCGCGAAACCAATACGGATTTCGAAGTCCGCTCCCTGGACACGGCCTGCGTCAACACGTCCCAGCTACGTCATCCGGGCTGGTACAATCTGAAATACCTGGCAGCGGGGCTGGTCTTCGGGCTTATCCTGGTCAAGACCGAAGTGCTGTCCTGGTTTCGCATCCAGGAGATGTTCCGCCTGCAAAGCTTCCATATGTATGGCGTTATCGGGTCTGCCGTAGCAACCGGCATGATTTCGGTCTGGCTGATCAAACGTTTCCGGGTGCGGACCATTCACGGCGAGCCCATTCACCTGGTACCCAAACCCTTTCATAAGGGGCAGGTCTACGGAGGTCTGCTGTTCGGATTCGGCTGGGCCCTGACGGGGGCCTGCCCCGGCCCCCTGTTTGCCCTCATCGGCAGCGGCCTGCCGGTAATCCTCGTAACTTTATTGAGTGCGGTGGCCGGTACCTGGGTTTACGGGTACCTGCGGGATCGATTACCTCATTAGAAACACTCCCTTATGCAAAGGCTGCGCCGTCTTGGCTGGCTGATTGCCCTGGGCGCCATCATTGGCATAGCCCTATTGATTTCACGGTGGGTCATGCCCCTGCATACCGGAACGGCCCGGACGAATACCGGTCTCCGGCCCGGCCAGGGATCGGCCGACTGGCATGCTCCCAGCCTGGACTCCTTACCCGATAACGACCAGGGCCGCCTGATCCGGTACGGCCATGAACTGATTGTCAACACGGCCTATTACCTGGGTCCCCGCGGCCGGGTCGCCGTGCTCAGCAACGGGATGAACTGCGGCAACTGTCATATTGAAGGGGGAACCCGGCCATTCGGAAACTGCTTTTCCGCCGTGGCTGCCAACTACCCCAGTCTGCGCTATCGCAGCGGCCGCATTGAATCCATCGAATACCGGGTTAATGACTGCCTGCTGCGCAGCCTGAATGGCCGGCCCCTGGATAGCCTGAGCCAGGAGATGCGCGCCATCGTTGCCTACCTCACCTGGCTGGGCAGCGGGGTTCCCCTTCATACCCGTCCCCGCGGGGCGGGACTGGAAGAGCTTCCCTACCTGGACCGGGCCGCCGATACGGCGCGGGGCCGCCGGATTTATATGGCCCGCTGCACCACCTGCCACGGGCCTGACGGCGCAGGCCTCTTGCGGCCGGATTCCCTGGGCTATACCTATCCGCCGCTCTGGGGCCCGAACAGCTTCAATACCTCGGCAGGGATGTACCAGCTCTCCCGGTTCTCCGCCTATATCAAGTATAACATGCCGTTCGGCCTGGCTTCCCGCGACAAACCCGCGCTGTCGGACCAGGAAGCCTGGGACGTGGCCGCCTACGTCAATTCCCGCCCCCGACCGGTGAAACGGTTCGCCGGGGACTGGCCCGACCTGGATCGCAAACCGGTGGACTATCCGTTCGGCCCTTACCGGGACACCTTTCCGGCCTCCCAGCATAAATACGGTCCTTTCGGTCCTATCCTGGCGGCGCGTCGACAGCTCCGGGGGGATCCCAAAAAATAAGGAAGGCTGCCCTGTGACAGGCAGCCTCCTGGTGCTATCCGGCCTGGCGCCGGTCAGCCGACAAATACATACGAGCAACCATGCTCCTGGGCGCGCCCGACGGCCCAAACGCCCGAAGGCATCGGCGGAATACCGGGAAGCAGGCCGGAGACCCAGTCCTTCTTCACTTCCGCGGCATCCAGGTTCATGCCCTGGGCTGCTGCGGCGCTCATGACGGTCATGGCCATGTCGCATACGCAGAACATGACTCCCTGGTCCTGCAGGTCGTTGATGCCGATAGCCACCGGGCCAATGCCGGGGATCTTGTAGTCATCGGGGCCCGGCTTCCAGAAGGGGTTGCGGATGGAGGGTGCCTTGGTTTTCGGATCCGTAATTTTGAACATCTCACCAAACTTGTACTTTTCCCAGAGACGGCTTTCCATGGCATAGGGGATGGCTTCGTGGCGCAGGACCACAACCACGCTGCAGTCCTTGTTGGGGGTACCGGTTTTTTCATTGGTCATCAGGTACACCTTGGGCCAGGCAAAAGGAAAAATCTCCTTGGGAGCCGGGGTATCAAAGATCACCCGGTGTTTCCCCTTGATCCGGCCAAACCAGGCATCGGGATCATCCGGCAGGGTCTGTGCTTGGGGTGCCGCGCCGGCCAGCGCAGGCGTACCCAGGGTGGACAGGCCGAGTGCGGCCGTCCCGGCAGCCAGGGAACCCAGAAATCCCCTGCGGGATGTTGACGAAGAAGTGTGACGTCCCATAATGTTGGTATTAATGGTTAATAAAAGAGTGAAGCAACTCCAGAAGGTACGAATAAAAACAGGCTTCCCGCCAAAGAAATTTTCACCTGCCGGAATACCGGTGCAGGCCCGGCAGGGCCTGTTGAAGAAAGCCGGGGGAGCCTGCGGATGCGGGCTGGACAAGTAATCATTTCAATTACATGTTATTATACCTTTGCGCCATGAATGTCCGCTTGGATGACACGCGAGGTTCCCGGACGGTGGCCATCTGGCTGCTGGTGGGTGTGGGTATGATCATCGTTCAGATTGCCCTGGGGGGCATCACCCGACTGACCGGATCCGGCCTTTCAATAACGGAATGGAATGTGATCACGGGAACCCTCCCCCCGCTGAATCACCGCCAGTGGATGGAAGCCTTTGACAAGTACAGGCAGACTCCCCAGTTCCAGCTGCTGAATTTCGACTTTACGCTGCGGGATTTCCGGTTCATTTTTTTCTGGGAATGGTTCCACCGCCTGTGGGCCCGCCTGATGGGCGTGGTCTTTTTCATCCCGTTCGTGCTATTCCTGATCCGGGGCCGGTTCCGGGCCGAGATGGTCCGGCCCCTGGCCATCCTTTTTCTGCTGGGAGCCCTGCAGGGCGCGGTGGGCTGGATCATGGTGGCCAGCGGGCTAACGGGGGATGCCATATATGTGAAACCTACCCGGCTGGCCCTTCATTTCATTTTTGCGCTGGGGTTACTGAGTTATACGTTCTGGTTTGCCCTGAAGCTGCTCGTGGGACGGGACCGGACGGTGGCGGGCTCCTTCCGGCTGCGCCGGGTCACCTGGCTGATCGCCGGGGTACTGGTCCTGCAGCTGCTCTATGGTGCACTGATGGCCGGGCATAAGGCGGCCACGGCAGCTCCGACCTGGCCGGATATCAACGGCAGCCTGCTGCCAGCCGGCCTGCTGGCCGCTCCGGCCGGCTGGATGAACCTGCTTGAAAACAAAATCACGATTCACTTCGTGCACCGCGGCCTCGCCTACCTGATCCTTGCGCTGATCATTTGGTGGACCATCCGGGCGGTGCATATCGCACCGGGAAACGACCTGCTGAGGCGGACCCGGTTTCTGCCCCTGTCCATTGCGGGAACCCAGGTCCTGCTGGGCATCCTGGCTGTACTGGTCAGCCCGCAGATCGTGCCGGGACACTGGGGCCTGTTCGAATGGATCGCGCAACTCCACCAGCTGACAGCCATGCTCCTGCTGCTCTCGCTGGTGTGGATGCTCTACCTGCTGCGTGAACCGGTACCCAGTCAGCCGGCCTGAACTTACCCTCCTTGAATTAGCAGGGATTAAATAGTAATTTTAGCCGCAAACAGATTGTCTACCACATGAAAGCCTGGTTGCGAGGGTTCTATTATTCCTTTCCGGTGCAGGTACTTTTCCTGCACTTCCGAAAATACCAGGTCCTGCTGGTTTTCTGGTTCATCCTGTTCAGCACGGTCAACAGCACGTTCATGAAGGCCTACGGGGCGGACTCCTTGTTCCTGGCCCCTGAATACCTGGGCGCAGTCAGTACGGCCAGCTTCTCCATCGTGGGCATCGCGGTCGGCATGTTCATCATGAGCTGGAACATTACCACCTTCATCCTGTTTTCCCGGCATTTCCGGTTCCTGGCCGCTACCACCAACCCCTTCCTGAAATACTGTATCAACAACAGCGTGATCCCCTTTTCGTTCCTGCTGTTCTATTTTTTTAAGGCCTACCGCTTCGCGATCGACAAGGAACTGATTCCGCACACCGAAATTCTTTTCCTGGTCGGGGGCTTCCTCAGCGGCTTTATCCTGATCCTGGCCGTTTCCTTCCTGTATTTTTTTCGGGCCGACCGCTCCATCCTGCGGCGCATGCTGCCCACCATCATCAACCCGAAGGAATACCTGACCAGCCTGCACCGCGCCCAGGCCGGCACGGCCGAACCCACCAGCCTGATCCAGGTCGAGTGGTATATCGACTCTCCCCTGGCCGTGCGCAAGACCCGCAATGTGTCCCATTATACCGAGGAGTTTATTGAGAAAATGTTCAAGGGCCACCATATTGCCGCCGTCCTGTCCGTATTCGTGGCGTTCCTGTTCCTGATAGTGATCGGTAATTTCCTGGAATTTAAACTGTTCCAGATCCCCGCGGCGGCAAGTATCACCATATTCTTTGCCATTCTGATCGGCGTGTCGGGAGCCTTTGCCTATTTCCTGCAGTCCTGGAGTGTTCCCTACCTGATCGGCCTGGTGCTGGTCCTGAACCTGTTTTACCGGATGAGCTGGATCGATCCCCGCAACAAAGCCTATGGCCTGAACTATACGAACGAGGCCGAACGGCCCCGCTATAACCGGGCGACCATCCTGTCGCTGTGCAATCCGGACAGCATGGCGGCCGACCGGAGGAATATGCTCCGGATCCTGGAGAACTGGAAAAGCCGCCAGGGAGAAGAAAAGCCCCTCATGGTTATCATCAATACCAGTGGCGGGGGGCAGCGCAGTGCCACCTTTACGATGAACGCCCTGCAAAGGCTGGACAGCGCCACGCACGGCGCCCTGATGAAAAAGACCGTCCTGATCACCGGGGCTTCGGGCGGCATGCTCGGAGCGGCGTACTTCCGGGAATTATACCTGCACAAGCTACGGGGGGAACCGATCCGCCTCCAGGACCATAAGTATACGGATAATATCGCCGGAGACCTGCTGAATCCCCTGTTTTCCTCCTTTGTGGACCGCGACCTGATCGCGCCCGCGCAGAAATTCTACGTAGGGCCCTACCACTACGTCAAGGACCGGGGATATGCCTTTGAACAGGAACTGAGCGACAATACCGGGGGAATCCTGAACAAGCAACTGCGTGATTACACACGCGACGAACAGGAGGCCAGGATCCCGATGATCTTTTTCAATTCGGTGGTCACCCGGGACGGGCGAAAAATGGTCATCAGTACCCAGCCGGTCCGTTTTATGATGCAACCCCGGGAGGATACCTCCCGCATTCCGTACATGGATCCGGACGCCATTGATTTTGCCACGTATTTCCGCCGCCAGAATCCCGGCAACCTGCGCATCCTGACGGCGCTGCGCATGAATGCAACCTTCCCGGTGGTCCTGCCTAACGTATGGCTTCCCTCGGACCCGGTCATCGATGTGATGGATGCTGGCATCCGGGATAATTACGGTACCGAGACCGCGCTCCGCTTCCTGGAGAACTTCGACGACTGGATCCGGGAGAATACCCGGGGCGTCCTGGTGCTGCAGCTGCGGGACCGGGTAAGCGGAGGATGGGATTACCCCTACCAGTCCAATGATATCACCGACCACATCACCAAGCCCTTCCTGCTACTGCAGCACAACTGGTATAAAATGATGGAATTCTCCCAGAACGACATGCTGGGATACTATGCGGAAAACCCGGTACACCAGGTACGGCGCATCACGTTTGAGTACCGTTCGGAATCCGCCGAGAGCAAGGCGGCCCTTAACTTCCACCTGACTCAGGGTGAAAAGGCCGACATCATTCATTCTCTCGACAACGAAGTCAACCGCCGCAACCTGCAGCAGGTGGCGGATATATTCGTTGGTAGCGAACCCCTGCTCAGAGGGGGCAGATAAGGCGAAAACAGGTGTCCAGGATACGGATCTCCAGTTCGGCCGGCGTTTCGGCCGGGTCCCCGTCAATATGGAGCAGGGCTCCTTCCGGGTTACTGATTTTCAGGTTCCGGGTCTGAAAATAGATGACGGGCCTGCGCAGGGAATTTTCAACACTTTTCAGCCGGCCGGCGAGTACCTGGCGCAGAATGGTCAGCAAGAGCAGCGGCTTGGCCATTTTCTTGACGACGACGATGTCGAGCTGCCCGTCGCTGAGCAGGGCCTTGGGTGCGATAGTGAAGTGATTGCCGAACTGGTTGCCATTGGCGATGCTGATAAAAAAAGCTTCGGAGCTAAATGCCAGCCCATGGGTCTCGATCCGGAAATGGTAGGGCTTAGCCGAAAAGAAGTGCCGACCAACCAGGGCGGCGTAGGTCTTGAGGCCCCGCCGGGTCTGGCTGGCAAAGGCGTGGGCCACTGACGCATCAAAGCCGAGTCCGCAGAGCATGCAGGAGAACCGTCCGTTGATCAGGAACCCGTCAATCGCCCGGGCCTGCCCGGTAAAAACGGTCTGGAGCGCTTTGGCAGGCTGCCGGGAAATCCCCGCTGCCAGGGCCAGGCCGTTCCCCGATCCGCAGGGAATCACTCCGAAGTTGACAGGTACATCCAGCAGGGAGCCCACCACCTGGCTTACGGTCCCGTCCCCGCCGGCGATCACGATATCGGTTACGCCGTATTCCTCGATCACCGGCCGCAAAAACCGGTAATCCCCGCTGGCCACCGAGGGAAAGACCTGGTAGGGGATGCCGCGCGCCGCCGTCTGTTTTTCTATAAAATGCTGCAGGTCTTTTTTCCTGCGGGTGCCGGAGATGGGATTGATGATGTAAAGGATAAAGCGCTGCATGGATTAGTCGGTCACAAAAGAGCACAAATGTACTCTGCGGATGCGAATTTGTGCTGCCAGCCTGGGATCCCGGGGGATTACCCAGCTGAAAACGGTTAAGCGGGCTCGACGCCGGAAAAAGTCTTTCAGAAAAATGGAGGTGACGGCCAGGGTATTCCGGTCTTTGACCCGCAGCCATTCGCTGTCCCGTTCATCAAACAATCCGAAATACCGGATCCAGGCCGGCCGGCTGCCGGATTCGGGCTTGTCCGTTACCTGGATGATTAGTCCCGCCTCGCTGTGGTTCAAGGCCAGCGGGCCATGCACGGTGTGTGCGGCCGTGTCTTCCCGGTCCGCCGACCACAGCAGCCGGTTACCCAGGCGGACCGACCAGCGGAAGTTTTCCTGGCCGAAGGTCTTCCAGGGGATCATCCACAGGAATACCAGGAGAAAAAAACAGGATCGGCGCCGGGCAGGCCCGCCGTTCAGATACCTATTTTCCTGAGGCCTCTCGTGTCCTGCCATACCCGGTAAGTTACGGAGAATCTGGCCCGCGGCTGGCAAGACCTACCAATTTAACAGGGCGCTGGCCCAGGTGAAGCCGCTGCCGAAAGCGGCCAGGCAAACCAGGTCGCCGGGATAAATGCGCCCTGCCTCCCAGGCTTCGCAGAGGGCGATGGGGATGGAGGCGGCCGTGGTATTGCCGTACCGGTCAATGTTGTTATAGACCTGGTCGTCACGCAGGCCCAGCTGCTGCTGGACAAACTGGCTGATGCGCAGGTTTGCCTGGTGGGGTACCAGCAGGCGCAGGTCAGCCGGGTTGTACCCGTTGGCTTCCAGGGCTTCGCGGATTACCTGGGGAAATTTTGCCACGGCCATCTTGAAGACGGAAGGCCCGTCCATATAGGGGAAATTCTGGGCTTTGTCGATCATGGCATGACTCATGAACATCCCGCCGAGAGGAGCCTCCCCGAAATCCGCCAGCGGCTGGTCCGTCCAGTGGTTGGCGTGGGTACCGGGGTTGTACATGGCCAGGAGTTCGGCATGCTGCCCGTTGCTGTGCAGGTGCGTGCTCAGGATGCCTCGGTTTTCGTCATCGGTGGGTTGCAGTACGACCGCCCCGGCGCCGTCGCCGAAGATCACAGTCACATTCCGGCCCCGGGTGGAAAAATCCAGGCCGAAGGAATGTTTTTCGCTGCCGATAACCAGGATGTTCCGGTACATGCCTGAACGGATGAACTGGTCGGCCACGCTGAGGGCATAGACAAACCCGCTGCACTGGTTGCGTACGTCCAGCGCCCCGATCTCACCCATCCCCAGGGCCCGCTGGACAAGAACCCCGCAGCCGGGGAAATAATAATCGGGCGACAGGGTGGCAAACACGATGAAATCAATCTCCTTCGGGGAGGTGCCTGCCCGTTCCATGGCTACCCGGGCCGCTTCCACGGCCATGGTAGTCGTGGTCTCCTGGGTGCGGTGCGCGTAGCGCCGCTGCCGGATGCCCGTCCGTTCCCGGATCCAGGCATCACTGGTGTCCATATACCGGGCCAGGTCATCGTTGGTGACCACCTGCTCGGGAATATACCGGCCTAGGCCGGCGATCCGGGAACGAAGCATCGTGCAGACAGTTTAGTCCGGGTAAGTTAGGAAAAGCCCGGCACTTTGGCCTGTGCAATTCCGGGTTCAGGCGGCGGAGGGAAGGTTGGGGAAACTGAAGGCAATCGTGCTGGAGCGCAGCCGGGCACTGGTCAGGTCGAGGAACCCGCCAAGCTGCTCGGCCAGTGGCTGGATCCGCTGGAGGCCGGCCAGCAGGGCGTAGCTGTTTTCGGTGTCACTCTCCTTGACATGCAGCAGGATCACGTCATGGTAGGCTTTGGCCGTGATGCGGATGATCGTATTGCGTGAGCAGCGTACGACCACCTCGACCAGTTCTTCCAGCAGGGCGGACAGCAGGTTGCGGTCAGCCATTACCGTAAATCCATCGGGGATTTCATTGACCAGGGAACACCCGTGCAGGGCGATGATGGACTGGTACCCGGACAGAACGCGGTCTACGAGCTTTCGCAGGGTGGCTTCCGCTTCCTTCGCCGGCTGGGGCATTTCATGGGTGGGCATAGAAAATGATTTTCAGGAATGCAAAGGGTTTTTCCAGGGTACGGAAGCGGTTTTCACAGGAGTGAGCGAATCACAGGACAAAGGAACAACGGACCGGGCGCAGGAAAAATAGAACGGGCTGGGATTGATGAGTCGAGCAGACTGGATCCGCCTTGTAGAAGGATTTTTACGGAAGAATACGTAGTGGCCGGTTTAAAAAACAACCGGGTGAAAATCAGTGACGGCAGCTTAGGTGTTTTCTCTTACCTGTTGGTCAGGTCCGCGGATGGCAGCGGCACGACGACACGAACAGTCGTTCCCTGGCCTGGCTTTCCCACGATGGAATATTCCCCGCCCAGGGCGGAGGTCCGCTCCTGCATACCCAGGATACCCAGGGTTCTTTTGGCTTGGTCCCCTGCTTCGTAGCCGCGTCCGTTGTCGGTAATTTCCAGGTGAACCTGGCGGGCTGAAAAGGCCAGGTTCACCTGCACGCGGGAGGCTCCGGAATGCCGGGCTACGTTGGTCAGGGACTCCTGTAGAATCCGGAACAGGCCGGTCTTGATTTCCGTCGGCAGAGGCGGTTCGGAGTCCGGAGCCATCAGCTCCATCCGGATTTCGGTGCGCTTTTCCATTTCCCGGAGGTGCCACTCCACGGCAGCCACCAGGCCGAGGTCGTCCAGGATACCCGGACGAAGCTCGGAGGCAATGCGCCGTACCGTCCTGACCGTCTCATTCACCATATTAAGTAAGTCCTGAATCTTTTCAGCCGGTTCACCACCCTTGGGGGTAAGCCGCTTCTGCAGCCACACCAGGTCCATCTTGATGACCGTCAGCTGCTGGCCGAGTTCATCATGGATTTCCCGGGATATGCGGATCCGCTCCTCCTCCCTGACATGCAGCAGGTGGGAGGCCAGCAGCTTCAGCTCCTCCGCATAATGGCGGAGCTGTTGTTCGGATTTCTTTCGCTCGGTTATATCCCGGATGAATACGGACAGGCCGTCCACGGAAGGGTAGATATGGTTCTCCTGCCAAAGGTCCAGCGGGGCGTAGTAATCCTCCTGGACCAGGTAGCGCTGCTCCTCCAGCGCCTGGTGGAATGCCTTCCAGGTAGCTGAACCAACGGCTTCCGGGAAAATCTCCCATACATTCTTACCGATGAGTTGCCGCGGATCCTGGCGGGTCAGCTCGCCGATGCGCTGATTGGCGTACGTGTAGCAGAAATTCCTGTCCAGGGCGATGAACCCGTCGGTGATGCGTTCAAAGATGCCGGTCAGTTCGGCAGTTTTGGCCTGTACCTGGGCCTCCAGGTCGCGGTTGAACCGGCGTAATTTGTCCTGCAGTTTTTTTCGTTCGGTTATGTCACGGATGGCGACCAGCACCAGCAGGCCCTCCCCGGTGATCAGCGGGGACAGGCTGATCTCCACGGGTACCCTTTCACCATCGCGGCGGAGTGCCTGCAACTCCTTGCCCATTGCCTTGTTGCGTACCTGAGGCTGCTTCAGGTAATGGAGAAAATAGCCGGAGTACCGGGCGCGGATTTCCGCGGGAATCAGGATTTCCAGGGGTTGTCCCAGCAGCTGGTGGCGATCATACCCGAACAGCATTTCCGCCCGCCGGTTGACCAGTTCGATGCGTCCGGCCTGGTTGACCACCACTTTGGCATCCGGCGCATGTTCCAGCAGGTTCCGGAATTTTTCTTCGGCTACTTCCCGGTTCCGGATTTCAGTCAGCAGGCTGGCATTGATACGCTGTAACTCCGCGGCGCGGTTATACAGTTCTGCCTCCTTTTCCATCTGGGTCTGGGTACGGTACCGCACAAAATCCGTGACGTCTTCCACGCGGTGTATGATAAACCGGATATTGCCCAGTTCGTCCATCACCGGTTTGTTCACCGGGCTCCAGTAGCGTTCTTCGAAGGTGCCGTCGGGACGTCGGATGTCATAACGCTGCACCGCCATGGTATGCGGTTTACGATGCGTCAGCACGTAATAGAGGGATGCGCGCAGGTTGGCCACACCGCTTGCCCGGGGATCTCCCGGGTTGTCCGGAAACGCCTCAAACAGGTTTCTGCCCCGGATGGATTCCAGCCGGGTAAGGGTGGCGTTCAGGTATTCTTCACTGGCGTCCAGGATTTCCAGTTCCGGGTTCAGTACCAGGTATAAGGCAGGAATCGATCTGAAGAGAACCTTCAACTCTTCGTTGGATAAGGCTGGCATAGACTACATGATAGGGAAAGAGCGGGGGCTCTGCCCGGTTTCAATTTTCACTGGTACGGTCGTTACACTAGTGAGAGGGTTAGAACACGCTTCCTTGGGTTGCCGGAATTGCAGGATAGCAACGGCCTTTACATCTTTGTAAGATACTAAATAAACAGACATCATACTGAAATTAGATCCGGAATTTTCAGCGGGATAAGGGTAACCACTTAGCCGGTCAGGAAGCAGCAGGTCATAACCGGCAATCAACCCGGCCGGTTACGTACCTGTCATCCTGCCGAATTCTTCTCTTGAGGTAGGCCGGCGAAACCACACGGATTTTTTTGCGCTTCCATGCGTTTGCCGGCACGTGGTGAGTCCGGCCGGTACGATCGGGAGGCTTCCTGGTGCTCATTTTTATTGTGGTCGGGAAATGGTAACTTCAAGGCATGCAATTCCGGTTGCCTGCATTCGTTATAACCGAAAGTCAGGTTATTTCAATCCAAAGGCCGATCTATGGCAGCTAAAAAGTCCAAAACACCGTCCCGGAAAACAGCCAGGAAAACGCCCGGATCAAAGGCGCAGGAAGGCCGGTTGCACCTGCTGGTCGTCCGGGCGATGCCTGACAGCCTCCCTTCCCTTCGTGCGTTTTTTTCCGGGTTGCCGCGGCTGGATGCAACCTGCATCCTGCTTGCCGGACTGGAAAGCCGGGCGGTCAGCAAGGGCCTGAAGACATGCCTGTATGACGCCGGGTACACGCTGACGGAAGCGGTCCATGGCCAGGCCCTGGAGCCTTACCATGTGTACCTGGCTCCGTATGGCAAAGACCTGCGGATTGACTCCCACGGCATCGAACTGAAAGAGGCTGCTAACCCGAAAGATCCCGAAGATGCATTCGACCAATTGGTAAAATCGCTGACAAAACAGAAGGAAATACGGGTTTCGCTCGCCCTGCTTCAGGAAAAAGGATCCGGTATATCCGGCCTCCGGCGGGTTAAGAAGGCCGGTGGATGCGTCCTGGTCCCGACCCCCGGGTCGGGCAAACGAAAAGGCCTGGCCGCCGAGGCGCTGCAAGGCGGGGTCGCTGACGCGGCTGTGGCACCCGGATTCATGGGAAGTGTCCTGGCCCGCTACGTGGCGGACGGGTTACCGGGGAAGAGGAAACCAGCTCCGGCCAGGGAAACCCTGCCTGCCGGGAAGCAGGGGATTCCTAACCCGGACAGCGAACTGAAATACCAGGCCATTCTAAGGACCTCCCTGGAGGCCTTTTTCCTGATGCGGCGGGACGGAACGGTGCTGGAAGTCAATCAGGCCGCCTGTGACCTGTTCGGCTATACGGAAACGGAGTTCAGGTCCCTGAACCGGGATTCGTTCATAGACCCGGAAAACGGCCGCCTCCGCCAGATCCTGAAAGAACGGGACCGGAAGGGATGGTACCGGGGGGAAGTCACCGCCATACGCAAGAACGGTGAGCGCTTCGCCGTTGAATTTTCCTCTGTACGATTCAAGGGCAGCAACGAAGAGGAGCTGTATAGTTCCATGCTTCGGGATATTTCGCTGACCAAGCGCGCGCTTCGCGAGAACGAACTCCTGGTCTATAACACCGAGGAAGCCTATGTCATGGTGGACAGCCAGTTGAATATCCTGTCGTTCAATAACCGGTTCCAGCGACTGTGCAGGGAATATGCAGCCCGTGACGTGTCCCGGGGTAGTAACATACTGGACTATTCCCCGAAGGACCGGCGACCGGCCCTTCGGGAAATCTACCGGCGGGTGCTGCAGGGGGTCCCTGAGACCTCGGAAGTGATCCTTACCCGGCCGGATGGCGGTTTGAAATATATTTCGGTCCGGTGTACGCCGGCCCGCAATGAATCCGGGGACATCATCGGTGCGTTCGTCAGCGCTACCGATATCACGTCCCAGCGGGAATCCGAGTCCCGTGAAAAAAAGACGCTGCAGCTGCTCAGGCAGGCTGAGTCCGTTTCCGGGATCGGCAGCTGGGAGCTGGATCTCGCAAGCAAGCAGATGTATTGGTCGGACGGCGCGTATCGCATGTTCGGGTACGAACCGGATTCCTTTGAGATTAGCTATGAAAAAGCGCTCAACCTATTCCACCCGGATGACCGGGAAAGGTCGGTGAAGGCCATGGAACAGGCTATCGAAGAAGGGAGCGAGTACCAGGTGCAGAAACGGTTTGTCAGGGCGGACGGCCAGGTCCGCCATCTCGTTTCTAGGGGCACCCTGATCCGGGATGCATCCGGCAGGGCAGTCAAGCTCGCGGGCCTGTTCCATGACATCACCGATATGCTGGAATCCCGGCAGCGCATTGAGGAAACGGAAATCCTGTACCGGAGCCTGTTTGACCAGAACCCGGTACCACTCTGGATTTTTGACACCGATACCCTGGCCTTCCTGGAGGTCAACAATGAGGCCATCCGCAGGTACGGTTACAGCCGCGAGGAATTCCTGGGCATGACCATCCGCGATATCCGCCCGCCGGCGGACATACCCCGGCTGAATGAAATCACACGGATTGAAACAGAGAATTCCTCCACCTACCGGGGTCTCTGGCGCCATCTTCTCAAGGACGGGACGGAAATCCAGGTGGAGATTACCTCCCACCTGATCGATTACAAAGGGCGAAGGGCCGCGCTGGTACTTGCCCTGGATGTGACGGAACGCCAGGAGGCCCTGGAAAGGATCCAGCAGAGTGAAGCCGACCTGGCCGAGGCTCAGCGGCTGGCTAAACTCGGCAGCTGGCATTTTGATTTTCGCAACAACCGGCTTACCTGGTCGGCGGAATTATATCATGTCTTCGGGATTGACCGGAGTGGCTTCCAGGA
>DASZRL010000042.1:0-7343 GCA_035549175.1 Chitinophagaceae bacterium | reverse complement strand
CGCCGGAAACTACACCTTTCGCAACCTTCCCTCCGGAACCTACCTGGTAGAAGCACGCTCGGTGGGTTTCAAGACCATTACGCGCAATGTGACCATATCCGGGGCCGTGGTGGAAAATTTCGCATTGTCGGTCAACATCATCGAGGAAAGCGAAGTGGTAGTCACCGGCCTTTCCAAGGCTACCCAGATCAGAAGAAGTCCCATACCCATTGTGTCGGTAAGCCATAATTATCTATCCACCAATTTAAGCACCAACATCATTGATGCGCTGACAAAAGTACCAGGCGTATCCGCTGTAACCACAGGCCCCAACATCTCCAAGCCCTACATCCGGGGGCTGGGTTATAACCGCATCCTCACCCTGTACGATGGGGTGCGCCAGGAGGGCCAGCAATGGGGTGATGAACACGGTATCGAAGTCGATCAATATTCGATTGATCATGTTGAAATCGTAAAAGGCCCTTCCAGCCTTACTTATGGGTCCGATGCCCTTGCGGGTGTAGTGAACCTGATTCCTACGCAGCCTGCACCGGAAGGGAAAATAAAAGGAGATATCCTCAGTGAATACCAGACCAATAACGGACTAATCGGTCTTTCCGGGATGCTCGCTGGCACCAAAAACGGGCTGGAATGGCTGGGCCGGATCTCGCACCGTCAGGCCACGAATTATCAGAATAAAATTGACGGGCGGGTTTATGGTACGGCCTTTAACGAAACGGATGCCACCGCTTATTTGGGCACGCATGGCCGCTGGGGCTTTTCACACCTCAGTTTTTCGATGTTTAATGACGAGCAGCTAATTCCCGACGGCAGCCGTGACTCTGCCACCGGAAAATTTACTAAGCAAATCACTGAAGACGATCTGTTCCGTCCTATTGTCTCTCCTGAGGAGTTGCGTTCGTATAGTGATATTACCAATGTCACCCACCAGCACATCCGACACTACCGTCTGTATTCCAACAACAGCTTTTCTTTAGGCAGCGGCCGACTGGCGATCAACCTTGCTTTTCAGAAAAGCCACCGCCAGGAGTTTTCCCATCCGCAGCAACTGGATATCCCTGGGCTGGACCTGAATCTGAATACTTACAATTATGATGTCAAGTATTATTTTCCGGAATGGAGTGGATGGAATCTGGTAGCAGGTGTAAACGGCATGTACCAGACCAACGATGTAACCAATGGAACCGAATTTGTCATCCCTTCCTATCAGCAATTCGATCTGGGTCCGTTTGCCATGATCAAAAAGACATTTCACAAATGGGACGTGTCGGGGGGCATCCGTTATGACAGCCGGTCCTTCCATAATGACGAACTGTACACCAGGCCCGACCCCGTGCATGGTTTTGATCAACCCGTGTACGGTGCAGATACGGCCGGCGCAAACCATCCCTTTTCGAATTACACACACCATTTTTCGGGTGCTTCCGGTTCAGCAGGCCTAACCTATAATTCAAGTGAGAAGCTGTCCTTTAAAGGCAACCTTTCCCGGGGGTTCCGTGCACCCAACATTTCCGAGATCTCTGCCAACGGCGTGCATCCGGGTACCAATATTTACCAGATCGGTAACCCTGATTTCAAACCTGAATTTTCCTTTCAGGAAGATATCGGAATGACCTACGCCTCGCAACACGTGGTGATAGATGTCAGTCTGTTTCACAACATCATTAAGAACTATATCTTTAACCAGCGGCTCGTGAGCGTAAACGGTGGTGACTCAATCCTGGTACCAGGTAACCAGACTTATAAGTTTCAGCAGGGAAAAGCCGAACTCTACGGAGGCGAAATGAATATTGACTTCCACCCCGTAAAGAATCTGCACTTTGAAAACAGTCTTTCTGCAGTGTACGGGCTAAATAAGCAAACGGGAGATATCAAGCTCGCCGCGGATGCTCAATATCTACCCTTCATTCCTCCCTTCCACGGGCTCTCCGAATTACGACTTGATTTTGCTTCCCGGGCACATCACCTCATAGATGGTTACGTAAAGGCACAACTGGTGTATTACGCGGCGCAAAACCGGGTATATGCGGCCGACAACACCGAAACACCCACGCCGAGATACACGCTTTTTAATGCTGGTGTGGGAACCGGTATCACTAACCGCAATGGAAAGACTATCGTGACTATTTCTATTATGGGCAATAATCTCTTTGATGTGGCTTATTACAACCACTTAAGCAGGCTTAAATATTTTACCGATCCCAACTGGCCGGGCCTGGGCATTTATGAAATGGGTCGAAATATTGCCTTCCGGCTCGATTTCCCGCTGTCCTTTGACTGGAAATAAACGTTCACCCGATCAAATCACTTGAACCGGCGCTATCACCATAGCGCCGGTTTTTTGTGAAGGCACATCTAATGCATATGGAAAAATGTGTGCTCCACGCGCACCAGCAACCCATAACTGGCAAAACGCAGCACCTGACTGAATATCTGCTTTTTCTATCCAATATCCTGGCGTGTCTTTATAGCTCGTTTTAAAGACTCTAAATGGGTTCTGAGCAAGAAGGCCCTGGATTATGGCCACATTAATGATACGCTTCAGATTCAGGCAGTATTTGACGGCAGTGTTGTGTTGGTTGTTTTCTTTTACCCGTAGGTAATGATCAAATCCCATGATGAATTTGACGGTCAGGTCTTTTAGGGGTATGTCGCTTCGCTTGAGTTCCTGGTGTAAATAGGAGCTGACCTTATTGTAGGTGAATACGTATTTCTCATAGGTGGAAAAGGTATAGTCCTTACCGACTCTTTCTTTCAGACTGCGGTTATGTTCGTCTATAAAGCGTAATAAAAGCGGTTCTTCTATGGATTTTGGATAGAGCTGCTCCATAACCTCAGGTAGGTAAACCGCTTTGTTATGCAGTATGGCTGCATTAAATAGAGCCGCGACTTTCGCGATCTTGGCTTCAATCCAGGCATTGATTTCAATATCACCTCTGACGCGCTGCTTTAAGGCGTTCCATTTGGTTTCATCGATTTGGTAACCGGAGGCTCTTTCTACTCGCTTGCCTTGGTAACTGAGCCGGATCATTAAGGGAACGAGGTTGTTTGCATTGCGCTTGGAACGGTGAATCCAGAAGTTGAGCTTGATTGTGTTTGCCATTTCACTTGTTTGGGAGGTTAGGAAATGGGCAGGAAATCAGGCGGCTTGGTACTGGTTTCTTTTCCACCTTTTTGACCACCTTTTTAGGTGGAAAAAGGCATAAAAAAAGCACTGTAAATAATTGATTTACAATGCTTTAGCTCCCCCTGCTGGACTTGAACCAGCGACCCTCTGATTAACAGTCAGATGCTCTAACCAACTGAGCTAAGGAGGAATTTCACCCATTCAGGATGGGCGGCAAAAATAAGGATTTTCGTTTTTCTCCAAACGCTTCAGGATGAAATAATTTACCGGAGCAAACCCCACAGGGAACCCGGTTCTTCCAGCCCGACATAGATGCCGTCTTCGCGTTGCTCCACCGGCCAGTTTTTCAGGTAATAGCCCTCCCCGCTTACGTTCCGGCCGTTTTTAAGGGCATATTTGTACCGGTGCAGGGGGCAGACTACGTTTCCCAGGGCATCGATATAGCCCTCTGCCAGGATGCCGCCAGCGTGCGGGCATGTATGGGCAAAGGCAAACCATTGCCCGCCATGGCGGGCAAGGCAGATTGTTTTGCCGTTGACCCCGACCACGGCGATCCGGTTTTCCCCGAACGCGAGTTCATTTTCATGAGCCGCTATCCGGTGCCACTGGTAGGTCTTTTCCGTCACAATAACCAATGTTGTTGTTAAATGATTGGTATATTATTACTTAGGAGATTATTCCGGGCCTGCCAGCCTATCGTTTCCGCTAAACCTTCCGCAACTTAAGGTTACAGGCTAGAACTGGAACTCCGTCTTGTACGGGTAGCGGATTTTATACAGGGACCGGACTTTGTCCAGGATGATGGTCCGCAGTTCCTCGATATTGCGGCGCTCCGTCGCGGAGATGAAAACCGCATTGCCGTCGGTTTCCCGGGACCAGCGCTCCTTCAGGTCCTCCAGGATTTCCATTTTGGTGCTTTCATCCAGCCATTCGTCGAAGGTCTGCTGCTCGTACCGGTCCATCTTGTTGAAGATGGTCAGTACCGGCTTATCGAACGCCTGTAATTCCTGGAGGGTTTTGTTCACCACCCCGATCTGTTCTTCGTAGTTGGGGTGGGAGATGTCCACTACGTGCAGCAGGATATCGGCTTCCCGCACCTCGTCCAGCGTGCTTTTGAAGCTTTCCACCAGGTGGTGGGGGAGTTTGCGGATGAAGCCCACCGTATCACTGAGCAGGAAAGGGGTGTTCTCAAACACCACCTTGCTGGTCGTCGTATCCAGCGTAGCAAACAACTTGTTTTCAGCGAACACGTCCCGCTTACTGAGCAGGTTCATGATCGTGGACTTGCCCACGTTGGTATAGCCTACGAGGGCCACCCGGATAAATTCCCCGCGGTCCTTGCGCTGGGTAAAGGCCTGCTTGTCGATCTCGGCCAGCCGCTTGCGCAGCAGGGAGATCTTGTCACGCACGATCCGGCGGTCCGTTTCAATCTCGGATTCCCCCGGACCGCGGGTGCCGATGCCCCCGCCCAGGCGCTCCAGGTGCTTCCACATCCCGCGCAGGCGGGGCAGCAGGTACTGGTACTGGGCGAGCTCGACCTGAGCCCGCGCCTGGGCGGTCTTGGCCCGGCGGGCGAAGATGTCCAGGATCAGGTCGCTGCGGTCGATGGTCTTAATGGTAAGGGCTTTTTCGATATTATTGATCTGGGCGCCGCTGAGCTCGTCATCGAAGATGATGATGCGGATATCGCGGCCTTCCGCGTAGTTTTTGATCTCCTCCAGTTTTCCCTTGCCGATGAAGGTTCGGCTGTCGGGGTGGGGAAGTTTCTGGGTGAACCGCTTGACGGCCACCGCGCCGGCGGTTTCCGCGAGAAACGCCAGTTCGTCCAGGTATTCGTTTACCTGCTGCTCGGTCTGGTCCCGGTGCACCAGGCCCACGAGGATGGCCCGCTCCTGCTCCTGAATCGCTTTCTTGTTTTCCAGCATAAGGTATAATAACAAACAAACCACAGCCGATACTGTGGTTTTGGTGGACCCTGTTGGGATCGAACCAACGACCCCCTGATTATGAGTCAGGTGCTCTAACCGTCTGAGCTAAGGGTCCTGCAACCCGTGTTCCGGGCTACTCATAATCGCGCAAAAGTAGTAAAAACTTAGGTGCCCTCTTAACCTTTCATTAACCGAAAGAAAAATATATTTGCGCACAACTCAACTCAACTCGATGAAGAAACTGCTCGCGCTGGCTCTAGGTTGCCTGCTGGTTACCAGCCTGCTGGCCCAGGACAGCACCGGAAAGGCTCCCCAACCCAAAAGAAAGATCGACCTGTCGGGACGCAATAACGACCACCTGATGATCCAGTTCGGCTATGCCGGCTGGAACGGCCGCCCCGACTCCATCCATACCTCCGGGTTCCCGCATACCTTCAACGTGTATTTCATGTTCGACTTTCCCTTCAAGACCAACCCCCACCTCAGCCTGGGCGTAGGTCCCGGTATCGGCAGCGAGCATATGTACTTTTCCAAAACCTATATCGGCCTGAAGGATATCAGCCCCACCCTGCGGTTCCAGGACCTGTCCGACACCACCCATTTCAAACGCTACCAGCTGTCCACCACCTGGGTGGAAGTCCCCCTGGAAATCCGCTACAGCCAGGATCCCGAAAACCCCGGCAAGGGCTGGAAGGCGGCGGCAGGCCTGAAGTTCGGCGCCCTGCTCAACTCGCACACCAAGGGCAAGACCTGGGTCAATTCCAATGGCAATACCCTGATCAACTATACCGAAAAGATCATCAGCAAACGCTATTTCAACACCACGCGGATCATGGCGACGGCGCGGGTGGGCTACGGCCATATCTCCCTGTTCGCCAACTACCAGCTTACCCCGCTGTTTAAACAGGGGGTGGCGGCGCAGATCCTGCCTTTTTCGGCCGGCATCACGCTCAGCGGACTGTAGCGGCCCTTTGCAAGGCACGCGCAACTTAGGGCCCTCCGGCACCGGCACGTGCCCTGTAACCCGTGACTCGTTACCCGTTACTTGTGATCTGTACGGCTCAAAAAATTACAACCCAAACGCCTCCTTTCCCCAGGAGGCGTTTGACTTTGAACCGGTTTTTACCGCACTTTAAGCGGCTGCCTAAACCAACCAACGGTCTTCAAGCCCCGTAAGACAGCAGCAGGTCAGCGTGGCCGCAGAAAACCGGTCACTGAGGTCCCCCGGTCGGGGATAGGTAGCGGGATTATTTTACCTCCTCAAAATCGATGTATTCGCCGGCGGGTGCGTGGCTGGAAGTATTCCGGGAGAAGCTGCCACCAGGCTGGGGGTTCGCCTGCGCCTGTTGCTGCTTCATCTGTTCGTCCATTTTGCGCTGCATGTCGCGGAACCCTCGTTTGAGTTCCCGTGTGGCATTGTATACCGGAAGCAGCAGCTCAAAGAGGAATTTGTAAATGACGTAGATGAGCAGCCCCCAGAGGATAATACGTACTAACATGATTCAAAATTACGCAGAATCAGGCGGTTATTTTTTTTAGGAGCTGTTAAAACCGGCCGGTGGCGGATTTCAGGCGGTAAACGGTTGCCGGCCTGGCGTAAACGGAGGGAGGTTTCAAGCTGTGCGGGCCCTGGTGGAAACAACCCGCCGCTATTTCGTGGATTCCCCGGCCGGGTTGCCTGCATCCGGCTGCGGACCTGGGTCTCCATCCGGGTCCCGGTCCTTTCTCCGGGTAATCCGGTCGGCTACGCTTTCCAGGCCATCGGCGAGGCGGTCGGCCAGGCCGCTGACGATCCGCCCGGAGGCTTCCCGCAGCCGTTCATTGCCCAGGATCCAGCCCGCCGCCGAGCCAATCAGGGTATCCCGCAGGTTGCCGGCCGGGACGCCTCCAAACCTGCCGCCTTCCGCGCCGCCGGCCCGGCCGCCGAAGACCGATCTCAGGATCAGGGGGGCGAAATTCTGTTGCAGGTGGTGCAGGTTGTCGTCCAGTTGCTGCTCCAAGCGGTCGGCCTGCTGCTGCAGGCGGTTGATCTCAGCCTGGACAGCCTGGAGCGAGGTTCCTTTTTTTGCCATAACGGAAGGTTCAGGAGTGTAAGGATTCAGGTGCGAAAAAAAGCGTTTTTTTGATCTATTTCATTCAATGTAAGCCAGTTAACGGTATCAGGATTCCTGATACTCCGGGTCATCCCCGGGACCGGATTCCCCGCCCGCCCGCCCGGTTCCGGCGGCTTCCCCGCCCCGGGATATGGCCAGGATGAGCCGGCTCACCGGGTTGATGAAAAGGGCCTT
>DASZRL010000041.1:0-33406 GCA_035549175.1 Chitinophagaceae bacterium | reverse complement strand
AGCAGGGGGATATCCTCCTCGATCACGGGGGCGCTCTTCACCAGGATGGGTGCCTTGAAGATCTCGGCCCGGTCATACACGATCCGGGCGCCGGCCTCGCTGTAGTCACGGTCACGGAAATGCGCAGCTTCCCCGGCATTGTGCTCGATCGTCACGTGGTGCCCGTTGCTGGTCAGCACGCTGACCGCATCGGGCGTGAGGGCGACCCGGTTCTCCTGGAAGGCGATCTCCCGGGGGATGCCGATATGCATCTGGGCGCCCTTGGGTTTG
This sequence comes from Chitinophagaceae bacterium, assembly GCA_035549175.1. Taxonomy (GTDB): domain Bacteria; phylum Bacteroidota; class Bacteroidia; order Chitinophagales; family Chitinophagaceae; genus DASTSN01. Next base: position 33,136 of record DASZRL010000041.1, on the reverse strand, counting down.
ATATCCAGGGTTTCCTCCAGGGTCTCATAGCTGAACGAAGTGCTCACGAAGGGTTTTTGCTGGCTCATGAAGTCTATCGTTGACGGGGTTATGATTGGCAGAGCTGCCCGGCAGTCCGGGGGAGGGTGAAGGTTGGCCAGGTGGCCTGCAGGGGGTCTCCCCGGTGCCCGGTATCCGGCAGGCAGCGGGGCCATTCAACAGGGCAGGTCGGGCTATGCGGGCAGCATTTCATGCGGAAAGGTCATGGTATGATATCAAAAGTAGCTATTTATGCGCGATTCGCAGCGTCCGGTTGCCGGCCGGTTCCAGGCTGAGGTACAGGTGCAGGGTATCGGCAGGAAGCAGGCCGGGTGCGCGGTCCGGCCATTCCACCAGGCAGAGGGACCCGCTGTACAGGCAATCCTCCACCCCGGCCTGCCGCGCTTCCTCTTCGTCCTTAAGCCGGTACAGGTCGATATGGTACAACTCCGTCTCCGCGCCATCCCGCATAAAGTGGTATTCGTTGATCAGGGAAAAGGTGGGGCTGCCCACGGCATCCCGGACGCCCAGGTCGCTGCACAGCGCGTGAATCAGGGTGGTCTTGCCCACGCCCATGTCGCCATGAAAGGCCAGGACGCGGTGCTCGCCCGCCTCCCGCCAGATTTCCCGGGCCACCTCCGGCAGGTCCCGAAGCTGAAAGGTTCGTTCCATACGCAAAAGTAGGGCCTGGATCCTGTTCCCTGGCCGCCGGATGTCCCGCAAAGCCGGGAACCTTCGGTTGATGCTACCGGCCGGAAGCGGTAATTTTGCGCCGGAACCCGCAGGGATTCCTGTCAACTGCAATGTGATGAACCCGACGCAAACCGTACAATGGAAAGTGGAAGGGATGGACTGTGCCAGCTGCGCACGGACCGTGCACAGCTACCTGGAAAAGCAGGGCCTGCACCAGGTGCAGGTCAATTTTGCCACCGGAGAGGTGCAGTTTGAAAAACCGGGCGATACCCGGGAGGAACCGATCCGCCAGGGGCTGGCTTCCCTGGGTTACCAGGTCCTGGATAGGGACCGGACCGCGCAGACGTCCGGGAAGGCCGGCTGGCTGGGAACGCACCTGCGTCGCTTCCTGTTCTGTCTGCCTTTTACGGCAATCCTGCTGTTACCCATGATCCCGCTGGAGGGTCTGCAGGTCCTGGCGGATAACCGCCTGCAGCTCCTGCTCTGCCTTCCGGTGTATGGAACGGGCATGGCCTTTTTCGGGCGCAGCGCCCTGCGAAGCCTGCGGGCCGGGCTGCCCAACATGAATGTCCTGATCGCCCTGGGTGCCACCGCCGCCTTCGCCTACAGCCTGTACGGAACCCTTTCCGGGCAGCCGGCCGCCTACCGCTTTTACGAGACCTCTGCCTCGATCATCACCCTGGTATTTTTCGGCCATTTCCTGGAAGAACTTGCTGTCAGGTCCACCCGGCGGGCCCTGGAAGACCTGGTGCGGGCCCAGCCCGTCATGGCCAATATGATTGCCTTTGATGACCAGCACCAGGAACAGATTTTTCCCGTGGAGAGCGCCCACCTGCGCACCGGCGATCTCATCCTGGTCCGGGCGGGCGAGCAGGTGCCCGCGGATGGCAAGATCCTCTGGGGCGAGGTGACGGTGAATGAGTCGATCCTTACCGGGGAGAGCGTCCCGGTAGCCCGAAAGGCAAAGGACCTCCTGCTCGGGGGAAGTGTGCTGGTTTCCGGAACGGCCCGGGTCCAGGTTACGGCCGTGGGGGAACAGACGGTCCTGTCCGGCATCATCCGGCTGGTCCGCCAGGTAGAGGGCCAGAAGCCGCCGGTGCAACGCCTGGCTGACCGGATCAGCGCGGTATTTGTGCCGGTCGTCCTGGGACTGGCCGCCATGACCCTGGCCGCCAACTGGCTGGTACTGGGCAGTTTTACCCCCGCCCTGCTCCGGGCCGTTGCCGTCCTGGTGATCGCCTGTCCCTGCGCGATGGGACTCGCCACCCCCGCCGCCGTGGCCGTGGGACTGGGCCGGGGTGCGCGTAACGGGGTACTGTTCCGCCAGGCGGCGAGCCTGGAATTATTCCGGGACATCCGCCAGGTCGTTTTCGACAAGACCGGCACGCTGACCACCGGCCGGTTCCGCATAACCCATTACCAGGTACTCGAAGAGTCCCCGGGGGTTCCCGTGATGGAGGAGGCTGCATTCAGACAGATCGCCGCTTCCCTGGAAAAGTATTCTGCGCACCCGGTGGCGGCCTGCATCCATACTGAATGGAAGACCCGCGAGCTCGCCGCCTGGAGCCGGGTGGAGGAAATCCGGGGTGCCGGGATGCAGGCCACGGACCGGCAGGGTAATATCTACCGGGCCGGATCCTACGCCTTCGCCGGCGAAGGTATACCCGACAATGGCCACCGTGTCTACCTTTCGCGTAACGGCCGGCCCCTGGGATGGATCGACGTGGCCGATGAGATCCGCCCGGAAGCCCCGGCCGTGGTCGCCTGGCTGCGGGCGCGTGGACTGCATACCGTGCTGCTTAGCGGCGATCGCCCCGAACCCTGCCGGCAGCTGGCATCCCGGCTGGGTATTGACGAGGTGTTTGCGGGTCAGTCGCCCGAACAGAAAATGACCAAGGTGGCCGAACTCCGCGCCGCCGCACCCACCCTCATGGTCGGCGACGGGATCAACGATGCACCGGCCCTGGCCTGCGCTACCATCGGCATGTCCCTCAGCGAGGCGTCCCAGCTCGCCGTCCAGACAGCCCAGGTAGTCCTGATGAACCAGGGACTCCGGCAACTGCCGCTGGCCCTGGGATTGGGCCGGCACACGTACCGCACGATCCGGCAGAATCTATTCTGGGCATTTGCCTACAATATCATCGCCATACCGGTAGCCGCCCTGGGCTGGCTCAGCCCGGGCCTCGGCGCCCTGGCCATGGGGTTCAGCGACGTGGTGCTGGCCATTAATTCCGTGCGGCTTTCCGTAAAGCGGGTGATCTGAGCGCCCCGGCATCTTCCGGCATTTTCCGAATCCTTACCTTCATCCCCCATGGCCTCTGCGCAGCCGTCCATCCACCAGATACTCCGGGAAACCTTCGGTCATCCTTCCTTCCGTCCGTCGCAGGAGGCGATCATCCGCTCCGTACTGGATAACCAGGATACCCTGGCCCTGCTGCCCACCGGGGGCGGGAAATCCCTCTGCTACCAGGTGCCCGTCCTGGCCAGGGACGGGATCGGACTGGTTATTTCTCCCCTGATTGCCCTGATGCGCGATCAGGTGGACGCCCTGCGCCGGAAAAATATTACCGCGTTTGCTATTTATTCCGGGATGGGACGACCGGAAGTGATCAATGTGCTTCGGCTGGCGGCCGCCAGCAACTGCAAATTTCTGTACGTGTCCCCGGAGCGGCTGGAAACCGCGCTGTTCCTGGAATACCTGCCGGCGCTGCGGGTCAGCCTGGTGGCGGTCGACGAAGCGCACTGCGTGTCGCAGTGGGGCTATGATTTCCGGCCGGCCTACCTGCGGATCGCCGCCCTGCGCGAGCACCTCCCGGACACGCCGCTGCTGGCGCTTACGGCCTCGGCCACCCCGGAGGTCCAGGAAGACATCTGCGCGAAACTTTCTTTCCGGGGACGGGCGGTTTTCCGGCAGTCCTTCGCCCGGCCGAACCTGTCCTACCGGGTCCTGGAAACTTCCTACAAACCCGACGCCCTGGCCAACCTGCTGGGCGGGACGGAGGGCAGCGCCCTGGTCTACTGCAGCAGCCGCAAGCGTACCGGGGAAGTCGCCTCCCGGCTGAACCAGCAGCAGATCAGGGCGGTGGCCTACCATGCAGGGCTGGGCCGGGAACAGCGGCATGCCGCCCAGCAGGATTGGATCCAGGGGCGCACGCGGGTCATCGCGTGCACCAATGCCTTTGGCATGGGCATCGATAAGCCGGATGTCCGGACGGTCATCCATATGGATCCCCCCGACAGCCTGGAAAGCTATTACCAGGAATCCGGCCGCGCAGGCCGGGACGGCCTTCCGGCCCAGGCCATCGTACTTTATTCCGCCAGGGATCTCACCAGGCTGGAAGAACTGCCCTCGCTGCGCTACCCGCCCCTTGAAACGATCCGTACCGTGTACCAGGCCATCGCCAACTACCTGCAGCTGCCTTCCGGGGCCGGCGAAGGGCAATACTATGATTTTGACCTGGATGATTTTACCCGGCGGTTCGCCCTGAATGCCTATGCGGTAAGTTATTCCCTGAAGACGCTGGAGCAGGAGGGCTGGCTATCCTTCCAGACCCAATCCTACCTGCCGGCCTCGGCGGGTTTTACGGCCGGCCGGCGCCAGCTGGAGGATTGGGAAAAGTCCAATCCCGCCTTGCAGCCGCTGATCCATGCCCTGCTGCGCCGGTATCCGGGGATCTTTGATTTCCCGGTACCGATTTCCGAATCCAACCTGGCCCGGCAACTCCGGCTCCCACCCGAACAGGTCGCCGGCCAGCTCGCCACCCTGCAGCGTTACGGGCTGCTGACCTACCGCAGCCGAAAGGAAGGTCCCCAGCTGCTGCTGCTGCGCAACCGGATCCCGGTTTCCGAGCTTCGCCTTGACGAGGCGGCCTACCGCCAGCGCCAGGAACGTTTCCGCCAGCGGCTCCGCCACCTCATGGATTACCTGGCCGACCGGAAGACCTGCCGCAGTCGCCTGATAACCGCCTACTTTGGAGAACCGGACCAGCCGGATTGCGGGCACTGTGATACCTGCCGGAACCGGCCTGCCTCCACCGCCTCCCAGCCTCGCCCGACCTGTTGAGCGGGCCCATTTTGCAACCAGGATTTACATAAGGACGCGCGGCTGCCGGCCCGCCGCCAAAGGCAGGTCTGCGGCTGCCCTGCCCGTATAAAAAATGTTCGGCAATGCTGGCAAAAGCTAAATGTATTTATTAATTTTTCAATATATAAGTAAACCCCCTCCATACACCTTTAAAACAACATGCAAATGAAACGTATCTTTTTAACCGGCCTGGTGACGCTGGTTTCCTGCCTGATACTGAATGCCCAGAGTTTTTCGCTGAAAAAGTGGACCTGGGATACGTATAAAATGGAATTCCAGGCCCCGGAAAACATGGATGTCACGGAAAACAACGCGGACGCCTTTAAGGCATCCAACGGCTCGATCACCCTGGATATTTACCCCCGCAAGGGCCAGAACATGACCTACGACGGTATGAAAACCGCCATTATCAAGTGGGCCGATGATTCGGGACTCCAGTACGACAATTACAACAGTTATAACGGGGAAAAACAACCCTTCTACCTCAGCAACCTGAACCGGTATTCCGGCTGCGCCATCGACGGCAGTAAACGCGGATTTCCGGCCTCCATGCTCCTGATCCAGGATCCCGATTATCCCGATACGGTGTTCTACATCTGGATTTCCTATGCCAAGGAATATGCGGACGATGCCGTGGCCATCCTGAAAAGTTTCCGCCCCATCTGATCCGGCTTCCCTGTCTGGGATGGACCTCTTCCACCGACTGACCCGCCCGGGCCGGCCTGATCCGCCAGCCACGGCGGGTCAGTGGTTTTTACCGCCGTGACCGTTGCCATCCAGGCGGTAGAACTGGGCATTGCGCCGGGTGATCTCAACGATCGCCTCCCAGATATCGCTGCGCTGGGCGGATTTACAGAGCATGCCGTCCAGGTACTGGATGTGGCTGGTCAGCACCTCCTTTTGACAGTTCATGGTAAAAAGTAAAATTTTGACCCGCGGGTAGCGTTCACGGACCAGGGGAAGGAACTGGGATGCTTCGGCATCCTGCAGGCGGTGTGCGGTGATCAGCAGGTCCGGCCGGAAGATATGCAGGCCGTCCATCAGATCATCCAGGGTCCTTGCCTGCCCGGTGAATTCCACGGGCTTGAAGCGAAAAAGACGGGTAAAGCCATCCAGAAACTGGGGGTGCCGGTCTGCCAGGAAGACACGGATGGATTTTCGGTTAAACACGCAGTTCGTTTGTTTTGGTTTGGGTGAATTACCCTGTCAACTTATTCAATTTTCGCCAGAATCCCACGCCGCCCGCCGCTTATTTTCGGGGCGGCCCGACCCGGACTGCAGGCAGGCAGACTCCCGGGCACCCGGCAACGGGCAGGCCTGCCTGCACCGGGCGCTATCTCAGAACAGGCTGCGGCTCCGGCTGGTCCTGCCTCCCAGGCCCAGCACGCCCAGCAGGCTCCGGGTAATGACGGAAGCGGCCGTCCGCTCCACCTGGCGCACGACGGGATTGTCGAAGAAACTTTCCTCCTTTTTGGCGGGGTGGGTATCTCCGGGTTGTTCCGCCTGGCCCTTCTGGGACGCATCCTGCAGCTTCTGGGTAAGAATTTCAAAGGCGCTTTGGCTGTCGATCACCTGGTTATACTTGGACACCAGCCTGGAACGGGCCACCAGGGCGTCGATTTCCGCCTCGCTGAGGATATCCATGCGGCTGCGGGGCGGCGCCAGCATGGTATGGACCAGCGGGGTGGGCACCCCCTTCTCGTTGAGTATGGTGACCAGGGCTTCCCCGATACCCAGCTGGGTAATGAGGTCCTCGGTCTTGTAGAATTCCGTTTCCGGATAGTTCTCGGCAGTCTGTTTGATGGTTTTCCGGTCTGCCGCGGTGAAGGCGCGAAGAGCATGCTGCACCTTCATGCCCAGCTGGGACAGGACGGACGCCGGGACATCCATGGGGTTCTGGGTGCAGAAGAAAATACCGATCCCCTTGGACCGGATCAGTTTGACGATGGTCTCAATCTGCTGGAGCAGTTCGGCGCTGGCTTCCTGGAATACGAGGTGCGCCTCATCGATGAACAGGACCAGCTTGGGCTTGTCCAGGTCGCCTTCCTCAGGGCAGCTGGCATAGAGTTCCGCCAGCATCTGGAGCATAAAGGTGGAAAACAACTTGGGCCGGTCCTGCAGGTCGGTGACCCGGATGATCGAGACCATGCCCCGCCCGTCCTCGCTGATGCGCATGAGGTCCGCCACTTCAAAGCTCTTTTCCCCGAAGAACTGGTCGGCTCCCTGCTGCTGCAGCTCGATCACCTTGCGCAGGATGGTTCCCGTGGAGGTAGTGGATACCTTTCCATAGGTTTTTTCGATATCCGCCTTGCCTTCGTTGCCGATGTACTGCAGGACCTTGGTGAAATCCTTCAGGTCCAGCAGGGGAAGCTTGTTGTCATCGCAGTATTTAAAGACCATGGCCACAAACCCTTCCTGGGTGTCATTCAGGCCCAGGATCTTGGACAACAGGACCGGCCCGAATTCACTGACCGTGGCGCGCAGCCGAACGCCCTTCTGATTACTGAGGGTCATCAGTTCCACCGGATAGGAAGCCGGCTTGTAATCGATGCCGATTACCCGGCAGCGGTCGGCAATCTTGTCATTGGAAGTGCCGGGGGCGGCGATCCCGCTGAGGTCCCCCTTGATGTCCATGAGCAGAACCGGGACGCTGGCGTCACTCAGCGCCTCGCTGATCACCTGGAGGGTCTTGGTCTTGCCGGTTCCGGTGGCCCCCGCAATCAACCCATGGCGGTTCATCGTCCTGAGTGGCAGCCGCACATCGGCTCCCGGCACCGGTTTCCCGTCCAGCATACCGATTCCGATCTTCACTGCGTCCCCCTTGAACGCATAGCCTGCCTGAATAGTCTTGAGAAAGGCATCTTGGTTTGGCATGAAAAAATTTTTACGGTAAGGTACTGGAAATGCGCAGGAACAAAAAATCGGCCGCGGTGCCGGAACCTCCCGGATCCTCAGGTGACGCATCAAGGAAAACGGCCGGGTTCAGAGTTCCTCTTCCCGTTCCAGCATCAGGATGGCACTCTGGGGAACGATAAAATATTTTTCGTTCTCGTACATCACCTCGGTCGCGCCGCTGAGCAGGAAGATCGCGAGGTCCCCTTCCTTGGCCTGCAGGGGAACATATTTCACCTTGTCTTCCTCGTTTTTCCAGGGCTCGTCTTCGATTGGCATCGGGATGGCATACCCCGGGCCGGCCTTGATTACATAGCCCTGCTGGACCTTCTCGCGTTCCTGTACACCGGGAGGCAGGTACAGACCGCTGGCGGTCTTGTCGCCGGGACGGGTCGGTTTGATCAGTAGGCGGTCGCCGATCACGATCAGCTTCTTGAGTCTGTTGTCGGGTGTGATATGCATAGGTGAAGAATTAGCCGCCAAAATTAAAAAACCCGGGAGAAATCCCACCTTCCTGTCAGGGGGTACTATTAACAAAATATTATCCCCGGGCGGGAAGTTTTGGCAAATGATTTAATTTTATTTGTTCAACAGAATCAAAATCTTATAAATATGGATGGCAAGAAACCTAAAATACTGCTTTGTGAGGACGACCCGAACCTGGGAAGCGTGTTGAAGAACTACCTGGAACTGAATGACTATGACGTGACCCTGGAGCGTGATGGCCGCCTCGGGCTGGCAGCCTTCCAGCGGGAACATTTCGACCTCTGCCTGCTGGATGTGATGATGCCCAATATGGACGGGTTCACCCTGGCCGAGGAAATCCGCGACGTGGATCCCGACATCCCGCTGTTCTTCCTGAGCGCCAAGACGATGAAGGAAGATATCATCCAGGGCTATAAACTGGGGGCGGACGATTACATCACCAAGCCCTTCGACAGCGAAGTGCTCCTGCTCAAAATCAAGGCCATCCTGAAACGCAACGAGGAGCTGAATAAGGAAAGCGAGAACAAGGAGTTCGACCTGGCCAGCTATCATTTCAATCCCAAACTCCGGCAGCTGTCTCACGGGGGTGTCACCCAAACCCTGTCCCCCAAGGAAAACGAACTGCTGAAAATGCTCTGTGAGCACATGAACGACCTGCTCCCCCGGGACCAGGCACTCAAAAAGATCTGGGGCAGCGACACCTATTTTAACGGAAGAAGTATGGACGTCTACATAGCGAAATTGCGCAAATACCTCAAGGATGACGAAAAGATCGAAATTGTCAATATTCACGGAAACGGGTTCCGCCTGGTAGTCCAGTAAGGATCACCTGTCCGTCAAAAAAGAAGGGGCCTTCCGCCAGGAAGGACCCCTTCTTTTTTTATTAATTCAGCTGAACAGGGAACCCGCGACGCCGGGATGGCTGCGGCCCAGGTGCTCATAGGCCTTCCCCGTCACTTCCCTCCCCCGGGGCGTTCGCTGCAGGAACCCCTCCTGGATCAGGAATGGCTCATATACTTCTTCGAGGGTGCCGGGCTCCTCCCCGACCGCGGTGGCGATCGTGCTGATACCGACCGGTCCGCCCTTGAACTTTTCGATGATGGTCAGCAGGATCTTGTTGTCCATATCATCCAGGCCGTATTCATCGACGTTCAGCGCCTTCAGGGCATGGCGGGTAATCCCCAGGTCTATCACCCCGTCGTTGAGCACCTGGGCAAAATCCCGGACACGGCGAAGCAGGCCGTTGGCAATCCGGGGCGTGGCCCGGCTGCGGCCTGAAATTTCCCGGGCGGCTTCCGCACTGATCGATACCCCCAGGATGGTGGCCGACCTCCTGATGATGCGTTCCAGCACCTCGGCGGAATAGTATTCAAGCCTGGATTTGATGGCGAACCGCGAAAGCAGGGGGGCCGTGAGCAGGCCGCTGCGGGTGGTTGCGCCGATCAGGGTAAACGGGTTGAGGTTGATCTGGATGCTGCGCGCATTGGGCCCGCTGTCGATCATGATATCGATCCGGTAATCCTCCATGGCGGCATACAGGTATTCCTCCACCACGGTAGAGAGCCGGTGGATCTCATCAATGAACAGCACGTCCTGCGGTTCGAGGCTGGTAAGCAGGCCGGCCAGGTCGCCGGGTTTTTCGATGACCGGGCCGCTGGTTTCCCGGATCTGGACACCCAGTTCATGGGCCACGATCCGGGAGAGAGTCGTTTTGCCCAGTCCGGGGGGGCCGTGAAAAAGAATATGATCCAGGGCTTCTCCGCGGATTTTGGCAGCCCGGATAAAGATGCGGAGATTTTCAATGATCTGGGACTGGCCGGAAAACTCGGCCAGCTGGCCCGGTCGCAGGCTGTTCTCGAATTCCCGGTCGGCCGGAGTCAGGGCCTGCTTATCCTTATTCAGATTCGGGTTACTCATTTCCGTTACTACCTTTTGATCAGGACCAGCCCGACAATGATGAGCGCGGCTCCGATAAGTTTTTCCAAAGTTATCATTCTTACGGCGGAACCCAATAATCCGAAATGATCGATCACCAGGGAAATCAGCATCTGCCCGCTGACGACCAGGGCGAAGGTCAGCGCCACCCCCTGCTGCTGGTTAACCCAGGTAATATAGCCGACATACATGGCGCCAAGCAGGCCGCCCAGCCATACGTACCAGGGTCCGGCCTGGGTACTTCTGAGCTGCGGGACCGAACCGGGCTGGGTGACCAGGATCAACAGCAGCAGGGCAATCAGCCCGACCACAAAACTCAGCAGGGAGCCCATCAGGGGGCCGCCCGTCTGGCGGCCCAGCCGCGTGTTCAACACGGCCTGCACGGGAAGCAGGGCGCCTGCGGCCAGGGTGGCAAACATCAGCAGGTACTTCATCAAAAAATAATTTAGCGATGGTTGGCAGATTCCGGGAAATTTGTAAATCTACTGAAAACAAATTGTCCGCCTGATGCAGATCCATTTTGTGCAGCATGTCTCCTTTGAACACCCCGGCAGCCTGCTGGGCTGGGCGGAATCGGAAGAGCACCCCTACCGCATTACCCATGCCGGCGACCGGGCCGCATTCCCTGAACCCGAACACTTCGACTTCCTGGTGCTCATGGGTGGCCCGATGGGCGTCTACCAGGAAGACCGCTTTCCCTGGCTGCGGCGGGAGAAGGATTTCCTGCGGGCCACCCTGGCTGCGGGCAGGCAGGTTTTGGGCATTTGCCTGGGCTGCCAGCTGCTGGCCGAGGTGCTGGGCGGCCGCGTATACCCCCACACCCAACCTGAATTGGGATGGTGGCCGCTGCACACCGTGACGGATCACCCGTTTACCGCCGGCCTGCCTGCCCGGTTTGACGGCTTTCATTTTCATGGTGACACCTATGACCTGCCGCCCGGCGCCACCCGGCTGTTCAGCTCGGCGGGCTGCGCGCAGCAGGGATTTGCCTGGGGTGACCAGGCCCTGGGCCTTCAATTCCATCCCGAAATCCAGGAGGATCTGTTGCGGGACATGGTGAGTGGGGAAGCGGTGCCCTGGTCACCGTCCGCCTTCGTCCAGGGCCGGGAGGAGATCCTGTCCCGGGCTGCCGCAGCCCTGCCGCAACAGGGTGACCGGATGCGGCGGATCCTTCATAATTTTATCCGGTAATTAAAAACCTCATTCATATGAAAGTGGGCATCATCGGTTCAGGAATCGTCGGCCAGGTACTCGGAAGGGCCTTTCTCAGCGAGGGACACCAGGTTATGCTGGGAACCCGGAATCTATCCAAGGAATCCGTGACCACGTGGAAGGATACCAACCCAAAAGGCCTGCTGGGATCTTTCCAGGAGACGGCCCAGTTCGGGGAACTGCTCGTACTGGCCGTAAGCGGGCTGGCGGCCGAAGACGCCATCTCGCTGGCCGGAAAGGAACATTTTGCCGACAAGGTGCTGATCGATGCCACCAATCCCATCGCCGCCGTTCCGCCCGACCATGGCGTGCTGCGCTATTTCACTACGCTGGAGGAATCGCTGATGGAGCGGATCCAGAAAATGCTGCCTGACGCCCGCGTGGTCAAAGCCTTCAACAGCGTGGGGAACGCCTATATGTACAAGCCGGCCTTCCCGGGCGGCACCCCCACCATGTTCATCTGCGGCAATGACAGCGCGGCCAAACAGACGGTAACCGGGATCCTTACCTCCTTTGGCTGGGAAACGGAGGACATGGGCGGCGTGGAATCCGCCAGGGCCATTGAGCCCCTCTGCATCCTCTGGTGCATCCCGGGCTTTCTCCGCCAACAGTGGACCCATGCGTTCAAATTGCTTAAAATGTAAGGCACGAAGTAACCCGCCTGCCATCCGATGGAACTTGCCGTTTTTATACAAAGCCTTTCGGCCAGCCAGCCGCCCGCCGGTTGCCACGCCTGCCTGCAGGCTCTCTGGCAGGAACGAGCCGGCCACTGGGACCGGGCCCATGAGCTCGTCCAGGACCTGGACAGCCCGGAGGCCGCCTGGGTCCATGCCTACCTGCACCGGCGGGAAGGGGATGACTGGAATGCTGATTACTGGTACCGGCGGGCAGGCCGCAGGCGTCCGGCCCTGTCACTCGACCAGGAATGGGAGCAGATCGTATCGTTCCTGCTTAAACCTGGGGGTCAGGTATAACGCTTCAGCTGAATGACCAGGTCAGGATCCGGGCAATTGGCCAGCCAGGTCTCCTTTTCCGACAGCCGGCAGACGCCGGGGTAGTCTCCTTTCCAGTCCTGCAGATCGATGATCACCTGGAAATGCAGGTGCGGCGGCCAGTGTCCGTTTTCAAACTGCATGCCGAACTCGGCAAAAACCTCACCAGCCTCGATGCGGTTTCCCTCCCGCAGGTTCTTCAGCGAGTTCAGGCTGAGGTGCCCGTAAAGCGTGTGAAAGCTGACGGATTCCAGCCGGTGGCTGAGCAGGATGGTTGCCCCGTAATCCCCGAATCGGTTATTGAACGCGAAACTGTGGACGATGCCCGCCAGGGGAGCCATGACCGGTGTATTGACCGGGCCCCAGATATCCATCCCCAGGTGCAGGCGCCTGGGTTCGCCTTCCTCTCCGCTACCGTCGAAGTGGCGGCTACGGCTGTAGAGAGCCCGGTCCTCGGCATATCCGCCGATGCCGTAGCGACAACCGGCTTCCGCGAGCCGTGTCCGGATGTAATCGGAAAAGCGGCCGGTATCGGCCAGTAATTCCCCGGTCAGGTCGGGATTGCTTCGGGTTAAATCCAGCAGAATAACCCGGTCGGCAGCCGGATTGAACGGCACGACGGACCGGAAAAAAAACTGATTCCGAGCCAACACCGTTACGACTTCTTGCTCCTGCCGGGTCATGCCGCAAAGGTACAGGAAAAGCCGCCCTTACGCCTTTACCACCTTACGCCGTGGCGGTCTCCCCCACCAGGTCCCGCAGGGATACGCGGACCCGGCTGAGCAGCTTATCTTCCAGCAGGGAGGCGAAGGTCTCAAAATAGAGGATGACATCCTCCCGCAGGTTACGTTTCAGCCACCTGAATCCGCCGGGCAGGTGATGCAGTACCTCCCGGTCCTCAAGGTACTCCAGGTTGTGAATGTCCACGGGCGTCAGGCCCAGGTCCTGCAGGCGGGACAGCAGCATATCCACGGGCGCGCCGGTTACGCCGCAATATTCCTGGGCCAGTTCGGTCCATTCGCCGATGCCGGTTTGCGCGTAGCGAAGAATTTCCGCCCGGTCCAGGTTCGTGACTACCTGCAACAAGTTCCCACAGTTGCAGCTCCCGTGATTTCCCCAGGCGTAATGGGATCCTTCCCGCAGGCGACGGGCCGTTTCCCTAAGGGCTTCTACCAATTCGATTGAAGGTTGTGCCATAACCATAATATTACAGAATTAACGCTCCGGATTTACCGTTTGTTTAACCCATGGCGGCAAAATAATCCGTCCCGGCCGCCGTTTCATAGCGGGGACACCCCTGCCTAAAAACAATACCTTGAAAAAGAAATCCCTGCAGAGACTGCTGGCATGGCTTGCCGCCACGGGCTGGCTGAGCGCACCGGCCCAGATGATTACCGGCACCTGGCACGGAAAGATCAACGGCCAGCGCGTGGAGGTCAAACTCATTCAGTCGGGAGACAGCCTGCGGGGTACTTCCTATTATTACAGTTCCCCGGAGAATTACCGGCGCTACAGCATCCAGGGCTATTTCGACCAGCAGACCAACAGCGCGGTCTGGTGGGACGACCAGCTGATTGAAGAAAAGGCCGGCCGGCTTGCCCTGGGCGCTCCCGGAAGGCAGCCGCGGCTTTCGCGGGCTGATTTCGACTGCCCGGGCAGCGGCGTGATGCGCCTGGACGGGAAGGGGGCACCCCGCAGCCGGGAGGCAACACCTGACGGCGATGTACATCTGGACAAAAGCGGTCCGACCCGGTTTCCCGATGAATGGGATGATGTCATTGACAATTACCTCACGGGGGCCAATGACCCGGACCTCATCGACAGCGTGGCGGCCCTGGCCGTCCACCGAACGCAAACCGGCAACCCCGCACCGCAGACCCTGCCGGATCAGACTGGACCGGATCGCGGGAAGAGCCAGCCCCCTGTGGAGCGGGCTGCCGCGGGGGACCCCCTCGCCTTTGCCCCGCCGGTACGGCCCCAGGTTTCCGAGCCGGTAAAAACTTCGCCGGTTGCCTTGCCGAAAACACCCGCCGGCATCCGGGAAAAATTTGCCAGCCGCGAGCGGGTGCTGGTCCGCGAAATCCCGCTGACAGGAGACTCCCTGGAACTGCGCTTCTACGATAATGCCGAAGTGGACGGAGATTCGATTTCGCTCTTCCTGAACGACCGGATCCTGGCCGAGCATATCCGCCTGACGGAAAAAGCCTATATCCTGCGACTGGCCGTGGCTTCCCTGCCCAGTCCCTGCGACCTGACCATGGTGGCAGAGAACCTGGGAGCCATTCCCCCCAATACGTCCTACATGGTGGCCCTGGTCGGCGACAAGCGGTATGAAGCCTACCTCGCATCCACGGAGGGAAGCAGTGCCATGATCCGCCTGGTCAGGCAGCCCGGCCGGCCTCCCGGTGAATCCCGCACGGAAAAATAGTGACTCAGCCGGAAAGCACAGCCATGACCGGGTAGTGATCGGACGCAAAACGCCCGTCACCCGGCCCCGCCAGGGTGAGGTGGCGGCTTACCTGCCAATTACCCCGCAGAAAAATGTAGTCGATGGGTCCCGGTTCGGGACCCGGCACCCCAAATCCGTTGAATGTGCCGGCCGGCCCCTCGGGTGGCGCTTCGCATAGCTGCCGGGCATCAGTCAGGTGGCGCGGATCCTTCGGGTCTGTAAGCAACCGGATGGGCTCTTCTCCCGGCCGGGCATTGAAATCACCGGTCACAACCACCGGCAGCCCGCCCGCCAGGTGATGAATTTTTTCGAGCAGCAACCGGCTGCCCGCGCGCCGGGCCGCCGCTCCGATATGGTCAAAATGGGTATTGAAATAATAAAAACGCGCCCCGGTTACCTGATCCAGCAAGGCTGCCCAGGTTACCAGCCGCGGATAGGCGGCATCCCATCCGCGGCTACCGGGCCTGGCAGGATCTTCCGAAAGCCAGAAGGTGCCGTTCTCCCGGCATTGAAAACGGCTTGCCTCATAAAAAATGGCGTTGAATTCCCCGCAGCGTAGGCCATCCCCGCGGCCCACCCCCAGCCACCGGTATCCGGGCATCGCGGCCTGCAGGTCCTCGACCTGGGCGGCCAGGGCTTCCTGGACACCCAGCAGCTGCGGGCCGGCAGACCGCATTAGGGAAATGGCCAGGTCGCGCCGCCGGGGCCAGGCATGGTCCCCGTCCCCCGGGTTATCATACCGGAGGTTAAAGGTCATCACCCGCATAGCGGTATAGGCTGTCGGCATGGTCCGTGAGATTTACGGGCTGGTCCCTCACACCACCACGTTGACCATCTTCCCTTTCACGAATATGATCTTTTTGGGGGCGCGGCCTTCGAGCCATTTCTGCACCACCTCGTTGGCCAGCACGAGTTGCTCCACCTGCTGCTGTCCGGCATCCAGGGAAATGTCCAGGGTGGTCCGTAGCTTCCCGTTGACCGAGATCGGGTATTGCTTGCTGGATTCGGTCACATATTTTTCTTCGAAACGGGGATAGGAAGCATCCAGCACGGACCGTCCTTCCCCCGGGTGGATCCGCTGGTAGAGTTCTTCGGCGATATGGGGCGCGTAGGGTGCCAGCAGGATGACCAGGGGCTCCAGGATGGCCTTCTTGTGGCAGTCCAGTTCCGTAAGTTCGTTTACGGCGATCATAAATCCGCTCACGCCCGTATTGAAGCTGAACCGCTCGGTATCCTCGGTGATCTTGCGGATCGTGCGGTGCAGCACTTTCCATTCGGCCGCCGTGGGGCTTTCGTCCGTCAGGATCCATCCCCGCTGCTCATCGGCGAACAGGCGCCAGAACTTTCGCAGAAAACGGTGTACGCCTTCAATGCCTTTAGTATCCCACGGTTTGCTCATTTCCACGGGCCCCAGGAACATTTCATACATGCGGAAGGTATCAGCGCCGTATTTGTTCACCAGGTCATCCGGGTTGACCGTATTGAATTTGGATTTGGACATCTTCTCCACCTCGGCCCCGCAGAGGTACCGGCCATCCTCCAAGACGAACCGGGCGGCGCCGAACTCAGGTTTCCATTTCCGGAAGGCCTCCCGGTCCAGTTCGTACCCATCCACGATGTTGACATCCACGTGCAGGGGGGAGATTTTCCACGCCGCACAGCCGTCAGTGGTTAAAGCAGGTCCCGGGATTTGCCCCGCGATTTCCCCGGCCAGCTCCGGGGTCATGGAACCGGCTGCCAGGTAGGCATCATAAAATTTCCGGGACACCAGGATCAGCCCGGCAGCTGGGTCCAGGCCGTCCAGCCGGTAGACAAACCGGCTGCTTCCCTGGATCATGCCCTGGTTCACCAGCTTTTTGTACGGTTCGTCATGGCCGATATAGCCCAGGTCATAGAGCACTTTGGTCCACATCCGGCTGTAGAGCAGGTGGCCTACCGCATGTTCGGTCCCGCCGATATACAGGTCCACCTGGCCCCAGTAGTCGCTGGCCTCGCGGCTGCAAAACGCGCTGTCGTTGTGGGGGTCCATGTAGCGAAGAAAGTACCAGCTGCTGCCCGCATACCCGGGCATGGTATTGGTTTCCAGATGGCGCCCGGTCCATTCGGGGAGATTGGCCAGGGGGCCTTCCCCTTCCGGCCCCGGCCGGTAATTTTCCACCTCCGGCAACTCCAGCGGGAGCTCGCTTTCCGCCAGCGGACGGGCGATCCCGTCCACCCATTTTATCGGGAAGGGCTCCCCCCAGTAGCGCTGGCGGCTGAAGGCAGCATCCCGCATCTTGTAATTGACCTTGCGGCTGCCGATTCCCTTTTCTTCGATCGCGCGGATGGCCGCTTCCATGGCATCCTTCATCAGCATGCCATTCAGAAATCCGCTGTTTTCCAACCGGGCATCCTTGGTCGGATTGGCTTCCGTGCCGTTGAAATGCGCACCGATGATATTGGTGACCGGGATTTGAAAATGCGTGGCGAAGGCAAAGTCACGCTGGTCTCCGCAGGGAACGGCCATGATGGCACCGGTACCGTAGCCGGCCAGCACGTATTCGCTGATCCACACGGGTATCTTCCGGTCGCTGAACGGATTGATCGCATAAGCCCCGGTGAAGACCCCGCTGATCTTTTTCTCCGCCATCCGTTCCCTTTCGCTGCGGCTTTTCACATAGGCGATGTATTCGGAGACCGCCTGGCGCTGCCCCGGGGTGGTGATGGCTTCCACCAGGTCATGCTCGGGGGCAAGTACCATGAAGTCGACCCCGAAGATCGTGTCCGGGCGGGTGGTATAGACTTCCAGGGCATGCGGTGAATCCGCCAGGGCAAACCGTAGGTTGGCCCCGCTGCTGCGGCCGATCCAGTTGGTCTGCATTTCCTTCATGGCCTCACTGAATTCGATGCGTTCCAACCCTTCCAGGAGGCGATCGGCATATTCGGTGATGCGCAGGTACCACTGACGCAGCCGCTTCCTGACCACCGGGAATCCGCCGCGCTCACTTACCCCGTTGACCACTTCGTCGTTGGCCAGCACGGTTCCCAGGGCCTCGCACCAGTTCACTTCCCCGTACCCGCAATAGGCCAGACGGTATTCCATCAGGATGTCCTGGCGGGTTTTCTCGTCCATTTGCTTCCACTGGGCGGCCGTAAAGCCGGCCTGCAGGCTGGCCGGCGCGCCGGCAGGGCTCACATTGACCAGGAAGCGCTCATTGGGGAAGGGATGGTTCCGGTTGCCCTCCTGCTCGAAGCGGGTCACCAGGTCCGCGATCCGGGCAGCCCGGCCGGCCCGGCGGTCGTACCAGCTGTCAAACAGCTGCAGGAATATCCATTGAGTCCATTTGTAGTAGGCAGGATCGCAGGTACGCACCTCGCGGTCCCAGTCATAGCAGAATCCGACATTGTCCAGCTGCTTGCGGAAGTTGCGGATATTATTGCTGGTGGACAGGGCCGGGTGTATGCCATGTTCGATGGCATATTGTTCGGCCGGCAGGCCAAACGCATCATAGCCCATCGGGTGCAGGACATTATAGCCCTGCAGGCGCTTGAAGCGCGCAAAAATATCACTGGCTATGTAGCCAAGGGGATGTCCTACATGCAGCCCGGCCCCGCTGGGGTAGGGGAACATGTCCAGCACATAGAACTTGGGTTTGGAAGAATCGTTGGAGACCTGGTAAGCCTTCGAAAGTTTCCAATGCTGCTGCCATTTGGTTTCAATGTCCCTGAAGTTATATTCCATAGTTGCCTTTGTCCTGGATTTGATCCGCTTCGTTTCGGCGTCCTGTTTCCACCCGGCCTTCTTCCCCTCCGGCCGGGTAAGGGGGATTCCTGGAAAAGACCGGCGATCAGCCCGCCCGCGGAGAGCCGGCGAAAATGTGAAAGAAGCCTTAAAAAACAACGTCCATCCCCACGCCCCGAACCGGCCGGCAATATACGGGCATCCGGATCGTTCTGTGGGGGAACAAAATTAGGGATTGGACTGCGAAATCTGCTAATTTTGCCCAACCCATTCTATTCTAAAAATCAGTACCATGACGCAATCCGGAAAAGCCTCCATCAAACGGGGAAAACCATCCTATTTTATGGCCATCCTGGGCGTAACGGTCGTGCTATTCCTGCTCGGGATCGTGGGATGGATCACCATCAATTCCAAAAAACTGATGGAGTATTTCAAGGAAAGCGTCGAGGTGCAGGTCTTCCTCCAGCCCAATATCAAGGATTCGGCCCGCCAGAACCTGCAGAACTACATTACCGCCCAGCCTTACGTGCGCCTGGTGCGCTATACCGACAAAGAAACAGCCAAGCAGGAATGGCTGAAAACGGGCGGGGAGGATTTCACCCAGTTCCTGGACAACGCCCTGCTGCCCACCAGCATTGATTTCACCCTCAAGAGTGAATATGTCGACTCCGCCCACCTGGCCCAGATCAAAACGGAACTCTCACGAAACCCGATCGTGGACGAGGTGAAATACCCCAATGCCGTGGTAGGCAAGATGCAAAGCAATTTCCGCGTGGTCAGCCTCGTACTCGCCGGTATCGCGATCCTGATTGCCCTGCTGGTCATCATCCTGATCGACAATACCATCCGTCTGGCTATGTTCAGCAACCGGTTTCTCATCAAAACCATGCAGATGGTGGGGGCCACGCGCTGGTTCATTGCCAAACCGCTGAATACCCGGGCAGTCATTAACGGGGCCATCAGCGGCGTGATCGCCATCCTGGCCGTTTACGGGGTCATTACCACGGCCGAACGGCTCCTACCGGACCTGAAGGCGCTGCATGACACCCACATGCTGCTATCGCTCTTCGTGATCCTGATCCTGCTGGGGATCGGCATCACCCTGTTCAGCACCTACCGCAGCGTGCTCAAATATCTGAAAATGAAGCTGGACGAGCTTTACTGATCCCCGGCGAAGCCGGGGTGCCGGTTTCCTGAATTTCAAGTATATTGCCACCTGAAATCATCCAACTATGAGTGAGAAAAAAGTAGCCCCCATGTTTGACCGCACCAATTACCTGTGGATGGTGGCCGGGGTGCTCGTCGTGGCCCTCGGGATGTTCCTGATGGCCGGCGGGAAAAGCGACAATCCGGCTGTGTTTAATGAAAAGGAGGTCTACAGTTTTACCCGGATCACCGTGGCCCCGATCCTCATCCTGCTGGGCCTGGTCATCGAGATCTATGCCATATTCAAACGCCCCAGGGCCGGAGCATAAATGAATTCCCGGGCGATGAGCATTCATCGCCCGTCTTTTTACATCACGCACTAAATTTTGCTTGTGGGAATCATCGAAGCGATCCTCATCGCCATCATTGAAGGCCTGACCGAATTCCTTCCCGTCTCCTCCACCGGTCACATGATCATCACCGAAAAGCTGCTCCACGTCCCGGAAACCGACTTCACCAAGCTTTTCACCGTGGCCATCCAGCTGGGAGCCATCCTGGCGGTAGTGGTCCTGTATTTCCGGAAGTTTGTGGATTTTTCCCGCTGGCAGTTTTACCTCAAGCTCGTGATTGCGGTAATCCCCGCCATTATTCTGGGAGCCTTGTTTTCCAGCAAGATTGACGCCATGCTGGAAAGCTCCACGACGGTGGCGGTGACCCTGCTGCTCGGCGGGGTGCTGTTTCTGATGATCGACAACTATTTCAAGGCGCCCACTATTTCCCGGGAGGAGGACATCAGCAACCGGAAGGGGTTTCTCATCGGGGTCTGGCAATGCATTGCCATGATTCCAGGGGTCAGCCGCAGTGCGGCCTCGATTATCGGGGGTATGCAGCAGGGCCTGACCCGAAAGCTGGCCGCCGAATTCTCCTTTTTCCTGGCTGTGCCTACCATGGCCGCCGCCACCGGGTATAAACTGCTGAAGGGCTATCACACGTTCACTTCCGAGCATGTAAAGATCCTGCTGGTCGGTAACGCGGTGGCCTTCCTGGTAGCCATTCTCGCCATCCGCTTTTTCATCGGATTCCTGCAAAAGCACGGCTTCCGCCTGTTCGGATACTACCGGATAGTACTCGGCGTTATCCTGATCCTGCTGATCCTGTCGGGCTACCTGCCCAAATAAACGGTTTTGCGGAATTGGCGGTACCTGCCTGAATCCTTAATTTCAGCCCGAAAACCAACGGTATGGAAACCGCTTCCAAACGAGTGCTTAACGGATGGGCCATGTACGACTGGGCAAACTCCGCCTATAACCTGGTCATAACCTCCACCATCTTCCCGGCCTATTACGTGGCCATTACGGCAGCCACCGAAACAGGGGCCCCTTCCTACGTCAGTTTTTTCGGCCGCAAATTCATCAACACGGCGCTGCAGGACTATGCCCTGGCGGTCGTGTTCCTGGTAGTGGCCATCTCTTCCCCGATTCTGAGCTCGATTGCAGACTACCGGCGCAATAAGAAGGCCTGGATGCAGGCATTCTGCTACCTGGGATCCGGCGCCTGTATCGCCCTGTTCTGGTTTACCCGGGACCGGCTGGAGTTCGGCATCCTGGCCTTCGCCGTGGCGGCCCTGGGTTTCTGGTCCAGCCTGGTTTTTTACAATTCCTACCTGCCCGACATCGCCGCCCCGGAAGACCAGGACCGCCTCAGCGCCAAGGGCTTTGCGCTTGGTTATATCGGCAGCGTCCTGCTCCAGGTCATCTGTTTCATTATCATCCTGAAACCAGGCTGGTTCGGGCTGGGTACCGCCGATAAATCCATCGGACCCAGGCTGTCCTTTCTGCTCACAGGCCTGTGGTGGCTCGGGTTCGCGCAGCTGACCTTCCGGGTGCTTCCGATATCCGCCCGGGCGGAACGCAAGGCCCGCAAGCACATCCTGGTCAATGGCTTTCATGAACTCAGGCTGGTCTGGGACCAGTTGCGTCACATGCCCTCGCTGAAACGATTCCTGCTCAGTTTCTTCCTGTACAGCATGGGCGTGCAGACCGTGATGCTGGTGGCGGCCGGCTATGCAAAAAAGGAGATCTTTTCGCGGCCCGAGGATGAACCCAAGCTGCTCATCACCATCATCCTGATCCAGCTGGTGGCCATACCGGGTTCGATCGGCATGAGCCGGCTCAGCCAGCGCATCGGCAACTGGTGGGTCATTACGCTGGCCGTGCTGACCTGGATCGGTGTCTGCATCGCCGCCTACCAGGTCCATACCCAGACCGGGTTTTATATCCTGGCGGCCGTGGTGGGCCTGATTATGGGCGGGATCCAGAGCATGAGCCGCAGCACCTACAGCAAACTGCTGCCGCAGACCCAGGATACCACCTCGTTTTTCAGCTTTTACGACGTCACGGAAAAAATTGCCCTGGTGATCGGCATCTTCCTGTTCGGATTCGTGGAAGAGCGCAGCGGCAGCATGCGTAACAGTATCTTTGCCCTGGGAAGCTTTTTTATCCTGGCCCTGCTGGCGCTGCTGTATGCGCGACCCGCCCTGCAGCAACGGCTTCGGGAAATCAGCCAGGCCCATCCTTCCGCCTCATGACACTGTATTCAATCCATACCGGCTATTTCAAACTGGACGGGGGCGCCATGTTCGGCGTCGTACCCAAAAGCATCTGGAACAAGATCAACCCCGCGGACGCCAACAACCTCTGTGACTGGGCCATGCGTTGCCTGCTCATCGAGGACGGCAACCGGCTGATCCTGGTGGACAACGGGATCGGGGACAAACAGGACGCCCGGTTCTTCGGTCATTATTACCTGCACGGGGAGGAGACCCTGGATTCCTCGCTTGCCGCCCACGGCTTCACCCGAAACGATATCACCGACGTGCTGCTCACCCACCTCCATTTTGACCATTGCGGGGGCAGCATCCGCCGGGAAGGGGACCGGCTCGTTCCGGCCTTTCCCCGGGCCGTTTACTGGAGCACGCCCCGGCACTGGCAGTGGGCGACCCAGCCCAATGAACGGGAAAAAGCCTCCTTCCTGCGGGAAAACATCCTGCCGATCCAGGAAAGCGGGCAGCTGAAGTTCGTGGAGGACCGGTCATTGGAGGGCTGGTCACCCGGGGATACCGCCTACTGGGACCAGGGCGGCCGGCTGCCCGAAACCGGGTTCCTGGACGGCGTGACAATCCGGTTTGCCAGGGGTCATACCGAGGCCATGATGCTGCCCCAGATTCAGTACCGGGGAAGGACCCTCGTCTACATGGCCGACCTGCTTCCCTCACAAGGGCATATCCCCCTGCCCTATGTCATGGCCTATGACATGTTTCCGCTCACCACCCTGAAGGAAAAAAAATCCTTCCTGGAGGAGGCGCTGGAAAACAGGTACATCCTGTTTTTCGAACATGACCCGCTCTATGAATGCTGTGATTTGCAGCGCACGGAGCGCGGCATCCGGGCCGGTAACCTGTTTCGCCTGGCCGACCTGGGTTAGCCGCCGCGCAGTTTGATCAGGGAGGTCAGCGGGTGGCGGAGGTTCTTATTGCCCATCATGTCCACCTTTACGGTCCCCACCACGATCGGGCTTTCGATGCGTACGGGAATATGGTTTTCGTCATCGGTCACCCAGACCGTCATCTTTTCCCCGCCTTCAAAGATGGTACCCTTGATCAGCAGGGGTTTGAATTTAATGGCCCGGAACCTGCCGTACTTGGTTTTCACCGTCTCTTTGCCCAGGTACCGGATATACATATTGTATACCTCGTTGTCCAGGAACATGTTGAAGGGAATTTTGTCATCCTTTTTGTACTTGTCAAAATCAATGTTGCGGGCATAATACACCGAGCTGACCACGTCCTGGATGCATTCCGGTATCCGGAATACGCCGTTGGTGGTGACTGCGGTATTGGCGTCGTGGTTGAAACTTACGTTCTCGTATTTTTTGTACCCGCCCTCGCTGACATTGCGGACGAACTTGACGGGTTTGAGGGTCATTGTATCGATGTAGGATTCATACCGGTCACGGACCTTGTAGATCCAGTCATAGGACGGGTTGGTTTTTCCATCCCCGACCACATGATAAACCGGGCGGTTGTTCATGCGTTCCAGGGTAGTGGTAAAGGTGGCATTGCCGGCATTCACATAGATCCCGGCCACGTTGTAATACACGATGTAATTGATCTCCTCATCGGGCTGGAAGGATAAATTCTGCACGCCGCAGAACTCCTGGTACTGAGCCGGTGCCGTTCTCCTGGAAAAGGCCATCAGACCCAGGCAGATAAGGGATGCGATCTTAAACGCTCTCATGCTTGCTCCTGAATATTTTGATACTTAAAATTAATAAACTGCCGACCAATGCGGGCAGAATCAGGTTAATGAACCAGATCGACACCGTGGTCAGCCCGACACCCAGTTCATTGGCCGTCAGCAACCGGAATATCTTCAGGGCGACCGTTCCGCGCTGCACTACCTCCACCAGGGCAATGGTTGGCAGGATGGCCAGCACGAGGAACAAAATGCTTACAGCCCAAAAACTCTGCCACCACGCAATAGAGACCCCGAACAGGGAAAAAAGCAGGTAGTATTGGGTGGCAAATACAACGAAACGCAATAAGGACAAAGACAATAGTTGCCACAGCAGGGTTGCATTGACCGCGCCGACGGCCTGCAAAAGATAGACATACTTGCTGTTCTTTCCAAGCCGGCTTACCCAGCGGGCCAGCCAGCCCATCCGGAAATAAAATAACGTTAAAGCCGCCAGGCCCGCAAGGATGGTATACAGGAGCACCCGCACCCAGAAGGCGGAAACCAGTTCCCCGCTGTAAATCGCCGGCAGCAGGCAGACCAGGCCGATGCCCCCCATGGCCAGCGTAATGATCAGCTGGCTCATGCTGCTCAGGATGGTCAGTGAGATCGTGCGCAGGCGGTTACCCTCTTCCATATACAGGACCCTGCCCAGGTATTCCCCCATACGGTTCGGCGTACTGACCGAGACCGACAGGCCGGACAGTACGGCCTTGAAGGCCGTCAGGAAGGAAACGGACTGCACGGGACGCGTCACCAGCTGCCATTTCCAGGCCTCCAGACCCCAGTTCACCAGCATCAGCCCCAGCACCCACCACAGGTTCCAGACCAGGCGGGTACCGAAAGTCCTTTTGACCTGGGCCCAGGAGGCAGCCAGGTCGGTCTGGTGGCGCAGCTGCTGGTAAATGGCATAGGATAACCAGGCAAATAACAGGGGTCCCAAAAAGTAGTTGAGAAAGATTTTGATATTTTTATGCGGCAAACCTTTCATAGCGGGAAGTCCGGCCCTTCAAGCGGGGAAAGCGGAACGGTCCTCCGTCGTGAAAGGGAGACCTGCCCGGGCCGGTTACTGGGTCGCATTATTCGTTAAAAATACATTCCTCTTTGCAAAAGCTCCCGAAAATAATTCTGGGGATCGATCCCGGCACCCTGCTGATGGGGTATGGCATCATTGCCGTGCAGGGAAACCAGATCACGATGCGCCAGATGGATATTCTCCGGCTTCCGGCCAGCCAGGATAATTTCAAGCGGCTGCTGCTGATTCACCAGAAGGTGGAGGCACTCATCCGGGAATTCCGGCCTGATGAGTTCGCCATCGAGGCTCCCTTTTTTGGTAAGAACGTCCAGAGCATGCTGAAACTGGGAAGAGCCCAGGGGGTGGCGATCGCGGCCGCGATGAGCGCGCGGCTGCCGGTAACGGAGTATTCCCCCCGCAAGATCAAACAAGCCATCACCGGTAACGGGAATGCGGATAAAGAGAAAGTGTGGAAGATGCTGCAGCATATCCTGGTTCTTCCCGAAAAACCCCGCCACTATGATGCCTCCGACGCCCTGGCGGTCGCCGTCTGCCATCATTTCCAGACGCAGGCGGGCCTGCCGCCCGTGGCGTCTCCCAAAAAAAATGCTGTCCGGACCCAGGGCGCCTGGAACCAGTTCCTGAAAAATAATCCCAGCCGGGTCCGCCGGTAAAGGAAGGTACCCGTACTACAGGTGAGCCAGGATCTTCTCCTGGGCCCGCTTCAGGTCCTCGGGGGTGACGGGGCGTTTGGCCTGGGTAAAGTTGAGATCATTAGCCCCATTGATCGGAATCAGGTGCAGGTGGGCATGCGGTACTTCCAGGCCGACCACGCTGATGCCGCAGCGGTTGCAGCGGAAGGATTTTTCGATGGCCTTGGCGATCGGCCTGGCAAAGACCAGCATCTCCCCCAGGTAGGCATCGGGCAGGTCGAAGAGATTGTCGATCTCCGTTTTGGGAACCACCAGGGTGTGGCCTTCACGCAGCGGAGCTATGTCCAGGAAGGCAAAAAACCGTTCACTTTCCGCAAGGCGGTAGGAAGGGATCTGCCCGGCAATGATTTTGGAAAAGATCGTCATAACAAAGGGGCATTTTTAGGAGGCAGCCTGGTTTAAAGGTACCGATTGTACCGGCAATCCGGCGGGATGCAAACCAGAAATAGCCCCTCGCGGGGCCGGCTCTAAATGCTGATGTCTTCTATCTTGAACTTGATCACCCCGGCCGGTGCGTGGACCTCGGCTACCTCCCCGACTACTTTACCCAGGAGCCCCTTTCCGATCGGGGACGTCACGGATATCTTGCCGGCCTTGAGGTCAGCTTCCTTTTCACTCACGATCTGGTAGGTAACTTCCTTTTTGGTATTGAGATTGACCAGCCTGACACGGGTCAGGATGGACACCTTGCTGGTGTCAATGCTGGATTCGTCAATGATGCGGGCACTGGCCACCTGGCTTTCCAGCAGGGCTATTTTAGCCTCCAGCAGGCCCTGGGCCTCCTTGGCGGCATCATATTCGGCGTTCTCCTTGAGGTCACCTTTTTCGCGGGCTTCGGCAATGGCCCGGGATGCGGCCGGACGGTCCACCGTCTTCATACGCTGAAGCTCTACCTTCATCTGATCCAGGGTTTCCTTGGTCACGTACTGAATCCCACTCATAACACATTTCGTTTAGTAAAAAGAAAAAAATAACAACGCCTCAGGAATTGTCTGAAGCGTTGCATTTATTACCGGCAAAGATAAAAAACTATTTGAATTTCCAAGAACCGGCCACCCCCAGTTTTCCGGCCCGGCCGGCGGGCTGACCTTCCCTTTCTCAGGATGTAGTGCCGAACAGCTTGTCGCAGAGCACCGTGGCCATGCGATAAAAAGCCTCATGGCTGTAGCCGGCGATATGGGGGGTGATCAGGACGTTGGGCTGGGCCAGCAGCCAGTCCAGCAACTCCTGCTCGGGGGGCGTGTAGGTTTCCAGCCGCTCATTTTCCAGCACATCCAGCCCGGCACCGGCAACAAGGCCGGAGCGGAGTGCCTCGGCAAGATCGGCCAGTTTTACCACCTTGCCCCGCGAGGCATTGAGGATCCAGGGCTTTTGCCGGAGGGATTCGAAAAACCGGCGGTCCCCCAGGTACCGGGTCTCCTCGGTAAGGGGGACATGAAAACTGATCACATCGGCATACCGGCAAACCTGTTCCAGGCTGGCTTCCTTGATATACCCCGAACCGAATCCGAACCTGTATTTGTCATAGGCAAGTACGGTTACACGGAAGGATTGCAGCAGGGAGGCAAAGGCACTACCTGTATTGCCAAAACCGATCAGCCCGACCGTTTTCCCGGTCAGTTCAGTACCCCGGTTGGCATCCCGAATCCATTTGCCTTCCCGGATCTCCCCGGCGGAAGAGTAGATCCGGTTCATGAGCCCCAGCAGCATCCCCAGGACATGTTCGGCGACGGCATTGCGGTTTCCTTCCGGGCTGCTTTCGCAGCGGATGCCCCGCGTTTGGGCATAGGGAACATCAATCAGCTCCATGCCGCTGCCCAGGCGCCCGATCCATTTGAGCCCGGCTGCCCGGTCGATCAGGGCCCGGTCGATGGGGAGCCGGGTGGTCACCACCAGCCCTTCCGCCTCGCCGATCCGGTCCAGCAGTTCCTCGTAGGTGATCTGGGGCTCATAAATCACTTCGTAACCCTGCAGGCGTAGCCGCTCCTGCAGAATCGCATGGGCCTTGGCTGTAATGATCGCTTTTTTCATATCCGGTGCGCTTCGGGATTAGATTTTCATTTTTTCGGACAAGGCGGCGAATTCCTCCAGGCTGAGTTGTTCCGCGCGCCGCTGGAACACGGGATCCTCCAGGACCGCGGGATCGAAAAGTCCCCTGACCGCATTGCGCAGTGTCTTGCGCCGCTGGTTGAAGGCTGTCTTTACCAGCAAAAAAAACCGCCGTTCATCCTTTAGGTCAAGTTTCCGGGAACGGGGAACCAGGCGGATGACGGCGCTTTTGACCTTGGGCGGGGGCTGGAAACAGGACTCACTTACCTCGAACAGGTACGTCACCTCGTAAAAGGCCTGCACCAGGACGCTGATGACGCCATAGGTCTTGCTGCCGGGTGATGCGGCCACCCGCTGTGCCACCTCCTTCTGAAACATGCCGATGACGCATTCCACCTGGTCTTTCCAGTCCAGGACCTTGAAGAGGATCTGGGAGGAAATGTTATAGGGAAAATTGCCAATGACGGTGAAGGGGCCGGAGAAAGGCGGATCGATTTCCAGAAAACTCCGGTGAATGATACGGCCGGTCAGTTCCGGATAGCTGGTCA
The DNA here is from genome assembly GCA_035549175.1 of Chitinophagaceae bacterium. GTDB lineage: Bacteria > Bacteroidota > Bacteroidia > Chitinophagales > Chitinophagaceae > DASTSN01. The sequence continues at coordinate 4,891 of DASZRL010000041.1, read as the reverse complement.
CCAGGAAGTCCACCTTTTCCTGGTCCAGTTCCACGGCCCGGAAATCCACGCCAGGCAGCTGCAGCAGGTATTTGGTCAGGGCGCCCCCGCCCGGTCCCACCTCCAGCAATTGCCGGAATGGCCGCTGGCGCAGCTGATCCACGATGCGGCGGCACACATTTTCATCCTTCAGAAAATGCTGGCCCAGCGATTTTTTCAGCGTATACATGCCTGCAAAATTAACGGGATTCCGGGGCGATACCTCCACCGCTTTCGGAGAACGGAAGGCCGGCATCAAAAGATGACCATTTTGGGGATCACGCAACGAACGGCACTTTCGACCGCCAGCTGGTAAACCCCGGCGGGTTGTTCCCGGACCAGGTCCAGGGTCAGCGCATTGCTTCCCTGCTGGATGGGGGCTTCCTGCTGGCCGGCCCGGTGGCCACCAGGCCAGAACCAGGTTTCCGGTTAGCAGGAAATTGCGCATGACAGAAGGTTGACCTGCCGGTTAGGTATAGCAACTGATCCTGGAAGCCGTGCCATGGGCTAAGGTCTTCATGCGGATGATTTCAGGCAAACCAGATGGAATACCTGGTATTAATAAACAGGTAAGAGCCTGCTTATCCACTGGCCCAAAAACACAATGGTATTTGCAGGATCCTGCAAATACCATTGTGACGGGATCGTCTGGTCGGGATGGTTACGCTTTCATTTTTTAAGTGCCTATTGGTATCCTGATGCAGGGCCTGGCACCTTTTTTACCGCCGGGTTATAATTTCTGCAGTTTTACCTGCTGGTCGACTCCTGCACCGGCAAGTTTCAGGAAATACATGCCGGAGGCGAGTTTCCTTACATTTACCGGGAAGGTATTGCTTCCCTTCTTCATCTGGGCCGCACTTTGCAGGACGACCCGGCCTGTATTGTCAACCACTTCCCAGGTAATCCGGCCATCCTGGGGTGCGGAAACAGTAACCGTTACATTTTCGCTGGCCGGGTTCGGGAACAGGGTTACCCTGCCGGCAAAATCAGGAATGGTGACAGTCACGATGTTGGAGTACGTATACGCTCCGTCCAGGTCCACCATGCGCAACCGGTAGTAGAGTATAGAAGCCCCCTGGGTTGCGGCCTCATAATCGGTGTAATTGTATTTCAGGTTGACCGTAGAATTGCCGGCGGCGGCCACGGTGCCGATCTGTCTGAAACTGCGGCCATCCAGGCTTCTTTCCACCTCGAAGTGGGACGTATTATTCTCGTTAGCCGTTTCCCACTGAAGGACAGACCCCTGTTTCTCATAACTGCCCTTGAAGTAAACCAGCTTAAGAGGCAGGGTGATCAGGGAGCTGCCGAAATAGAAGGAAGAGAAACCAGGCAGATTGTCATACTGAAGCATATATCCACTGGTTCCATGGACCTCCGCATAGGTGGGGCCGATGTTGGTGGTAGCGTTCGTCAGGGTCCCGCTGCAAGGGTCACTGTTCTTTCGGATCAGCAGGTCGCTCAGCGAAGTCACACCGCTATTGGGGCTGGCCTGCAGGGCGGCGAATTCCGCATTGGTAAAATACAACCGGATCTTCACCGGGGTGGAAGGCTGTACGGCGGGTGTTATGGTCATACTGCGATCCATATACTTGCGCCCGGTGCCATCTTTGCGAATGGAACCGGTGTGAATATAGAAGGATGAGGTAACCGTTCCCAGGTTATTGCCGTTGGGATAGATTTCGGCCAGGATATTACCGTCTGGACCCGTAATGGGCACCCAGAGCATGTTATTGGAATTATCAATCGTAACGGTGGTAGCCGGAACACAGGTATTCGTACTGGTAGTGGTCGTAATATCGATCGCATCCGGGATCGAACTTTTTCCGGAAGCATCTGCATAACCCAGGAAGGAGTATTTAACGACACAACCACCGCAGGCAGGCACGATCGGGTTTAAGGCGCTCGGACCTGAGGTGGTGGAGGATTTATCCATGATCACGTAGATATCCTTCCCGTTGGGATCAAATGCAAGGTCACGGTAGCGGTTGGTGCTTCCGAAATAGCTTATGGTATCATATCCCCCTGTGGACGCAATGGTGGTACCTGTGGATCCCAGTTTCAGGCGGATCAGCCGGCCCCATTTCAGGGAACACATGATCAGGGAGCTTTTCCAGCCGGGGATGTAGCTGTTTTTATAAACATCCATTCCGGACCAGGCCTCCGAAGGCCAGCTACCGTTCGATCCCGTGGTGGTATTCCAAATATTAATTACCTGTCCGGATGATCCGGCATAGGCGGTAAATAAAGGATCCTTATAGGAGGAACCGATGTTGGCCGCATTGGTAGCCTCATCGGTGATGATCGGGCAGGCTGAAGTGGAACCACCGGTCATGTTGGGGGCCGTTCCGGCGGAAATACCATTATAATTACCATCCGAGGCAAAGCCTTCTACCAGGGGGTGGCCGTAATTCTTCCCCTTCTCAATGATATTGATCTCATCGTCACTGTACGGTCCGTGGGATGAGCCATACAGAATACCGGTAGCCGTATCATAGGCAAAACCCTGGTTATTGCGGATTCCCATCGCCCATACCGCGCTCTGGGCTGTTCCGTTATAGGGATTGTCGTTAGGTATCCACTGGTCGTAGGTTCCGGCGTCGCCGTCCGGCTCCAGGTTGAACCGAAGGATCTTGCCTTCATAGGAATTGACATTCTGGGCATTATTGGTACGCAACCGGTTGGCAAACTGGCCGGCTCCCATGTCCCCCTGTCCATAGAACAGATAATAGGTGCCGCTTACCGGGGCAATGATCAGCCGCTGGGAGTTGTGGTCGCTGCTGCCCGGCAGAGTATCGCACACGGACACCGGGGATTCCAGCTTGCCTGTGCTGGTGTTATAGGTGAACCGGACGATCCGGTTCTGGAAAAAACATCCGTTGGGATCGTTGTTCGAAATGAACTTGTACACATATGATATATATACGTAATTCTTGGGCGTCGTGGCATCCAGGAATTTGGGGTGCAGGGCCAGGCCAGCCAGGCCGCCCTGGGGCCAGGGATTCTGACCGGTTCCGAATTGCACGTCAAAGGTCTGGTCCGCGGTGGGAAGGAACGTCGCGTTCTGGGAAATATCCAGCACGGTCGTTTTGGTACCTGTAGCCGGATCCATCCGATAGACTTTATAGCCTTTGGACTCAGTGATCCACAAATACCCGTCCGAACCATAGGTAATTTCCCAGGGGTCGTTCAGGCCGTTGGCAGGGGAAAGTACAGTTTGTTTGTAAACCTCATTCATACGTCCAGATCCTACTGATAGGCCATCTACCACACCCACACTAAAAGTATAGGTCCCTGAAGCAGGAAGAGTATTGGTAACCATAAAGACACGTATATAGTACGTGGTACCAATAGTTAACGAACTTGACGGTGAAACAGAAAGAGAGGTAGTTGAGGTATTCGATGCTGCTGAACAACCAATACTGGTCTGCGAGCCGCAGGATCCAGACAATATTTGGACAGCAGGCTTTTTTGACATATAGTTCGCCCCAAAATTGTTGATCGTGACGATCGGGTATTGGGAAGTTGCTACGAATTTATACCAGACGTCCGCTGAGGAGGAAGATCCGCAAACACCAGGTACGCTCGTCGTTGCAGCGGCACCAACCAGTGTCCCGGATGTTGGGGACCAAGTCGAAGACTCTGTAATCAAGGTGGCCCCGGAACAGGCATCATTGCCAGGGGCTGCAGCAAAAGAATAACATGTAAGGAAAAGAGATAGCCAGGTGAATAGCTTTTTCATGGATTGGAGGCTTTTCTAAAGAATTGGATTGGTTTGGATTGCAAAATAGTTACAGATTAAGCTTTTTTCAATAGTGCTACTACTTAATTTTTGATAAGTAAAAACCCTTATTGGTTTACCGGCTTTTACGATTGTCTACTACGAAATATTTGCCTTTCTTTACTACTCCCTTTGCGGGTAAAAACCAATATTCTGAAAATTCACATTTTCCGCATGAAAGCCATTATCATCCAACCCTTTTTCCAAAGGAAAACACTTCCGCTGGCTACCTGCCTGCTGCTGGGACAGCTTGCCATTTCGCAGGCGCCCTCCAACGACCTATGCTCTAACGCGATAACCTTAACGCCGGGATCAACCTGCTCTAATACGAGTGGGACACTTACTGGTGCAAGCTATACTCCTATTACAGGAGCCTGTGGAAGCTCCGGAGGTAACCGAAATGATGTCTGGTACCTTTTTACTGCTAATTCCTCCTCGGAAACTATAACCTTGAGCAGTGCTCCCTCAGGATCACGCTTCCAGGTTTTTACAGCCGCCTCCTGTGGAGGTACACCCTCCAGCCTGCTTTGTACAACAAGCGCAAGTGGTACAGCTACAGGTCTGACAGTGGGCAGTTCTTACCTGATCCGGGTTTATAGTAATACCAATACGACTGGTACATTCAATATCTGCGTCCAGGATGTAGCCCCGGCAAACGACGCGTGCACCGGAGCCGTTTCCCTTACTCCATCGACAACTTGCTCGAACACATCAGGAAGTTTCTATTTATCAACCAGTTCCGCCTCTCCAACCATTTCCGGATCCTGTGCAGGCACTGTCAGCTATGATGTATGGTACTCCTTTAAAGCTCCTGCGTCCAATGTAACCATATCGTTAAGTAATATTGGAAGTAGTATCCCCAGCCCCGGTCTGGAATTATTATATGGCACCTGTGGCTCGACGATGTATTCCCTTGGCTGTGGAACGACTAGTATCGCCGCATCCGGGCTTACGGCTGGTACTACCTACTATGTCAGGGTTTATTCCACGAGCGGGAGTGCACCCTCCTCCCCAACCAATGCCGGTTTCAATATATGTGTTACGTATACAGTGCCGCCCCCGCCCCCCAATGATGAATGCAGTGGGGCGATCAGC
>DASZRL010000040.1:0-21702 GCA_035549175.1 Chitinophagaceae bacterium | reverse complement strand
CCCCCCCGCGCCGGAGCCTGGCTTCGGCCACCAGCGGACGGACATCGGTGCGGAAAGCCTGCTGCAGGATTTCCTGGGCGGCTACCACGTCATTCTGCTGCTGGGCAGCCGCGAGCTGTTTTCGGTCCACCAGCAGCGCCTGCGCATAGGCAATACGTATAGCCTCCACCGATTGCAGCAGGTCCTCCAGGGGGTCCTTCACATTGTGGCTGGCGTCAATCATCCAGCCCAGGCCGGTGGCGTGGTCCAGACCCCGGGCATCCAGGCCCTCGACCAGCTCGTTGAAGATCAGGAAGAGCTGGTAGGGCTTGATGCTGCCCACCGTAAGGTCATCGTCCCCGTACTTGCTGTCATTGAAGTGAAAGCCACCCAGTTTTCCCTCCATCAGGAGCAGGGAGACGATCTGCTCAATGTTGGCATGGGGAAGATGGTGGCCCAGGTCAACCAGGGTGAAGGCGCGGTCGCCCAGTTTGGAGGCATAGAGCAGGGACTGTCCCCAGTCCCCCACGGTCATGGAATAAAAATTCGGTTCGTAGGCCTTGTATTCCACAAAGAGTTTCCAGCCAGGCGGCAGGGCCGCATAGACTTCCTCCAGGCAGGCCAGGGTATGCTGGAAGGCGCGGCGGAAGTTGAGCTGCCCCGGAAAGCAGCTGCCGTCACTCAGCCAGACGGTCAGCGAGGTGGATCCCAGGGCCATGCCGTGCCGGATCACCTCCAGGTTATGTGCCACGGCCTGGCGGCGGACCGCCGGATCCGTATGCTGCATGGACCCGAATTTGTAGCTGAGGGCCTGACCCGGCTGATCCTGGAAGGTATTGGAGTTCATGGCATCGAACCGTAGTCCCTGTTCGGCAGCCAGGGCGCGGATCCGGCCGGGATCTGCCGGGATGTCCCAGGGAATGTGCAGGGAGATGGCCCCGCTTCCGCGGTTCAGTGCATGGAGCAGGCCCACATCCTCGATCTTCTCCTCCAGGCTGCGGGGTTCTCCCCCGATCTGGAATCGGCCGAACCGGGTACCCCCTGCGCCAAGGGCCCAGGAAGGAATGGCCACCTGGAAGGCAGCCAGTTTATCCACGATCTCCAGCGGCCGGTCCAGGGTAGCGGCCAGGGAAGCCAGGGCAGCCTCGTGTGCCGCATGATACTTTTCATTATGTGTCCGGATCTGGTTATTGTCGATACGCATGGCAACGCATTAAGGAAGAAAAAATACCTCCCGCAAACGGGTCGTCACGGGGGAGTGGTCTTCATGGGTCTCCATAATATCTTTCATATAGGTCCACCAGGTTTTCATCAGCGGTTCGGAGGCCAGTTCGTCCAGCCGGCGCTCGTCCCCGATGGTCAGGCAGCCCAGGAGCAGGCCGGATTCCCGGTCCTGGTGGATACTGTACTGGCTGATCCCGTAGGCCCGCAGCAGATCGGCCAGCGCCGGCCAGATGGCCCGGTGGCGCCGCTCGTACTCCGTTTCCTGCCCCGGGTGCAGTTTCATGGTAAAGGCAATACGTGGCATAATCCGCTTTTTTCCATTCGGTTCCTCAGCGCACAAAGGCCGCAGGCACGCCACCGTCCACGTTGATCACGTTGCCGGTGGATTTGTTCAGCAGGCCGCTGACCAGGGCGAAGCAGGCATTGGCGATATCCTCGGGCAGGATCACCTCGTTGAGCAGGGTCCTGGCGGCGTAATAGGCCGGCAACTCCTCCACCGTGATACCGTAGGCTTTGGCGCGGCCGGCAGCCCAGGCTCCCTCCCAGATCTTACTGTCCGCTATCACCGCATCGGGGTTGACCACGTTCACCCGGATGCGGTCCTTGCCCAGCTCCGCGGCATTGAGCCGGCTCAGGTGTAACTGGGCCGCCTTGGCGCTCCCGTAGGCGGCATTATTAGGGCCGCTGACCAGGGCATTCTTACTGACAATATTCAAGATATCGCCGCCCCGTCCCTGCCGGCGCATGATGTCCACCCCGGCCTGGGTGACCAGGAACTGGCCCTTCACCAGGATATCGTAGAGCCGGTCCCAATCCTGCTCGGTATGCTCTTCCAGGGGCTTGCTGATCGAAATGCCGGCGCAGTTCACCACCAGGTCGATCCCCCCGAAGGCCAGGCAGGCCGCCTCGGCAGCCCGGTGGACGGAAGCCGAATCGGTCACATCCAGCGGCTCGGCATGAAAGCTATCCGCCCCGAATTGCCCGGCAAATTCCTGGCGGGCCTTCTCCAGGCGCTGGACATCGTTGTCATGGATCAGGACGCAGGCACCCTCTGCGGCCAGTTTTCGGGCAATGGCCTTGCCAATTCCGCCGGCGCTGCCTGTTACCAGGGCCACGCGTCCGCGAAGGGGCCTGGGCCGCGGGAGGCGTTTCAGCTTGGCTTCTTCCAGCAGCCAGTATTCAATATTGAAAGCTTCCTGGCGCGGCAGGGCTGTGTATTCACTTACGGTTTCCGCGCCGCGCATGACATTGATGGCGTTGATATAAAATTCCGCAGCCACCCGCGCCGTCTGCTTATCGGCGGCAAAGGTGAACATACCCACTCCCGGATAAAGCAGCACCACCGGGTTGGGATCGCGCATCGGCGGACTGTCCGGGTGGCGGCAGGACTCGTAGTAACCGGCATACATACGGCGGTAGGCTGCAAACTGGGGCGCCAGCCGATCGCGGATCTCCTGCGCGTTGTCCAGGTCCTGCTGCGGCGAAAGGTCGAGCACCAGCGGGGCGATCTTGGTGCGCAGAAAATGGTCCGGGCAGCTCGTACCCATCGGGGCCAGCCGGTCCAGGTCCCTGGCATTGATAAATTCCAGCACGCGCGGGTCGTCGGTAAAATGGCCGACCTTCAGTCCGCTACCGCCCACGCCGGGCCCCTGGTCACTGCCCGAACAAAGCCCGCGCAGCACGGGGGCCAGGCGGGCAGCCTGTCGCCGGCGCTCCCCGGCGGGAAGAGAATCCAGGCGGATCCCTCCGAACACGGGACCTTTGCGGCCCTGCTCCGCGTCCAGAAATTCCGCGCAACGTTCAATGACTTCCAGGGTGTTGATATAGCAGGCCAGGGCCGTATCGCCCCAGGTAAACAGGCCGTGGGATCCGAGCATGATTCCGCGGATGCCCGGGTTTTCCTCCAGGCATTGTTTCAGCTTCAGCCCGAGGTCGAAACCAGGACGCTGCCAATCCACCCAGCCCAGGGTATCGCCGAACAGTTCCCGGGTAAGGCGGCGCCCGTCCCGGGCCGCCGCCAGGGCGATGGCCGCATCGGGATGCAGGTGATCAATATGACGGAAAGGAAGGAAAGCATGCAGGGGCGTGTCGATGGAAGGCGCCCGGGAATTGAGATCATACAGGCAGTGGTTAAAAAGCTCCACCATTTCATCTTCGTGCGCCAGGCCCCGGTACACCTGCCGGAGGCTGCGCAACCGGTCCAGGTACAGGGCAGCCAGACCATCACGCTTCATAGTGCCCAGGTCCCCGCCACTGCCTTTCACCCACATAACCTCGGTCTGTCCGCCGGTGAGCGGATCGGTGGCTGGCGCCTTGCAGGACGTATTGCCGCCGCCATAATTGGTTAAACGCAGGTCGGAGCCCAGCAGATTGGACCGGTACACCAGCAGGCTCACCTCATCGCCGGCCAGCCGGGCTGCTTCCTGGTCATCCCACCGGTAGCTCACATACCGGAACCTATCCTGAACTTCCTCACCCATAGAATGCGTTTTTATATGTGATCATTTTAATGAATTGCCGTACCCGACCAGCAGGACGGACGCGATAATAGTCAGGATGCCCACCACGATGGTCGTTCGGGTTCCGGCGCTGACGCCCTTCCATTCCTTCAGCACGATTCCCCACAGGTTGGCTACCAGGATGATAAAGGCCATATGCAGGATCCAGGAACTGGCTCCATTCCCCAGTTTGCTCTCTCCCATCCCGTAAAAGAAAAACTGCAGAAACCAGGTGGTGCCGGCGAGGGCAGAAAACAGGTAGTTGGCACCCAGGGGCTGTCGGCGATCGGTATAATCGCCATAGGAGCGGTTCCGGGCATTCAGGACCAGGCACCAGACCAGGTTGGTGGTCAGCCCTCCCCAGAGCAGCACCACGTAGGTGACATTGTTCTGGTAGAGCGGGTTCATACCGGCAGCTACCGCCGCTTCCGCCATGGGCTTGCCGGCCTCGATCCCGAAATTGAAACAGGCGCTCATGATCCCCGAAAAGATGGCCACCAGCAATCCCTTTACCAGGCTGAATTCCGCCACGGACCGCTTTTTCTCCTCCTCGGAAAGCTCCCGTTCCTTCATCATGCCTGCCCGTCCGCAGATATAAATTCCCAGCAGGCAAATCATCACGCCGCCCAGCACTATCCGGCCCCAGGTGGTCGTCAGCAAGTCATGCAGGTTGGTCTTGCCTGGCCTGGGGAAAAAATTATAATAAATGGAAGGGACCAGGGCCCCGAAGGCGGAGCAAAAGCCCAGCACGACGGAATTGCCCAGTGACATCCCCAGGTAACGGACGCCCAGGCCGTAGGTAAGCCCGCCGAATCCCCACAGCAGGCCAAACAGGATGGTATACCGCAGCGTGTCCGCGGAGGTGGCCCGGATAATGTCGGAAAATCCCGGAACCGTCAGCCAGGCCGCCAGCGGCGGAACAATCAGCCAGGAGAACAGGCCGCCGACGATCCAGTAACTTTCCCAGTGCCAGCCCTTCACTTTTTTAAACGGCATGTAAAAACTTCCGGAGGCGAACCCGCCGATAAAATGAAATATGACGCCTAGTAGGGCCTGCATGCAACCAATCGTTTTGGGAGGTTAGGGAAGCGGAAGATAGGTATAAATATGATTTCTCCCGCGCCGTCACGGGTGACCGTGAGGCAGCCGGGCAGGGACCGATCCCCGGGCTGCGATCATTTTAGCCGATTTGCGAAAAATTTTAACTGGCAGGGACCGGTAGGCAAAAGCAGGCTATCTTTAACTGCCCGAAACGAGGAGCCGTCCCGCGGATGTCTCCGCAGAAAGAATGCTGTGACCATGTTTACACTTACCAACAAGACGGCCGTTATTACCGGCGGCGGCAGCGGCATCGGCCAGGCCATTTCCCTGCTGTTCGCCAGGCAGGGGGCCCGTGTGCATATCCTGGAATTGTCCGAGTCCCAGGGCCGCGAAACGGCCGTAGCCATCACGCGGGCCGGCGGTACGGCCGTGGTCCATGCCTGTGACGTCGTGAACCAGCAGGCGGTAAGGTCCGTGTTCGAGCAGATCGGCCCGGTGGACATCCTGGTCAACAACGCCGGGATCGCCAGCATCGGGAAAGCCGATACCACGCCCGAGGAAGAATTTGACCGGGTCATGCAGGTCAATGTGAAGGGCGCCTACAACTGTATCCGGGCCGCTATCCCGCGGCTGCGCCAGGCAGGGGGCGGCGTCATCCTGAACATGTGCTCGGTGGCGGCCACCACGGGCCTGGCGGACCGCTTTGCCTACAGCACGTCCAAGGGGGCCATTTATGCCATGACGCTCAGCGTGGCCAAAGACTATATCGGGGAAAATATCCGCTGCAATTCGATATCGCCCGCACGGGTACATACGCCTTTCGTGGACGGATACCTGAAAAAGAACTATCCCGGCCGTGAGCAGGAGATGTTCGATAAACTGTCCCGGACCCAGCCCATCGGCCGTATGGGCCAACCAGCCGAAATCGCGCAGCTGGCCCTGTTCCTTTGCAGCGGGGAAGCCGGCTTCATAACCGGGTGCGATTATCCGATCGACGGAGGATTTACCCGACTGAACACCTAACACACCTGTCATGAAACTGATCCGATTCGGGCCGCCCGGGGCCGAAAAGCCGGGCATCCTGCAGGGCTCCACCCGCCTGGACCTGTCGCAGTTCGTCCGCGATTATGATGAGGCGTTTTTTGCCGGAGGCGGCCTGGCCCGGCTGCCGCAGCTCCTGCAGGAAAATACCCTGCCGGTGGTGGACGACTCGGTGCGTCTCGGCGCGCCGGTGGCCCGGCCCTCCAAACTCATCTGCATCGGCCTCAATTATTCCGATCATGCGGCCGAAAGCAATATGCAGCTCCCCCGTGAGCCGGTGGTATTTTTCAAATCCACTACTGCGATCGTCGGCCCCCAGGATGACCTGGTCATTCCGCGCGGCAGTACGAAGACCGACTGGGAAGTGGAACTGGCCCTGGTCATCGGGCGGCGCGCGAGTTACGTCGAGCAGGACCGGGCCATGGATTACGTAGCGGGATACCTGTTGCATAATGACTACAGCGAGCGGGAATTCCAGCTGGAGCGCAGCGGGCAGTGGGTGAAGGGCAAGAGCTGTGATACCTTTGCCCCCCTGGGACCCTGGCTGGCAACCCCGGACGAAATCCCCGACGTCGATAACCTGCACCTGTGGCTTACCGTAAACGGTAAAACCTTCCAGGACGGCAATACCCGTAACCTGATATTCAAAATTCCGTTTTTGATTTCCTACCTCAGCCAGTTCATGACCCTGCTGCCGGGAGATATCATTTCCACGGGGACCCCGGCCGGGGTGGGCCTGGGCCAGAAGCCGCAGCCCGTCTACCTGCAGCCGGGCGATGAAGTCGCCCTGGGAATCGATGGACTGGGCACCAGCCGCCAGCGGGCGGTCGCTTACCAACCTGTATCATGAGCAACACCATACGATATGCCCTGGCCCTGGATCTGAAGGATGATCCGGCCCTCATCGCCGAGTACGAGCGTTACCACCGGGAAGTATGGCCGGAAATCATTCGCAGCATCCGCGAATCCGGCATCGGGGTCCTGGAGATATACCGGACCGGGAACCGCCTGTTCATGATCATGGAAGTGCAGGAAGGATTTACCTTTGAGAAGAAGGCGGCGGCTGACCAGGCCAACCCGCGGGTGCAGGAATGGGAAACCCTCATGTGGCGATTCCAGCAGGCACTCCCCTGGGCCGGGCCGGGCGAGAAGTGGATCCGGATGGAAAAAATCTTCGAACTGCCATGACCATCGACACCCATGTACATTTCTGGAAATTTGACCGCAAACGGGACACCTGGATTACGGATGACATGAAGGTGCTCCGCCAGAATTACCTGCCCGAAGACCTGGCCCTTACCCTCAGACGAAACGGCGTGGACGGAGTGGTCGCCGTGCAGGCTGATCCCTCCGAGCTCGAAACCCATTTTTACGTGGAACTGGCCCGGACACATCCCTACATCCAAGGTGTGGTGGGGTGGGTGGATTTATGCAGCGACCAGGTAGCCGAACGCCTGGCCTATTTTTCGCAGTACGGGGAGATCAAAGGCTGGCGCCATATCGTACAGGCCGAAGCGGATGATTTCCTGCTGCGCCCTGATTTCCGGCGTGGCATCGCGGCACTCCAGCCTTACGGCTATACCTACGATATCCTGATTTATCACCGCCAGTTGCCGGCTGCCGTGGATTTAGTCCGGGCGTTCCCCGAGCAGGCATTCGTGGTGGACCACTGCGCCAAACCGGATATCCGGCATGGCGAGCTGGCCTCCTGGAAAGCCGGGATGCGGGACCTGGCGGCGCATCCCAACGTCTGCTGCAAGCTGTCCGGCCTGTTTACCGAGGCGGCCTGGCGGGCCTGGAGTCCGGCGGATTTTTACCCCTACCTGGACACCGTCTTTGAATGCTTCGGTACCGACCGGCTGCTTTTCGGAAGCGACTGGCCCGTAATCCTGCTCTCCGGCCTCTATGTCCAGTGGAAGAGCCTGCTGGAAAAGTATATGGAAAATTATGCCCCCGAAGACCGGGAAAAGGTCTTCGGCCTGAATGCCGTCCGGTTTTACCGGCTGGGCTGAGCCATGCCACACCGGCCGGCCCGTTGTCGTGGCGGACTTGTGTTATTCCGGTTATTCCCCCCAGATTTCGTCCTCCCCTTTCAGCCAGCGCCTGACCGTGTCGGTGCTCACCGATTTGGGGCGTTCGATCGGGAAGTTAAGGGCCCTGTCCCAGCAAAGACTGGCGAGCACACCCAGCGCGCGGCTAACGCCGAACAGCACCGTGTAAAACTCGTATTCCACCATGCCGTAATGGACCAGCAGGGCGCCGCTATGGGCGTCCACGTTGGGCCAGGGGTTCTTGATCTTGCCGAGGGACTGCAGGATGGGAGGCACCACCTCGTAAATATTCCAGACGGTCTGGACCAGGGGGTCATCCGGCATATGTTTTTTTCCGAACTCCATCTGCGCCGTAAACCGTGGGTCGGTCTTGCGCAGCACCGCGTGGCCATAACCGGGTACCACCTTGCCTTCATTCAGGGTCCGCTTGACGTATTCGGCGATCTGCTCCTTGGTAGGCAGGTCGGTCTTGAGTTCTTCGCGCAGCTCGAAGATCCATTTGATCACTTCCTGGTTGGCCAGTCCGTGCAGGGGTCCTGCCAGGCCGTTCATGCCAGCCGCAAAACTCAGGTAGGGATCGCTCAGGGCCGACCCCACCAGGTGGGTGGCATGGGCCGACACATTCCCCCCCTCATGATCGGCATGAATGGTCATGTACAGGCGCATGAGTTCCTTGAAACTCTCGTCTTCGAAGCCCATCATGTGCGCAAAATTGCCGGCCCAGTCCAGCAGGCCGTTGGGCTGGATATGCTGGCCGCCCTTGTATTTGCGGCGGTAGATATAGGCGGCCACGCGGGGCAGCCGGGCGATCAGGTCCATGGAATCATCAAATACGGCATCCCAGTAGTCCTTTTTGTTCATGCCCGCGGCATACCGCTTGGCAAACTGGGATTCTGTCTGCAGGGCCATCACGGCCACCACGAACTGGGTCATCGGATGGCTGCCGACAGGCAGGGCCTCGATGGTGTCAAAGACATGGTTGGGGACATGACTGCGCCGCTGAAGGACCGCCGTTACCTCCTGGGCATCGGCATCCGTCGGCAGCTCCCCTACCAGCATCAGGTAAAACAATCCTTCCGGCAGGGGTTCGGATCCCCCGTTGGCCTTGGGAAGCTTCTGCTGCAGTTCCGGGATGGAATATCCGCGAAAGCGGATCCCTTCCTGGGCATCCAGCAGGGAGGTTTCAGAAACCAGGCCGGTCATGCCGCGCATTCCCTGGTAGATCTGGGAAAGGTGTACCTCCCCGATTTTCTTGTTCCCGTGTTCCTTGATAAGATCCTTGATTTCAACAGCAACCTGATCGGCTTTGGCTTTAAACCTGTCTTTGAGCACGCCCATTGTAACTGATTTTAAAGAAAAACAATGCTGACTTTAAAGGGTTAAAGTTAGGCAGGACGGACGGCTTGGCAAAAAATTCAGTACTCATGGCCTCCGGTTTTCCCGGCGGATATATTAAAAAAAAACAAGAGGTATCCCGCCGGGCATCCTGCCGGCGGAAAGATTATTTGGGAGCCCGCCGGTAGAACCAGTAGGCCACTCCGGAAAAGACCAGGTTGGGCAGCCAGGCGGCAAGCAGGGGCGGAAAATTCCCCTTGACGGAAAAGGTGGTGGAAAAGCGGTCCGACAGGATGAAAATCGCGGCGATCGCGATGCCGATGGCCAGGTGCAGGCCGCTGCCACCCCGCGTCTTGCGGCTGGCGATGACCGCCCCGATCATGGTGAGCAGCAGTACCGTGAAGGGAGTGGCGGTTCGGCGGAACCGTTCCACCTGCAGGGTATTGAGTCCTTCGGTACCGCGCAGCTGCTCCTGGTGAATGTAGGAGACCAGCCGGGGGGTGCTCAGTTTGTCCTTGAGGTAATCATCCCGTCGCAGGTCCTCGGGCCTGATATTGAGGTTCAGGCTCATATTACGTACGGCCGTGACGGTTTCCTTCATGCTGTCGACCGTCCGGGCCACGACATTTTCCAGGTGCCAGTTCTTATGGGCCGTATCCCAGCGGAACAGTTCCGCCCGCAGGTTGTAAACGACCTGGTTGTCGCGGACGCGGTCCAGGAAGAATACCGTGGCGGTCTTGCCGGCCGTGTCGTAGTACTTGATCCCGACATAGGTGTTGGAATCGGACCGCATGTAAAACTTGTCCTGCACGCCAAATCCGCGCGCGGGATCGTTTTTGTTCAGGTAGTTGGTCTCGAAATCGCTCCGGAGCTGGTTGGCCCGGGGTATCAATTCCCGGGTGGCTAACCAGAGCAGCAGGGAAAGGCCCAGGCCCCCGACCAGGTAGGGCCGCAGAAAGCGGTTATAGCTGGTGCCGCTGGCCAGGATGGCAATGATTTCCGAGCGCGTGGCCATCCGGCTGGTGAAAAAAATGACGGCGATGAAGACAAACAGGGGAAACAGCAGCCCCCAGATATAGGGCACGAACCCGGCGTAGTATTTCGTCAGGATCTGGTAGGAACTCAGGCCGGTCCGGTAGAAATCATCGGTCTTCTCGCTGCTGTCGATCGCCACGGCGATCACGGTGAACAGCAGCATGCAGAAAAAAAAGGAAACCAGGAACTTCTTGAGTATATACCAGTCGATCTTCTTCATCTGCCTGCGAAGTAACAGAATTTCCGGGGTAACGAAATGTGAAATCCGGCCCCCGCGGGCCGTCAGAAAACCCGCTCATTCCACGCCGAACCGCACCTCCTCACCCTCCAGCCAGAATCGGTAATGGCGGCTTCCCGGCTGGGACTGGGCCTGGTACTGGTAATGCAGCTGACGGCCGTTCAGGGCCTGCAGGATCCTTTGCAGCTGGTCACGGTTCTCCCGGTAATCCTTCCGTTTTTCCTCCAGGGCCTGGACGAGTTTTTCCAGGTCTTCATACCGCCCATACAGCCGCTGAAGGCTTTCCACCGTACAGGCGGGTCCGGGACAGCGGCTGTCCAGGAGCTCTTCCCACTGGCGCCGGGCCTCCTCGATGCGGCGGGGCAGCACCTGGAGCTGGGATTCGGCGGCGAGGAATTTCAGCACGACAGATTCGATATTCATCCGACAAGGGTTTACATGGGAACCGGGCCCGCCTGGTTCACAGGCGGGTCTGAAGCCGGGCTACCTGTTCGGTTTTCCAGGATACAAAATCGCCCGCCAGGATATGGCGGCGCGCCTCTTCCACCAGCCAGCAGTAGAACGCCAGGTTGTGGACGGAGGCAATCGTAAGGGCCAGGATCTCCCGGGCCTTTACCAGGTGGCGCAGGTAGGCCTTCGAGTACTGCCGGCTGACCGAGCAGTCCAGGCCTTCGTCAATGGGCGAGAAGTCCTTCTCCCATTTCTTGTTGTCGATATTGATGACACCCTGGGTGGTGAACAGCATGGCATTGCGGCCGTTGCGCGTAGGCATGACGCAGTCGAACATGTCCACGCCTAGCCCGATGCATTCCAGGATATTCCAGGGCGTTCCCACTCCCATCAGGTAGCGGGGTTTGTGGGCCGGCAGGTGCTCGCAGCACCAGCCGCAGATCTCGTACATCACCGGCTCGGGCTCGCCCACGCTCAGCCCCCCGATCGCATGGCCGGGGGATTCACTGGCCGCCACATAGTCGCAGGACTGTTTGCGCAGGTCCCGGTAGGTACCTCCCTGTACGATCGGGAACAGATGCTGGGTATACCCGTAGCGGTCGGGCGTGCTGCGGAACTGCTGCAGGCACCTGTCCAGCCAGCGGTGGGTAAGCTCCAGGCTTTGTCGGGCGTAGCTGTAATCGCAGCCTCCCGGAGGACATTCGTCGAACGCCATGATGATGTCGCCGCCGATACGGCGCTGGATATCCATGACGCGCTCGGGCGTAAACAGGTGGCGTGATCCGTCGATATGGGACTGAAACGTCACGCCTTCCTCCCGGATCCTGCGGGTCCCGGCCAGGGAAAAGACCTGGTAACCGCCGCTGTCGGTGAGGATCGGACGGTCCCACCCGGTAAAGCGATGCAGCCCGCCGGCAGCTTCCAGCACCTCCAGTCCCGGCCGCAGGTACAGGTGATAGGTATTACCCAGGATGATCCGGGCCTTTACGTCCTCATGAAGCTGTTGGCGGGTAACGGCCTTGACGGAGCCCACTGTGCCGACCGGCATGAAAACCGGGGTGGCAAATTCGCCGTGGTCCGTTCGGACCAGGCCCGCCCGGGCCCGGCTGGCCGAATCGGTATGCTGCAGGGTAAATTGTAAGGCTGCCATGCGGGCTGCAAGTTACAGGAAGCCCTGCAAACAGGGCCGGCTGGCAATTATCAACACCTGTGAAATGATTTTGTGGGCCCGATCCTGCCCCCCTTTTATTTTCGCAGCCGGTGGCCGCCAGGGCCGCCCAACCTGCTTATGACGTATTGGCTGTTCCTGAAAACCCACCTGGGAGCGATCCTTCTGTACCTGTTCGCGGCCGCCGCCCTGGTGCAACTGCTTTACCAGCTGGTCTTTTTTTCGCGGCTCGCCTTTTACCGGCCCCCGCAACGCAGCCAGTCCCAGCAGCACCCCGTATCGGTGATCATCTGTGCCCGGGACGAGGATGAAAACATTGCCCGTAACCTGCCGGGTGTCCTGGTGCAGCATTATGGCAGCACCCACGAGGTCATCGTGGTGAATGATAATTCCGTGGACGATTCCAAATACATCCTGCAGGAACTGCGCAAGACCTTCAAGCTGCTGCATGTGGTAGAACTGAGCCAGGAGGCCAAGCTGATCAACGGCAAGAAATACCCGCTTTCCATCGGCATCCGGGAAGCCCGCCACGAGATCCTGCTGCTCACCGACGCAGACTGCGTGCCGGCCAGTGAGTACTGGCTGCAAAAGATGCAGGATGCCTACGGGGAGGGCATAGAGATCGTACTGGGTTACGGCGCCTATCACCGGCGGCCGGGCCTGCTTAACAAACTGATCCGATTTGAAACCTTCCACACCGCCCTGCAGTACCTCTCCCTGGCCCTGGCCGGCCTGCCCTACATGGGCGTGGGGCGCAACCTCTCCTACAAAAAAGAGCTTTTCCTGCGCAATAAGGGGTTTTCTGCCATCAACCAGCTTCCCGGAGGGGATGACGACCTGTTCATCAACCGGGTTGCCACGCGCCGCAATGTGGCGGTGGTGCTGGACAAGGAAGCCATCACCCTGTCGGTTCCCCGGACGAGTTTCCGTGCCTGGCTGAAGCAGAAGCAGCGGCATTACAGCACGGCGCGCTATTACAAAACCCGGCACAAGATCCTGCTGGGACTTTACACCGCCACCCAATTCCTCTTTTATCCCCTGCTGGTGGGGGCCGCCCTGCTGGGAGACTGGCGGCCCGTCCTGGTCATTGCCGGGGTCAAGTGGCTGGTACAGGGCCTGATTTATTACAAGGCTATGAAACGGCTCAACGAATCCGATCTCTGGGGGTGGTTCCTGCTGCTGGACATCTGGATGTTCTTTTATTATCTCATCTTTGCGCCGGCCTTGTGGAAAAAACCCCGCCAGAGCTGGAACTAGGCCGTCCCGGTACCATGGAACTCATTCGCCGATTTTTTTCCGATTTCACGCCCCGCCAGCTCGAGCAGCTGACGCAGCTGGAGCCGCTGTACCGGGAGTGGAATGCCCAGATCAATGTGATTTCCCGCAAGGATATCGACGGCCTCTATGAAAAGCATGTCCTCCATTCACTCAGCATTGCCGCCGTCTTTACGTTTGCCCCGGGTTCGGAGATCATTGATATCGGCACGGGCGGCGGGTTTCCCGGCATTCCCCTGGCTATTTTTTTCCCGCAGGTCCGCTTTCACCTGGTAGACAGCATCGGGAAAAAACTGACCGTGGTGCGGGCCGTGGCCGAGGCCATCGGGCTGGAGAATGTGACCACCGAGCACATACGGGCCGAACAGATCCGGAACCGCCGCTTTGATTTTGCCGTATCCCGGGCCGTGGCCCCCCTGCGGGACCTCTGGACCTGGAGCCGGCCCCTTTTGAAAAAGAAACCCGCGGCGGAAGGCTCCCAGCCCCCCGGGCTCATCTGCCTGAAAGGGGGCGACCTGGCCGGGGAAATTCAGGCCAGCGGTACCCGGCCCCGGGTACTGGAGATCGCCGAACTCTTTCCCCTGCCCTTTTTCCGGGAAAAATACCTGCTTTACGTCCCGCTGCCCTGAGGAACCCGGCGGCCGGCCTGGTAATTACCACTTCGTGGTATTGCCCGTTTCTGGCATTCCCCCCACCTTTGCAGCATGAAGGAAATCAATGTTTGCATTGTGGATGACAATCCCGATCTGCGTAGTGCGCTGGAGGAGATTATCGGGATGTCCGCGGGTTACCGGTGTGTGGGGACGATGAGCAATGCAGGGGAGGCCCTGGCCCGCCTGCCGCAGATCCGGCCGGACGTGGTGCTGATGGACATTAACCTGGGCGGCGGGGAAAGCGGCATTGATTGCGTCCGGGAACTAAAGCCCCGGATCCCGCAGACCAATTTCATGATGTGTACCGTTTACGAGGAAAATGAAAAGATTTTCGAAGCCCTGCGCGCCGGCGCCAGCGGTTATATCCTGAAAAAGACAGCTCCCGTCAAGATGCTGGAATCCATCCGCGAGTTATATGAAGGCGGGGCCCCCATGAGCGGCCAGATCGCCCGCAAGGTGGTAGCAGCCTTCCAGGAACAATCTGCGCTGGACAACCCGGGCCATAATAAACTCGATGAACTTTCCAACCGGGAAAAGGGGATCCTGGAACTCCTCTCAAAGGGGCTGATGTATAAGGAGATCGCCATGGAACTCCATATCAGTCAGGAGACCGTACGCAAACACGTCTATCATATTTATGAAAAATTGCATGTTAATAACCGGGTGGAAGCCATAAACAAGTATTTCGGACGCTGAATTCCCGTTTTTGATCCCGAAGCCGTGTTGATGAACTGGAAAAATACCACGAAAGTGGTATTTTTTGTGTAGGGCCTCCTAGTAATTTTAACCTATCAAAAAAATCGACTTTAGACCTTCTTTAGATCCCTCATTAACCTTAAACCCTACCCGTAAGTTCAAGTAATCGAAATCGTGAGACTCTAATCAAAAGCAGTAAAGCTCCCGTTTGGGAGCTTTACTGCTTCAGGAAAGGAAAGATTCTACCATTTCAGTTCCAGCCTGTTGTTGCGCCGGTCCACATCGGCCATGCGCTGGCTGGGGTCGATCTCCACCCGGGTGATGGTGGAGAGCTTATGGTCGGTTTCCACCACATAGGTTTCATCTGTCCATTTCCAGGGCTCATATACCTTTCGGGGAATGGAAGGATCCTCTACCGGTTTTTCCCCGAACATGGAGTACAGGGGCATGTAATGGAGTTCGCGGGAACCGTCCCGGAAGGTCAGCTGCAGGTCGACCGGCATCGGCATCAGTCCGATCCGGCGCAACCGGATCCGGGTCTTGCCTCCTTCTTCCCAGAGACTATCCACGCTGTAATCAATGGTCTTGGTGGTATTGATCCAGTACTCCCGGTACCAGTCCAGCTTCATATGGCTGACCTTTTCAGCCACCCGGATGAAATCATTCACATTAGGATGCTTGAAGCGCCAGAGCCGGTAATATTCCAGCAGGATCTGGTCGCGCACCTGGGCCCCGGTGATATACCCCAGCTGTTCCAGGAAAACGGCGCCTTTGGAATAGGCGGCCAGGTTATAGGCGAAATTGGTATTGTAATGGTCGGCATGGGTGGTCATGGGTTCCTCCCGGCCGCTGCTGGCGAGGTAATAATACCCGGCGTAGTTGTCAGCCTGGGCGAATCCCGTATCCTTTTTCAGGAAGGCCGTGATCCGGGCTTCAGAGTACTGGGTGAACCCTTCGTCCATCCAGGGATACAGGGATTCATTGGTCCCCATCATGCCCTGGTACCAGCTGTGCATCCACTCATGGACGGCGGCTCCCGGTCCGTACAGCAGCGTGGCCATGGGGTATTCCATCCCCCCATCACCTCCATGGATAAAGGAATATTGCTTGTACGGGTAGGGACCGAAGGTCTTTTCCATATACGGCAGCGCCTGCTGGGCCATGTCCAGCAGCGCCTCCCACTCCTTGGCTGTGGCCGTGGTCGGCTTGTACAGGACATGGATGGTCAGCCCATCGCGGACCTTACGGGAAACATGGACATATTCGGGATCGGCGGCCCATACAAAATCATGCACATTGGGCGCCACAAAATGCCAGGTCAGCTTGTCCCCGGCAGGCCGCTTCACCGCGGTTCCGGGGGCTTCATACCCGTAGCCCACCTGTGCGGCGTTCTGCAAATACCCGCTGGCACCCAGGATATAATTGCGGTCAATGTGGATCGTGACATCAAAATCTCCCCAGACCCCGTAAAACTCGCGGCCAACGTAGGGGGTGGGATGCCAGCCTTCATAATCGTATTCACAGATTTTCGGGTACCACTGGCTCATGGAATACCGCACCTTGGTGCCGGGATTATCCCGTCCGCTGCGTCGCACCTGCAGGGGCACCTGGGCCTCGAACTCGATGGCGAAACTGGCCCGGGAATGGGGGAGGATGGGTTTGTCCAGGTCTACCTCCAGGATGGTCTCCAGGATCCGGTAAGACTGGGAACGCCCGTTCATTTTTACAGACAGGATTTTCTGGTAACCGACCTCCTCCGGGCTGAGGTGCTGGATACGGTCTCGCACCCGCTGATCCCAGTCGACCACGTTATTGCCATTGCGGTCGGTGCGCAGCACGATGGTACCCTGCCGGCGGCTTCGGTTGTCCATCATGCTGTTGGGCTGAAACGCATTCCAGTACAAATGGTAGAAAACGCGCTCCAGGGTATCGGGCGAATTATTGCTGTATTCCAGTACCTGGTGGCCGGTAAATCGGTTGGTGCGGACGTCCATGTCGACATCCATGGTATACTTCACACGCTGCTGCCACCGGTCAGGCTGCGCCAGCAGGACCAGTACCTGCACCTGCAGCAAGGCAAGAAAAGTAAATCGTTTCATGGTCAAATACATTGAATGGGGAAAGGGGCGAATGTACAAAGAAAAACAGCATGGCCGGGTGCCATGCTGCCGTATTCCTTTTATGCCGGGTAGCTCCTACAGCGTGACCGATTCCCGCAGCAGGCGACCCTTGCCGTTAAAGTAGAGGTATTTTTTCTGCAGATCGCTTTTCTTCACTTTGATGCGGTATTGCACGCCTCCGCCCGGCTGGTACAGGATCTTGGTCTCCTCCTTGTCCCAGTCCCCGTATTTGCATTTGTCAAACCCATCCTTGACCGGGGCAGCCAGGCTGTCGAAATCATATTCCTGTTCTGTTCCCTTCCAATCCCCCTTGTTGGTGTAGGAGGCCAGCATCTTCTGGCCGTTCAGCTCGAAACTGACGTCCACCCGGACCAATTGGTCCCGGAAATCCGCCTGTTCCGCCTTCGGATACTGGTTGGCAAAGGTTTCCCGAACGGCCTTGGGGATCTCGCGGATCTGGCTATGGCTGCGCAGGGAAATCAGCAACGGGAAAAGCAGCAAGGCACCGGCAACGATACGTTTCATGGTATGGTATTTTGAATGGCAAAATTGCGTTCAAAAATCATGCAAACCGGAAGCGCCCGGAGGTTTTAATCATTTTTTATCGTTTTGTCACAGCCCTGGACCACGACGACCAGCTCTCCCTTAACCCCTTTTTCCCGGAAATACGCGGCCACTTCCTGCAACGTGCCGCGCCGGTTCTCCTCGAACAGCTTGGTCAGTTCGCGGCAGACGCAGCAGGCGCGGTCCGGCCCGAAATAGGTTTGCAGCTCCTCCAGGGTCTTTACCAGCCGCATGGGCGACTCATAGAACAGGATGGTACGTTCCTCCGCAGCCAGTTTTTTCAGCAGCGTCTGGCGACCCTTCTTCAGTGGCAGGAATCCCTCGAACACGAAGCGGTTGGCGGGAAGTCCGCTGTTGACCAGGGCCGGCACAAATGCGGTCGCCCCGGGCAGGCATTCCACGCGCACACCGGCCTGGATGCAGGCCCGGACCAGCAGGAAGGCGGGATCGGAGATCCCCGGGGTACCCGCGTCGGTGACCAGGGCCATTTTCTTGCCCGCCACCAGCTGGTCGACCAGGTGCTGCAGCACCTGGTGCTCGTTGTGCTGATGGTAGGGGGACAGGGGTTTGGTGAGCTGGTAATGGTTCAGCAGGCGGGCTGTCGTGCGGGTGTCTTCGGCAAGGACCAGGTCCACCCCGCCGATGACCTCCAGGGCCCGCAGGGTGATGTCCTTGAGGTTGCCGATGGGCGTTGGAACAATGTACAGCACGTGGTTTGGATTGTGCGGGCGCTTGGGAGCACCCGCGCCTTACTGGACGCTGACTTCAAAATATTCCATGACCGGGTTGGCCAGGAGCCTGCGGCTGGCTTCCTCGGCCAGCTGGCGGGCCTGGTCGGGTGAACCGGCCTGGACCTGCAGGGTAATATTTTTTCCGACCCGGACATCCTCGACCTGGGCCAGTCCCAGGTTCTGCAGGCCGCCCAGCACGGCCTTTCCCTGGGGATCGAGCAACTCCCGGAGCGGCATTACTTTTATCTGGACCGTATACGTCATCGCGCTT
Source organism: Chitinophagaceae bacterium (assembly GCA_035549175.1). Classification (GTDB taxonomy): domain Bacteria; phylum Bacteroidota; class Bacteroidia; order Chitinophagales; family Chitinophagaceae; genus DASTSN01. Next base: position 3,332 of record DASZRL010000040.1, on the reverse strand, counting down.
CGTTTTTGAAGGCCAAAGATAGGATAACGTACACAACCACGATGACAGGGACCGCCAGCCATTTCAGCAGGAGCAGGGCCGCGGCGGCGATCACCACCAGCAGGTACCGGTGGCGGTTGCTTTTCCAGGTGAAATCGGTGAACTTCAGTGCCATCATGGGCAGGCGGCTCACCATCAGGTAAGAAAGCAGCCCGGTAATCGCATACAGCACCCAGCCGTTGACCAGGTAATCCTGCAGGCCGTAACTGGGTTTCCAGAGGATCAGGGGCAGGGAAGCCACGAAAAGACCTGCGGCCGGCGAGGGCAGGCCCCGGAACCGGTGTGCCTGCTCCTGGTCCACGTTGAAGCGGGCCAGGCGCCAGGCCGCCGTGCAGGCGACCAGGAAAGCCGGCAAAAGCCAGGCGATGGAAACATCGAGCCCTCCCTCCTGCCTGGCATAATGGATGCGCAGCAGCTGGTACAGGATCATGGAGGGCGCCACCCCGAAGCTGACCACATCGGCCAGCGAATCGAGCTGCTTGCCCAGTTCCGAACTGGCTTTCAGCAGCCGGGCCACGAAACCGTCCAGAAAATCAACCACCGCGGCGGCGAAGATGCAGAGGCCGCCCCAGGTTATCTTTTCGGGCAGATTCACCTGCGTATACCCATCGGGGCCCAACAGGACAATCTGCTCGCCGGTCTGCAGGATGAACAGGATGGCCAGGCAGCCGAACAGCAGGTTCAGCAAGGTAAAATAGTTGGGAATGTTTTTCATCGTGTCGTTTGCGGTTTGGAATGTGCCTCCCGGATCCGTCGGATTCAGCGGCGTTTCATCAGGCGTTCGATCTCATCGGCCCGGATGGGGATATCCTTCATCAGGTCCTGGTTGCCGGTGCGCGTGATCCAGACGTTGTTTTCGATCCGGACCCCCAGCTGTTCCTCCTCGATATAAATGCCCGGCTCGACCGTGAGGACCATGCCGGGACGGAGGGGCTCGGTACGGGTTCCCAGGTCATGGACATCGACGCCCAGGTGGTGGGAAATGCCGTGGTAGAGGTATTTGCGGTAGGCGCGGTTCTCGGGATCCTCGTTGCGGACGGCCTCGCGGGTCAGCAGGCCGATCTTGATGAACTGCCGGGTCGCTTCCTCCCCTACCTTGTCCGTATAGGCAGTGAGGGTAATGCCCGGTTTCAGCAGGCTTTTGGCATAATTATGCAGGTGAAGGCAGGCATCATAGACCTGACGCTGGCGTTTGGTGAACCGGCCGTTGACCGGCACGGTACGCGTCAGATCGGCGCAGTAGCCGCCGTATTCCGCCCCGAAGTCCATCAGGACCAGTTCCTCGTCGCGGCATTCCTCGTTATTGAAAATATAGTGCAGCGTCCGGGCCCGGTCGCCTGACGCAATGATGCTGGAATAGGCGGGGCCCGTAGCCCGCTGGCTCAGGAAATCGTGCCATATCTCCGCCTCGATTTCGTATTCCATGACCCCCGGCCGGATGAACTGCAGCAGCCGCCGGAACGTATGGTTGGTAATGGCAATGGCCTTTTTAAGGACTTCCACCTCCTGGGGCGTTTTGATGCTCCGCAGCTCCTTGAGGATCCGGGCGGCACGTTCATAGTGATGCAGGGGGTAGCGGGCCCGCATCTCGTCAATGAAGCGGTACTGCCGGGTCCGCAGCAGGCTCGCCTTCCGGTCGTTTTCGTTGCTGTCCAGGTAAAGGGTCTCGGCCAGGTGCACCCATTGTTGCAGCAGCGGATCCAGGGTATCCAACCATACAATGGTCTGGATCCCGCTGATCGCCCGGGCTTCTTCGGCGCGCAGGCGTTTGCCGTCCCATTTTTCCTTGAGTTCATTGGGACGAACCAGGACCAGCACCTCGCGGTACCTGGGATCGGGATTGTCGGGAAACAGGATGACCTGGCTGTCCTCCTGGGTAATCCCGCTCAGCCAGTACAGATCGCTGTTCTGGCGGAACGGAAAGAGCGCATCCCCGTTGGTAGGTACCTCGTCGTTACTTATGAAAATGGCCAGGGACCCGGGTTTCATGGCCCGGACGAACCGCTGGCGGTTGCGGACGAACAGGGCCGGGTCAAGCGGAAGATGTTTCATACGTACTGTTTACGCGTTAAAGATAGACCGGAGGAGGCTCAACTCGACCCTCCCGGCTAAAAAATTACCAGGCCGGGCAAGAAATACAGATTTTCAAATAAACCTACCTGATTCAGGGACCATTTTCAACCAGCCGGCACTTTCGTTTAACGGGGTACAATCTGCCGGCAAAATCCTTGTTCCTGCTCCAATGTGTCTTACGAACACTCGTTTGTAAATACCGGGGATTCGGTTGTATTTTTGTCCCCCTAATCCCTAAAACGCCGGCATCATATGGCTTCTACCACCTTATCCCGAATGGCACCCCACTGGTCCGCCCTGGGCCTTAGAAGGAAGCAAAATATTCATTATCAATTATCACCGGAAGAACTGGTGGAGCAATCCCTTTGCAGAAGCCAGGGTCAGCTCACCGACAGCGGTGCCCTGCTCATCCAAACCGGGGAGTTTACCGGGCGCTCACCCCGGGACAAGTTCATTGTCAGGGATCCCCTGACCGCGGATTCCATTCACTGGAACGAATTCAACCAGCCCCTGGACCCGGATCATTTTGAGGTGATCCTGTCCCGGATGCGGTCCTACCTGGACCGGCAGCCGGAAGTCTGGTTGCGGGACTGCCTGGCCTGCGCCGACCCCCGGTACCGGTTGCGCATCCGGGTTATCAATGACCGGCCCTGGAGCAATCTTTTTGCCTATAACATGTTCCTTCGCCCCACCGCGGAGGAACTGGAGGACTTTATCCCGGACTGGACTGTATGGCATGCAGCCGGACTCCGGCTTGACCCCGAAGCCTGCGGGATCCGCCAGGGCAATGCCGCCGTGATCTCCCTGCGGCACCGCATGATCCTGATTGCAGGCACCGGCTATACCGGAGAAATAAAAAAAGGGGTCTTTACCATCCTGAACTACCTGCTTCCCCGCCATCACCAGGTACTTCCCATGCACTGCAGTGCCAACCTCGGCACCGAGGGGGATACCGCCCTTTTCTTCGGCCTGAGTGGCACGGGAAAGACCACGCTGAGCGCCGATCCCTGCCGCCGGCTCATCGGCGATGACGAACACGGCTGGTCGGAGGACCGGATATTCAACTTCGAAGGCGGTTGTTATGCCAAGACCATCCAGCTCAGCCCCGAAAAGGAACCGGCTATTTTCCAGGCGATCCGCCCGGGGGCCCTGCTGGAGAATGCCTGCTTTTTCCCTGGCACCCACCGCATTGATTTCCACGATGCTTCCCGGACGGAGAA
>DASZRL010000039.1:0-23966 GCA_035549175.1 Chitinophagaceae bacterium | reverse complement strand
AGGTCATGGCGGCGGTCATATTTGGCAGGGAACTTCTGTCCCTGGTTCAGGTCCGGGAACTGCCGCCAGGTCCAGGAAAGGGTATACCCGATCCAGCCGTTCAGCCTGCCCCGTGTCTTGCGGACAAACAGCTCCGAGCCGTAGCTCCAGGCTTTCCCGAATACAAAATCCAGTTCGGGGTCTCGCAGGGACGGCGTGTACCCTTCCTGGTAGTCGACCTGGTTTTTCATGCTTTTGTAGTAAATCTCCAGGGACGTCTCATATTTGTTATCCTGGAAATTACGGAACAGGCCGGCTGAATACTGCCAGCTTAGTTGCGGATGCACCAGGTAGGTACTGGGTACCCACAGGTCCGTAGGCAGGGTATTGCCGGAATTGCTGACCAGGTGGATGTACTGGTAGTTCCGGGCCACGGCTGCCTTCAGGGAGGTGACGTCATTGAGGGCATAGCGGACCGTGAGGCGGGGTTCGGCGCCTCCGTAGGTCCTGACCGGTTGGAAGGAACCGTACCGGACGCTGTCCAACTTGTTGCCGTCCGCGTCCCGGATATACCGGGTATAGGGGCCGATCTGGGTGAAGGTGCTCCAGCGCAGGCCGTAGCTGATCTTTACCCGGTCACTGAGATCCCAGTCGTCCTGCAGGTAGAGGGCCGTCTCCAGGGCATACTTGATGGATTCGTTATTGGGCTGGAAGACCGTACTGTCCTGTTTGCCGGAGACCACATTGGGAATGAACTTATGGTAGGTGGCCAGCCCGCCGAATTTGACCTTGTGCTGCGGCAGGGGGTAATAATCAAAGTCCATTTTCAGGTTCCCGTCCCGGATACCGGAGGAAAGGTTGACATTGAAATCATTCTGCGCCGCGGAGAAGCGGAACTTATAATCATTGAACACGAGGGTCGTGTTGGCGAACAGGCGGCGGTTGAACACATGATTCCAGCGCAGGGTGGCTGTGGAATTGCCCCAGGGTATGTCCGAACGGAAGGAGCGCCTCGCATTATTAAAAGCAAAGACGTCGCGGCCGAAATAGCCGCTGAGGTAAAGACGGTCCTTCTCGGAAAACCGGTAATTGACCTTGGCGTTCAGGTCGTAGAAGTAATACCCGGAGCCGTAGAAGGCACTGGACCGGCTGATGAAGGGTTTGACCAGCAGATCCACATAGGTCCTGCGCGCCGAAACGATATAGGATGCTTTCTGTTTTTTTAGAGGACCCTGGATCGAAAAGCGGGAGGCAATCAGGCCGATCCCCCCGTCCACCTGGGTGCGGTTCAGGTTGCCTTCCTTCATGGAGATATCCAGGACACTGGACAGCCGACCGCCGTACTGCGCGGGCATGCCCCCTTTTATCAGGGTCGTATTCTTGATGGCGTCCGAGTTAAAAATGGAAAAAAAGCCGAACAGGTGTCCCGTATTATACACCACGGCATCATCCAGCATGATCAGGTTCTGGTCCGGCCCCCCGCCCCGCACGTAAAAACCGGCATTCCCCTCCCCGGCATTGCGCACGCCGGGCAGCAGCTGGATCGCCTTGAGTACGTCGACTTCACCCAGGAAGGCCGGTATGTCCTTTATCTGGCTGATGGACAGGTCGATTTTCCCCATCTGGGCCGCCTTCACGTTGGCATCCCGGCGCCTGGTATAAACGATCACTTCCCCGATCGAGGCGGATTTGGGCACCAGGTCGACATTGAATTCCTGGTTACGGACGAGGTTGATGGAAAGGCTCCGGGATTGGTAGGAAACATGGGAAATGCCCAGCAGGTAGGTTCCCGCCTCCAGGGTCAGGGAGTAAAATCCATACTGGTTGCTGGTCACGCCCCGGGTCTGTCCGTTGACGGTTATCGTGGCGCCGATCACGGACTCTCCCGTCAGGCTGTCGCGGACGTACCCGTTAACGGTGAAACGTCCGGACTGGCCGGAGGGTATTTCCTGGGCAGACAGGCAGTCTGCCAGTACCAGCACCGAAAATAAAAGCAGGATAGGGCGCATAACCAGCACAACAAGGCGCCCTAGTGTTTGGTTGAATCGCTTGCCAGGAAATCCAGGGTATCCTTGGGGTTGCCGCAATGGAGCATACTTTCCTTGAATTTGGGGTGCCGGTTACCCAGGTAGGGATTGCGCACCTCGCGGGTACTGCTCAGCCAGTTGCCCGGTTTGTCCTCACCGAATGCCATGGGGCATTCCTGGAAATACACTTTCGCCAGGTCAAAACGCACGGTGCGCAAAAGGTCGTAGAGGTGCTGGGTCAGCGTATTGAAGGATAAGCGTTTTTCATCCAGGCTGGGGTCCTGGATGAGGCCCGCCGTTTCCGCCTTGGCATCTCCCCAGGGGCCCAGCGCCGTTTCATAGATCAGGGTATCGTGGTGCAACTCTTCGAGCTTCAGGCTGTCCAGGGCTTCCTTGAGTGCGGCTGCCTGGCGGGTCACAGCGGCGGTATCCCAGTTCACGAATGCTTCCGAAAGGCCATAATAGGCTTCCATCATGCGCTGGGCGGAGGCGTTAAAGGCCGGGCTGTGCTTACTCACAGCGAGGGGTTGGGGACCCGGTCCGCTGACCGACATCATCTTCCCTTTGAACATGAAAAACCAGACAGCAAGGACCGCCAGGGCGAGGACGGCCACCAGGAGCAGAAATCTTTTCATCCGGAACGATTTAAAAAGCAGCCGGGAAATCCGCCTTGGTGCGGCCCGGCTGCGCGCTCGTAAAATTAGGCCAAAGCCGCGGGACCCCGTAAACTATTATTTTTGCAGTTTGGAATCTGCGGCCGGGCCTCGGCCGGACCGCGGACTTCACCCTGATAACGTATAGGATATGCTGGCTGGTTTACAAAATGTGACATTTGAATTCGGTGCCCGGGTGATCGTGGAAGACGCCACCTGGCATATACAGCCCAATGAACGGATCGGGCTGATCGGCTACAACGGTACCGGGAAATCCACCCTGCTGAAAGTGCTGGCCGGGGAATACCTGCCCTCCCGCGGTACGGTGGAACGGGCCCGGGGCCTCAGCATCGGCTACCTGCACCAGGATCTGCTCAGTTTTGACACCGAGGATTCCATCCTCCAGGTGGCCCTGGGAGCCTTTGAACGCATCCTTCAGCTGGAGCGGGAAATCGAGGAACTGGGCCGCCAGCTGGAAAAAACCGGCGACGAGGTAACCCTCCATGCGTACAGCGACAAACTGCACGAACTGGAGACCCTGGGCGGATACGATATCCATCACCGCACCGAGGAAGTGCTCCAGGGACTCGGATTTTCCAACGCGGACCTGAAGCGCCCGTACCGCGAGTTCAGCGGTGGCTGGCGCATGCGCGTGCTGCTGGCCAAGATGATCCTGCAGCATCCGGACCTGCTGCTGCTGGATGAACCGACCAACCACCTGGACCTGCCATCGATCGAATGGCTGGAGAAATACCTGCAGCATTATCCCGGCGCCGTCGTCATCGTCAGCCACGACAAATATTTCCTGAACCGCATGGTCATGAAAATTGTCGAACTCTACCAGCAGCAACTCCACTTTTATAACGGCAATTTTGATTTTTACGAGAAGGAAAAGGCGGTCCGCATAGAACTTCAGCAGAAGGCCTATTCCAACCAGCAGGATTATATCCGCCAGCAGGAACGTATCGTGGAGCGGTTCCGGGCCAAGGCAAGCAAGGCCGCCATGGCCCAGAGCATACTCAGGAAGCTTGAAAAACTGGATCGCATCGAGGATACGGAACTGGAACGTCCCAATATCCGCATCAACTTCCGGGTGGATAAGACGCCGGGACGGATGCTGGTTGAACTGAAGGGGATTTCCAAGGCCTTCGGTGACCAGGTCATCCTGCAGCACGCGGATGCCGAGATCAACCGCGGGGACAAGATCGCCCTGATCGGCGCCAACGGAAAGGGCAAATCGACCCTGCTGCGTATAATCGCCGGAACCGAGTCCTTTGAAGGGGAACGACGCTGGGGACACAACGTCGAGGAAAGCTTCTACGCCCAGCACCAGTTGGAGGCCCTGAACCTCCAGAACACCATCCTGGATGAAATGAAGGAATGCGGCAGCCAGCTCACCGACCTGGAACTGCGCAGCCTGCTGGGCTGTTTTCTGTTCAGCGGCGAGGACGCTGACAAGAAGATCCGTATCCTCAGCGGAGGCGAGAAAGCCCGGGTGGCCCTGGCCAAGGTCATCGTAAGCAAGGCCAACTTCCTCATGCTGGACGAACCCACCAACCACCTGGACATGCACAGCTGCGACCTGCTCATCGAATCCCTGAACAAGTACGAGGGCAGCATCATCCTGGTCAGCCACGACCGCTATTTTGTTTCCAGGACGGCTAATAAGATCTGGGAAATTTCCGATCACAAAATCAAGGAATTCAAGGGCGGTTACGAGGAATGGGTCCTGTGGAAGGAACGCCAGGCCGCCACCGACAGCCATTCGGCTACCGAAGGCAGGAAACGGGGCCCCAAATCCTCCCCGGCCGGGGGGCAACCGGCAGAACGGCCTGTCCCTGCCCTGGCGCCCGCTCCGGATCCGGCGCTGGCAGCGGCGGCTGCAAAACCATCCCGGGAGGCTAGGCGGGAAGTACAGAAGCAGCAGAAACTGGTGGAAAACCTGGAAAAACAACTTGCCGAGATCACCGCCAGGGCCCGTGACCTGGAACTGCGGCTTGCCGATCCGTCCATCTACCAGGACCGAACCGCGTTCCTGGAGACCGAGTCCCGGTATAAGCAGGCCAGCGAGGACCTGGCCCGGACCAACCAGGCCTATGAAAAGGCCTTTGAAAAACTGATCGAGCTGGAAAGCAGCTCAACGGCCTGACAGCTGCTCATTGAAGGCCTTGACAAAATCACTGACCAGGAAGCTCACCAGCTTGCCGGTAAGGGCGTCCGTCCTGCCGTCCGACAGCCGGCAGGCCCCCTCGCAGATATGCAGGTAGGCCGGCTGGCAGGCAGCTGCCGCATAGGTGACATATCGCCGGGCATCGGCCGCAGGGACCCCGCAGGGGGTGGCGGCGCTGCTGAGGACACCTTCCACGGCATCCAGGTCCAGTTCAATTCCGCAGAAACCGTCATCGGTAAACTCCTGGGCATGGGCGACCGCCTGCATAAAACTTCTCTTTTCCCGCACATAGATGTCCTCGAAGCTGATGCAATCGATAAAGGGATTGTTGACGATATCCACCCAGAGATTCTGGGGCAGGTAGTTTTCCTGTAAACCAATTACGCAGTATTTCTGCAGGTACCCGTCCTCTTCCGCGTACCGGAAGGCGTTGCCGCTGTGCCGTCCTTCCAGGGGCCGGTAATCGCAGTGGGCATCCAGGTTGATGCAGTTAAGCTGGGCCAGGGGAAGGCGCCCGGCCTTGTGCCAGCCCTTGGCCGCTCCCTTGATGAGCGGGTAGGCATTGTTATGACCTCCTCCCACCACCAGGGGAATTTTCCCGGAAGCGGTAACCAGTTTGACCAGTTCCTCGACGTCCTCATCGATAGTCATCACGGCATGGCGGTAGGCTTCCGTTTTTTCGTCTTCTCCCTGGGCATGGGTATCGATCAGGTAGAGCAGATCCCCGAAATCGAAATGCCCCAGCAGCAGGATTTCCTCCCCGGCCAGAAAATCATTGCTTTGTATGTTCAGGAAGGTCTGCAGGAAGGGCAACCAGAGTGTATCGGCTCCTCCTACTCCCCTGTTGGCCTTCACCCCGATGTCTTCGGGTATACCGAAGAGCACGTACCGGGCGGGGCTTGCCTGCAGGGATGCCTCCGGGGATCCCGGGTCTCCCACACTAAGGAGCCGTTCTCCGAGCTTGGTTTCATACCTGCGCAGGGAGGTCAGCGAGAGGATGTCCTGTTTGTGGTAAAATTTAAAATGGCGCATACGGGTGGCTATAAAATATCAGGGCGTTCAGTGAAGGGGGATTCCTCCACCACTTCTTCCGGTCCTTTCCGGTAGCATATCATTCCCAGGGCCATGATCAGGCTGGTGACCAGCACCAGGTAAAACAGGATCCCGTCACTGAAATTATCCAGCCGGAGCGAAGCGGGAATCTTGTAAAACAACACAATGGTGATCAGTCCGCGAGGTATGAAAAAGGACTCCGGGAATACATTGGTCCGCAGGAAGAATTTCAGGTAGAGCAACCGCACCAGGAACAGGGCCGCCACGATCAGGCTGCCAACCAGGACGATTTCGGTTTGCGTGAGGAACTGCAGGGTTATGGAAAAACCGAAAAGCAGGAAAAAGAACGTACGGACCAGGAAGGAGGACTCGGCCGTGATGGAATGCAGCAGGTCGCGCAGGGCCATCACCCGCCCGGCAGGAAAATAACGCTGCAATAGCGGCACGCGGATCTTGTCCCAGTTATTGATCATCAGCCCGAAGACCAGGATGATGATCAGGGAGGGCAGGTGCATCATCTTTCCCCCGGTATAGATCAGCACCAGCAGGGCCAGGATCAGGAAAAATTTTATGTTCATGCGGACCTTGGCCAGGATCAGGAACAACAGGAAGGATAATAACAGGGAGAGCACGACCGAAACAACCAGGTTGACCCCGAACATCCCGGCCGATTTCCAGGACAGCACGTTGCCGGCCGTAAAATAATTAAAAGCCAGGATGCCCAGTATATCGGAAAAGGACGCCTCGTAGACCAGGAATTCCTTTTTGGGCTCGCTCAGGGGATGGATACTGGGAATGACCACGGAACTGCTCATGATGGATAGCGGGATGGCATAGGCCAGGCATTTTTCCAGGGACTCTCCGAGCCAGTATTGCAGGATGGCGGTCACCAGGGCCGCGGAAAGGATCAGAATCACCAGGGCCGACAAAAAGGAGTTCCGGATCATTTTCAGTTTCTCCCGGCCCAGCCGCAGGTCCAGTCCGGCCTCCAGGACGATCATGATCAGGCCCACCACACCCAGGGCCTCCACGATATTTTCGGGGATGGCGATCGGTACCTGGTACCGGTCTGCCAGGAACCGGAATGCTATGCCCGCGAACAGCAGCAGCAGTACGGAAGGCACCCGGATATAACGGCTCAAAATCGAGAACAGGTAGGACAGCACGACCAGGCTGCAAAGCATTATCAGCAGAACTTCCGTATCAAGGCTTCCCATAGGGATTGAAATTAAGGGAATTTTCCCTTACATCCATTGCCCGCCGAGCAGCACCCGCTCCACCAGGGAGGTGCCAAACGCATAGGGCAGGTAGGCCAGGGACGGAACGGGACGGGTCAGGATGAGGTTGGCCCGCTTCCCGGGGGTGATGCTGCCGAGCTCCTCCCCCAGCCCCATGGCATAGGCCCCGTTCAGGGTCGCCGCATTGATCGCCTCTTCGGGAAGCATCCGCAACTGGATACAGGCCAGCGACACAATGAAATTCATATTTCCGGAGGGGGAAGAGCCGGGGTTATAGTCCGATGCCAGTGCCACCGGGCATCCCGCGTCCAGCAGGGCCCGGGCAGGCTGGTAAGGCATGCGCAGGAAAAAGGCCGCGGAAGGCAGCAGGGTGGCGACCGGCCCCGCTCCGGTTGCCCCGGCGGTAGCGGCCGCCAGTAGACCGATCTCCTGCGGGGTCAGGGTCTCCAGGTGATCCAGGGACAGGGCATTCACCCGGATGCCCGCCTCAATGCCGCCCTGGGAGCTTAACTGGTTGACGTGGAGTTTGGGACGTAGGCCCCAGGCCCACGCCGCTTCGCAGATCCGCAGGGTTTCCTCGGCCGAGAAAAAGCCCTGTTCACAGAACACGTCCACAAAATCGGCCAGCCCTTCTGCCGCGATGCGGGGCATCAACTCCTCTACCAGGAGCCGTATATATCCCTCATGATCCGCCAGGTATTCCGGCGGATAGGCATGCGCGCCCAGGAACGTCGCCCGGATGGCCAACGGGGATTTTTCCCGCAGCCTCCGGATCACGCGCAGCATTTTCAGTTCACTTTCTACCGTTAATCCATACCCGCTTTTGATCTCGACGGCCCCCGTGCCCAGCCGGGCGATTTCCGCCAGGCGCTCCCACGCGTCCCGGAACAGGGTTTCCTCGGAACAATCCGCCAGGCGGCGGGCCGAGTTCAGGATGCCTCCGCCTTTGGCGGCAATTTCCGCATAACTGCTGCCGCGGATTTTTTCCACGAACTCCTGTTCCCGGCTGGCGGCAAAAACCAGGTGGGTGTGGCTGTCACACCAGGCGGGAAGCACGAGGCGGCCGCGGGCATCCACGTGCTCCCCAAAGTCCCGTGGCTGATAGGTCAGTCCGTCCATGACACCGTATTCGGCGATCCGGCCATCTTCCACTACCAGGTAAGCATCCCTTAGGCTGGGCAGCTCGGCAAGCTGTTTACCCTGCAACCGGAAACTTTCCGGGCGCACGCTGACCAGCTGGCCGATATGGGTGAACAGAATCGTTGCCATGGCTTGCAAGATAGCCCAATTTCCATTGTCCGTAACCCGGGAGGCCTTCCGGCAGGAGCCTAAAAAAAAAGCGCCGTTGCACAGCAACGGCGCCTGCTCAAACCTATATATATTCAGACTAATAAGGAAGAATGATGGTATAGCTTTTCCCGTTCAGGCCCACCCAGACCACTTTAAAGTAATAGGATCCGGACGGACAGGATACCGGGCTGCCATTGGCGTCCAGGCCATAGGTCACGGTGGCCGTCACACCCAGCCGGGTATGAACCATTGTACCGCTTACCAGCCGGAAGTCGCAATCCTGGCGGGCGACCAGCGGATCCGTAATGGCGCAGCTGAAGGCATTACCCAGGCGGTTGGTTCCCCAAACCAGGATACCGGTATTGTTCCCGTCGGTATGGGTTCCGGTAACCGTCACTACCACCCCGTTGTTGTAGGTAAAGGTCCGCTGCTCGGCAAGTTTCCAGGAGCGCTGGGTGCCGTTGGCAAAGGTAATGGTCATACCATCGCTGTTGATCGTGTGGGTAATGGTCCCCCGGGTAGCCAGGTCGGCCAGCAGACCGCCTGAAACGTTGGTGATCGTCTTAACCCCGTTGATGGTAATCGTCTTGTTGTCACGAAGCCGGGTAATCTTCAGGTTCTGAATGGTAACCGTCAGGGTAGCGCCTGCATCCTTCCAGTGCATGGATTTCGGCATGGACAGGACCACGGTTCCGGTCCGGGTCCGGTTGCCGTGACAGTTGGTTCCGTTATAGGTAATGGTGATGGTGCGGGGATCGCTGGCGGTATCAGCCGTTACCGTCGCATCGCAGATCAGGGTCTGCTCCTTGCCGCTGAGGGACGATTCGGAACTGATGGCCGTATTGGCATCGTCTGCCACGGCATCCACTTCGCCGTTAACCTGTGCCTGATCATCGGTTTGTACAGACAGTTCACTGGTGTAATCCGTATTACCGGAACTGCCGCTGTTATCCTTCTTACAGGCCGTGTAAACGACCATCAGGCATGCCAGGAGTGCTGAAAGAGAAAGAAGCTTGATTTTCATAAAGTGGTTTTTTGTGAATGGGTAAAATGTTTAGGAATAGACTTGGGACCATTCACCTGGTTTAAACGACACAAACTTATTTTTTAGTATTGCCTTGGGGCATCCATGCCCCGGAGAAAACGAACCCGGAAAAATACCCTGCGGGAATTCGGAAAACTACGTGGCCGGGGATTAAACGGCTCAGGAGCGGCCGCAGAAACGGTCCAGTATCTGCATGGTTTTGACCCCTTCCTGCGGAGGGCAGGGATTGGGACCCCGGTCCAGAAAATAATCCACGACCCGGGCGATCATCGGCTGCTGGACATGGGCCAGCCGTTCAAAGTGAATCCGGCTGTGGTCGCTACCTTGCTCCAGGTCTATAACCGGTTCGCCAAACACCGGGAAGCGGATACTTCCCTCAGAGCCCAGGATCTCCACTTCGTCGCGGTGGAATCCTGGCGGTCCGCAGAAACACCAGCTGCCCGTAAAAAGGACTCCGCTCTCGAAGTGCACCTGGCCGGCCACCACGTCTTCGGCCGCGTAAAGGCCACCTCGGTTACCGCAGATGCCCCGGGCCTCCCGGAAGTCTCCGAAAAAAAACAGCATCAAATCGATCTGGTGAGGAGCCAGGTCGTGGAAAAGGCCGCCTCCGGACCGTGCCGGGTCAACCCGCCATCGCATTTTCGGTTCCTGAAGTTCCTCGGGGCCCGGCAGGGGGCGGATATACTGCAGGTTAACCTGGCGAACGCTACCGATGGAGCCCGCTTCCAGCAAGTCCCTGACTTGGCGGAACAGGGGTTGCCCGCGTCGGTAATGGGCTACCACCAGCTTCTGCCCGCATTCCGTTGCTTTCGCAGCCATCCGCGCCGCGGAAGCAGCATCCAGGCTCATTGGCTTTTCCACGTACACGGGTTTTCCCGCCTGCAGAGCTGCCAGCGTATACAGTTCGTGGGTGGAAGGAGGCGTCGCCACATAAATCGCATTGACCGCGGGATCCTCAATCAGCCTGGATGCGTCATCGTACCAGGCTGGTACTCCGTGCCGCCGCGCGTAATCGGAAGCCTTGGCTGCATCCCGACGCATCACCGCGACCAGCCTGGAATCCTTTATTTGCTGAAAAGCCGGCCCGCTTTTTACTTCCGTTACATCGCCGCAGCCGATGATCCCCCACTTTACTTCTTGCATAGCTTGTACCATTTTCGGTTTAAAGATATTCCGTTAATTATTCAGAAAAGCCTGTTCCTGGCTGACCGGTTTGTGTAAATTTGGAGATGAAGCCGTTTGTCGATACGGATTCCGTGATGCGGGTTATCTGGGGGAAGTCAGACACGACCCTGTTCATCTTCGCCGGTGCGTCCGCGGAATTTGCCCTGAATAAGGCCGTGGATTGGCTTTATTATACCGGTCGGCTGCCCGCCGATCCGCTCGGCCGGTTGTTTTCCACGGTACTGTATGCCCGGGATATCGTTTTCGCCGACGAAGAGAATGCGCTGAAAGCCATTGACCGGATCACGGCTATCCACCGCGGCGTGGAAGGCAACCGGGGATATGCGATCCCTGCCTGGGCCTACCGGGACGTGCTGTTTATGCTGATCCATTATTCCATCGCCTCCTTTGAACTGCTGGAACGTCCCCTGCTGGAACCGGAAAAGCAGGAAGTATTCCAGGTGTTTTTCCGGGTAGGTCAACGCATGGGCATTCCGGACCTTCCACCAACGTATGCCGCCTGGACTCGCGCCAGAATGGAACATATCAGCCGGGACCTGGCGCGGAGCCATTATACCGTTGATCTTTTCCGTCAATACCGCCGCCACCTGGGCCGGCTCCGCTATGTTCTGCTTCGGGAAGTCCAGCGCAGACTGGTACCCGACCCTGTCCGCAGGATGCTCGACATGCAGCCTTTCTCCTGGCTTCCGCCCGTATTGTTTGCCTATAAGGCAAGCCGAAGCATCCACCTGGACCGCTTCCTGAAATCTTTACTGGTGCCCAGGACCTACCTGGGCCAGGTACGGGAGCTGGACATACAGCCCGTGGCGGTATCTGCCCTCCACGCTTAATCAAAAGTGACGGACCAGCTTCGTTCAAACCTGCCACCGCCCTCCAGGCATATGATACCTTCCTTCCCGGTGATATCCTGGCTGGCGTTTACCGAATCGGCAATGCCGCACCAGGGCTCGATGCAAACAAAATCCGCATCCCGGGCGGCCCAGATCCCCAAATAGGGAAATCCGGTAAAGTCCAGGCGGATCCGGTCAGCCCCGTCCCGGGAGCCTAAGGTCAGGTACCGGGAGCGAAGTTGCTTACATACCAGGGCGTCCTGGTAAAAAAGAGTATGGGTCAGCGCAAGGATACGCTGGTTTGCCAACAGGGGGACGGGCTGCGATTCAATCAGACCTTCCCGGGTAATAGGCCAGCGGACAGCCTCCTCGGCCAGTTCAAATTCAAGTTGATAATCCGAGTAGGACCGGCCCGCTGAAAGCGGCACCCGGAATGCCGGATGCCCCCCGATAGAAAAATACAGATCACCGGATGAAGGATTAATCACCGTATAACTGACCTCGAGCGTCCTTCCGGCCAGCCGGTATCCAACCTGCAGACGGAACGGAAAGGGGTAATTGGACAGGGTTTCCGCACTATGGTCCAGTTGCAGGACCAGGAAATCCGCACCGCTACCTACCGGCAGGAAGTCCAGATCGCGGGCGAAACCGTGTCGGCTGAGGTGGTATTCCCTTCCCTGGTAATAATATTTATTGCCGCGCAGGGTGCCTACGATGGGAAACAGGATTGGCGACTTCTTCCCCCAGAATGCCGGGTTACCGTCCCACAGGTAATCCTTCCCGGTGGACTTGCCGCGTACGGCACTGAGTTCAGCTCCCCTCGCGACCACCTCGACCGCCAGGTATTCATTTTCAATCTGGAACATATGCTGAAATCGGTCGTCAATGACATCCGGTTCCAAAGGTATTGGAAATCGGTTATCCTACCACACCCGGTATCCCGGACGACCAGGCCCGGATGCGAGCTGTGCTGCCGCCGGGAGAATGGCCCGGGGATATCCGCCTGGAATCTTGGCTGGTCAGGCCGGTCCTGGTTGCACCAGGTCCCACCGGTTACCGTAGAGGTCTTCAAAAACAGCCACCGTCCCATAGGGCTCCCGGGCAGGTTCCCGGACAAACCGGATGCCATCGCAAACCATCCGGTGGTAATCCCGCCAGAAATCGTCGGTATGCAGGAACAGGAAAACGCGACCCCCGGTCTGGTTGCCGACCCGGCTTTGTTGGACTGCATCCGCCGCCTTCGCCAGTAACAGGCGGCAGTTGCCGGCTCCCGGCGGGGAGACAACCACCCAGCGCTTAAAAGCACTTACGGGCGTATCCTCTACCAGGGTAAACCGGAGTTTTTGGGTATAAAACTGAATCGCTTCTTCGTAATCGTTCACCACCACGGCAACGAGGGCAAGATGTTGGTTCATGAAGTTTGCTGGCCTTCGGGGGCGCGTAAAATTACAGCCTCCGGCAGATAGTTCTTCCGCAAAAGCTGGCAGCTCCTTTGGGTAGAGGCGGTCAGGCAGCCAGGTAGGAACCTGGCCTCCCCAGCAGCCCAGCCGGCTTACCGCCATACTGAACAGGCGGCCCGGGAGGTAAGACGTGACAAAAAATCACCGGCATGCCGGCTCCCTTGCCTGGATAACCCCTTGCTGGTAGTCCTCCGCCCGGCGTCCGGCTTCATGTTGCCGCCGGGCGCGGCGTGCTTTCGCTCCGGCAGCTGGTTGGACGATAATCCGCCGGGCGCGGTGCCCTCCGGAAATCCTGGGAGAAAAGCAGGCTCAATGGCTGCCTTCTTATTGGGGATATACCTCGATGCCGTGTGCGCCGTATACCCTTACACGCAAGCTGGGCCGTCAGTTGGTTCATTTGGGTAACCGAACCGCTAAGGTGACGGCACTGCGGTCGGATCAGAACCGGACCTGCAGCGTGAGGGATGGTACGGGCCGGACGCCCAGCCCACCCGGCCGGGGAAGCAAAGCAGGTTGCGACCGGAAGCTCATCCGCGCAGCCTTACGCGCATTGCGGGAGGAGGCGGCAAAAAGCACGATGCTTCCCAGATCGAGAAGCACCCCTCCCACCGTCATAATGCCCCCGGCATCTGTTCCCGATCCATCGCTTAGAAAGTCGCTATGACTGAATGTGATGATGCCGGCAACGGCCAGGGCCGTCCCCCCGCCAAGCATGATCCATCCGGCCGTCCGCTGATTCCCGCTTTTCTGCCGCAGTGCCTCCCTGGTAAGTTGGGTTCCCTGGCTGTAGGAATCTACCATACCGGTAACTAGTAGTAAGGTGACGATCCACTTTTTCATATACCTCGTTTTAGGCTTTCAAAAAATAGGTCCCTGAATGTAGGACCCCCTGCAATGACCCGGGATGACCGGGATCCTTCCCATCGCTGACAGGTATCAGGTAGATGACCGCCCCGCCCTTCCGGGAGGGGTGGCCGCATGTATACCCTGCGCCGGGAATCTTTAAGTTTACTTAACATCTTGCTAGGTTTTTTTTAGGAATTGGTGGCACCAAAATTGAAAATTCTGGTATGGAACAAAACCTACAGATATGAAAAAGATGCTTCTGCTTACCTTCCTGCTTACCGGAATGGGTATCTACCAGCACAGCCAGGCGCAATTGCGGGTACATGTCAACCTGAACCTGGGTACCCAGCCTGGCTGGGGTCCTGCAGGGTATGATTATGCCGAATATTACTATATGCCCGATATTGATGTCTATTATTGTGTACCCCAGCGTCAGTTTGTTTACCTGGATGGGGGTAGGTGGCAGTTCGCCTACGAACTCCCGGCCCGGTACCGGTATTACAACCTCTATAACGGATATAAGGTGGTGATCAATGAACCCAGGCCTTACCTGCGGGACGACATGTACCGGGAACGGTATGGCGGATACCGGGGATGGCCGGGTAGCCAGGCAAATTACCGCGATTACGGGCGCTACCACGACGAGGATGATCATGACCGCGGCTGGCATGCGGAGCATGGCTGGAACCAGGAAGATTACGACCGGGGGCATGGCAATGTATGGGAACGCGGTCATGGTCGCGGAAGGTGGCACGACTGAAGACCGGATTGAAAAAACGAAGCTATAAGGACGGTGACCAATCCAGGACCTGCAAGGGCCCTGGATTTTTTTTCCCACCCGTTAAGCTGAATACCTCATCCCTCAGTCGGTTGCAGGGGGCGTACGGGTTGTCCCGGGCGGGCATATGCGTAACGCCCCAGTGGCTGGACGGAATAATAGCCATCCGTACCGGTACTGCAAACTGAGCCGGCCTGGTGCAGGTCGAGGAATCCGTCCGCACCAAGGAATGCACCGCCCAGTTTGACCAGTTCGATCCGCCCGATCACCAGGAAGGTTCCGTTCAGCTCAATCGGCAGGATTTTCTCCAGGGAAAGGGCATATTTTACCGGGCTTTCCTTCACGAAAGGGGCCGGCAGATTCTCCTCAAATTCAGGCGTGAGTCCCACCGCCTCAAATTCACTGATTTCCGGCGGGTATTTGGCACTGGTTTGATGCGCTTTCTCCAGGAAGGAAGGCAGGATGTGGTTCACGGTGTATACGCCGGTCGACTCGATATTAGCCAGGGTGTGGGGTGCTGCCTGCCGGGGGCGGTTGATATATCCCACCAGGGCGGGATCAGAGCCTATATGTACGATGCTGGAAAATACACCCAGGTTGGTACGCCCTTCCGGGCTCGCCGTACCGATCAGGCTGACCGATTTAAACCCGGTCAGGCTGTTGACAAAATTGGCGCGGTAAAATCGTTCCCAGGATTGCAGGGTTGCCCGGTTGATCAGGTGCATCGTAATTTGTTTCACTCCTAAACAGTTACGGACACCAAAAGGTTGGCGGCACCGCCTGGTAATGGATCTTACCTTCGGAAACGCCGAACAGCGGTGAGTGTTTTAGCCTGCCTGCACCGCGCCGGCAGCCGGAAATCAGTACTTGCTGTCTGCCAGGCTGGCGAAGGGGCCTGGCTGCCCATTTTACTTTTCCAGCCGGTCTTGGATGTCCAGTCCGTATTGGTGGGCGGTTTCCCTGGCCAGGGCATATCCCGCATCAGCATGACGGATAACACCCAGGCCCGGATCGTTTCGCAGCACGCGGCCCAGCCGTTCTGCTGCCTCATCCGATCCGTCGGCCACGATCACCATACCGGCATGTATGCTATAACCCATGCCTACCCCTCCCCCGTGGTGAAGGCTTACCCAGCTGGCACCACCGGCCGTATTGACCAGGGCGTTTAACAGGGGCCAGTCGGCAATGGCATCACTTCCATCCAGCATGGACTCGGTTTCACGGTTAGGACTGGCCACACTTCCCGTGTCCAGGTGGTCACGGCCAATAACGATAGGCGCCTTGACCCGGCCTTTCCGCACCAGTTCATTGAATGCCAGCCCGGCCTTTTCACGTTCACCCTGCCCCAGCCAGCATATCCGGGCGGGCAGGCCCTGGAAGGCGATCCGGTCCTTTGCCAGGCGCAGCCAACGCTGCAGAGACCTGTTTTCCGGGAATAATTCGGCAATAACAGCATCCGTGGCCGCGATATCGGCCGGGTCCCCGCTGAGTGCTGCCCACCGGAAAGGTCCCTTCCCCTGGCAGAACAGTGGTCGGATATAGGCCGGGACGAAACCGGGGAACAGGTCAGCAGCTACTCCCTGTGGTGCGCGGTGCCTCAGCAGCGGGAACGGTGTATCGGCCTGGCTGGCCGGATGATCCTGTTCGTATTCCAGGGCACGAGCGCGGATATTATTGCCATAATCGAAGGTGATGGCTCCCCGGCCCATCAGCGCCACCATGAGTTGCACATGCAGATGCATGCTCTCGTAACTGCGAAGCAGGTAGGCCGAAGGATTGGTCTCCCGGAGGATCCGGGCCTGGTCATTGTCCAGGGTATGTGGAATATAGCCGATCAGCGGATCGTGGGCACTGGTCTGGTCGGTAAGGGTATTTGGCGTAATGCCCCGGTCCAGGAGCCGTTGAAGGAGATGGACGGCATTGCAAAGCACCCCGATGCTCCGGGCCTCCCCGCGGTCTTTGTACCGCAGGGCCGCATCAATGGCTTCGTCCACCTCGCTAAACTGTTCATCCAGGTAACGGGTTTCCAGTCGCTTGGCAATACGCCACCCTTCCACCTCCGCCACCAGGGCCACCCCCTCGTTCAGGGTAATGGCCAGGGGTTGGGCGCCTCCCATGCCGCCCAGGCCTGCCGTCACGTTCAGCGTTCCTTTCAGGCTTCCCCCAAAATGCTGATCGGCCAGGGCAGCATAGGTTTCATAGGTACCCTGGACGATTCCCTGGGAACCGATATAGATCCAGCTTCCGGCCGTCATCTGCCCGAACATGATCAGGCCCTTCCTTTCCAGTTCATCAAAATGCTCCCACGTAGCCCAGCGGGGAACCAACTGGGAATTACTGATCAGCACACGGGGTGCCTGGGGATGGGTTTTCAGAATGCCCACAGGTTTACCGCTCTGGATCAGCAGGGACTCATCATTCTCCAGGACCTGCAGGGCGCGGATGATAGCATCCAGGGCTTCAAAATTGCGGGCCGCCTTTCCCCGGCCCCCGTATACGATCAACTCATCAGGGCGTTCGGCCACCTCGGGATTCAGGTTATTAAGGAGCATACGGAGGGCGGCTTCCTGGATCCATCCCTTGCAGGTAAGCCTGTTTCCGGTAGGTGTCTTGTATTTTACGGGATCGTACCCGGCTGTCCTTATTGGCATAGGCAGAAATTTTAACGGTCAGTTTTACCTGGCGGACATACGGCCCTTGTTACAGGGCATATTCCGCAAAACCGGCGTTCAGGCCGATCTGGCGGTTTTGGGCAAATTCATTCATGCGGCGGACAAAAGAAAAATCCTTCATGAGGCTGGATACTTTCCGGATATCTTCCGCAAAGATCCGGTCCTCGGAAGCAAAGGCCACGAACTGGCGGACATAATCGTGGGCAAATTCAAGCAACTCGCTGCTGCGGAGCGGTCGCCGGAACTCGATGGCCTGGCAGGCGCTGAGCAGTTCGATGGAGAGAATCTGTTCCAGGTTATCCAGGATCTGGTTCAGTTTGCGACCGCTGATACTGCCCATGCTGACATGGTCTTCCTGGCCCAGGGAGGTAGGTATGCTGTCTGCGCTGGCCGGAAAACAAAGCGTTTTGTTTTCGGTGACCAGCGCGGCGGTAGTATACTGGGGAATCATAAATCCGCTGTTCAGCCCCACATCCTTCATCAGGAGCATGGGTAATCCCCATTTGCCTTCCAGGAGCAGGTAACAGCGCCGGTCGCTGATATTACCCAGTTCCGAGGCCGCGAAACAGGCGTAATCCAGGGGTAACGCGAGCGGTTGCCCATGGAAATTACCGCCACTGATGGTATCATCTGCGCTCAGCAGGATGGGATTGTCCGTTACAGAATTGAGTTCAACTTCGGTGAGTTCCTTCAGGTGCAGCCAGGCATTGCGGCTGGCGCCATGCACCTGGGGCATGCACCGAAGCGAGTAGGGATCCTGTACTCTGCCACAATCCACATGGCTTTGCATGATCGCGGAATCCTTTAAGAGCAGGCGAAGCCGCTGGGCTACCAGCCGCGTGCCGCTGTAGGGGCGCAGGTTATGTAGCCGCTCATCAAAGGGGGCCTTGGTCCCGGTCAGTGCTTCCAGGCTCATGGCGCCGATGATATCGGCCGCCTCCAGGCAGTAATGGAGGCGCTGGATTGCTTTGACGGCATAGGCCAGGATGAACTGCGTCCCGTTGATCAGGGCCAGCCCTTCCTTGGGGCCCAGGCGAACGGGAGAAAGCTGCTCGGCCTGGAGAATCTCCGCCGTCGGGCGGCGAACCCCCTTGTAATAACATTCACCCAGTCCGATCAGGGGTAAAAAAAGATGCGCCAGGGGCGCCAAATCCCCGCTGGCCCCTACGCTGCCCTTTTCCGGTACCACGGGAATGATATCCTGCTCGATATGCCAGAGAATCCGTTGCAGTGTCCCGACCTGTACGCCGCTGAATCCCCTGGCCAGGGCATGAACCTTGGTGATCAGCATGAGTTTGGCAATCTCGGCAGGGATCGGCTCCCCCACGCCGACACTGTGGCTCTGCAGAATCTTGTATTGCAGTGTGGCCGTATCCTCCTCTGAAATCTTGGTGCTGGCCAGAATGCCAAATCCGGTATTCACGCCATACACCGTCCTTTGGTTCTGTACGATTTCCCGGACAAACCGCTGCCCATCCTTCACCTGGCTGAGCGCCCGGGTCCCCAGTACCCCCCGGCAGCTTCCTGCTGCCATTTGTAGCGCCAAACCAATTGTAAGTGAATCCGTTCCGTAATTAAATTGCACAGGCATAACAGTTGTTAGTTTCAAAAGTACCGTATTGGCCCCACATGTAAAAATCAGGAGCCCTTACCCGGCAACCTTATCGGACTCTTGGTATTCTGAATATAAATCTTCTCGAAGTATACCGGGTTTGATGAGTCCGATGTGGCATCCCCGCAGCATTCAACCTAGTTGAGGAAAGAATTGGAGCGGGAATGACATATAAAACGTTGATTTATAATCATAATTTACCAATCAAATTATTTTGTTTGCTGATCGCGATTTGCAAACAGCAAACAATTGCCACTATTTGTACCATGAAAGCCCATAATGGAATGCGCCCCCAAGATATCATGATACTGCTGAAAATATTGACAGCGTCGACCTCCGACTGGCAATACAGGGATCCTGCCGCATCTCTTTCCGTAAGCACTTCCGAGGTGTCGGAATCCTTACACAGAAGCCACATTGCAAGACTAATTGATGAAAGCAAACGAAAGGTTTATCGGCAGTCATTGATGGAATTTATCCGTTATGGGCTGCAATATGTTTTTCCACAGGTGCCCGGAACCATGGTCACCGGCATTCCTACTGCCCATTCACACCCTTTCTACGCAAGATTATTTAAAAGCGAAATGAACTACGCCTGGCCGGACGAGAATGGGAACACGAGGGGGCTAGCTATTCAGCCTTTGTACCCAACTGTCGTTAAAGCCGTCAAACACGACGAGTTATTATATAAGTTGCTCGCGAGTATCGACATAATCAGGGTCGGACGTACCAGAGAATTAAAAGTTGCCATAGATGAACTGCAAAAAATTATCCTGTGAGTCATCGTGAAAACATAACCAGGATCAGGGCTGTCTATCAGGCTTTATAGGAACCGGCCCCGGAAGTCGTCTTTGTCGGAGGAGCAACCGTTTCTCTTTATTCCACAAGGACAGAGACCGAAACAAGACCGACTCATGACGTAGACATAGTTGTCGAGATAATGCACTATAGGGATTATGCCGCCATTGAGGAGAAACTAAGAAGCAAAGGTTTCTTCAATGACGTAGAATCAGGCGTAATCTGTCGGTATACCATCCATGGGATTACTGTTGATGTTATGCCAACATCCGAAGACATATTGGGGTTTTCAAATAAATGGTACCCGGAAGCATTCGCCAATTCTATGCTGATAAATCCGGAAGCAGGATTATCCATCCGGGTATTTTCCGCACCCTATTTCCTGGCGACAAAACTGGAGGCTTTTGTGGATCGGGGTGAAAATGAGGGTAGGTTCAGTTCCGATTTTGAAGATATTGTCTATGTGCTGAATAACCGTCAACCGATTTGGGAAGAATTGAAAAATGCCGATGAGCCCCTAAAGCAATATCTCAAAAGTAAATTTGCAAATCTATTGGATCAGAAATATATCGATGAATGGATAAGCGTACACCTTGAATACAATGAACAAAGAAAAGAAGGACCGTTTTTATTTTGGGCCACTTGGCTGAGTTTGTGCAGGAATAAAAACAATCAACGGTCGGAATATTCGGTATAGGACGGGCAAAACCCCAAAACGATGCCGTAATACTTTAGACCGTGGTATGGATGACAATCGTAAGAAGGCCGCATAGCAAGATCATGCAGCCTAGGTGACCCTGATTGGATTATCTCCCTGAACCGTGCTCCGGCAAGGGTCTTATCTAACCCGAGAAACTGAAGTCCTTCAGTCGTCGAACTAGGTTTATTACAGATATCGCTAGAATGACCAACTTAGCCCCGCTCCTGTAAAGCAAAAACCCTCGGCTATTGCCGAAGGTTTCGTGATCCGGACAGGATCCAAACAATCTATTTACCGGATTGTTTACCAGCTATTTACAACCCACATTCCCGCCTGTCAAAACAATGCTAACACGGTTCAGCTTTCGTTCGTCGATATAATCCCCGTGGGGCCTACCTGTATGGGGCGCACATTGGCGGGCTGCACCTGGTAGGGCGGCCGCCGTACGCCGATGCAGCGTCGCTTGACAATGCGGGTAATGCACACCATATCGGACTGGTTGCCGCCTCCGACATGGTAGCTGATGTCGTCCTCGGCGATATACAGGGCCACATGGTGGCCGCCAGGGCGTTCAAACACTAACACGTCGCCCAGCATGGCCTGGGTGGCTGGGCTGCCGAAATGGAGCCAATTGGCGGCCCATAGGGGATCTTTGACGACGGGCTTGCCCGCCCGGCTGGCCAGGATGGCCATGCACAGCCCACACCACGCAATGGAGTCGTGGACATATTCTTTGATCCCCAGCTCCCTGGCCCATGCCAAAATCTCCGGGTTGTCACCATCCCCCGGCGTTTCTCGGACGCCATAGATTTTCAGGAACTCCAGCACCATCTTAGGGCCCGGCTCCGAGGCCAGCCAGCTATATATCACGGGTAGGTTCATCACAGCACGTTTAGGATGATAATTACCCCGGCCATGGCCAGGGCCTTCCAAATGCCCGCCTTTTGCCCCAGGAGGGCCTTTAGCCAGGTATCTACTTTGGCGTCGCCCAAGTACCACCAGGGCTGCCGGTTGGCCCGCAGGACGTTCAATAGGGGGTCACAGATCAGGAATATCCAGGCTGCCGACATGGCGACAGCTTCGGCGATATCCCCGGCCGTATTGAAGTGCCAGGAGACTGCCACCACGAACAGGCCCTTGGCGATCCAGCCGAACAGGTGAAGGTCCAGCTCGTCGATGCTGCTGGCCCCGTGGTCGGTCATCTTATTGATTGCCGGCAGCTGCTGGATGGACAGGCAGACGGCGAAGGCGATGGATAGGAGTTGGACGAAGATCATGATGAACGTTTTTGGTTAATAATCACGCAAATGACAGGATCAGTGAAACCACGCCTATAATCAATCCGATCAGGCTGATCTGGCCGGTTTTTTTAGTGGTGAAGCCGAGGCCTACATAGCCCCAGATGCCGGAAACGAACAGGACGAAAATGCCGAACAGGACCGCACCGGCATAGTTGAGGAACCCTGCCGGGTGGAAGTGGCACCACAAGTACTGGCGGTCGATGTCGCAGACCTGGGGGATGAAAAAGGCGCCGGCGTAATAGAAGCCACCGATGGTCAGAACCAGCAAGGTGATGAACCATCCGAAAATCTTGGTAAATAATGAATTGTCTTTCATTTTCTTATGATTTTGAAGTAACTAAAAATGAATTGCGTCAGCACCACCACGCCGACCGCAGCCGGGACCCACCACCCAGGGAAGCCGGTTGACTTGGTATGGCTGATCTTTTCGTCCAGCGACTTTTCCAGCTGGTTGAACCGCACGTTCCAGACGCTGTCATAGTTGACGGTCTGGATGGCCTGCTGCTGAGTGCCCCCTTCGCGGATGATCTGGACCGGCTGCGTGTAATACACGGGCTGCAGGGTCTTTTCCTGGTAAACGATGCTGTCCTTGCCCTTGGGCAGGAAGCTGATGATCTCGCGCCACCAGTCGGAGTTGATCTGCCCCGTCGTTTCGCTCCGCGAGACGTGGCCCGTATCCACGCGGGCCGTGGCGATGCTGTCGCGGTGGGTGGCTTTGATGCTGCGGATCACCTTGCACCCGGAGCTGGCGATAGCCATAGCGACGATCAGTATCGTGGCGATAATGATCACCAGGGCCCGTTCAAGATTGGGGGGGTTGGGGATGTTGGTTGTCATTTTGCTGATTTAATTTGCCTGCCACCCTTTGGGAGAGAGCGTTGGTTGTGAATAGCCCGATGGAGCGGGCTACATAGGCCAGCCCCTGGAAGCCGAAGCCGATGCCGATAGACATGGGTATCATGGCACTCATGCCCACCTCCTGGTATATCAATCGGACGAACAGGGGGATGAGGAAAAAGCCCGCCAGGAAGCGCAGGGCGTTGTCCGCCCAGAAGAACTTCCAGGACCATTGCTCAGGCGTATTGGGGCTGGTTTTGTCCCGGTTGGCTGCCAGGATGACGATCATGCCGATCGCGCCGATATAGGCGAGGACCACGTAGCCAAAGAAGAACCCATGGGGCCCGGAGCCAAGCAGGACGGACCAGAAATCGGGGTATTTTTTCATTGCTTCATTTTTTTAATGGTTCGTACACACCACCCGTAAAGTGCCTTGCCCGCCATCCCCAGGAATCCGCATGCCGTGGCGGTTATGCCGGCATGCAGCAGGGACAAGGGGAAAGAGGCGTCGCCGAGCATGGAGAAAAATTTGATCACTCCGCCGAGCATGCCGCTCAAAAATGCTATTACCCAGTCATTAGTATGGTCCATTCTTACATCCATGTTTTATACCTCCTTACGGGGAGTTGGTGAAATGGTTAAGGTGCAACGTCCTGGTACGTCGCTTTTTCGTTACCGATGCGGATGTCATCGTAATATATCTGCCGCTGGGTGCTGGTTGACGTGAACCAGGTCGGGTATTGCCAGCCCCATTTGTAAATGCCGAACTTGTAGTAATTCCCAGCGGTCAGGTTAGTGTACTGGGTCTGCCCGGTGTAACTGTATACCTTGACGCCGTCTTTCCATACTTCGACCAGCCCGTCGGTCCCTTTAGAGAATCTCACGTGATAGACCCAGTTCGTCCATACGCCCGTTTTGTAGGGTATGCCAAGGTCGATGTTATTGTATTTCGTGGTCCCGTTCACGTCGTAGTTGATCTCGATCCACCAATTGCCGTTCTGGGTGCAGATGGCGAAAGGCGGGCTGTCGCTGTTCTGGGCGTGCACCTGCTGGATAACCTCCGGTGCCGGGTCTTTGATGAAAGACGCGGGAAGGTAGACGCTGAAACCGACCCATCGCTCGTTATATACGGCATTTTCCGTGTACAGCGGCACGATCTCACTGCGATACCCAGCACCCACGATCGGGTCCGTCTTGTAGAGAGTGAATAGTGTAGACTGCGCCCCCGTGTGCGCTACGGTGGTGCTTGTCTGCACCGAATATGCGCAGCAGCTGGACGAGTTAAGCGGGTAGAACGGCTTGAACGGAGTAGAACCTTCAAAATCCGCAGATACCAGCAGGTTCTGTCTGGTGTAGCCGGTTCCCGTCCCGGCCCCGGGCTGGCCGGGCGTGGAAAGGCAGGTGTCAACGTAGACTTTCCGAATGCTGCCGGTGTCTTTGTAGACAGTCTGTGTCACTGTATCCGCAGGGATGAACTTGGCCGTTGAATCGA
>DASZRL010000038.1:0-56756 GCA_035549175.1 Chitinophagaceae bacterium | reverse complement strand
TGTCCATGCTGGGGCCCAAAGCCTTCGAGCAATGCGCCGGGTTCCTGCGTATCCCCGGAGGCCTACACCCCCTGGATAATTCGGCGGTTCACCCGGAAAGCTATCCGCTGGTGGAACGCATGGCCGGCCAGCTGGGCTGTACGGTGGAGGACATCATCCGGGAGCCGGAGATCCGCCGCCGGATACGGGTCCGGGATTTTGTCAGCGAGACCGCCGGTGAATACACGATCGCCGATATCATGAAGGAACTGGAAAAACCCGGACGCGATCCGCGGTCCCCGATCGAAGAGTTCCGGTACGCCGAAGGTATCAGCAGCGTGGAGGACCTCAGGCCCGGCATGAAGCTGCCCGGCATCGTCACCAATGTGACTAATTTCGGGGCCTTTGTCGATATCGGGGTGAAGCAGGACGGGCTTGTCCATATATCGCACCTCAGTAACCGCTATGTGAGCGACCCTGCCCAGGTAGTCAAACTCAATGACAAGGTGCAGGTCACCGTCCTGGAAGTAGACGTGGCCCGCAAACGCATTGCCCTGTCCATGAAGGAGTCAGCGGGCGGGCAGGATAGCCAGGCTTCCCGCGGGCCCTCCCGCCAGCGGGCGGGCAGCCCCCGTCCCGGGGCCAAGCCGGCCGCCCCGCAGAATGCCTTCCAGGCCAAACTGGACGAACTCAAAAAGAAATTCCGCGACTGATGGTTTCTCTTTTGGGATAACGGAGTCCCTTTGCCGGAACCTGCGGGCTACCGGTAGTCTTCCCTGGCCGGGCTGAACGTGTCGATAACTTCCGTATCCACCACGGCATAGGCGTCGTGCAGGGTGTTGGCGGGAATGACATGCACCATGCCGGGTGTCAGGGAATACCGGGCATCCCCGATCTGCATGTCCAGCTGGCCGGATACCAGGTAGGTGCTTTGTTCCTGCGGATGGCTGTGGAGGGGCACCCGGCTGCCTTGCTTGAGGTGTACATACCCGAAGGTCAGGTTTTCCCCATGGACATAATGCCCTGTCACGCCGGGCGCCAGCTGGCGGGCCGCCAGCGAGTGGATATCTTGCATATTATTTTCGTTTGAAACGGTAGCATGGGACATATGGTGTGGTCTGGAAACGGGCGTGCCGCTCGTCCTGCTGGCAGGTTCAAAGGACCCCCCAAGCGGCCCCCCTTGCTGAAAGGTTTCCTACGACCCGAAGGATTCCGGGAATTCCACGGATGGCCCCGGGTTGGCCTGAAACCGGGTTACTTCCTGCTCGGCCCGGCTCCGGTACCGCGATTCTCCACGACGTTGGACGTCACGCACGGCGCAAAGGTAGGGATTGGCTGCTGCTCCTGAGTTGACAGCCATCAACGTTCAAACCAGCAAAAACTGCCGCCCACCCAAACCTTGTCCTTATTGTAACGCACCCCGATCATCTTTCCTTTGCTGAGCCTGGCCAGGTTATTGGTGGGAACGGGGCGGGGCTTCCCATCCTCCCAGAAGTAAAAAATGCGGATCTCCGCCTTGGCCGGCTCACCCGGTGTCTGTATGGCCTCGGCATAGGGCACCTTGCGCTGGAGAATCCAGTTCTCTGGATCCGGCACGCGGTCCAGGTCCTCCCGGGTCACGTCAATCACGACACCCTGCCCGGCAAAGGAAAACAGGGGCTTCAGGACGTAATGGTCGAGATCAGCCGGGATCTGCTTGACTTCGCTGAGAAAATAGGTGGCGGGGATATAGGGATGCCGCAGGAAGGGCAGGGTAAATTTGCTGATCCGGTAAAACCAGTTGGGGTGGGGGACCCATTCCACATCCAGGTCTTCGAATAGAAGGTTTCCTTTCTGCTGCACTTCGGGTGACTGCTGCAGGAGATCATCGAATATAAGCCGGTTGTAAATCCTGCGTACGGGGGTTTTCTTTCCATCCCGCAGGTAATACAGCCGCCGTCCTTCCCGGATCAGTTCGGTCAGGCAAACCGGCCGGATGCCGGTATAATCGGTGGTGCAGTAAAAATCGATCCGCGTCTTCTGCCGGTGCGGGAAGATTTCCAGCAGGATTACCTCCTCGGCAGGATGATTACCGAGGAGGATCCGCTTCAGCAGGGCCAGGTAGCTGGCACGGTCCTGGCCCCCCAGGTAACAACTGTAGCCTTCCGGAGCGGGGAAATGGCGGGCGCTCAGCTCGGGCAGGAGCACCTGGAAGGCAAACAGGGTGGGGAAGCCCTGCATTTCGATCAGCTGGGGCTCGTATTCCCCCCGGCTGCTGCGGCAGATGCCGAAGTCAAAGGCAATAAAGTGCGGATGGCCATTTTCATGAGGCACCCGCAGGTTGGGCGGAATGGCGCGATCGGTCATTTCCCGGAACCGGGGATCGATGACCTGGTCAACGATGTACTCGCAGGTACTGAGCATTTTTTGGGTGAACGCCGCATCCACGAAGACCGGGGTTTCGGCCACCCGGAATTCAATGGCACCCGGATGCACCCGGTCGAGGTCTTCCAGGAAGGCGGCATACCGGGCCGCCGAAAACTGGGCATTAAAGGCCGCGCGAAGGTCAGGAACCATAACTTGATTTATCCGGGGAAAGGTAAGAAGAATTGCCGGTCCGGGGAGGCCGTTCACGGCCTAGGCCGGCACCGAAAGCAGCTGGGCGGTAGCCTGGTCCAGGAAATTGGGAAGCACCCGGGAATAGGTCAGCAGGATCTTGTCCGGGTCGTTGAGATGGTCGATCATGCTGCGCCATTTTTCCTCCCCGTAGGCTGCGATCACCGTTTGCTTCCTGTCTTCCCGCTGCAGGTACATGCTCATGCCCCGTGCATCCGCCTCGGGATGGAACTGCGTTCCGATGAAGTATTCATTGAAACGGACTCCCATGATGGCGCGTTCGTAAGGAACATGCGGCCTGGCTTTTTCGATGCACAGCAGGGAGCCGCCCATCTCCTGCAGGATGCGGTGATTGGGCTGGATGACCTGGTAGTCCCGGCTGTCCACGGCAAAAAAGGGATCGGGCAGGTCTTCGAATACAGGCTCCTCCCGCGCCTCATCGAGGCGGTGTACGGGGAACACCCCGAAAGCGGTGGAATGGCGCTTGCAGACCAGGCCGATATTATAATGGCGGCAGGCGAGCTGGAAGGAATGGCAGATGAAGAATACAAACTTTTTGAGTTCATTGCCCGGGTTGGCGTTCCAGCGCTCCACCTCGTTCAGCCAGGCGAAGTAGACGCGCTCCCAGTCCGAATAACGGCTTTCCAGGGGGGAACCGGGCCCGCCGGAGGAAAGGTAGATGTCAAAGGACATGTCGGGAACCTCCCTGCGAAGCCGCACGTCAAACTCCTGCGTCTCAATGGGGAGCCGGTGGGTGATGCCGTATTGCTGTAAAATTTCTCGGATGCAGCGCATGCCCTGGTTAGGCTGACCTTCATAGAGATCCAGGATCGCGACCCGGAGGGGCTTCAAATCAGTAACCATGCGGGCAAAACTACCATTTTTTGCCGTTTGCGCCCTTTTCCATGAACGGCAGGAAAAACGGCCAGGTCCCAGGCGGGGTTCACGGGAGAACCTTTACCTTTCAATTTTTGCCAAAACCCGTTTATGAGCATGCGCGGCCTTTTTCTGCTCCTGCTGGGCGTTGCGGTGCTGGCCGGCCCGGGTGGCCTGCTGGCCCAGCCAACTCTGGTCCGGTACACCGGAGTGGTCCTGGATTATGATACCCACCTGCCGGTGGCGGGGGTTACCGTGCAGGCCTACAACAAGCAATTCCAGACCCTGACGGATTCAGCGGGGAACTTCGCGCTGTCGCTGCCCGTCGACCAGTACGACCTGGTGTTTACTCACGTAGCCTACCAGCGGCTGCAGACCCCCATTTATGTCCTGGACAAAACCACCGGTACCTTTTTCCTGAAGCATAACCCGGTATATGAACTGCAGGAGGTTGTCGTGGAATCCCGCCGGCGGGACGCCGCGGTCAGGGACCTGCAGATGGGCAATGTCCGGATCAACCTGTCCCAGCTCAAGAAGACGCCCCTTGTCCTGGGGGAAGCCGATATCCTGCGGGCACTCACCCTGCAACCCGGCATAGTCAGCGGCGGGGAAACCGTCAGCAGCTATTATGTGCGGGGCGGAAGCGCCGACCAGAATCTTATCCTGCTGGACGGGGCCCCGGTATTCAACGTGGCGCACCTGCTGGGTTTTTATTCGGGAATTAACGCCGATGCAATCCAGAACCTGGAATTCTACAAGGCGGGCATGCCGGCCGAATACGGCGGCCGCCTGTCCTCGATCATGCTGTTAAATGCCCGGTCCGGCAATACCGACACGTTCCGTTACAGCGGGGGCGTGGGACTGGTCAGCAGCCGGTTGCTGGCCAACGGTCCGCTGATCAGGAAGAAACTGACGGTCATGGCCGCGGGCCGGATCGCTTATCCCAAACTGATGATGAACCTGGGGCCGGAGGACGTTCGGCGCAGCGATGCGTTCTATTACGACGGCATACTCAAGCTGAGCTATATCCCGGATGACCGCAACCGCGTCAATCTCACCCTCTATAACAGCGATGACCGGTATCGATTCCCCGGGGATACATCCTATGCCTGGCGTAACCTGCTGGGATCCCTGGTCTGGCGCAGCAGCCTGGGCAAGCGCTGGTCACTGTCCCTTTCGGGCAACGCCAGCACCTACCGGTCCTATATCCAGGGCCTGAGCCCGTTCTACACCTACCGGCTGGCTTCCTCCATCCGCCAGCAGGAAGGCAAGCTGGTGCTGACCTACGCCATCGCACCCAACCAGAAGCTCAGCTGGGGGACGGGCCTGGTCCGCTACCGGATCGAACCCGGATCCCTGACGCCTACGGGAACCAGTTTCATCGTACCCGACCAGGTTCAGCCGGAAAATGCCCGGGAATGGTCCGGGTTCCTGAGCACGGAAAACCGGATCACCCGGTTCCTGGATATCCAGTTCGGGGCCCGGTTTACGCGCTACGATTACCTGGGGCCCCGTTCCCAATACACTTACGCCCCGGGGGAGCCCCGCACCCTGGAATCCATTACCGATACCCTTTCGTTTACCAAGGGCCAGACCATCCGCTCCTACCAGGGCGCGGAACCCCGCCTGTTGCTCAGGATCCTGCTGGATCCGGCCACCTCCCTGAAATTGTCCTATAACCGGACCCGCCAGTACCTGCATCTCATTACCAATACGACGTCCGTTACCCCGGTGGATTACTGGAAGCTCAGTGATACCTACCTCGAACCGGAAACAGCGGACCAGTATGCCGCCGGGCTGTACCGCAATTTCATGGATAACCAGTTTGAGACCTCGGTGGAGGGCTATTACAAGCGGATCGACCATTCCATCGAGTACAAGAATGGGGCATCCCTGTCCCTGAACCCGGCCCTGGAGACCCAGGTGTTGCCTTCCCGGGGGTATGGATACGGTGTGGAACTGAGCGTGCGCAAGACCACGGGGCTCCTGACGGGGAACCTGTCCTATACGTATGCCAGAACCTATACCCAGGTCCTGGCCGCTTTCATCAAGGAGCAGGTGAACGGGGGCGCTTATTTTCCCGGCAATGCCGACCGCCCGCATAATTTCGTACTGGCCACCTCCCTGAAACTGGGCAGGGGCTGGGAATTCGCCTCCAATTTTGTGTATACCAGCGGGCGGCCGGCCACCTACCCGGACGGCTCGTATTTTATCAACGGGGGTATCGTCACCAACTACTCCGTACGTAATGAGGATCGCCTGCCCGCCTATCACCGGCTGGATGTTTCCTTCTCCTACGATACCCGGCGCTTCCTGCAGCAGCGCCGGTACAGTGTGGTGAACTTTTCGTTTTACAACGTCTACATGCACCGCAATGTCTACTCGCTGTATTTCAAACGGGACGGGTCGAGGATCCATGCCTACCAGCTATCAGTCATTGGCAGCATCATTCCGTCCATCAGCTGGAATTTCAATTTTTGATTATGCGTGTTTCCCTCCTCCTGATCGTTTTGCTGGCAGCCCTCGGGGGTTGCATCAAGGAAGTCCATCCCCGCTTCCGGACCACGGGCCCTTTCCTGGTGGTGGAAGGATTGCTCCGGACCGATTCGGTGCCCTGCCAGGTCACCCTTTCCTATTCCGGGATTTTCAATGAGAACGGGGCCCAGCTTCCCCTGTATGTCGACGATGCCACCGTGTATGTGCGCAGCGATGGCGGGGACAGTATACCCCTGGTCCACCAGCAGGGCGGC
The DNA here is from genome assembly GCA_035549175.1 of Chitinophagaceae bacterium. Taxonomy (GTDB): domain Bacteria; phylum Bacteroidota; class Bacteroidia; order Chitinophagales; family Chitinophagaceae; genus DASTSN01. The sequence continues at coordinate 50,556 of DASZRL010000038.1, read as the reverse complement.
CTGTATCTGTCCCAGGGGACCGGCCCGGTGGGCGAGGTGGGGAAAACCTACACGCTGTGTATCAACCTGGCCGACGGCAGGCGGTATGCCTCCCAGCCGGAAAAGGTCGTTCCGGTTCCGCATAACCTGGAAATCGATTCCATCGGCCTGGCCGACTTCAATGTTCTGCCGTTGTTCCCTGACCTGCATGGGGCCGATGTCATGATCCGGTTCCAGGACCCGGCCGACCGGCAAAATTATTATCGCTGGACCTGCCAGGGGTACCTGCCCCGCCAGAGCACCGGGGTTCCCTGTGCCCCCTTCGATCCCCAGGTATGCCACCAATACTGTTACCAGGCATTTCAGGATCATACCCTGCGGATATTTTCCGATGAGCATGTCAACGGCAGCGAGATCCGGTACCACACGATCCAGGTCGACCCGTATTACGGACCCGGGCGGCATTTTCTGGCCATCTCCCAGATGTCCCTTACCCGGGAGGCCTTTCAGTTCTGGGAGCTGTACGAGGATCAGACCAACCGGACCGGCAGCATCCTGGATCCCCTGCCCAGCCCCCTGCAGGGAAATATTTACAACGTGCATGATTCCAGTGACCTGGCCCTGGGCTATTTCGGGGCATCGGATGTGTATGTAAAAAAGGTAATCCTGAAACCGCTGGTTTACAACAGCCTGGTCTTTCAGTATGCCAGCCGGTATTTCCCGCAGGGGGCCTGTGCCATGGAGCTGAACGATGCCCAGGAAGAAACCCCGGCGGGCTGGGAGTCAGCCGAGGAAATCACCTACGAAGTCCATTAGTTGCCAGGGGGCTATTCAGCGCCGGTAGACCGGTTCGCCCTGCACGAAGGTGGCCAGTACCTGCGTAGACAGGATGCGCCCGGCGGGCACCTCCATAAGATCCTGGTCCAGCATCACCAGGTCGGCCCACTTTCCCTTTTCCAGCGATCCTTTTCGGGTTTCCTCGAAATTGGCCCGGGCGGCCCAGCGCGTCATGCCGAGCAGGGCTTCCCGGCGGGTCAGGGCATTTTCCATCTGGAAACCCTGGGCCGGCCATCCTTTGGCGTCCTTGCGGACCACGGCCGCGTAAAAGGTTCTCAGGGGAGAAATATCTTCCACCGGGAAATCCGTCCCCAGCGGGATCCAGCCGTTTTGCGCCAGTAACTGTTTATATGCGTAGGCGCCCCTGACCCGTTGGGGACCAAGCCGGTCCGCCGCCCAGTACATATCGGAGGTCGCATGGGTAGGCTGTACCGAAGGAATGATGCTGAACTGGCCGAAAAGCCGGAAGTCATCCGGTGCAATAACCTGGGCATGTTCAATGCGCCAGCGCAGATCGTTGGGACCCTGCAGGTACTTGGCATAAACCTGGAGCATCACCCGGTTTCCGCTGTCTCCGATGGCGTGGGTGCACATCTGCCAGCCGTGTGCATGGATGAGGGCCGCTACGGAATCAAAATGTTCCCGGCTGCTCAGCAGGAACCCGGACCACCCGGGTTTGTCGCTGTATGGCTGCAGCAGGCAGGCTCCCCGGGAGCCCAGGGCCCCGTCCGCGTACACCTTGAAGGCGCATACGTGGAGCCGGTCCGTTTCGATCTTGCCGCGCCGGAAGGCGTACTGGTAGTTCGCAGGGGCATCACTGAGCATCGCGTACACCCGCATTTTCAGGTCGCCCGACCGCTGGAGACTGTCGAGGAACTCCACGGTCCGGTAATCCAGGCCGCAGTCATCCACGGTGGTGAGACCCGCGGCAAAACAACGGGTCTGTGCATCCAGAAGCGCCTGCCGCAGTCGCTGCGGTGTGGGGGCGGGGATGCGGCGCTCCACCAACCCCACCGCGTTGTCCACCAGGATGCCCGTAAGTCTGCCATGGCGGGTTTCAATCTCCCCGCCGGGAATCTGATCGCCCGGGTGTATGCCCGCGATAGCCAGCGCCCGGTCGTTGGCGATGGCGGCATGCCCATCCACCCGGGAAAGCAGGACGGGCTGGTCGGGAAACAGCCGGTTGAGTTCCCCGTTGTCGGGGAATTCCCGTACGGTCCAGTCATTTTGGTCCCATCCCCACCCGATCAGCCACTGGTCGCGGGGTTGATTCCTGCTGAACCGGCGCAGCCGGTCCAGCACCTCCAGCCAGCTGGTGGTTCCGACCAGGTCAGCCCGCTGCAGCCCCAGGCCATATTCCACGAAATGCGCATGCGCGTCAATAAATCCCGGATAAATAAACCGTCCCCTGGCATCCAACTTTCGGGCGGCGCGGCAGGTTGCCTTCAGTGCCCGGGTGGTTCCGGTTGCCAGTACTTTGCCATCCTTGATGGCGATGGCTTCCACTACGCGGAAGGCAGAATCCATGGTGTAGATCCTGGCATTATAGATCAGCCAGTCGGCCTGCTGGGCGTCCGTGTGGCCGCGCAGCAGAAGCAGGAAGGCAGCGAGCAGGGTGATGCGCATGCAAAGCGTTTTTTGAAAGGTTACTGCCTGAACAGGGCAGGATGTAATTTATGGTAGCTGGTGGCATCCTGGTAGGCTTTGGCGGCCTCCAGGATCGAGGCTTCATCGTACAGCCTGCCAATAAATGAGACGCTGAAGGGCGTGCCGTCGCCCCGGAAACCCGCCGGCAGGCAGACCACCGGGTTGCCCGTCAGGTTGGTGATGGACAGCTGGCTGCCCTCGAAGGTTGGCACAATCAGCACATCATAGTCTTTCATGAACTCCGCCATTTTCCGGCACAGGGTGGACCGGTAGCGGTTGGCATTGATATATTCGACGGCCGGGATGGTCCGGGCGACCCGGAAACTGTTCGGCCAGAAATCCTTGTCCTGGCGTTCAATCAGGTCATCGCGGTTGGTGCGGGTCAGTTCGTCGAATGCGGCGGCGCTTTCCGCATTCAGGATGATGCCCACCAGGTTGACCGGGTATAGCGTGGAATCGGGAAAATCCACGGCTTGCACCCGGGCCCCGAGGGACCGGAACACTTCGATCACCCGGGCCACCTCCCGGTTGCGCGAATCCCGGAAATAATTGGCGGCATAGGCGATGCGCAGGGACCGGATGTCCCGGTGCGGCGCGAAATTGAAGGCGTGGTCCGCCGAGGCAGGATCCTTCCCGTCTGAACCCTTGATATAATAATACACGATGGCGGCATCTTCGGCGCTGCGGCAGATAGGCCCGATTTTATCCAGGCTCCAGCATAGGACCATGGCCCCGGAGCGGCTTATGGCGCCAAAACTGGGGCGCAGCCCGGTAGTACCGCAGCGGTCGGAAGGGGACACAATGGAACCCAGGGTTTCCGTCCCCAGGGTGAAGGGAAGCAGTCCCGCTGCCGTGGCGGCCGCTGAGCCGGCCGAGGATCCGCTGGAGCCCTGTTTCAGGTTCCAGGGGTTCTTGGTTTCTCCGCCGAACCACTTGTTGTTAAACGCCAGCGCTCCCAGCGATAATTTGGCGCAGAGCACGGCGCCGGCCTTGCGGAGCTGCTGGTATACGAAGGCGTCTTCATCAATGACCTGGTCCTTGTAGGGGGTGGTTCCCCAGGTAGTCTTGTAGCCGCGCACGGCAAACAGGTCCTTCAGTCCGTAGGGGATGCCATGCAGCAGGCCGTGATACCGGCCTTCACGCAGGTCCTTGTCGGCCTGGGCGGCCTGGTGCAGCGCCAGGTCTTCGGTCAGGGTGATGACGCATTGCAGGGTGTCCCCCCATTTTTTAAGCCGGTCTAGGAAAAACCGGGTCAGCTCCACGGAGGTGATCTTGCGGCTCTTGATCAGGGAAGCCAGCTGGGGGATGGAATAAAAGGCCAGTTCCTCGCGGTTGGCCGGTAGTTCGACAGGAGCCAGGTCCCAGGCAATGGGCCGCTGGAGGCGGGGGACCGGGTAGCCGGCCGGGGCCGGGTGGAAGGCAAACGGGTAGGCCAGGTCGTTAGGAGGATACGTTTGGTGCAGCGCCCGGTACAGGGCGAGGTTTTCCTCCACCCCGTCGGTCATGGAATCGGCCTCCGCCTGGGTAAAGGAGAGGTCATACAGGCCGGCGGCTTCCCGGATCAGCCGGATCGTATCCGATTTCGTCTGTGCATGGATGATAACGGACACGCCAAGAGCCGCCAGGAGTGGCAGGAATTTTAGCATGGGATTCTTTTTTGCCGTGTCAAAATAAACAAAATTAGTCTTACCTTTTTGGCAGTAATCTGACAATATGCGAAAAATAGCCTGCCTGTTTTTTTTGGGCGCCCTGCTGGGTTCCTGTAGCAACCTGGAGAAGAATTCCGGGCCTGACACTCCGGTTAGCCGGTATTTTAATTACGGTGATTCAGCGGTGCAGACGGCCGGGATCCGGATGATCCCCATCCGGACGCCGATCGGGGAATTCAAGGTTTGGACCAAGCGGTTCGGCAACAACCCGGATATCAAGATCCTGCTGCTGCACGGGGGGCCGGCCATGACCCACGAGTACATGGAATGCTTCGAGAGTTTCTTTCCCGGGCAGGGTTTCGAGTTTTACGAATACGACCAGCTGGGATCCTACTATTCCGATCAGCCTGCCGACAGCAGCCTGTGGACCACCGACCGGTTCGTGGAGGAGGTCGAGCAGGTGCGCAAGGCCATCGGGGCCGACCGGAACAATTTTTACCTGCTGGGCAACTCCTGGGGCGGCATACTGGCCATGCAGTATGCGCTGAAATACCAGGACCATCTCAAAGGCCTGATTGTAGCTAATATGATGGCCAGCTGCCCCGAGTACGGCCGGTATGCCCAGGACGTCCTGGCCAAACAGATGGACCCGGCCGTGCTATCCGAAGTAAAGGCCCTGGAGGCCAAGGGGGACTACGCGAATCCCCGCTACATGGAACTGCTGATGCCCAATTTCTACCAGCAGCATCTTTGCCGGCTGCCCGTATGGCCCGATCCGGTGAACCGGAGTTTCAAGCATGTGAACAGTGCGGTATATACAATGATGCAGGGACCTTCGGAATTCGGGATTTCTGGCCGCCTGGCAAACTGGGATATCAAGAACCGCCTGAAGGAAATACGGGTGCCGACCCTGATGATCGGCGCTAAATTTGACACCATGGACCCCAAGGCCATGGAAGAGCAGAGCCGGATGGTCCAGCATGGCCGCTACCTCTACTGCCCGAACGGCAGTCACCTGGCCATGTGGGACGACCAGCAGGTGTTCATGGATGGTGTGATCCGATTTATCCGGGATGTGGACACCGGGGCGTTCTGAGCGGGTGGTGGTGCCTTTGCCGGAGCGAGCAGGATGCGGACCCTAACCGGTCCCGGCGCAGCCGGGACCGGGTGTGCTTACCAAAACCTTTCGCATATGACTAAGAAAGACAGTCCCGGCGTGAAAATACCTCCGCCCCTGATCTACGCCGCCATTTTTCTGCTTTCCCTGCTCCTCCAGCGACTGGTTCCCTGGGACAGGCACCTGCTGGCCACGCCGGCCTTTCAGGTGGCGGGATGGGTGTGGCTGGGTTGTTTCGCCGTCTGTACGCTGCCGGCGCTCTGGAAGTTTCTGCGCACCCGCAATACGGTGGTCACGGTGCTGCCGGCCCGCTCTCTGGCAACTTCCGGCATCTACCGGGTCACCCGCAATCCCATGTACCTGGGCCTGTTGTTTCTGTATGCAGGGCTCGGTGTATTCCGGGGGAACTGGTGGACCTTCGCGCTGCTGCCCCTGGTGGTCCTCATCGTCCAGCAATACATCATCCTGCGGGAAGAGCATTACCTGGAACGCGCCTTCGGGGAGCAGTATGCTGCCTATAAATTAAAGGTACGCCGCTGGCTCTGAGGGGTCATGTCAGCCCGGCCAGGAACTGATCGTGGATATGGGCGGCAACGGCAACCAGATTTTTTTCCTTCTCGAACACGGCCAGCTGGCGGTCCGCACCGGTCCCGCCTTCCAGGATGCGGTGTACATGGGCCAGCCGGTGGCGGCTGCCCAGCGTATCGACCACATCGTCCACGAAATCGAGCAGTTCGTAGATCAGGACCCGGGTATTGACTTCCTCCTCCTTGCCGAAATCAATCAGGCGTCCGTCGATGCCGTAGCGGCTGGCCCGCCATTTGTTTTCATTTATCAGTGCCCGGGAGTACTGGATGAAGTTCATGTTCTGGGAGCGCAGTTTGTAGATTTTGGCACAGATCGCCTGGAACAGCGCCGCCAGGGCGATGGTTTCATCCACGGTCATGGGAACATCGCAGATCCGGAATTCCACCGTGTTGAAGAAGGGATGCACCCGGAGGTCCCACCAGATCTTCTTGGCATTATCGATGCAGTTGGTCTTGACCAGCAGTTTCACATAATTTTCATAGGCTTCGATGCTGTCGAATGCTTCCGGTATCCCGGTCCGGGGGAATTTGTCGAATACCTTCGTCCGGAAGGATTTGTACCCGGTCATCCGCCCTTCCCAGAAGGGTGAATTGGCACTCAGGGCGTACACGTGCGGGAGAAAATACCGTGTGGAATTGGCGATATGATTGGCCATCTCCCGGCTTTCCATGCCGACGTGGACGTGGAGGCCGAAGATCAGGTTGCTGCGGGCAGCTTCCTGGAGTTCGTTCACGATTTCATTGTAGCGGGCATGGTCGGTGATCAGCTGGCTCTCCCAGTGACTGAAGGGATGGGTGCCCGAGGCGCCCATGGCGAAACCCAGCTGTCCCGCAATCCCCGCAATGGTCCGGCGCAGGGTGGCGACATCCTGGTAGGCTTCGTCCACGTCCTGGCAGATATCCGTGCCCACTTCCACGACGGCCTGGTGCATTTCGGCCTTCACCTTGTCCTTGATGATTTTCTGTCCTTCCTGGACAATCCGCTGTTCATGGCTTTTCAGTTCCAGGGTATGCGGATCCAGGACCATGTATTCCTCTTCTACGCCCAGCGTAAAGGTTTTATAGTTCAGGGTTGCCATGCGGGTTTTTTCGTTGGTATAAAATTGGCTGCCGCCATGCCTCAGCTCAGTGGCTGGCCAGCCACACAGCGCCGGATGTAATCGCCCCAGGTCAGGTTGTCGCGGCCTTCCTGGTTTTCCAGGGCCTTTTCGATTGCGTAGTTCGCTGCATTCTCCACCACCCACTCAAAATTCTCCTCGCCCACACTGGCGCGGTCCGCATCGGGCGCCGGGTTGCAGAAGTCGATGGCATAGGGGATACCATCCCGGACCGCCAGTTCAACCGTATTGAAATCATATCCCAGGTACCGGTTGATCTTCAGGACGATCTCCTCCATCTGTTGTAAGCGTTCCTGGGAAGGGCGGAAGTCGGCCACATAGCGCAGGTGGTGCGGGTTGCGCGGTTCATAAGACATGATCCGGACATACTTTCCCCCGATGCAGTAGCACCGGTAATATTCCTGGAATTTGATTTCTTCCTGCAACAGCATAACCAGCTGACCGGTCTCGGCATGGCGGGCAAAAAACTCCTCGGGGCTGTTGAGCTGGTAAACGTTTTTCCAGCCTCCGCCGGCAAAAGGTTTCATGTAGGCGGGAAATCCCACGTACCGGAACATGGACTCCCAGTCCAGGGGGTATTTCAGGTTGCTGAAGGACTCGTGGGATGTGTCAGCCGGTAGGTCCCGGGAGGGAAGGATAACCGTTTTGGGAACAGGCACCCCGACCCGGGTCATCAGGCAGTTATTGAAATATTTGTCATCCGAACTCCACCAAAAGGGGTTGTTGATAACGGTGGTACCCGTCAGCGCCGCATTTTTGAGATAAGTCCTGTAAAAAGGAACGTCCTGGGAGATGCGATCCACAATGACGGCATACCCGGATGGTTCTCCCTGGGCTGCTTTGTCAATGAGTACCGGTTCTGCCCGCAGGCCTTCGATGCCTTTGCTGTTCACCCGCTCGATAAAGGCAATGGGAAAGGAACGTTCTTTGCCATGGAGGATGCCGATTTTTTTCATATATAACGGTTTAGTGGGAAATGGGGTATGACGGCGGGAGCCTTTCAAATATATTTTTTCAGGCCGACATAAACAAATCCGTCAGGCTCCGGCGGTCCGCAGGGCAAGTTCCGGTCCGTTTATTACATTTGACCGGTATGGAAACCGTGGACAATAGACAGATTATCCGGGAATCGCAGGAACTGACCTCCCTTCGCCTGGGCAGGACGGTCCGCCTGGACCTTTTCCTGCCGGCCGGCCTGGAGGATCCCACCCGGCTCAGCCTGCTGCTGATCAATGATGGCCAGTTGCTCGACGAGATGCAGTTCGGGGCCCTGCTGGGTGACGGGTATGCCTCGGGCAGGCTGAAGCCGGTTTTGTGCGTGGGGATCCATGCGGGACCAGACAGGAAAATGGAATACGGGGTGGCGGCACAGCCGGATTTTATGGGCCGGGGTGCCCGGGCAGCGGCCTATACCGCCTTTGTACTTGACGAACTGCTGCCTTTTATACAGGGGCAGTACCGCATCCCCGCCTTCCGCGACCGGGCATTTGCCGGATTCTCGCTGGGCGGCCTCATGGCGCTGGATATCGTGTGGAACCACCCCGGCCTGTTTCAGCTTGCCGGGGTGTTTTCCGGGTCCCTTTGGTGGAGGTCCCTGGACCAGGATGACCCGGCTTACCGCGATGACCACCACCGGATCATGCAGCAGCAGCTCCGGGCAGGTGCCATGCGGCCGGGCATGCGATTCTTTTTCCAGTGCGGGAATAAGGATGAGACCCAGGACCGTAACCACAACGGGATTATCGATTCGATCGACGATACCCTGGCCGTGATAGCAGAACTGGAGGCTAAGGGGTACCGTGTCAATCAGGACATTTACTACCTGGAAATGCCGGAAGGACGCCACGATCCGGCCACCTGGGCCCAGGCTATGCCTCAGTTCCTGCAATGGGGATGGGGCACTGCCTGACCAGGCTCTGCTAAAGAAATATCCCGGCCCGGCAGGAGACTTACCGATTGGGAAATAAAAAAACCGGCTCGCTTGAACCGGTTTTTTTATATCTGGAACCTCTGGGGGGTCCTCGGTGGGATCAGAACATGTATTTCAGACCGAGCTGGATACCCCAGGTGGTCGTGGTGGAGTTGACGTTGATGAAGGTCTTTCTCACCAGGTCTCCCTGGTAGGTGGCCATCTGGAAGTAAGGAACGCCGTTCACCACTTTATTCAGCTTGAGGGGGTTGTTGACGATGTACTGCTTGCGGATACCCCAGTTGTGGTTCAGCAGGTTCAGGAAATTCACCACGGCCACATTGAGCTGCAGCGTATGGCGGTTCCTCCCTATGTTGTTGAACAGGTCCTGCTGGAAGTTGAAATCAACCCGGTTGTACCAGGGATACTGGGCTCCGTTGCGTTCTGCATTCTGTCCTTTGTGCTTGCTCAGGTATTTATCCTGGTTCACGTACTGGAAGAAGGCATCGGATTCCTGCTGGGCGGTAAAGGCCGGCGTCGTACCGCTGGCTGGCAGGTCCACGAAATTGATCTCGGAAGCATCCTTGGGAATGTACATCAGGTCGGCCGTGTTGCCGTCATTGTTGATGTCCCCGTTGTAGATATAGCTGTAGGTGCCCAGGGTGGCTCCTTCGTAATACAGGGTGAAGGTGGATGCCAGGTGCTTGATGTACTCAACCCGGTAGGAGAAGGTTCCTACGATACGGTGCGGCACCGCGTAGGCGGAATAAGCCAGTTCCAGGTCGTTCTGGGTGTTGGCGGTGTATACGCCGCTCCAGGTAGAAGTGGCCTGGCTTCCGGGGTTGGGGGTAACCTCATGAGCCAGGGTATACGTATAGGCCAGTGATCCGTAGAAATTCTTGGTGAAATTCTTGGCAATCTGGCTCGTGAAGGCAAAGGAACCGCCGCGGCGGGAGTTTTCCAGTACGATGGCGTTGCTGATGTTGGCGTTCACGCGGCGTGCCGTGGTACTGCTGTAGCGCGGGCGGGTTACGCCGGGGGCCAGCGTAACGATTCCGTCAGCCTGGGTCTGGTTGGCATTCCGCATGACGGGATCTTCAATATCCTTGGTATACAGGGCTTCCAGGGTCAGGGTCCAACCCTTGCCCAGGCGCTGCTCCATGGCGATATCGTTGCGCCAAACCTGCGGGAAACGGAACTTCGGATCGGTAACCGCGAAGCTGCCGGGAGCCACCGTTCCGGCCGTGGTCGGGAACTTGGTCGGATCCAGGTTCTTGTTGTAGTTGGGGTTGTAGGCCTTGGGATCGGGGTTGAACAGGAAGTTCTGCAGATCCGAGGTCGTAGTGATCAGGGCCCCGAACTGGTACATACCGCTGTTGGAGGGCACGTTCGTCAGGTAGACAAAGGGTATGCGGCCGGTGAAGACGCCGGTACCACCGCGGACGATCAGGCTCTTGTCCCCGTATACATCCCAGCGGAATCCAACGCGGGGGGCCAGGTAGATGCCGGCCTTGGGCCAGGAACCCGTGGTGTAGTGCGTGGGGTTGCCGTTCTTGTCGAGCAGGCTGAGGGCCGTGATAGCCGGGTTCTCAAGCGGCTGGCTCGGGAAGACCGGTTTGTCCACCCGCAGGCCGTAGGTCAGTCGCATGCGCGGATTCACGTTATATTCATCCTGCAGGTACACGCCCAGCTGGCCCACTTTCAGGTTGGCCGAAAATACGGCATCCTGGCCGGGCAGCAGGGAATAGCTCTGGGAAAAGAGTTTGGGAGCGCGGTTGTTGATGAAATCATCCAGCGATCCAAACACATAGTAGCCCTGTGACCCGGGCATGAACATATTGCCGACCTTCTGGTATTCGTAGGTGGCGCCAGCCGTGAGGGTATGCTTGCCTGCGAAATATGTGAAGTTGTCGGTTATGGTATAAATGTCGTTGATAACCTGGTTGTTGTTGCCGTTAAAGGGCTCATTACCGAAAGCCAGGTAGTTGTTCTTGCTGCCCGGTGTAAGTCCCAGGATATCCACGAAGGGGAAGGTGGGTCCGTCATGCCCCTTGATGGAACTGATCTTGGTCAGGGTGGCCAGGAACTGGTTGGCAGACCGGCCCTTGAAGTTACTGTTCAGTTCCACGGTACCGGACCGAACCTTGTCCTGGATGGTATAGTTGATGTTGGAGAAGGCCATGGCGTTGGTTCCGAACCGGTAGGATCCCCAGTAGGAGACAATGGAGCTCTGGCTGGAGGCGCCGTTGATACCACCGCTTCCCGAAGCCGTATTCATGTCATTGCTGAGGTAGTCGCTGTACTTGACGGTCAGCTTGTGGGAGGTGTTGATATTCCAGTCCACCTTGGCCAGGATCTTGTGGTTCTTGGCCTCGAAATTGGGGAAGTTGTCATAGGCACCCGGGTTGAAGTTATAGGTGCTCTGCAGGTAATCGGACAGTTTTTTCAGCGAATCAATAGGCACGTTGGATTCCGTACCTGTACCCGAGCCGCCTTTGGGAGTATAGGTGATACCGGGGCGGCTGTTCTTTTCGATCTCCCCGTTTACAAAGAAAAACAGTTTGTCCTTGATGATCGGCCCGCCCAGGGTAAGCCCGTAGATCTTATTGCTGGTGGCGGGTGGGCTGGGCAGTTTGGTGCCGGCCACATTGGTGCCGTTAAAACTCTGGTTACGGTAGGAGCCGTAAACACTTCCGTGGAAGGTGTTGGTACCGCTCTTGGTGATGGCACTCACCCCGGCGCCGGTGAACCCGCTCTGCTTGACATCGAACGGGGAAATGTTCACCGTGATTTCCTGGTAAGCATCCAGGGAAATCGGGTTACCACCGCCCGGCAGCAGATCCGAGGACAGACCAAAGTTGTTGTTGAGGTTGGCACCGTCGACCTGCACGTTGTTCATGCGCCCGTCGCGGCCCACGAAGCTGTTTCCGTTGGCCTGGGGCGTAATCCGTATATAGTCCGTGATGCTGCGGCTGATGGTCGGCAGCGTGGAAAGCTGGATCGTGCCGATATTGGTCGATGCGCCGGATTTGTCCTGGAAGGCCCTGCGGCGGGTGCTGGTGACCACCACCGTGGACAGGTCCATGGCTTCGGGGGTCATTTCCGCGACGATGTTATACGCATCCCCCAGCACCAGGTTGAACCCTTCCACGACCTGCTCCTTAAATCCCACAAAATCAACGGTTACCCGGTAAGGGCCACCCGGGCGGCAGCCGGGTAGGTTGAATACCCCGCCGTTTTTGGAAACCGGTACATACTTGGTACCGGAAGGCTGGTGGATGGCTGTGATCGTAGCCCCGGCCAGCGGCTCGCCTTTGGCGTCCGTTACTGTCCCGGTGATACTACTGGTAGTCACCTGGGCATGCAGTACGGCAACGGCTGCAAAGGCAAGCAGTGAAAGTAGAATTCTCTTAAGCATATAGTGTAGTTTTCGGCTGCAAAGAAACGGAATAATCCAACAATAAAAGTAGCATAATATTAACAATTTGTTACTCACCATTCCTGGTGGCCCGGACAATGTAATGCAGGCGGGAACTGCTTTTCGGCGGATCAGGTCCACAACAAAACAAGCCGTGGATTGTTGTTATCTTTGCATGAAAATATAACGGTTATGTTTGATACGATCGAACGTGCCATCGCGGACATCCGGCTGGGTAAGCTGGTGATCGTTGTGGACGATGAAGACCGGGAAAATGAAGGCGATTTTATCGTGGCGGCGGAAAAAGTGACGCCGGAGGTTATCAACTTCATGAGCAAGTACGGACGCGGGCTGATCTGCATGGCGCTGCCGGAGGAGCGTTGCGAGGAACTGGGACTGGACCTGATGGTGAACAACAATACCGCCCTTCATGAAACCGCGTTCACCGTATCGGTCGATTTGCTGGGGCATGGTTGCACGACCGGCATTTCTGCCCATGACCGGGCCAAGACTGTGCGGGCCCTGATCGATCCGGCTACCCGGCCCGAAGACCTGGGAAAACCCGGACATATTTTCCCGCTCCGAGCCAAAAAAGGGGGGGTGCTCCGGCGGACCGGGCACACGGAGGCCGCTGTGGATCTGGCCAGGCTGGCCGGATTGACACCAGCCGGCGTACTGGTGGAAATTATGAATGATGATGGCTCCATGGCGCGGCTCCCGGAGCTGGAGGCAGTGGCCAGGCGCTTTGAGTTCTCGCTTGTTTCCATCAAGGACCTGATCGAATACCGCTTGAAACGCGATTCGCTGATCGATGAAATCGTTCGGGTCGATATGCCCACGCAATACGGTTATTTTAAACTGATTGCCTTCCAGGAAAAGAACACCAAAAATGAACACCTCGCCCTGATCAAGGGTACCTGGGAGAAAGATGAGCCGGTTATGGTACGCGTTCACTCATCCTGCTTCACCGGCGATATTCTCGGTTCGCTTAGGTGCGACTGCGGCGAGCAGCTCCATAAGGCCATGCAGATGGTGGAAAAGGAGGGTAAGGGAGCTATCCTGTATATGAACCAGGAAGGAAGGGGCATCGGGCTGCTCAACAAATTGAAGGCCTACCGGCTGCAGGAGCAGGGCATGGACACGGTAGAGGCAAACCTCCACCTGGGATTCCAGATGGACCAGCGGGATTACGGGGTGGGGGCCCAGATGCTCAGACACCTCGGCATCACCAAGCTACGGCTGCTCAGCAATAATCCCAAAAAGCGGGTGGGCCTGCTAGGCTACGGGCTGGAGATCGTTGAAAATATTCCGATCGAGGTTCGCCCGAATCCCCACAATGAAAAATACCTGCTCACCAAGCGGGACAAACTGGGCCACGAAATCCTGGAAGACCGCAAGGAAGATTGAGTTCAGTCGGATCCCGGCGCCGGTTGCGGATCCTCCTCCTGCTCGGGTTTGTTGGCGGTGGGTTTCTCAGCGGCTTTTTTCCGTGCCGGTTTTTTGCGGGCATCGGAACCGCCCAGGGTGTTGAATTCCTTGCGGTAGGAGATACTGGAGCCGGCCCGGCGGGTGCGGCCGAAGGACCCGGTCGAGGTCGTGTTCAGGTAATCCACGTTTTCCCGGTAAAAGAAGGTGGCCCGCACCGTGCCCGACGGGTTGATCAGCCATTCCGCGGTAACATCCGGCAGCAGCTGCACGGTCTGCTGGATGGTCGTCTGCTGGCCCAGGGGGGCGTCGATGCCTCCGCCGAAGGTCAGGATGAACCGGTCGTTAAAAAAGGATCGGCCTACCGAAAAGTTCAGGTTGCTTCCAATATTGAGGGCCGTTTTATTGGTAGGATCCAGGAAGTTCCGGTTGTAGATCGTATTGGAAATGTTGAACCGGTACTTGTCACTCTTCAGTATTTTCCCCAGAATCTTGTTGAACTCGTTATTGAGTACGTTAAAAAAGATGCCCGACAGCGTATTGGTCGCGGTCTCGCCCAGGGAAATGCCCGTGGTGGAGGCGCCCCTCCCTTCCAAAGGGGCAAAATTGTTCAGCACGATCAGGTAGGTGACCTGCTTGTAAAGCTCGTTGGGATCCGCTTCGATCTGCTGCAATCCGAACCCGATGGCGGCATTGGAGCTGGCATCGCTGCCGGGCGGGAACGCCAGCTTGAAATTGATGGTGGGTTTGAACAGGTCCCCCGTCAGCGTCGTGATGACCAGGACATCGCTGCGTGCCTTGGCGATGTTGGGGTCCAGCTGCAGGGAACTGACAAGCGGCGCCAGGCTGACGTTTTCAGCACGGTACTGGGCCTCAATATGGATCGTGGCCTTGTAGGGGTCCCCGTTCCAGTCGATGTAATTGTTGCCGCCGGGGTTCACCACCAGGGGCTTGTTGATGAAGGAACGGAAGCTGTAGCGGTAATTTCCCTGTTCAATGTTGTACCGGCCCCGGAGCGTCAGGTCCTCGGTGGTGCCCGCATGGATCTTGAGTGTGCCGTCGCCCCGCGCCTTGATTTCGTCCCCGGTTAGTTCGTCCAGCACCATGCGGATATTCACCATCGGGTTGGCATTGAGCTCGACATCGTAGGTCATTTTCGATGCCGCCGACCCCGTTACGCTGTCACTCAGTTCATGCCCGTATTTCTTTTCCACCAGGAAATCGGCGATGCCGGTTTCCCGTGCTGTCGCAGGCGGAATGGTGATGTAGGAGCTGTCCCGGCTGGAGGCTTTGGCATACACTTCCATGACCATATCGGATTCCGGTCCGGTCAGAAAGAAGGTGCCGGTTCCCCGGGCCTTTCCGTAAAAGGACTGGTTATCGGAATAGGTGGTATTGAGCAGTTCCATGGGTTCTCCGTCAGTCTGCACTTCAATGTCAAAAAACAGGTTGGTGAAGGATTCGTGCTGGATCAGGCCCCGCTTGACGGTGGCGGAGCGCCCCTGCTGGTCGTGCAGTTTCAGCGAGGTGAAATCAATGGCATCCTTACGGAAATCAATGTCGCCGTCATCCAGCCGGTAGAAACACTGGGTGAATCTGACCCGCAGGCCCGCGTCATGCAGGTGTGCCTTGCCGATATAATTGAGATGGTCGAATGCCCCGGTGATATCCAGGTCCGCCGTGGCATACCCTTCCAGGTCGGTGAACAGGCCGCCCAGGAACCTGTCCAGTATCCGGATCGGATAGTTTCGCGACCGGATGGCGATCCGATTGCTGGCCGCCCGGGCCGAATCGGTCGGGAAAAGATCGATGCTGAAATTCAGGTTATGATCCGGATCCTGGTTGTGACCGGTGGCTTTCAGTTCGCCCTGGGCTTTGTTATAGGTGATGTCCTGCAGGGAAATCCGCCCGATGGAATCGTTATCCACCCGTAATTGGTCCGCCTCCAGGTCGGAATGGACATTAAACCGGCTGTAGGGGTCTTCTACCAGGATCTTTCCCGAGAGCAGGCCTTCCAGGCGGGGAGACCGGATAATCAACGGCATAAAGTCGCCGAGGTTCACATTGTGCAGGGTAGCCAGCAGGTCATTCCAGTTCCCTTCCGCAGAGGGTTTGGTTTCCAGGAGGATTTCCTGGTTGCTTTCCCGCAGCCGTAATTCCCCGGAGGCCACGGTATTGTTCCGGAAATTCAGCTCCCCGTTCCGGTCGATCGTCCACCGCTTCCCGTTCAGGACAAAGGAGGAGGAATCAAACCGGATCCCCACGCCGTTGCTGTAGGTTCGGACCAGGGCATTCAGGTTGGCCTTTTCCAGCGCCTGGGACATTCCAGTGGCAATCTGGACATAGGAACTGTCGTTGAAGGCGATAATCCTGGCAGAGGCCAGCGGCAGGCTCAGGCTGTCGTCCACGACAATATTATTGGAAACGCCGTACACCACCAGGCTGTCCAGGTCGCCCTTCCCGGTCAGCCGGGAATTGTTGAACTGGTATTTCCTGAAATTGAACTGGGGTACTTCGGCGACCAGGTCCAGGCGATTGGTCTCCAGGTTGATTTCTCCGGCGATATGGCTGTTGTCAAACCCGCCTAGTCCCGGATTGAGGAGCTTGATGTATTCGTCCACGTAGCGGGTGGTCACGTCGAAGTGGAAATCTTCCCGGGTGAGCCGCTGCCTAACCGAGCCGATATAGGCCGGATAATACCGGTGCAGGAATAGCTGGACGGCTGCCGGCAATTCCACCAGGCTGAATCGTCCCTGCAGGGTAGCGTCAATTTCGTTGGAGTGCAGGCTGAGGATCTTGCCTTCCGGGGTTACGGAGGAAGTCAGGACCAGGGAATCGAAGGAGAGTTTCTTGCCTTCGCGCAGCAGGGACGCCTCGCTGATGCGGGCATTACCGAGGAAATCGTCAATGTTATCCCCGGAAAAATCCAGCCCGAATTTGCCGGTAAAGGCCAGATCCTCCTGGGTGAGTTTCAGGTTTTTGAGATGGGCCTTCTGAACCTCGGCGGTAAAATTGAACTGGGGCGTTTTTTCATTGAAATCGATGATCCCGTTCAGGCTCGCCACGGCATTGGAGTCATTCAGCGATACGTAGCCGTCAAAGAGCCGTTTGAGCAGGCGGCTCTTGGTTTCAATGTTGTGGTAGGTGTACCCGTTGAAATACACGCTGCTGATCTTGCCGTCCAGATCGGCGGTAATCTTGTTGATATTGAAACTGCGGCCTTTGACCACCCCGTCGAACGCAATCTGACCCAGGCTGGAATTGCCGAGGAACCCGCCCAGGTCAAATCCCGCGGTGCTCAGGTTGCCGGAATAGACCGGCTCGTTACCCCGGGGCAGTTTCATGTTCAGGTCGCTCTTCAGGGTACCCAGGTTGGTTTCCAGGGTGCCGTAGGTTACGAAGTCACGGATAAACCCGGTGAAGTTCCCGGTGAAGTGCAGGTAACCGATTTTCTCCAGGTGGACGGATCCGATCGACCGGATCGAAGGAACGAACCGAGCGGCATCCTCGTAGGTGGTGCCGAAGTCGCGGGCCCGGAAGTCGATGAAGGTCTGGTCTATGTCGGGAAGCCCGGTCAGGTTGATATCCCCGTTCAGGTAAGTCCGGCTGCCCGCCCGGATGTTCAGGTCTGTTCCGCTGAGCTGGTCCACGGTGCCTTTGACCAGGCCGTTCACCCGGATCTGTTTTTTCCAGCTGGCGGCATCCGGCGCGAAGTAGGCGATGTCGTCGCTGTCGATCTGGGAGTCGGTAAACCGGGCCTCCATGACGATCCGGTGGATGAAATCATCCATGTCGCTGAAGTCGGCATATTTCATGGCGAAATAATCGCGGATTTCACTTTTGGCGGTACGGATGTACAGGTCGGAGAACGCCATGCGTTCCGGCGTCATTTTTACGCGTGCCTTCAGGGAGGCGACTGCAAATCCGCTGCGCTCCGAGGTGTTCAGGTCCAGGTTGGCGGAAATGGTATCCCGCAGCCAGCTGAGGTCCCTGATCCGGGCATTGATCTGTTGAAACCGGATATGCTGGCCGTCAAAATACGGGTATGGGTCCCTGTCAGTCTGCTGGTCCACCGTAAACAGGCCATTCTGGATGTCCAGCCGGGCCACGCGGATCTTCCAGTCATCCGGATTCCATCGGAGTAAGGTGTCCAGCTGGTTGGGAGCTGGTTTTTCCGGCAGGGTGCTGTCCGGGGACTGCGCACGCAGCCCCGGGTAGTCCTGAATGGCAAATTCCGGATCGGTAATCTCCAGGGAACCGATATCCACCTGTTTGCGGTCCAGGTCGAGCTGGTTGGCATTCAGCACCAGGGATCCGACGGCTCCGGTAAGGGTCTCACCCCGCCACCGGTCCGCCTGGCGGATCCGGACGTGGTGGAGAACGATGGTGCGCAAGGTGAACTGGATCCCCTGTTTTTGGCCCGTGCCGGTGGAGGGTCCGCTGAAATAGTCCACCAGGAACTGGTAATTCCATACTGAATCAGACCGCTGCAGGTTAATGACCGCATCCTCCAGGCCCAGGTACTTCAGCTCGGCCTGCTTTTTAAAGATGAACCAGTCGGTAATACGTACCTGGAGCCGACCTGCGGATAACAGGGTATCGTGCTGGCGGTCTTCAATCAGCACAGCTTCCAGGTTCATCCGGTTAAGCAGGGACAGGCTGATATGGCCGATGCGAACCCGGGTCCCCAGGTCCCGGGAAAGCCGGTTGGTAACCAGGCCGGCCAGTTTGTTTTGTCCCCATTCCGTATTTACCAGTATTAAAACAGCCAGGATCAGGCTGAGAAGGATAACGCCGATCCACCTTAATATTTTCAGAAATTGTTTCAGGCCGGGGATTTACTGTAAAATTAGACAATCAATATCTTAGCGCAAATTCAATACCAAACCGGCTTTTTCAGGAAGACCCGGCTGGGCCCCCTCTGCAAACGCCTTTTGGCGGCGGACCCGGTCGGCCCGCAGGGTAGCAAAGTCCGGCGGCAGCCGGTTACAACGGAATGAATTCCACAAGTTTTTCCAGGTAGCTCTGATCGGTCGGATCAAAGGCGGCCGGCGATTCACTGTCAATATCTAAGACCCCCACAACCTGGCCGGCCCGGATCAACGGAACCACGATTTCCGAGCAGGACCGGCTGCTGCAGGCAATATGCCCGGGAAAACGTTCGACATCCGGGACCAGGAGGGTTCTTGCCTCTGCCCAGCTCGTCCCGCAAACGCCCCTTCCCTTACGGATCCGGGTACAGGCCACCGGCCCCTGAAAAGGGCCCAGGACCAGTTCCTCACCCCGGACCAGGTAAAAGCCCACCCACAGCCAGCCGAATTGTTCTTTCAGGGCAGCGGTAATATTGGCCAGGTTGGCTACGGTATCGGGTTCTCCCTCGATGAGGGCCCTGACCTGGGGCAGCAGGGATTCGTATTGGTCGGCTTTGGTGCCGGTGCTTATGGTTAGATCTTCGGCCATATGGCAAAGATAAGCGGGATAAGGCAGGCATGCGCCGGGTGCGACATGGCAGCCCGGTCACGCGTCGGGTGGTTCCCGGTCATAGGCCATCAGGCTAACTTCCAGCATGCTCGGCCGGTTGGCCAGCACAAATTTCCTGCGGAACCGAAAGGTTAAATACAACAGCAGCCCGGCGGGAATCACCAGCAGCCAGAGCAGCCCCAGGTTGGGATGTTCCCAGGCGGTTACCGAAAAAACGGGATTCCAGGGCTGACCGGGATGCAGCTGGCGTACCCCGGTTACCCGGCCGGTAATGAGGAAACAGTCGTAGGTTTTGGTAAAATCCCGGGAAAAGGGATTGGGCAGGCCGGCCAGGAAGATTTCCGTGGCATTGGTTTGCGGGAGGCTGTCCGGCATCTGGCGGGCCAGCTTGAAGCTGCCGGCAATGACTTCATAATCCGGGCAATCACAGACCTGGGCCCGGATGAGCACTTTATCCGGGTTGAAGAGTCCGATGAAAAACAAGCCGTACACGCCTACTGCAATACTGAGCAGGAAACAAAGTACGGACAACCGGATATAACCCTTCTTTTTCATAAGATAGCCCGTAGGGATGGACAAAGATACACAAGATTTTACCGGGTGGCAGGGGGGAGGGCCACCATCAGAGTCCCAGCACCTGTTGCATGGTGAAGACGCCCTGCCTGCCGGCAATGAATTCGGCCGCCAGGACGGCCCCCAGGGCAAATCCCTTCCGGCTGTGTGCCGTATGGGTGATTTCGATATCGTCTATGGCGGAAGCATATCGCACCCGGTGGGTTCCCGGTGCCGGATCGACCCGCTCACTGATGATTTCCAGGTCCTCGGGGTTGTCACTGACGTGGTTTACCCACCTGGTCTTACGGCCCAGGCTGGCAAGTACCTGTTCGGCTAGCGAGATCGCCGTCCCGCTCGGGGAATCCCTCTTCTGGGTATGGTGGATTTCGGTGATCCGTACATCGTAATCGCTGTGGGAAGCCATCAGGGCCGCCAGGCGCTTGTTGACTTCAAAAAAGATATTCACCCCCACGCTGAAATTCGTGGTGTGCAGAAAAGCTCCTTTGCGCTGGAGGCAGAGCGCCTTGATTTCCTCCAGCCGTTCCAGCCAGCCGGTTGATCCGCAGATGACCGGGATGCCCCATTCCAGAGCCTGGCGTACGTTTTCATAGGCACTGTGGGGACCCGTGAACTCGATGGCCACCTCGGTCCCGGCCATCTTTTCCCGGGTATAGTCCGACAGGTTGTGCTCGTCGATTTTCAGGACGATGCGGTGGTTGCGCTGCAGGGCGATCTCTTCAATCGCCTTGCCCATTTTTCCGTAGCCGATCAGGGCGATGTTCATTGCAGAGGTATTTGTTGATTTAGCGATGCTGGCTGCAAGTTACGGGTCATCCGGTTATCCTGTAGCGTGGTTCACCGGGTCGAACGGTCCCGGATGCAGAGCACCAGGCTCAGGCCGCTGGTATTGGCCATGGGGCTGTAGCCCGGCTTGATTTTCAGGGTTAGTTCCGGGGATACGTCAAATCCCTTGAGGTGGGCATCTACCGTGGCATCGACCACATTCAGCCCCCAGAGTACCATAAAGACCAGCGCCGAATAATCGATGTCTCGCCGGAACTGGTCGCGGTAGAATCGCAGCGACTGGAGGGACAGGGGCAGGAGGGCCGGCTTGATCTTGAAATAGTCCGAGGAGTCCAGCAGGGGAGGCCCTGCCTTGTATTTGGCCTGGTAGGCAAAACGGGTATCCCGGTAATTTTTCAGGTTATAGAAGAAAATGCCCGCACAGGTCCCCATGGCTCCGTACACAATCGGCAGTTTCCAGTATTTCTTGTTGTAGATCTGGCCGAGACCCGGCAGGATGGCCGACAGGATGGCTGCCTTTCTCGGGCTGAAAACCTGATGGTGTATGGAATCGGCTGGAACCGGCTGACGCAGGGAAATAACCGAATCGGACCGATGTTCCGAACTGTCCCGGACCTGGGCCTGGCCGGGCAGACCGGCAAGGACAAGCACCAGGAGGCAGCAGGTAAGGAAAGGGGCACGCCCCGGCATTTTTTTTCGTTCTGACATGGCGATTGGATCTCCCGATGCCCTGAAGATGCCTCAATCCAGGGATATCTGCATCTGGGCTAATAATTTATTGAGTTCTTCCGGCGAGTAATAATCCAACGTGATCTGCCCGCTGCCATTTTTCTGGGGCTTCAGCCTTACCCGCGTACTGAAATGCGAGGCTAATTTATCTTCTATTTGCTTGAAGGCCGGAGGCAGGTTGTTTTTTGCCGTTTTTTTAACAGCATCCCCCTGGCGGTACAGGTTTCGGACCAGCGCCTCCGTCTGGCGCACGGACAGGCCCTTGGTCTTGATTTCCTTAAAAATGAACAGCTGCCGGTCCACCGTATCCACATTGACAAGGGCCCGTGCATGACCCATACTGAGTTCCCCGCTTCGGACGGCTACCTGGATGTCCGGGGGCAGTTTCAGCAGGCGGATGTAATTGGTTACGGTGCTCCGGTCCTTACCCATCCGTTCAGCCACCTGCTCCTGGGTATAATCTAGTTCGTCCATCATCCGCTTGTAACTCAGGGCAATCTCCATAGCGTTGAGGTCCTCACGCTGCAGGTTTTCAAGCAGGGCCAGTTCCAGCAGTTGCTGGTCATTGGCCTGACGCACATAAGCGGGAATATCCTTGAGTCCGGCCAGTTTGGAGGCCCGCCACCGGCGCTCGCCGGAAATCAGCCGGTATTTGCCGGAAGGCAGCTTGGAGACGGTCACCGGCTGGATGATATCGTGTATCCGGATCGAAGCGGCCAGTTCCTTCAGCGAAAGCTCGTCGAAATCATGGCGGGGCTGCCGGGGATTGGTCTCGATGTCTTCCACCGGGATGCGGGTAATGCCGGTCACGTTTTCCACCACGGCGCTTTTCAGCTGGCCGCCGCTCGTTTTGAGATCCGCATCAATGCTCTGCAGCAGGGACCGGATTCCTTTACCCAGGGCTTCCTTATTTTGTTTGGGATTCGTCATAGCGTTCAGTTGGCAGGCCGGCAGGGAGCGGGAACGAAGGGTCCAGCCACCGGGCCGGGCCGGTTCAGAGTTCCAGGATCCGCTCCTCCTGCCGGATCTTGGTCATATTGTTCTTTTGCAGGATTTCCTTGGCCAGGTTGAGGTAATTGACCGATCCCTTGCTGTTGGCATCGTACAGGATGACCGGTTTACCGACACTCGGCGCTTCACTGAGCCGGGCATTGCGGTGGATAATAGTATCGAATACCAGTTCGTCGAAATGTCTGCGAACCTCGCTGACCACCTGGTTGCACAGGCGCAGCCGGCCGTCGTACATGGTCATCAGGATGCCTTCGATCTGCAGGGATGGATTCAGCCGGCTCTGGACGATTTTGATGGTGTTGAGGAGTTTGCCCAGGCCTTCCAGGGCGAAGAATTCGCACTGCACCGGGACGATGACCGAATCGGCGGCCGTAAGCGCGTTTACAGTGATCAGTCCCAGGGAAGGGGAGCAGTCGATAATGATGAAGTCATAATCCTCCCGAACCGGCTCCAGCAGGTTCTTGAGGACCATTTCCCGGTTGGGATAATTGATCATCTCGATCTCAAAACCCACCATATCAATATGGGAGGGGATGAGATCCAGGTTGGGTATTTCCGTTTTCAGGATCACATCCTTGGCCCGGGCCTGGTTCACCATACAATCGTACAGGCTCTGGGTGATGTTATGCAGGTCGAAGCCGACGCCTGTCGTACTGTTGGCCTGGGGATCGCCATCGACCAGCAGGGTCTTGTATTCGAGCACAGCCAGGCTGGCCGCCACGTTGATCGCGGTTGTTGTCTTGCCAACGCCTCCCTTTTGATTCGCCACGCCAATTACTCGTGCCATAGCATACAATTCCACCGGTACGGTGGTTTGGTTAATTCAATATGTATCCTGTCTGCGGACCCTCAGCCGATCTCCCGGGTTTCCCCGATAGTCAGCAGATGAAGCGTCCTTCCGTCTTCCGCGAAGAGCTTCCGGGCCTTTTCATGGTCGATCCGGATATAGCCGAACGTATCGTAATGCACGCCGATTATCTGGCTGCAACCGATCATCCGGGCCGCTTCCAGCGCATCCTCCGGTCCCATCGTAAAATTGTCTCCTATAGGTAATACCGCAAAATTTAGTTTTGCCCACCTGGGGATCAGCTGCATGTCCAGGGTAAGGGCCGTATCGCCGCTGTAATAGCAGGCTTCCTCGTCCGCCTGGATCAGGAATCCCATCGGGTTTCCCCCGTAGCTGCCATCGGGAAGTCCGCTGCTGTGCTGGGCGGTGGTACACTTCACCGAAAACGTTTCAAATTGCCAGCGGCCTCCCGTATTCATCGGGTGGGTGTTGGTAAGGCCCTGTTTGTTAAGCCATTCGTGCAGTTCAAAATTGCAGACCACTTTGGCCCCGGTGCGCTGGGCGATTGCCGCGACGTCCGCCACATGGTCCCCATGGCCGTGGGATAGCAGGATATAATCGGCCTTAATCGTTTTGATGTCAATGTGTTTGGCCAGTTCATTGGGGGTGATGAAGGGATCAAATAACAGGTGTTTACCCTTGATTTCCAGGGCAAAGCAGGCGTGCCCGTAATACGTTACTTTCATGGTTGCTTCCTTTTTTGTATAATTTTTTGTGGAGGCTTTCCGCTTGATCCGGTATCCGGAAGTAATTTTGGATGCTGGCAAAAATAAGCCTTCAGCCGTATACCTGACAACAAACATCTGCCTGACTTGTTAATATGGCAGCCTGTTTTATGAATTGCACGATCATATCTGGTACCAACCGCCCGGGGAGTAACAGCTACAAGATTGCCCGTCAATACCACCGCCTGTTGCAGGAGCGGGGTGTTACCTGCAGCCTGCTGGCCCTGGATCAGGTCAATCCGCTGACCGAACCGGAACAGTTCCGAGAGACCGAGGAGCGACTTTTGCGCCCGGCGGACCGCTATGTGTTCGTGTCCCCGGAATATAACGGAAGCATCCCGGGTATTCTGAAGGTGATTATTGACGAAGCAGACTGGAAATCGGCCTGGAAAAGCAAAAAGGCCATGCTGGTGGGCGTTTCCACGGGCCGGGCCGGCAATCTTCGGGGCATGGACCACCTGGCGGCCATTCTGCATCACATGCAGATGCATGTGATGCCCAATATGCTGCCCATCTCCCAGGTGGATCGATACCTGAACGACCAGGGAGAAATTACCGATCCGGGCACCCTGCGGGCGATGGAGCGCCAGGTGGAACAATTTATTGCATTTTAACAAAGGAAAAAGGCGTCTCAATCGTCCTTTCCCTTCAAATGGTCCCTTTATGCGAAATACTCCCTTCTGGTGGGTGCTGATCGGGTTCATGGTCCTTTTGGACCTGTACGTGTTTCAGGTAGTCAGGCACCTGACTCAACATGTCAGCGAACGATTTCGTCCGACCATTCTGGTTCTGTACTGGGTTGTGTCTGTTCTGGCGCTGGTGGTTCTGCTGATCCTGCCCTACCTGCAGTTTTCCCACCAGGCCAAACTGATGAAAAACACCCTGTTCGCCCTCATTGCGGGCATCTTCTTTGCCAAAATGATTGCCTCGGTGTTTTTTCTGGTGGATGATATGCGCCGCGGGGTTCAGTGGACGGCCGGCAAGGTTATGGCAGCGAATTCCAGGGGGGAAGCCCTGCAGTCGGGCAATACCATCAGCCGGTCGGTATTTCTCAGCTGGACCGGTCTGCTGGTGGGCGGGGGGCTTTTTGGTTCCCTGGTATACGGGTTCGCCAATAAATACCGGTATGAACTACGTCACAAACGACTCAGTTTTGATAACCTTCCGCCTGCTTTCAAGGGATTGAAAATCATACATATATCAGATATACATTCGGGGAGCTTCACCGACAAGCAGGCCGTGTCCCGGGGTGTGGATATGATTTTACGGGAACAGCCCGACCTCATCCTGTTTACCGGCGACCTGGTCAATAACGTGGCCGATGAAATGGAGGATTACATGGATGTGTTCAGCCGGCTGAAGGCGCCCTTGGGCGTTTTTTCCACCCTGGGAAACCATGATTACGGGGACTATGTACATTGGGACAGTCCGGAGGAAAAAAAGGCCAACCTGGACCGTCTCAAGCGGGTGCATGGCGAGCTGGGCTGGCGCCTGCTGATGAATGAGCACGTGGTGCTGGAACGCGGCGGGGACCGGATTGCCCTGCTGGGCATCGAGAACTGGAGTGCCAAAGCCCGCTTTCCCAAATATGGCGACCTGCGGAAAGCCTACCAGGGTGCCGAAGGCTATCCCTTCAAGATCCTCATGAGCCATGACCCTTCCCACTGGGATGCCCAGGTCCGGCCCGAATACGCCGATATCGACCTGACGCTGTCGGGCCATACCCACGGCATGCAGTTCGGCGTGGAGATACCCGGCCTGAAGTGGAGCCCGGTACAGTATCTGTATAAGGAATGGGCCGGCTTATATGAGCAGGGAAACCAGAAACTTTATGTGAACCGAGGCTACGGCTTCATCGGGTATCCGGGCCGGGTTGGTATACTGCCTGAGATCACCCTGCTGGAACTGGCCTGAATAAAAGGGGCGGTTCCTATACTTTTTCCTCTCGTACCGCGTTATTTACGCGCCAACAACCTGTTGTGGCTTAAACTTTTTCGCCTGTGACCGGTCCAACACTGGCAGGCAAAAACCCTGCCTGCGAAACTTACCATAACTGCCCGGCATGAACAGAACCTGGTTAATAACACTCGTAGTGATCGGCCTGCCCATACTTTGCCCTGCACAGGAAAAACGCGCAGACACCGCCAGCGCCTCCAAGGTTCCCGTTACCACATCCCCCGCCGTGGACGACCTGGACGATCTCGGGGATATTACCCTGGATGACCTGACCTCCTTTCTGGATTCCCTCCTGCTCCCCCACAGTTATTTTCTGGCAAGCCTCCAGGCTGGAAAGGGGTTTTACAGTTATGACAACCGGACCGGGTACCTGCCGGCTACCTACCGGCTGCTTACCCTGGCCCCGGTCATCGGATATTACCACAAAAGCGGGCTGGGTATTACCGGCTCCGGCTACGTCGTCAATGACCAGGGAACCCTGAACTTTTTCCAGGGAGCCGTCAGCCC
The DNA here is from genome assembly GCA_035549175.1 of Chitinophagaceae bacterium. Lineage (GTDB taxonomy): Bacteria > Bacteroidota > Bacteroidia > Chitinophagales > Chitinophagaceae > DASTSN01. The sequence goes on along the minus strand of DASZRL010000038.1, from coordinate 24,255 downwards.
GTCCTATGATTACCTCGCGAACCGCAACTTCGCTACCGGTATCAGCTATACGCGGTTTTTTACCCGGGATTCCCTGTCCTTTTATACGTCCCCGCTGCTGAACGAAGTGAGCGCCTATTTCGGATGGCGAAAGGCCTGGATCAAACCTACCCTGCTGGTCACCTATGGCTGGGGAAGCCGCACGGCCTATAAGGAGCGGGCCCGCCTGATCCATGTACTGAGGCTGCGCCGAAGGGGGTATACCCGGATCCGGTCCACCGAAACCGTGCAGGATTTTTCCCTGACGCTGTCCGTTCGCCATGATTTTTACTGGCTGAATGTGATCTCCCGTAACGACCATGTCCGGCTCACACCCCAGCTGGCCTTTACCGGCGGCACCCAGCAGTTCGGGTTCAACCAGTCCGCAACCACCTACCTGACACCCCTGAAAACCGCCGCCAATATCCTCTACAGTTCCGGGAACAGCTACCTTGATGACCAGAGCCAGTTCCAACCCCTTGCGCTGACTTTTTACCTGCGGACGGAGTATTCGATCGGCAAGTTCTTTCTGCAGCCGCAGCTCATTTTCGATTATTATTTCCCTGACGGGGAAAATCACCTGAATACCAGGTTTTCGGTTAACGCAGGTGTCATGCTCTGATTTTGTATTAACCTTCACAATTCACAAACAATATGCGCGCGATGCGGAAGTTAATACCCATAATTTCGCAGGAATGGTTAATGCAATTTAACAGCCCTGCCAACCCCTTGGCATTAAAGTTGAAAAGGTTGTGATTAAACCCAAAAAACAAACGTCATGAAAACAAAAATCCTGAGTCTTGCGGTGGTTCTGTTAGTATCCCAGACAATGATGGCCCAGTTCCATATTGGCGTAAAGGCAGGGGCGAACATCACCAAGGTCGACGGGGAATCCTTCAAGAAGGAATTCCGCTACGGGTATCACCTGGGTGCCTTTGCCGAAATCGGCCTGGGAAACAAATTTATCCTCCAGCCGGAGGTTCTGTTCAACCAGTATTCCACCACGCTGGACAGCAATTACAAGCACATCTATGAAAACGTGTTCAATCCTTCCTACCAGGCCAACACGAAGCTCAATTACCTGTCCATCCCCATTGTTCTGAACTATAAACTGCTCGGGCCCATTTACCTGCAGGCCGGTCCGCAGTTCGGGGTGCTGATTGACCAGAACAAGACCCTGCTGCAGAACGGCGGGCAGGCATTCCGGAACGGGGATTTCGCCATGCTTGGCGGGGTCCAGCTCAAACTGGCCAATGTCCGGATCACGGGCCGGTATTCCATCGGCCTGAGCAATATCAACGACATCGACAACCAGGATAAATGGAAGAACCAGGCCATCCAGGTTTCCCTGGGTCTGGCATTCTAACTGGCAAAAACGTCCTGTCCGACCGGGTCCCTCTGCCAATAGAGGGACTTTTTTTCATCTGGCACCAATATTGACATCCTTCTTCCCGCAGCGTATATTTAAAAACCTGCGCGGGTACCGTGACAGATTGTCTAACGAAAGCATTTTCATGAGTTATCAGAATTTTTTGGTAAAAACAGAGGAAGACGTGGATTTTCTGCCCATCATCCCCCTGAATGAACAGGAAGGCGATGGCATGGAAGGGGTGGAAATTCCGGGGGAAATCCCCATTCTCCCCCTTCGCAATACGGTTTTGTTCCCCGGGGTAGTACTTCCTATCACCGTGGGACGGGATAAGAGCATCAAGGCCGTCCATGAAGCCTACCGTGCTGACAAATTGGTAGGAGTCCTTGCACAAAAGGACAGTAATGTAGAAGACCCGGCTTTCAGTGACCTGGAGTCCGTCGGTACCGTGGCCAAGGTCGTCAAGCAGATCCGGATGCCGGACGGGGGCACCACCATTATCATCCAGGGGAAGAGCCGGTTCCGGGTGGGCCAGATCGTCTCGGAAGACCCTTATTTCAAGGCGACCATCGAACTGCTGAAGGAGGAGGAACCTCCGTCGGATGCGGATTTTGAGGCTTATGTCTCCACCATTAAGGACCTGGCCACTGAAATTATCCAGTTGTCGCCGAACCTTCCCTCGGAAGCATCCATCATTCTGCGCAATATTGAAAACCCGGCCTTCCTGATCCATTTTGTGTCCAGCAACCTGAATACCGGCATCCAGGAGAAGCAGCGCCTGCTGGAACTGGACCATATCCGGGACCGGGCCGACCTGCTGATGCAGTTGTTACAGAAAGAACTTCAGTTCGCCGAGCTAAAGAATAAGGTGACCAATAAGACCCGGGCGGAACTGGACAAGCAGCAGCGGGAGTACTTTCTCCAGCAGCAGCTTAAAAGCATCAAGGAAGAACTGGGCGGGGACAACAACCTCCAGGAGATAAAGCAGATGCAGAAGAAGGCGGAAGGCAAGCATTGGCCTGCGGCAGCCCGGGAGCTCTTTCAGAAGGGTATTGAGAAACTGGAGCGGATGCACCCGACCACCCCGGATTATTCCGTCGTCTACAACCACCTGGACCTGATGCTGGAATTACCCTGGAATGAATATACCGAAGACCAGTATGACCTCAAGCGGGCCAGGAAAATCCTGGATGCTGATCATTATTCCATGGATCGAATCAAGGACCGGATACTGGAGTACCTCGCCGTGCTGAAACTCAAGGGCGACATGAAAAGCCCGATCCTGTGCTTCGTGGGTCCTCCCGGTATTGGCAAAACGTCTCTGGGTCGCAGCATCGCGAGTGCCCTGGGCCGCAAATACATTCGGCTTAGCCTCGGAGGCCTTCATGACGAAAGCGAGATCCGGGGCCATCGTAAAACCTATATCGGCGCCATGCCGGGACGGATCCTGCAGTCGATCCGGAAGGTGAAATCCTCCAATCCCGTCATGATCCTGGATGAGATAGACAAGGTGGGAAATGATTTCCGGGGAGATCCGGCCAGCGCCCTGCTGGAGGTGCTGGATCCCGAACAGAACCAGGCTTTTTATGATAATTACCTGGAGCTTGACTATGACCTGAGCAAGGTACTGTTCATTGCCACGGCCAACAATATCCAGAATATTCAGCCGGCCCTGCGCGACCGCCTGGAAATTATCGACCTGAGCGGATATGCGGTTGAAGAGAAGATCGAAATTGCCAAACGGCACCTGCTGCCCAAACAAATGGAACTGCACGGGCTGAAGAACAGCCAGTTCCGTGTCAGCGACAAGGTGCTGGAAAAGATTATCCAGGATTACACGCGGGAGAGCGGGGTACGTGAGCTCGATCGCCAGCTGGCTTCGGTCATGCGTTACCAGGCCAAACAGGTCGCCCTGTATAACCGTGTCAAGCCGACCGTGACCGCCCGGGATGTGGAATCCATTCTGGGAAAACCCCGTTACAGCAATGAGATATACAAGACCGCCAATATGGCCGGCGTTGCCGTGGGACTGGCCTGGACCTATGTGGGCGGGGACATCCTGTTCGTGGAAACCAGCCTGAGTGACGGCAAGGGGGAACTCCGCCTGACCGGCAACCTGGGAAATGTCATGAAGGAGAGTGCCAGCACGGCCCTTACCTGGCTGCAGGTAAATGCCAGAAAGCTGGGCATTGACCCCGAACAGTTTGACAGGAAAAATATTCATATCCATGTGCCTGAAGGGGCCGTGCCCAAAGACGGGCCCAGTGCGGGCATCACCCTCATGACTGCCCTGGCCTCGGCCTTTACCGGCCGGCGGGTTAAGCCCTACCTGGCCATGACCGGGGAGATCACCCTGCGCGGCCAGGTGCTTCCGGTGGGGGGTATCAAGGAAAAAGTGCTGGCGGCGCGGCGGGCCGGCCTGCGGGAGATCGTCCTTTGCTGGCAGAATGAGAAGGATGTGCAGGAAATCGAATCCTCATTCATCAGGGGTCTGACGTTCCATTACGTCAAGACCATGAACCAGGTGCTGGACCTGGCCCTGCAACCGGAATAAATAAAATAGCAGACCCTTCGAACAAAATCCCAACCGGCCGGTTATTGTAATGGATTTCATGTTGGTTGTTTTAAGGGTTAAATCGTTCCCCCCGAATCATCGGGGGGAATTTTATTGCCTGCCCTGACATGAAGGGATGCTCCCAAACATAAAAAGACCCTGCCCTAGGCAGGATCTTTTTTTATGGAACGGCTAAGTAAGTAATTTATGATCAGCCTGTTGTATGATGTTGACCTGTTGCCCGCATATATCAGGCAAGACTTTCCACCAGCTTTTCATCCTTGAACGCCTGGCGGGGGGAAAGGCCCAGCAAACGGAACATGGCTTCGTCTTCTTCAAATGACGGGTTGGGGGTTGTCAGGAGCTTTTCCCCGGCAAAGATCGAATTGGCGCCGGCCAGGAAGCACAGGGCCTGTTCGGCTACCGACATCTGCGCGCGTCCGGCGCTCAGGCGCACCATGGCCGCCGGCATCAGGATCCGGGCGGTCGCAATCATGCGGACCATATCCCAGGCATCTACCTGCTGATTGTTTTCCAGCGGGGTGCCTGCGACGCGGACCAGGGCGTTTACCGGCACGCTTTCGGGATGCTGGGGCAGGTTGGCCAGGGTGTGCAGCATGGCGATCCGGTCCTCGTGTGTCTCGCCCAGTCCGATAATCCCACCGCAGCAGACGCTTACCCCGGCCTGGCGGACATGTTCCAGGGTTTGCAGACGATCCTGGTAGGTGCGGGTGGTGATAATTTCCTGGTAATAGTCCGGGGAGGTATCCAGGTTATGGTTGTACGCGTAAAGTCCCGCCTCGGCCAGCTTTCTGGCCTGGTCCTGGGTCAGCATCCCCATCGTGCAGCAGACCTCCATGCCGAGTTCGTTGACCTGCCGTACCATGTCCAGCACGCGGTCAAAATCCCGGTTATCACGTACTTCGCGCCAGGCAGCTCCCATGCAAAACCGGGTACTGCCTGCTTCCTTGGCCTTCCGGGCGTACTGCAGTACTTCCTCGGTTTTCATAAGGGATTTTGCCTCTACGCCGGTGTGGTACCGGGCTGCCTGCGGGCAATAGGCGCAGTCCTCCGGGCAGCCGCCGGTCTTGATGGAAAGCAGGGTGCATACCTGCACTTCCCCGGTAGCCTGGTGGGTCCGGTGCACCGTGGCTGCCCGGTACACCAGTTCCAGCAGCGGCAGGTTATAAATTTCCTTGATTTCTTCCAGGGTCCAGTTATTTCGGATGTCCATATTAATCAGTTTGCATTTGACAAATGTATCCTGTCGGAAGCACACCGGTTCCTTCCGTTGATGCCTGTTTCCCCGCTCAGAAATAACTGAGATTGGTCCGGGGGCTCAGCGTCAGCAGGGTCTCATACATGAGGCGGATGGTTTCCTCGATATCCTTTCGGTGAAGCAGTTCCACCGGGGTGTGCATATAGCGCAGGGGAATCGAAATCAGGACGGAGGGGCAGCCGTCATTGGCATAAGCAAATGAATCAGTATCCGTCCCGGTGCTGCGGGAAACCGTACGCATCTGGACGGGGATGCGCTGTTTGGCCGCTACATCCTGTACCAGCTGCAGCAGTTTATTATGCACGGCCGGACCATAGGCGAGCGAAGGACCTTTCCCGCAACTGCATTCCCCTTCTATGATTTTATTGATCATCGGGGTCGACGTATCGTGGGTGACATCGGTGATAATGGCGATATTGGGTTTGATCCGCCGGGCGATCATTTCCGCGCCGCGAAGCCCGATTTCTTCCTGGACGGCATTCACCACATACAAGCCATAGGGAAGCTTCCTGCGGTTTTCCCGCAGCAGGCGAGCCACTTCCGCGATCATGAACCCCCCGATACGGTTGTCGAAGGCCCTGCCTGCAAAGTAATCGTAAGCCAGTTCGTCAAACCCGTCCTGGTAAGTCACTACCGAACCGATGTGAATGCCCAGGGATTCCACTTCTTTCCTGGTGCGGGCCCCGCAGTCCAGGAACAGGTTATCGATTTTGGGGGTAGGTTCCTTCTGGTCCGCATTACCCAGCCGCGTATGGATGGCCGGCCAGCCGAAAACGGCTTTCACGGGTCCTTTGCGGCCATGGATATATACCCGCTGACCGGGCGCCACGGAGGGGTCCACCCCTCCGTTCCGCTTGAGATAGATCAGGCCTTCAGCGGTAATGTAATTAACGAACCAGCTGATTTCGTCCGCATGGGCTTCGATCACTACCTTAAAGGAATGGTCCGGGTTCACAACGCCCACGGCGGTTCCGTAGGGATCGGTGAAGTGGGTGTCCACATGCCGTTGAATATAATTTAGCCAGAGATGCTGGCCGGAGGATTCAAAACCTACCGGGGAAGCATTATTAATATAATTGCGCAGGAAGTCGAGGGATTCGTCGGTCAGCACCGATTTCTTAGCTCTTGCCGATTTTGCCATAGCTGCCTGTTTCGTTTGAGGGACAAAAATAGCTAATTGCCCGTTAGGATCATCAACAGCCCGGATAGCATCATCAGCCCGTCCAGTAAAAGGTAAAAGAACAGGTCATCAAAAAATCTGCGGGCGGTATTGTACAACAGTCCCACCAGGATGCCGGGCACAACAAGCAGGCCGATCTGCCAGGCGGTGTATCCGTACCAGGCCATGGCCAGGGTGGATACCAGGAAAATCACCAGGGACAGGAAGAATAGCCGGCCTATACCCTTGTCGCCGAACCAGGTGACCATGCTGCGAATGCCGGCCACGCGGTCGTCTTCCCGGTCCCGGTAGTCAAAAAGGATACAGATGGCATACACCAGGAAAAACCGGCTGATGGCAAACAGGATGGTGTCTTCGTGCCAGGGGCTTTCCGCCACGATAACCGGAAGTATGGCCGTTACATACATCCATACGATCGCCAGGAAGATGGTTTTCCCGATGGCGACCCGACGCAGGGCGCGGAAAAAGGGATGGGGAATCTTGGGGGCGGAATACAGGAAGGTCACCATGGCGGAGGCGGAAAGCCAGAACCAGTGACGGATCAGGATCAGAAAACCGGCCAGGGCTCCCACCAGGCCGACGAAAAACAGCATGCCGTGCACCCACCGGTTCCGGTTGACCCAGGCAATCCGGTCGGAGGGGATTTCGGAATGGGAAGTGAGGTACCAGTGAAAACTATAGCTGCAGATGGTCGAAAAGAAGATAAATCCGAGCAGGTTCCAGTCCGCAGGAATTTTCAGTACCACGTGGTAGGTCTGATAGGACATCACCACGGCACACAGCGCAATGAACAGATTGCTGTAGACAAATACCCGGGTTATACGCTTGAGCAAGTTATGTCAGGGTTTTTTCAGCAGGATTTGGCCGGATTCGTCGTAATTACTGCGGTGACCCGCCCGGTCCTGCACAATCACGCCGATACTAATATAGGTATCGGACGACTCGGTATTCAGGAAGTAATAGGGCTGCTGCAGTTCCCCGTATGAAAATTGTACCTGGATGGTGATGTCCCGGCTGTTGGGAAAGTCAATCGGGCTGAGCGTCGTGCGCAGGGTGTCCACGGTAAGCAGGGTTTTGGACTGGTCGAATCTTTTGTAGACCAGCAGCAGGGAGTCCTGGAGGTCTCCTTCCTTGTCGGTCACCCGGGCCTTCAGCGTGATGACCTGTCCTTTGACCACTTCTCCGGGGGTTAAGGATTTCACGCTAACTTGCGGCACGGATTCAAACCTGGATTTGCTGCAGGCGGCAGCCAGTACCAGCAGGCCCAGTGCGATGATAGAATTTCGTTTCATTCCGCCTTTTTGACACTCAAATGTAAGATATTGCCCGGATTCTGTCTTTTCTATGTCCTGTGAATGGAGTCATAAAATTTTTTCGGTGGATGCGGCCGGATTTTCCGGTCTCGCCCTGGAGGTTTTCCGCTTCCAGTTCCGGAATAATCCGGTGTACCGGGACTTTTGCAACCTGCTGGGCAAGGATCCGGACCGGGTGAACGACCTGGACCAGGTTCCTTACCTGCCCATCGGGTTGTTTAAGACCCGGGAGGTTACCACAGGAAGTTTCCGGCCCGAACTGGTATTTGAAAGCAGCGGCACTACCCAAACGGTAAACAGCCGGCACCTGGTGCGGGACGCCTCACTCTACGAAGAGAGTTTTCTGACGTGCTTTACTTCGTTTTACGGCCCGGTGACCGACTGGTGTATCCTGGGTTTGCTGCCCAGTTACCTGGAGCGGGGGCATTCCTCCCTGGTCTATATGGTCAACCGGCTGGTGGAAGACAGCCGCCACCCGGACAGCGGCTTTTATCTCTATGATTTTTCGCGTCTCCATGATACCCTTTTACGCCTTGATGGTCAAAAGGTTATGCTGATCGGCGTCACGTTTGCCCTGCTGGATTTTGCCGCCCAGTTTCCGCAACCGCTGCACAACGTGGTGGTCATGGAGACCGGGGGAATGAAAGGACGGAAAAAGGAACTGGTACGCCAGCAGGTGCATGCCTTGCTCCGGCAGGCTTTTGGACTTTCGGCCATCCATTCCGAATACGGCATGACAGAACTGTTGTCCCAGGCCTATGCCGGGGAAAAGGGCTTATTCCGCTGTCCCCCGTGGATGCAGATACGGATCAGGGATGATGAAGATCCTTTGACCGTGCACGCAATAGGGACGGGGGGAATCAACGTTATAGACCTCGCCAATGTGTATTCCTGCAGCTTCCTGGCGACCGACGATGCCGGAACCGTGCATCCGGGTGGTCATTTCGAAGTACTTGGGCGTATCGATAACAGTGACCTGCGGGGCTGCAGCCTCATGGCCTTGTAGGGGGCGCGTAACAGACCCATCCTGACGGGGTCATGCTTTACCGGGTAATTACCCTGATTTGCCGAATTAACAATGCCTTCTGAAGGTAGTTTATAATTTTGCGTCGCAAAACCATTGACAGATGTATAGAGCGATACACCTATCCGTACTGCTGCTATGCCTATTAGCGGGCAGATCCTCTGCCCAGAGTGCGCCAGATACCCTGGTGCTCGATTACCCGGAAGCGGAACGGCTGTTCCTTCAACAAAACCTGGCCTTGCTGGCCCAGCAGTATAATGTGGACATCAGCAAAGCCCTGGTCCGGCAGGCGCGTTACTGGGATAATCCCTACCTCAGCACGGACCAAAATATCTATGACGGCCGGTTTTTTCGGCATAAGACCGTGAACGGCCAGCAATATGGCCAGATCTACCTGCAGCTGCAGCAGGTCATACTGACCGCCGGGAAGCGAAACAAGCTCATCCGGCTCGCGGACGACAACCGGATGACCTCGGAACAGCAGTTGTACGACCTGCTTCGCAACCTGCGGTTTGTCCTGGCGACGGATTTCAGCACCATGAGCCAACTCTGGCAGACCAACCTGCTCTACACGCGGGAAATAACCGCGGTAGCCCATATGGTGGAGGGCATGGAGGCCCAGTTTCAGGCCGGCAATATCTCCGCCAAGGATAATGTCCGCATCAAATCCCTGCTTTATTCCCTGCAGAGTGACCAGGCAGACCTGTTGCGCCAGATTGCCGATGTGCAGAAGGAGCTGCATGTATTATTGCAGAAGAACGACAGCACCTTTCTGATGCCCCGGTCCCTGCCGGTGGTCTTCCCGGAGCCGCCCCTGCTCCAGCAGGTGCTGGATTCCGCGCGGGCCAACCGGCCGGATCTGCAGCTGGCCCAGATCAACCTGCTTTCCCAGCAGCATAATCTTTCCTACCAGAAAGCACTGGTTTCCCCGGACCTTACCGTGGGGCTGGAGTATGATCACCTGAGCAATTATGTACCTAATTATTTTGGTTTGACCGTAGGGCTGCCCATTCCCATCCTGAACCGGAACAAAGGCAATATCGCGGCGGCTCAGTTTGGGGTCAAACAGGCCCAGGTCGGGGTGGACCAGGCCCAAACGGCTATCCAGCAGGATATCGTGGCGGCCTACACCAAATGGCTTGTTGCCGCCCGGATCAACAAGAACCAGGTTCGTGAGCTGGGGGACCAGTATGACACCTTACTTAATAATATGGTGGAAAGCTACCGGCAGCGCCAGGTAAGCCTGATCGAGTTCATTGATTTTTTCGATTCCTACAAGGATTCCCGGGGACGCCAGCTGGCTCAGCAGGCCAACTTCTGGAATGCTTCCGCGGAATTGAATTATACGGCCGGAACAACTATAATAAAACTTCAATAAGCGTAATATGACCGGATTGTCTGCATTGTTGAAACCCGGCCAGCTACTGCTGGTTGTGGGTTCTGTATTTCTTGTAACATCCTGCACGGAAAACCCGACCGAAAAAAAAGTGACCCCCACCAAGGTATGCGTGACCGACTCGCTGGCCCGTATCATACGGATCGATACGGCCTTTCAGGCTAATATCAGCGATGAGGTCAAGCTTTCCGGGGAGATCAGCTTCAATGACAATAAGGTAGTGAAGATTTTTCCTTTCAGCAGCGGCAAAGTGATTCAGGTCAACGTATCCCTCGGAGACAAGGTAACCCGGGGGCAGGTGCTGGCGGTCATCCAGAGTGCCGACGTGGCGGGGAATTATTCGGATTTGTCCAGTGCCAATAATGATGTGGCCATCGCCAAGCGCCAGATGGAAAATGCGGAATCCCTGTATAAGAGCGGCCTGGCCAGCGAACGGGAATATACGGAGGCGAAGGAAAACTATCAGAAGGCACTGGCTGCGGCCGACAAGGTGAAACAGCAGATTGCCATCAACGGGGGAGGCCATACCTCCGCGACCGGGACGTATATCGTTACGGCGCCCATCAGCGGTTACGTGGTGGAAAAGAAGATTACCCAGGGGGCGTTCATCCGCAGCGACAACGGCGATAATCTTTTTACGATCGGCGACATCAGCGAGGTATGGGTATGGGCCAATGTGTATGAGACGGATATATCCCGTGTCCGTGAAGGGTACAAGGCGCTGGTGACAACGCTTTCCTATCCGGACACCAGTTTCGAAGGGGTGGTGGATAAGGTAAACCAGATCCTCGATCCCGAAACCAAGGTAATGAAGGTAAGGATCCGCATTCCCAATGCCAGGCTGCTGTTGAAGCCCGAAATGTTTGCCAAGATCACCGTCAGGAATCAGGAAGGCAAGAAAATGGTTGCCGTGGCCTCTTCCTCGATCATAACTGATTACGGAAAAACCTTCGTGGTGGTGTACCATGACCGGTGCAACCTGGAGCTTCGCCCTGTCCAGGTGCTGAAAAACGTGGACGGAAAATCGTTTATCATTTCGGGTCTTCAGCAGGGGGAGGCCGTGGTTTCCGAGAACCAGATCCTGCTTTTCAATGCCCTGAAATCCTAATGATCAAGCCAAGCAGTCATGAATAAATTCATAAAACGCGTCATTCATTTTTCACTCCGGCACCGGTATTTCGTTTTCTTCATGACCGCCGTGCTCGTGGCAATCGGTGTCTGGAGTTACAAGGAGACTCCCATCGAAACGTTCCCGGATGTCACCAACACGCAGATCATTATCATCACCCAGTGGCCGGGCAGAAGTGCCGAGGAGGTGGAGAAGTTCATTACGATTCCGCTGGAAACGGAGCTTAATAGCGTACAGAGTAAGATCAACCTCAGGACGAATTCCTCCTTCGGGTTGAGTTTCATTACCCTGATTTTTGATGACGGGGTGGACGATGCCTTTGCGCGCCAGCAGGTAATGAGCCGGCTGATGAATGTGGACCTCCCGGAAGGGATCAAGCCTGAAATCGAACCTCCGTACGGGCCTACCGGTGAGATTTACCGCTATACCCTGGAGAGTAAAACCGTGGACCTGCGGGAACTGACGGCCATCCAGGACTGGGTGCTGGACAAACAGTTCAAACAGGTACCCGGGGTGGCTGATGTAAACACCTTCGGCGGGGATGAACGCATTTTTGAGGTCAGTGTCAACCCCCAGCTGCTGGTCAAGTACAATCTTTCCTCGCTGGATGTTTTTAACGCGATCAGCAAAAGCAATGTCAATGTGGGCGGGGACGTGATCAAGCGAAACGGCCAGGCCTACGTGGTTCGCGGCATCGGGATTATCGACGACCCCACGGATATTGAAAATATCATTATTACCAAGATTAACGGGGTGCCACTGCTGGTGAAGAATGTGGCCAGCGTTAAGGAAGGCAGCAAACCCAAGCTGGGCTCCGTTTCCAAGGATGGCATGCAGAATCAGATCGAGGGGATCGTGGTCATGCGCAAGGGAGAAAACCCCAGCGAGGTCCTCAAGCGGCTGCATGACAAAATTGCCCTGCTGAACAGTACCGTGCTGCCGGAAGGTGTGAAGATTGTTCCGTTCTATGACCGGACGATCCTGATGAACTATGCCCAGCACACGGTAATACATAACCTGATTGAAGGGATTGTGCTGGTCACGGCCATCGTCCTGATATTTATGGCCGACTGGAGGACGACCATAACCGTCAGCCTGATCATTCCCCTGTCCCTGCTCTTTGCCTTCATCTGCATGCGAATCAAGGGAATGAATGCCAACCTGCTGTCCATGGGAGCTGTGGATTTCGGGATAATCATTGACGGGGCGGTCGTTATGGTGGAAGGTCTTTTTGTGGCCCTGGATGCCAAGGCCAGGGAGGTGGGCATGGAAAAGTTCAACCGGCTCGCCAAACTGGGGCTATTCAAGTTGAAGGGTACGGAAATGGGCAAGGCCATATTTTTCAGCAAGCTGATCATTATAACCTGCCTCATTCCGATTTTCTCGTTTACCAAGGTGGAGGGCAAAATGTTCTCCCCGCTGGCCTATACGCTGGGCTTCGCCCTGCTGGGGGCGCTGCTTTTCACACTGACCCTGGTGCCGGCACTTTCCAGCATCCTGCTCAAACGAAATGTTCGCGAAAAGCATAATCCATTCGTCCATGCGATTGAAAACGGCACTATTTTCCTGTTCGACATGGTTTACCGAAACCAGAAAAAGAGCGTGCTCATTGCCTTTGCTTTCATGATCGCTACGTTCGTCTCCTTCAAGTTTCTGGGTTCGGAATTCCTGCCCCAGCTGAATGAAGGAGCCCTCTGGGTGACCGCAGAACTGCCGCGCAGTGTGTCCCTGGATGAGTCCGACAGTATCTCTTCGAAGCTGGAAAGCGTCATTCAGAAATTTCCGGAAGTGCGCCATACGCTGGTCCAGGTAGGCCGGACCAATGACGGAACCGATCCCAAGGGGTTTTTTAACGTGCAGATCGCCGTGGACCTGTATCCCAAGGAGGAATGGAAACGCAATATCTCCATGGATGAACTGATCGGGGACATGGATCAGCAGCTGCGGGTGTTTCCCGGCATCACCTATAACTATTCCCAGCCAATCCGGGATAATGTGGCGGAGGCGGTTGCCGGGGTACCGGCCGCGATTGCCGTCAAGGTGTTCGGCACGGACTTCAAGATACTGGATTCCACGGCCAACCGGATCTACGACGTACTCAAAACGGTACGGGGCGTAGAGGACCTGGGCATTATCCGCAACCTGGGCCAGCCTGAATTCCGCATCCTGTTGGATCCTCAGAAGATGGCTTATTACGGGGTTAATACGGCGGATGCCAATGCGGTGATCGAAATGGCCATAGGAGGTAAGGCGGCCACGCAGTTGTACCAGGGAGAGCGCCGCTTCGATATACGGGTCCGCTATGCCCCCGAGTACCGGGAAACCCAGGAGGAAATCGAACAGCTGATGGTGCCAACCAACGACGGATCCAAGGTGCCGCTCAAGGAGATTGCCGATTTCGGATTCCTCACGGGCCCCGCTTTTATCTACCGGGAGAACAACCAGCGCTACATCACGGTTAAATTTTCGGTACGGGACCGGGACCTGGGGAGCACGATCCAGGAAGCCCAGCAGAAGGTGGGTGATGCCATCAGCCTCGGGAAGGGCTATTCCCTGACCTGGAACGGCGAATTTGAAAACCAGCAGCGCGCCACCAAGACCCTGGAACGGGTAGTCCCCATCTGCCTGCTGATGATTTTCCTGATCCTGTTTATTACCTACGGGAATGTCAAGGATTCCTTCCTGACGATTATGAACGTTCCCTTTGCCCTGATCGGGGGTATCCTGGCTTTGCATATCACGGGAATCAATTTCAGCATTTCAGCCGGGATAGGGTTCATTGCCCTATTCGGGGTGTGTATTCAGAACGGGGTTATCATTATTTCGGTTTTCCGAAAACATATGGAGGAAGGGATGAGCCTGGATACGGCCATCCGGGAAGGGGTGCGGTCCCGGGTACGACCCGTGGTCATGACGGCCCTGATGGCCATGATCGGCCTGTTACCCGCCGCCGTCAGCCATGGTATCGGAAGCGAGACGCAGAAACCCCTGGCCGTCGTGGTGATCGGGGGGCTGGTAACTGCCACCATCCTGACCCTGCTCATTCTTCCCTCGATTTATGCGTTGGTCTATAAATTCATGCATCGCCGGGAAAATCGCAGACTGCTGAAAAAAACCGGCCTGGTGAGTTAGGATACCTGTTTGCAGGACCTTAGGTTATAACTGTCAATGGTTCAGGTCCTGTCCGGGCCCCGTCTCTACGGGGCTTTTTAACTTTAAGTTAACGGAAGATGCCGTAGGGACTGTACCAAATGAAATGTGCGATTTACTTTTGTCGTGAAACTGACCATTATGCTGAAGACAGCCTTATCGCGGTTGAACCAGGTGATCCGGAGAATTTACTGGAAGGAGATATTCGCCGTCTTCCTGCTGCTGATTGCCATCTACTTTTTCCGGTCCGAACGGGCTGAGCTGGCCCGTATAATTCCACAGCTGAAGTCGGCGGAAACCTCCTGGATCCTGATCGGACTGGGAGTTACCGTGCTTTATATCCTGCTGCAGTCCGGCATTTATATCAGCAGCTTTTCGGCTGTGGGAGGGCAGCTGACCTGGAGCCTGGCGGTAGAACTTTTCCTGAAACGCAACCTGCTGAGTGTCTTTCTGCCGGCAGGTGGAGTCAGTTCCCTGGGCTATACCCCCACACGGATCCGGCGATCCGCGCTTACCAGGGTGCAGGTACACCAGGCTTCGGCCATCTATGCGGTGACCGGTATGGCTACGATTTTTGTAATCGGGATTCCCCTGGTCATCTATGCCTTTACAGATGTGGAAGCCATCCGGCATGCCTGGACGGGCCTGCTCCTGATCGCGGGGCTGGCAGGGATCCTGCTGCTGGTGTCCAGGTCGCTGAAGGGGCATGGCATTCTGTACCGGTTCCTGGCCCGGCGGTTTCCCTCCCTGCTGCCCACCATAGATGAACTGTTCAGTGCATCGGTTTCCGGGCCGCGGGTGGCCGGTGCGATGGCTTGTTCGATGGGCGTGGAATTAACCGGTATCCTGCACGTGTATATTGCGATGCTGGCCCTGGGGCTGCCCGGCTCCTTCCTGGTTTCCGCGATCGCGTACGTGGTTTCTGTGCTGCTCATGATCGCTTCGCCCTTCCTGCGCGGGCTGGGGGCGGTGGAACTGTCGATGGTTTATGTGCTCGGCCTGTACGGGTATACCCCGGTCCAGGCGTTTGCCATCACCCTGCTGTACCGTCTTTTTGAGTTCTGGATCCCCCTGGCTGCCGGCGTATTGTCCTATGCCTGGAAAGGCAAGGAGCTCTTTGTCCGGCTGTTTCCTGCCATGCTGGTCTTCTCCCTCGGCGTCGTGAATATCATTTCGGTGGTTACCCCGCCGATCGCCATGCGCCTGCGCATCCTGCGGGAGTTTGTCCCGGCCTCCGAGGTGCATGCTTCCAACCTCCTGGTGTTATTCATCGGGCTTACCCTGATGGTCACCTCCGCTTTCCTGATCCGGGGGCTCCGCAATGCCTGGCGCATCGCCCTGGTTTTTGCGGCCGTATCCCTGGTCGGGCACCTGACCAAGGCGCTGGATTACGAAGAGGCCATCCTGGCTGCCTTTACCATCCTGGTACTCCTGGTCACCATGCGTCAATACCGGATCAAGGGGCATCCGCGCTCTTTGCAGCTCGGTCTCATTACCGTGGGACTGGTCTTCTTCTTTGTCCTGGTATTCGGGTTTATCGGATTTTATTTCGTGGATGTAAAGGATTTTGGTGTGGATTTTACCTGGAAGCAATCCATCCTCGATTCGGCCAAATGTTTTTTTCTCATTTCGGACAGCGAGCTACATCCGGCCACGCGGTTTGGAAGGGAATTCATTCTGATGATGAACGGGCTGGGTCTAACCGCATGGGCCTTTCTGCTGTTCACCCTGATCCGCCCGTACCTGAACCCGCATCATAAGCGGGATGAGACGGAAGAGGCCATCGACCGGGCCAGGGACCTCCTGGAGCGTTTTGGCAGTTCACCGGTAGATTATTTTAAGGCAAACCCCGATAAATTATTGTTTTTTTCGGATGAGTATGAAGCATTCGTGGCCTACCGGATAGCCCGGGGATTCGCGATCGTGCTGGAGGAGCCTGTTTGTGCCGAGGAAGCCAAGGTGGCGGTTTTAAGAGAGTTCGATGCCCACTGCAAGAAAATGGGTCTGAAAACCGCCTTCTACCGGGTGGATGAGGCCAGCATGGCGTATTTTGAGGCGCTGAAGAAGCGGCGGTTGCTGATCGGCCAGGAGGCTATCCTGGAGGTGGGCGGGTTCAGCCTGGAAGGAAGGGATAAGAAGTCCCTGCGCAACGGCCTGAACAGCCTCCAGAAGAAAGGCTATACCACCCGGCTGTATGCGGCCCCCCAGCCGCCGGCTTTCCTGGATGAGCTGCAGGCTGTTTCCGAGGAATGGCTCCGGGCCTTCGACAAAAAGGAAATGAATTTTGCCCAGGGAGTTTTTGACCGGGATGCGCTGGGCGGACAGGACATCATCGGGATACGGGATGCCCAGGATAACCTGGTGGCCTTCCTGAATATCATTCCAGATTTTGCTCCGGGGGAATGCACCTATGACCTGATCCGCCGCACGGGCGAGGCGCCCGGCGGTTGCATGGATGCCCTCATCATCGAACTCATACGGTATGCGCGGGAGAAGCAGTATGCCCATGTCAACCTGGGCCTGGTACCCATGTCCGGCATCCAGCAGCCGGACAGCACCGCGGAACGGGTCGTGAAATATGCGTACGAGAAGATCCGGCGTTTTCGCCATTACCAGGGTTTGCGGGAGTTCAAGGAAAAATACGCCTCTTCCTGGGTGAATAAATACCTGGTCTATGAAAACGATTTTGACCTGCTGCAACTTCCCGGTGCGCTCAGCCGGGTCATGCAACCGGCCTCCAAATAATTTCCCAACCTGATGAATCAAATCCTGAAATATTCGCTGACCTTCCTGCTTGGGCTGGTCAGTGCGTGGGGCAGTGTGGTACGTGCCCAGCCGGGCACCCCCGACCTGCCTGCCGTCCTGTACCCTGCAAGCGATACCTCCCGGCCCCTGCTCGTGTACCTGAGCGGGGATGGGGGATGGAATCATTTTTCCACGGCGTTCCTGCAATCCCTGCACAGTCGCGGCTACGCCATTGTGGCCTTTAACTCACGGAACTATTTCTGGCGAAAGAAAACGGCCGAGCAGACCGCCCGGGATATCAATGGACTGGCCTCCCGCTACCTGGGGGAATGGAAACGGTCCCGTTTTATCCTGATTGGCTATTCCTTCGGGGCGGATGTGGCCCCCTTCGTGGTGACCCGGATGGAGCCCGCCCTGCAGGAACGCCTGGTGCACCTGGTGCTGATGTCCCCTTCTCCCAAAACCGATTTTGAGGTGCACGTCAGCGGGCTGCTCGGATTTTCCGGCGGTTCGGGGGATAGTGTGCCGGCTGAAACCAACAAGATCCGTAAACCCATCCTGCTGGTCTTCGGGGACAATGAAAATGAATTTCCGCTTGGGCAGCTGACGATAAAAAACTATTCCCAGATCCGCCTTCCGGGGGGACATCATTATGACGGTGACCCGGCGGGAGTCGCCACTGCCATCTTCAAGCAGCTTCCCTGATATCCCGGAACCAGGCCATCGGCCTGCCAGGTCCCAGGAAATCTTCCATCCCCGGAATTACCCCCAAAGCAAACCGGGAGAAAGCGGACCGGGTGGTTACTGCGTGTAAAGCGGGGGAATACCTACCTTCGGCGTTTCCGGATTGTGACGGAATTTGCCAGCGTTTAACGAAAAAGGTCGCCAGGCGCGACCTTTATAATCTGTTGATAATCAGTGCCCCGGGCGGGAGTTGAACCCGCACGGCCATTGCTGGCCACAGGATTTTAAGTCCTGCGTGTCTACCAGTTCCACCACCAGGGCAGCAGGATGTACCGTTCCGACCGAACCCGGGATATCGGGGCGGAACATACCAAAAAAAATCCTCTGCCGGGGGCGAGAGGATTTTTAGAGCGGAAGACCGGGCTCGAACCGGCCACCCCGACCTTGGCAAGGTCGTGCTCTACCAAATGAGCTACTTCCGCATAAAAAGAACTAAAGGGCTGCAAAAATAGCAATTCAGCCCTTTCAAAAAAAATTTTAGGCCTTATTTGTTTTCGTATTTCGGCGTATAAAGCGTACTGCTTTGAACGGGTACATCCTGTTTTTCAAAACGCTTGGTATAGAGCATATAGCTGGCGCCGAAAAGGAAAGCCACCACGCAGGCAACCTGCAGGTAAAACAGAAAGGCAGAGGAAGATACCCAACTGTGAGTGAAGTCCTTGTCCTGTACTTTTTGAAGTTCCTGGTGATATTCCTGATGCTTATCCATAGTAGGAATTTGTGCTGCAAAAATAGGGCTTCGCTGCTAAAAATAGCAAGGGGCTACCGAATAATTTCGGAGAAATAGCGCTTCCTGCAGATGAAATGCTGCCAGACCAGGTTCCCCCGGTACAGCCCCTGCAGGCGCCCGCTTCGGCGTATGGGAAAACGGCTCTTCCGCTGGTAGAACAATAGCCATTTTCCGAAGGCGAGATGGGCGCGGAGGATGGCCAGAAAATACCCGCCCTCCCCGGATAGCAGACCCTTCCAGGCAGAAACGGCGTCCAGCAGGATCCGGTAGGGAATCTTCCACCACTTGTGTTTCCAGGGCAGATTCTTGAAAAGCATGATCTGGTTATTGCGGAAATTGAGGTATGTCTTCAGGGTATTGCCCCGTGGAAGGGTCCCGCCGCCTACATGGTAAACCACCGACCGGGGGCAGCAATAGACCTGATAGCCGGCCAGCTGCAGTCGCCAGCAGAGGTCAATTTCTTCCTGGTGGGCAAAAAAATAATCATCAAACCCGCCCAGTTCATGAAAAACCGCAGCGCGTATGATCATGGCGGCACCGCTGGCCCAGAACACCGGTTCCGTTCCGTCGTACTGACCCCGGTCTTCCTCGCACACGTCGAAAATACGCCCTCGGGCAAAGGGATAGCCATACCCGTCCAGCCACCCGCCGGCACCCCCGGCATACTCGAACAGGTGCCGGTGGGCAAAGGAAAGGATCTTGGGCTGGCAGGCGGCGATGGACGGATCCTTTTCCAGCAGATCGATGATGGGCTGAAGCCAGCCGGTGGTCACTTCCACATCCGAATTCAGGATGACATAGTAATCGGCAGGGACCTGTCGCAGCGCCTCATTATAGCCTCGGGCGAAGCCGAGGTTTTGCGGGAGCCGGATGATCCGGACCTGCGGATAGCTGGCCGTCAGAAAGGCTACCGAATCATCAGTCGAGCCGTTGTCCGCCACAACAATTTCAAGCCCGGGGAACCCCGACGCCAGGACGGCCGGCAGGAACTGCTGCAGGTAATGGCGTCCGTTCCAGTTCAGGATTACCACGGCTACACGGGAAAGCGGGTTGGTCAATGAGAAACGAATTATTTTTTCAAAAATACGGGAAGGCAGCCTAACCTTATTAAATTCGAAACATGTTTCAGCAATTCCTCAGCGGGCGGTTCTTGCTGACCCTGGTGGCGATCCTGATCGTGAGCGGGACCATCTTTTATTCTAAATACCTCGCCAACAAGATTGCCGTGGAGGAACGGCAGAAAGTGGAGGAATGGGCCGAGGCAGGCCGGTTCCTGATCAATTCGCCGCCGGATGCGGACACCCGGCTGGCCTCCATGATCGTGGTGCAGAACACGACTATTCCCATCATTGAGACCAATGAGAAGGACAGCATTCTGGAACATAAGAACCTGGACTCGGCGGCGGTGGCCAGGGATCCCGGTTACCTCAAAAGAAAGCTCCGGGAATTCCGGTCGCTTAACCGGCCTATTGAATGGACCAACCCGACCGATTCCCTGGAAAAAAACCGCTATTATTACGGGGAATCCCTCCTGCTGAAGGAAGTCCGCTATTATCCTCTCGTTCAGCTGGTCATTGTCGGGCTATTTATCGCCACCGCGATCCTGGCCCTGCGCAGCAGTTACAAGTCGGTGCAGAACCAGGTCTGGGCAGGCATGGCCAAAGAGACAGCGCACCAGCTCGGCACACCGGTTTCCTCCCTGGAAGGATGGGTGGAAGTGCTGCGCGAGCGGCCCGGCAATGAGGACATCTTACAGGAACTGGCCAAGGATGTCAGCCGGCTTCGCCTGGTATCAGACCGCTTCGGCAAGATCGGCAGCATCCCCCGGCTGGAGACCCGGGACCTGGTCCGGCAGGTCAACCAGATGGTAGACTATATCCGTAAACGGGCTTCCGGCAGGGTCCAGTTCTCCGTGGACGCTCACGGGCTGGCGGAAGTTCCTGCCCGGATCAGTGGTCCGCTGTTCGACTGGGTCATCGAAAACCTGCTCAAAAATGCCCTGGATGCCATGGAAGGAAGCGGGGCGATCCGCATCGATATCCAGCCGGCGGGTGAGTGGATCCATATCGACGTTACGGATACCGGTAAGGGGATCAGCAAGCAGCATCTCAGTAAGGTTTTCAAACCCGGATTTACTACGCGCAAGCGGGGCTGGGGACTGGGGCTCAGCCTGTCCAAGCGCATCATTGAACAATACCATAGAGGAGAGCTGTTTGTCCGGCAATCCGAACCCGGTAAGGGTACCACATTTCGAATTGTATTACGGAAATAATTCTTACATTTGCCGCCGCCCAAAACGGCACGGCAGGGCAGAGGCACTGACCGGAAAGACTAACTGCTTTTTCATAGAGGCCCGGGTGTTGAAACTGGTAGACAAGCCACTTTGAGGTGGTGGTGCCCGAAAGGGCGTGCTGGTTCGAATCCAGTCCCGGGCACACTTGTTTTATAAACCATTGTAAATAAAAACTTTACAATGGTTTTTTAATTTTAGGGTACAGTTTAGGGGAAAGTTGAAAAATATTTTAAAAATTAGATAACAAGGTGCCTGATTTCAAATGATGTCAGTCTTCATTTACAAAACTTTCCTGATATTCTTTTTTGCTAATTACTGTATCATAACCACCAATTTTGTCTTCGTCTGCATGTTTATTGAGTCCAACGTATTCCAAACTGGCATCTTCATAGCGTTTGAATTTATAAACAGCGTCATTCATTAATGCAGAGTTGAAAACGCCAAGACTCACTAATAATTCAAAATCTTTAACTGTCAAACCCGTTACCTTTTTGAAAAGTCCGGGTTCTAATTTTGTTATTACATCTTTCAAACTTCTCTCTCTATAGTCAGTTAGGTACATGAATACTGGAATACGGGTGGCGAACTTGATTAACTTTTCTTGTATTTGTTTTCGTTTGCTTTGGTATTCTTTTTCAGCGTCTGAAAGTTCTTTCTTTTCCTTGTCTGATAATTGTTTGTCGTTGGCCTCCTTCTTGGCTTTTTTAACGGCTTCTGATTTATTGATGATGGTTTCAATGTCTTGATTCAGATTTCTGAAACCTTCAATGCTCATTAACGCTTTCATGGCTTCTTCGTTTGCCATTAAACGGGCTAAAGTATTATTGTCCACATTTACCAGCAATGCACTTTCCCAACGTCTTGCCAACAGTGTTGCAGTAGTGCCACTCATTGCCATATCCAAAATGCCTGCGGCATCCACTTGTTTCATGGAACTGCCGTCATAAGCTAATACCGGCAGAAAGTTTATAAACTCGGCAACCTTTGCTTCAGGATTGGTTTCATTAACATTCAACCGACAACTGTAATCCGCAATTTGTCGCAATGCCCGGTCAGGTGCAAAGTCAAAAACGTAACATTCTTCTTTTAGTATTTCTTCTTTGTTAGGAGATTTGCTGTCAGGATTTCTAATTACCCAAGGAGTTTGTACACGGAAAGCTGCTTGAAAATAAGTTTCAGGACTGGAAGAATTTCTCAGCATAAAAATTCCTGTCCATGGTTTTACGGAAACACCCGTGGTCAGTTTTCCGCAGGAAAGAGTAATAGTTTTTGACTCCAAAGGATTATCGGTCATTGCATCCAATACAGGTGGCAAAGCTTCTACGCCGATTCCTGCCTGTGTGCCTGCTGCTACGACAACTGTATAGTCTTGATAGAATTTGTTTTGTCGTTGCTTTAGTAAGTTAGCCATTGCATGGCAGGATGCCACGGTTGGCAAAAACCAAAACGTATGATTCAAAACTTTCAGTAATGGAGCATGAGAAAATGGTAACGGTGGTTTCTTTGCACCCATCTTTAAATTGTCAACAGTTGTTTCTCTGAAATCACCACGAATAAGGTCAAGCCATTTTTGAACTTCATCCTCGTATTTGAATCTGACATTGCGTCCTTCACCTTCGGCTGAAAAGAAAATATTCAAATCAAATCCGTCAAACTCGCCTTGCATGGCTATTTGCCGAATAGAATCGGGCAATTGATAAGTGAGCATCACCATTCTTGGCAAAGCTGCATAAGGATTATTCGCTCCTTTCCAATTCTCTTTGGCTCTCTGTTCGTCTGAATATGTCCAGTTGAAAATTTGTTCTTCAATAAATTCCCCAGATGCTATGGCCCTGAAAGGCGTACCTGATAGGTACAAATAATGATTGGTAGTAATAGGCATGGTTTCTTCATCAAAATATTCAATGCCCTCTCCTTCGCCAAATTCTAATTCCTTTTTGCCTTCTGCTTCAAATAGTTCTTTTGCATTTTCACGCCATGCACCGTAATGATATTCGTCAAAAATCACACAATCCCAGTTAGTAGCATGAACCCATTCATTTTTAGTTTTTATTCCTCCGGTGCTGGTGTTCTTTCCCAAATAATCTTGAAAAGAACCAAAACAAACAATGGGTTTTTTAGGGTCTGCATCCTCAAAACTCAATCCGTTTCTTGAAATGAATTGCCATCCTTTAAACTCAACATGAGTTTTTAAATCTTCCTCCCATGCACTTTGCACAGCAGGTTTAAATGTTAATACTAAGATTTTTTTCCAGCCAAGTTTCTTTGCCAACTGATAACTGGCAAAGGTTTTACCGAAACGCATTTTTGCATTCCATAAAAAATGGGGCGTTAGCTTTGGGTTTTCTTTCTTATAACTTTTGAAATAGGCTATGGTTTTGTTCACGGCTTCCTCCTGTTCGGGTCTCATGTCAAAACTCAATACACGGTTTTCTTCGGTTTGTTCGCCTGCTTTTATTTCCCAAATTGCTTTACGCAAATCATTCAGCGAACATTTAAACCATTCACCTTCGGGATTTGCGAATTTATTTTTTCTTAATTGCCTGTGAACATCGTAGTCAGTAAAGGAACTACCATCACGTTTCATTGCAGATTCTTCAAATACAATTTTATATTTGATTGCAGCAGTGCCCAACTGTTCTTTAATTCGTTTTTGAGCATCACGGTCTGTAAAGCCAATTTTAAGTAGCCCTGTATGTGTGGATACGCCAACCAACTCATAAGCATATATGGTTGGATTAGTGAATGGTCGTGGTGGAAAAAATTTCCTTTTCATAAAATGTGTCCGCTACAATGCAATGATTTATTTAAGCCGCATTATAACCGTTATTGAAATCGGCCAAATCTCCGGGAGGAATAAGAGCTTGTATATTTGCAAGGTTTTGCGGATGACCCAATGTAAAACCGATCTCAAACAGCTCATCAATAATATCCTTGCTGTTCAGCCGTTGATCCCATAAATCATAACCTGGTCTGCCTCCAACAGTCATCCATTGGTTTACTAAGGTTGGAATAGTTGCCGCATTTGTAACAGTAAAATAAAGTCTCATCTCTCTGCCCCATTTATCAGCATTGTTTGGCAAAACATAAACTGAATCATTACCTATGGGTATAGGTGTTCCAGTTAATGCTTGATAAGTCGAATTATAGGCATTAATAGTGTTTTGCCGTGCTTCAATTTCAATTCGAGTATTTCTAATTGGATTGGCGAAATAGCCCGCAATTTCGAAAAATTGTTGTCTTGTCATGTTTTGAAGTGTTAATGTTGTTTTTAATTGTCAAATAGGCGAATGGCTTTTTCTATGACTTGGATTTCATTATCATTTAAGAG
>DASZRL010000037.1:0-10532 GCA_035549175.1 Chitinophagaceae bacterium | reverse complement strand
GCCTGCCAGGTCCGGGTCCCTGCAGGGGACATTGCAGTCGGGGTGCAGTTCGGAGGTCTTCAGGGCATAGGTTTTGAAGGACCGGCCGGCCGGGAAGCGGTATTCGACGGGCAGGAAGGCCCGCACTTCCTTTTCGCCCGGGCCCGCGGCCACCAGGACCGTGAACTCCCGGCCGGCAATGTACTGCTCAGCCAGCAGGACCCCGTAGGTGTCCAGCAGCGCATCGACTCGGTGGCGGAGTGCCGGGGGATCGGTTACCAGGGACTGTTCGTCTATACCCAGGCTGTCGCCGGCATGTGCCGGCTTGACGAAGATGGGAAAGGTCAGCTGGTCCAGGGCCCGGCTGACATCCTGTGGACACGTGATCCGCACATAGGCGGGCACGGGGATGCCGGCGCAGTAGGCCACGTATTTCATCAGGTCCTTGGGTGGATCGTACAGGTGGGCGGAGGGCCCGGTATAGGGAAGACCCAGCTGGTCCAGGGCGTGGATTACGTCCACAGAGGGAACATCCCAGTCCAGGTAGCCTTCGCAGAGGTTGACAAATATATCGTAGCCTTCCCGGGCGAGTTCGCGCAGTTGCCGGTAAGTGCTGAGTTTGTTCAGGAAGACATGATCCACCTGGTCCTGCGGGAGCAGGGCGGACAGGTTGCGCGGCGGATCGTAATGCTGGTAATCCACGGCGGATGGGCGGTAGTCTGGCTGAAGGATGCAGATTTTCATAGAGAGGCGGATTGTCGGTAGCTGTGGCGGAGCAGGGCTTCTTCCAGGACGGAGGCGATCAGGTCGGTAAAGGATATCCCCGATAACCGCAGGATGGCTCCGATGGAAGTATAGGCCTCGTCCTCGCTGAGACCGCACTGCGCGTTTACTTCCAGTACATAGAGACGACCGGTGGCGGCATCCCGGCGCAGGTCCAGGCGCCCGTAACCGGTTCCGCTGAGTGCCGCATAGGCCTGCAGGCTGAGTGACGTTATCTCGTCCCGGAGCGCCGGGTCGGTTACCGGTGCATATACATAAAGCGATTCCTGCTGCGGCAGGGGTGTTTCGGATTCAAACATATCCCAGAGCCGTTCGAAGGATAGAAAACGTTCCCGGGGACCGAGGGAGGGGTGAAATATCCGCTCCACCGGTTCATACACGACGCAGCTTCCCGGTTCCGCGGCATTGCCCACCACCAGGGATGTGTATTCGGGGCCCTCGATGAACCGCTCGGCGAGCAGCCCTCCGCTGATGAGATCCCAGCCGTGGAATCCTTGCCGGAGTTCGGCGGCCCGGCGGTTCAGTTCCTGCTCGGAGCCGGCCAGGTTGCGCAGCGAAATGCCCAGGCTGCCGCCTGAGACGGCGGGTTTGAGCAGCAGAGGCGAACCGAGGCGCTCACAGATACCGGGACGGGCGCCGTGCTGCGGATCCAGGAGTTCCCAGGGAGCGTTGGGAACGCCCGCCCGGTCCAGGGCCTGCTTCATGGGGATCTTGGACGTGGTGATCTCATAAAACCAGGCATCGGCACCGGTGTAATGCAGGTCGGACTGCTCCAGTTCCCGGATGACCGAAAGTCCCGGGGCGCCGTTTAGCTCATCGCCGTCACACAGGTTGAGCACCAGCGGGATCCTGCCGCCCGGTGCGGTCGCAATATGACGTATTACCTCCCGGGCATTGTCCAGCTGGACCGGCTGCCAGGTCCATTCCATACCCAGGTCCGCGAAAACGCGCCGGTATTCCCCCAGGCTCTGGGAGAAGTCATAATAATACTGCAGCCAGGGATCCTGGGTATCCAGGGCTGGATAAAGCACCCAGGCATGATACTGGGCAAAGTTCAGGTTCAGCGGGATTGGCATGCGGTGTGAGGATTTCGGTGAAGGATCGGGAGCCAGGGGTGGCCGGCGGGATGAGGATGCGGGTGGGGACCCGGAAACCGGGCCGGCACGGAAGGATAAAAGAAGAACCGCAGGATCATGCCGCAGGTTTGAGGCGGGGCGGCACGAAGCGCACCCCTGACAAATCTATCTTTTTTTTATGAGAAATCAGCGGTCCAGCACGGCGCTCACCTCGATCTCCACGAGGTAGGCGGGGTCGATGAGTGCGGATACCTCCACCATGGTGTTACAGGGCTTGATATGGGCGAAGAATTCGTGGTGGGCCCGGCCGTAATCCTGCCAGCGGCTGATATCGGTGACGAACATGCGCACGCGGACGACGTCCTCCAGGGAAGCTCCGGCCTGGCGGAGCACCTGTTCGATTTTCCGGTAGATGTAGCGGGTCTGCTGGTAGGGGTCCCCGGGGCCGACCACCTGGCCCTGTTCATCAGAGGCCACCGTGCCGGACACTTCGAGGAACGGGCCGACCCTGACGGCCCGGCTGTAGCCTACGCGGTCTTCCCAGGGGGATCCGGAGGCATAATTCATTCGTGGGGTGCTCATTTGATGGCTATGTTGGGTTCGGCGACCAGGGTTTCCCCGCTGAGTCGCAGGTATACCTGGGCTGCGGTGATGACGTCTTTCTGGCAATAGGTGACGATGCGGTCGAGATCCTGGTCCTTCCAGTAGACCTCAGCGACCCGGCTGCCGTCAATATCATCCTTGGGGGTGGGGATGCCCAGGGTATGGGCCAGCAGATTCAGGGAGGTGTAGGTTTTGAAATCTCCGAATTTCCAGAGCTCCATGGTGTCCAGGTGATTGATTTCCCAGGGTTTTTTGCCGGCCAGCTGCAGCAGGGCCGGAATCGGGACCTGCTGCACGACCATGCGGCGGCAGAGATAGGGAAAATCAAATTCCTTGCCGTTGTGGGCACACAGGTACTTGCTGGTATCACCGGTCCAGTTGGCCAGCATATCCGCGAATTCCAGAAGCAGTTGCTTCTCGTCGGATCCGAAGAAACTTTTGATCAGGAGTTTTTTGTGCGGGCCGTGGCCGGAGAGTACGCCGCAACTGATGCAAACGATCTGGCCGAACTCGGCGTAAATGGCGGCGCGGGAGTAGACGGACTCCGGGGTTTCATCCTGGCGGTTACGCACGAGATAGGCTGCCTTCAGGTCCCATAGTTCCTTCCAGGCCGGGGGAAGCTGGTCATAGGCGGCGTACTGGGGCACGGTTTCGATATCCAGAAACAGGATCTGGTTGACTGGTACAGGTGACATGCGGACCGTTTCCTAAATGTAGAAAGAAAGCGGCAATACCCGGGTGGAAATTAGAGGAACCGGTCACCCATGTTGCGGCGTACTTCGGCGACATATTCCTTGATTTCCTGTTCCTTTTCGCGCTTGCAGACCAGCAGTACATCCTGGGTATCCACCAGGATGAAATCCTCCAGGCCCTGCAGGAGCACCAGCTTGTTGTCGGGCACATGGACCATGCACTTGGTACTGTCGATGACCATGACCTTGTTGCCAGCGACGGCGTTGCCCAGGTAATCCTTTTCCATGTTTTCCCAGGCGCTGTTCCAGGTGCCCAGGTCACTCCAGCCGAAGGAGGCGGGGATCACATAGACGTTGTCGGCCTTTTCCAGTATCCCGAAGTCAATGGATATGTTCGTGCAGAGCTGGTAGGCCTGCTCGAGGGCGGCCGTTTCCCCGGGGGTGTTGAACCGGTCCTTTTCGGCGGCAAACACGTCATACATTTCCGGGAGGTATTTTTCGAATGCCTTCAGGATGTTATCGATTTTCCAGAAGAAAATACCGGCATTCCACAGGAAGTCCCCGCTCGCCAGGAAGGTCCGGGCCAGGTCCCGGTTCGGTTTTTCCGTAAAGGTTTTGACCTTGTACACGTCCGGTGCTACCGCGACGGAGTCGTGCTGGATATAGCCGTACCCGGTGTTGGGGTAGGTGGGTTTGATGCCCAGGGTAACCAGGGCGTTGATATGTCCCACGAATTCCAGGGCCTTTTTGGAAACCGTGACAAAGGCTTCGGGTTCGAGGACCAGGTGGTCGGCCGGGGCGACGATCAGGCTGGCCAGGGGATCGATCTGGTGGAGTTTGAAGGAGATATAGGCAATGCAGGGTGCTGTGTTCTTGCGGTAGGGTTCGCCCAGGATATTCTGCGTCGGGAGCTGGGGTAGCTGACTGGCTACGAGCGAGGCATATTCCTGGGAGGTGACCACAAAGATATTCTCGGGAGGCACCACCCGGCTGTAGCGCTCATAGGTCTGCTGGATCAGGGTCTTTCCGGTATGGAGTACATCGAGAAACTGCTTGGGGTAGTTGAGCCGGCTCATCGGCCAGAAGCGGCTCCCGATGCCCCCTGCCATGATCGCTACGTAATGATGTTTGCTCATAAGCTTCGGTTCCGGGTTTCAGTTAAATAAGTCCTTCCCTGATCAGGTCGTGCAGGTGGACGATGCCCAGGTAGCGGGACCCGTCCACTACCGCGAGCTGGGTGATTTCGTGGCGGCGCAGCAGGTCCAGCGCTTCGACAGCAAGCGCGCCCGCCGGGATCGTCCTGGGATGGGCGGTCATGATGTCGGAGGCCGTGATGCCATCGATCGGGAGGTTTTTTTCCAGCATGCGCCGCAGGTCGCCGTCGGTGATGATGCCCAGCAGGTTGTCCTGGCTGTCCGTGACGGCGGTCACGCCCAACCGCTTGCGGGTGATCTCCAGGATTACTTCCTTAAGGGACTGGTCCGGGCGTACGGCGGGCCGTTCATTCAGGGTATACAGATCGCTTACCCGCAGGTAGAGTTTTTTACCCAGGGTGCCGCCCGGATGATACCTGGCAAAATCCTCGTTGCCAAATCCACGCAGCTCCATGAGTACTACCGCCAGGGCGTCTCCCATGACCAGCTGGGCCGTGGTGCTGGTGGTGGGCGCCAGGTTATTGGGGCAGGCCTCCTGGTCGACGGTGGTATCCAGGACAATATCTGCCTGCGCGGCGAGATAGGAGCCGGTATGCCCTACCATGGCGATGAGGATGTTACCGAACTGCCTGATCAGCGGTACGAGCACCTTGATTTCCGGGCTGGAACCGCTCTTGCTGATCACCAGGACGACATCGTCCCGCTGAACCATGCCGAGGTCACCGTGGATGGCGTCGGCGGCATGCATGAACAGGGAAGGCGTACCGGTGGAATTGAAGGTGGCCACGATTTTCTGGCCGATGATGGCACTCTTGCCGATGCCGCTTACCACCACGCGGCCCTGGCAGGCCTGCAGGGCCTGCACGGCCCGCTCAAAATCGGCATTGATATGGTCCGCCAGCGCGGAAACCGACTGAGCTTCAAGCGCTATGGTGCGCCGGGCGATCTGCTGAACGGTTGTTTGCATGTTTAAGGCGGTAAAATTAGCGGATTTTGAAGGATTTGTACAAGCGGTAACGGTCACGGGGTCAAATTTTTAACCTTTCTGAAGGGGGATTTCGCCGGCGGATTTGTAAATTCGCATCCCCAATTCTTGCACCGGAAACGGGGATCCCGGGACCGCCGGCCCGTAAGACCGTTTGCCTGCCACCAACCGGCTGCCTCCTTTTCAAACCGGATCCGACAGACGAATTCCTTCGGACAAAAATGCGGGAGCCTGCCCGGAACCGGGTTTGTTAAGAAATTATGAACGCCGGCAACGGGGTTTCGGGCTAAAATCAGTATCTTATAAATCAACCAATTGAAGGGAAAGGAAAAACTCTGAGTAATGGGAACATCTACCAAGAAGCGGCCTGCCACCAAAAAGGCGGTCGCCAAAAAGGGGGATAAGCCGGCCAAGGGCTCCCCGAATCTTCTCAAGGCGCTGCAGGAGCATTTTGGGTTTGATAAGTTCAAGGATAACCAGGCCAGCATCATCGAATCCGTGCTGGCCGGCCACGATACCTTCGTAATCATGCCTACGGGCGGCGGAAAGAGCCTGTGCTATCAGCTGCCGGCCCTGGTGAGCGAAGGCGTGGCAATCATCGTAAGTCCGCTGATCGCCCTGATGAAAAACCAGGTGGACCTGATGCGCAGTTACAGCAGCAAGGACGCGGTGGCGCATTTTCTGAACTCCACCCTCTCCAAAAAGGAAATCAAGGAGGTCCATGATGATCTGCTCTCCGGCCACACGAAAATGCTGTATGTAGCCCCGGAAACCCTCACCAAGCAGGAAAACCTGGAGTTCTTCAGCGACCTGAAGGTTTCTTTCTTCGCTGTTGATGAGGCGCACTGTATCTCGGAATGGGGCCATGATTTCCGGCCGGAATACCGGCGGTTGCGGGAGATGATGATACAGATCGATCCGGACGTGCCCGTGATCGCCCTGACAGCGACGGCTACGCCGAAGGTACAGAGCGACATTATCAAGAACCTGGACCTGCGTGATCCCCGGATCTATACCTCTTCGTTTAACCGGCCTAACCTGTATTACGAAGTTCAGCCCAAGGTCAAGAAGGAACAGACTCTCAAGAGCATCGTCCGTTTTATCACCCAGAATAAGGGCAAGAGCGGCATTATCTATACCACCAACCGAAAGACCACGGAGGAACTCGCTGAACTGCTCCAGAAAAATGATATCCGGGCGGTGGCCTATCATGCCGGGATCGACAGCAAGCTGCGGGCTGAACGGCAGGACCAGTTCTTAAATGAGGACGTGCAGGTCATCGTCGCTACCATCGCCTTCGGGATGGGAATCGACAAGCCGGATATCCGGTTCGTGATCCATTATAATATTCCCAAATCCATCGAAAACTATTACCAGGAAACCGGCCGTGCCGGCCGTGATGGCATGGAAGGCAAGTGCATCCTGTATTACTCTCATAAGGATGTTTCCAAGCTGGAGCACCTGATGCGCGACAAACCGCTTAGCGAGCGGGAAGTGGGCGCCCAGCTCATCGGGGAAACGGTAGCCTTCGCGGAGAGCGGTGTTTGCCGGCGCCGGATCCTGATGGGGTATTTCGGGGAGGAATATACCCGGGATAACTGCGGCAACTGCGATAACTGTAAGCACCCCAAGGAGAAGATTGAGGCGCGGGAGGAGGCGGTCAAGGTATTGAAGTCGATCCGGGCGCTGGACGAACGGTTTGCTACCGACTATGTGGTGAACATCATTACCGGCAAGCTGACGCCCCAGATACAGATGTTCCGCCACGAAGGTCTCGGCGAGTTTGGCTGCGGCAACGACCAGGCCGCTCATTTCTGGAATTCCCTGATCCGGCAGCTGCTGCTGGCCGGCCTGCTGAGCAAGGACATTGAAGAGTACGGGGTACTTAAGATCACCCGGGCGGGGGAAGCGTTTATGAAAAAGCCTAAATCCTTCCCGATTGTGCTGAACAACCTGTATGAGGATGCCAACGAGGATGACGAGGAAGGCGGTGGGGAGAGCGGCGGCGCGGCAGCCACCGACGAGAAGCTCTTTGAGATGCTCAAGGAGCTGCGTCAGAAGGAGGCTAAGAAGAAGGGATTACCACCCTTTGTTATTTTCCTGGAGACCTCGCTGCAGGATATGGCCACGTTGTACCCTATTACCGTAAATGACCTCGATAAGTGCCAGGGCGTGAGCAAGGGGAAGGCCCTGCGGTACGGAAAGCCCTTTGTGGACCTGATTGCCAAATACGTGGAGGAAAACCAGATCGAGCGGCCCGATGACTTTGTGATGAAGAGCGTGGTCAACAAGAGCGGGAATAAAGTGTATATCATCCAGCAGACGGATAAGAAAATCCCCCTGGACACCATTGCCAAGAACAAGGGATGGCGGATGGATGAAATGCTGGAGGAGATGGAGACGATCGCCGCCAGCGGGACCCGGCTGAACCTGGATTATGCTATCGACGAGATGCTGGATCAGGATGAACAGAATGAAATCCTGGAATATTTCAAGGGCTGTGAAACCTCCTCCCTGCAGGTGGCCCTGGAAGAGCTGGCCGAATACGATTTTACCTGGGAGCAGCTGAAGATCATGCGTATCAAGTTTCTGGCGGAATATGGCATGTAAGGCCCTGAGAAACATTTCCTTTTTTTGGGACAAACCTTTATTTTTGCTGCCCGTTTGGAAATAGCGGGAGCCTGGTGCGGTAGCTCAGTTGGTAGAGCAAAGGACTGAAAATCCTTGTGTCGGCGGTTCGATCCCGCCCCACACCACTTAGAAAATCAAGCGATTATGAAGTAAAATTCATAGTCGCTTTTTCTTTTGGTACAACATAGGTACAACAAATAGGCTTTCTTTTTATTTAATAGCCAGCTGCCTACAGCTATTTATACAAAGCTACCTCCATAACTACCTTCTCAGTTCCACTTTTTCCATTTAGGATATTAAATATTTGGTATATAATGATATAAAAATTAGAAAACACTTCATTTTTTTATTTATCTTTGGCGACACAATGATATAATTGTGTTATGATACCTGAATTCGTTATTGTCCCTGGCGCACTATGGCCACTGCTTCCACCTGGAATTCACGATGCTAGTTGGAGTGATATTTATCAACGTTATGGCCTAACGCCGTGGCGGATTGAGCTTCTTGATGGGTTAAAAAATGGACTTGATCATTTATTCACATTGGGTTGTCCTCAAGTCTTTTTAGATGGCAGTTTCGTTACAGCGAAACCAAAGCCGAATGACTATGAGGTAGTTTGGGACCCAAGATTTGTTGATCCCTACAAAATTGATCCAGTGTTTTTAGATTTTTCAACAGGAACGAAATCACAGAAGGCAAAATACATGGGTGAATATTTTCCTTCAACATATGTAGAAGCAAATTCCGGGAGGCCATTTATTGAGTTCTTCCAAACCGACACTGATAGCGGGCAGCGAAAGGGAATCATTAGAGTACTAAACTTTTTAAGTAAGGGAGGTGCAATATGATAACAAATGATAGACAATACAAAATAATTAAAGGACAGATTGAACAATTTCAAGAATCCTTAGATCAATTTTCTGCAACTTCTGCAGATGTTAAAGACGTTCATCCTGAAATAATTAAAGCGCAAAAAGATGCTATACAGTTTAAGTTAAATCAACTTTTAGCCGATGCAAAAGAGTATGAAGACCTTAAAGAGGGCCGTGTTGTGATTACACAAGTGAAGGACTTAAATGATCTTCCACTTGCCTTAATAAAGGCTCGAATTGCTAACGGTCTTACGCAAGCTGACTTGGCAGAAAAATTAGGTCTTAAAGCGCAGCAAATCCAAAAATATGAAGCTGAAAAATACGAAACTGCAAGTTTAAGGACTTTACAAAAGGTGTCTGGTGTTTTGGGCATAGATATTAGCGCCGATGTCCAAATCAAGGAAATAGAAGCACCTGATATCTATAACGTCAAAAAATATCCTTTCCGCCAAATGTTTCAGCAAAAATGGTTCCCAAATTTTGCCGGGACATTGAATGATGCAGTACAAAATTCTGATAAGCTTATTGCTGAATTATATTTTTCAGCAGGAATACGCGAGTTGCAACCGGCATTTAATAAAACTACGATTAGAAGCGGATCAGAAGTGAATGTGTTTGCACTTAACGCATGGTATGCCAAGGTATTGCTGAAAGCAAGAGGTCAAGAACTGACGTCATTTTTTAATAAGAAAATTGTTTCATCAGATTGGCTTTCTCAATTAGCTCAACTTAGTTCAGAGCCAAATGGTCCTATTTCGGCCATTGAATTTTTAAGGGCAAGCGGGGTTAGAGTTGTTATTGAGCCTCATTTGGAAGGAACCCACATTGATGGTGCGGCACTGTTGTTAGACGAAATCTATCCGGTGATAGCATTATCGCTTAGATATGACAGATTGGATAATTTTTGGTTTGTACTTTTTCATGAACTGGCTCATATCATTCTTCATTTGAATAGTGAAGTGAAAATGATTTTTGATGACTTAGATGTGAAGAGAGAAGGAATTGAGGAAGAAGCAGACAAGTATGCACTAAATGCAATTATTCCAGATGATATTTGGAAGATTTCGCTTGCGCGATTTAGTCCTTCTGAAAATACTATTCTTAACCAAGCTAAAAAATTGAAAATTCATCCGGCTTTGGTAGCGGGGAGAATTCGTTGGGAGAAAGGAGAATATTACTTATACAATGATCTAATTGGACAGGGGAAAGTACGTCAACAATTTGCTAATGAAATTTGATGGAGGTATTAATATGAACAATAAATTTTATATGCCTGTGATGAAATCCAAACATGGGGAATTCTTAGCATTGAGCAAACTTAGAGACCCTGTTAAGAAGAATGTCATTCCATTATTAGAAGTAACTCCATTGGAATGGAGTGCCGAAGGAAAGAAACCAAAAACTATTGAAGATCATTTAGACTTATTCTGTAAGCGGTATGCGCAGAATTGGAATACTAATTGTTGTTTTATTGACACCGTGTTGATGAAACATAAGGAAAATGACGATACACATAGAATTGAATATATTTTTAACAGGCTTTTTGAAAAGTCGGTATGCCCAATCCCAGTTTTACATGTACATAACTCAAATAGTTTTGTTGCCGCGATTAGTGGTATAAAGGGAAAATATGGAATTCAAGAATTTGGTCTTCGTATAATACCAGATGAGCTTACTTCTCCAGAGATCGAATCTGAAATAAACTCAATCCTTGAAAAAATAGGGATAACAGCAAACGCGTGTCATCTTATTTT
>DASZRL010000036.1:0-23598 GCA_035549175.1 Chitinophagaceae bacterium | reverse complement strand
CCCGAAAGCTACCAGGGGGCCGAGTTTCTCATGCTGGGCAACCTGATGCCCAGGCTCCAGCTCAACGTGATCCGGCAGCTGCGCCAGCGCCCCCGGCTGATTGTCCTGGACACCATGAACTTCTGGATGGAAACCGCCCTGCCGGACCTGGAGGAAGTGCTCCGCGAAGTGGACCTGCTGCTCGTCAACGATGGCGAGGCCCGGCAGCTGACCGGCCAGTATTCGCTGGTCAAGGCGGCCCGGACCATCCTGCAGATGGGCCCCAAATACCTGATCATCAAAAAGGGCGAACACGGCGCGCTGCTGTTTCATGGGGAAAATGTTTTTTTTGCCCCCGCCCTGCCCCTGGAGGACGTCTTCGATCCCACCGGTGCCGGAGACACCTTCGCCGGTGGCTTTATCGGCCATATCGCCCGCACCCGCGACATATCGTTCGAAAACATGAAGACCGGCATCATCGTGGGCTCCGCGCTGGCCAGCTTCTGCGTGGAGAAATTCGGCACCACGCGCCTCCGGGAGATCACCCGGAAGGATATCGACCGGCGGATCCAGCAGTTCCGCGACCTGGTCAACTTCGACATCGAGCTGCTGTAACCGGCCGGTGTAAAAACAGCCGGGAGAATTTGGCCGGAACCGGCGGGCAGCCTATTTTTGCGGCACATTAGCATGAACCAGACCAAACATACCAAACGCAATAAGAAACATTCCGGCAGGAAGGCTTCGGCGTTTTGATATGTGACGACATAAAAAAACTTACAGGCCTTCCTTAACCGGGAGGCTTTTTTTTTAACACTAAAACAAATATTACGCATGAAAGTCGCAGTCGTGGGTGCTACAGGGCTGGTAGGCACCAAAATGATGCAGGTGCTGGCGGAACGGAACTTCCCCGTAACCGAACTGTTACCCGTCGCTTCGGAAAAATCGGTTGGCAAGGAAGTGACATTCAAATCCGGGACCTACAAGGTGGTCAGCATGGAAGACGCCATTGCCGCCAGACCGGCCGTCGCCCTGTTCTCCGCGGGAGGCGGCACCTCGCTGGAGTGGGCACCCAGGTTTGCGGCAGCGGGCATCACCGTCATTGACAATTCCTCTGCCTGGCGCATGGACCCCACCAAACCCCTGGTGGTGCCCGAGATCAATGCCGATGTGCTGACCTCTTCCGACAAGATCATCGCCAACCCGAACTGCTCCACCATCCAGATGGTGCTGGCCCTGAACCCCCTGCATAAGAAATACCAGGCCCGCCGCATCGTGGTGTCCACCTACCAGAGTGTGACGGGCACGGGCAAGGAAGCCGTGGACCAGCTGATGGGCGAACGGGCCCGGGCGGTCAAAGGAAGCGCCGATCCCTATCCGATGGCCTACAAATATCCCATCGACCTCAACGTGATTCCCCAGATCGACGTTTTCCTGGACAATGGCTATACCAAGGAAGAAATGAAGATGGTCAACGAGACCAAGAAGATCATGCGCGACGATTCCATCCGGGTGACGGCCACTACCGTCCGCATCCCGGTGATCGGCGGGCACAGCGAAGCGGTAAACGTGGAGTTCGCCCGGGATTTTGACCTGGCCGAAGTACGTTCCCTGCTCAGGTCCCAGCCGGGCGTGGTGCTGGTGGATGATCCCGCCGCCCAGCAATACCCCATGCCCCGGGACGCCCATGAGCGGGACGAGGTGTTCGTCGGCCGCCTGCGCCGCGATGAAAGCCAGGCCAACACCCTGAACCTGTGGGTGGTGAGCGACAACCTGCGCAAAGGCGCCGCCACCAACGCGGTACAGATCGCCGAGTACCTGCTGACCAAAGGCATCCTGTAAGCCGGGATGGTGCTTTACCATGCCAGATAATAAAAAAACGCCCTGCTTTGCGGGGCGTTTTTGCTGGTGCGGTTTGCGGCCTGCCGGCTCAGCGGCGGCGCTTCTGCTTGTAGGATTTTTTATACGGGAAGTGCCGGCCGAAATTGTCGGTAATGTTTTCAATGATCACGTTGGCGTCACTGTTGTAATCCAGGGAAGCCTTGTAGGAGTCATTCCACAGCGCGTAGTTGTTGCTGAGCAGGCTGCAGGAGGCGTAGATGTCGCTGGTCTTGTTGATCATGTTGGGCACCGGGATTTTTCCCCCGATCCCGGAATTGAAGATGACGGACCGGGCCACGCCGATGCCGTAGGAAGCCATGTCGCTCATGTACCGCTGCTTGCGGATCCGCATGCGGACCACGGCGTCCACCTTCAGCAGGCTGCACAGTTCCTTGTCGTCCTTCTGCCAGGACTCCCGCACCGAAATGCTGTCCTGCTGCAGGAGCTTCAGGGTGGTGTTGATATCCTGGAAGTTGACGGTGGTGAAATACTGGTTGGTATTGGCATACCGGAGGATGGAATTATACAGGGCCTGCTGAAAGCTGAGGCTTTCGGTTTCCTCGATCTGGGTGATGGCTTCCGGCGTCAGTTCTTTGGGCTGGTTGCCGGTATAGATCATCTCCGCGGGCAGGATCGCCACCACATGGTGATCGCGGGTCTGTTCCTCGAACAGGGAGTTCACGTAATACTTGTGACTGCAGGAAAAAAAGGAGCTGATCGCCAGCAAAAAAAGGAACCGGTGTACAGATTTTTTCATAGCGGGTTGATTTGACAGGAAATTGGATAAAACCGGCCCCCGTAACCCGGCAGGCTGGTTGGTAACCTATCAAACGGAAAAAAGCCGCCAAAATTGCCACCGCTCAGGCTTCCAGGGCCCGGTTTATAAAGGCCACCAGGGGCTGGAGGGCCTGCAGGGCGGCCAGGGTCTTCTTCTCCAGCGCACTGGAAGTCAGCTCTTTATCGGAAAGATCGGCCAGGGCCAGGTAGCTTTTAAACTTCAGGTAGGGGGCGGCCGGGTTATCTTCCTGGTATCCTTTGGGCAGGCGGCTCAGGCGGACGCCTTCCCCCTGGTAGAGTTCCCCGAAAACGGCGCGGAAGCGCCGGGATTCCACGATGTTGCGGAATTCGGGTAGGTTATAGTCGATTTCCTGCCGGATCTTGGTCAGTTCCGCCGGCAAGGGTTGCCAGATCCCGCCGCCGGCAAAGGACTGGCCGGGTTCCAGGTGAAAATAATAGCCGGCCAGGATGGATTTTTTGCCCCCGCTGCGGATGCTGGCGCCAAAGTTGGTCTTGTAGGGAGACTTGTCTTTGGAAAAACGGACGTCCCGGTTGATCCGGAACAGGCAGTCTTTGGCCTGCAGGTGCGCAATGGCCGGATCGCTGCGGCCCTGCCTGTCGATCACGCGCTGGATAAAGGCCCCGAAGTCCGCCCGGGCCTGCTCGTACTGGCTGCGGTGCTCATCAAACCAGGTTTTGTTATTGTTGCGTTTCAGGGTCCGCAGAAAGGTAAGCGTGGAGGCTTGTAACATGGCAAATGGTTAGGTGGCCGCTGGCAGGGGCCCGGTCAGGCAGGTAGACCCATCTGCGGCCATCATACCCGCGAACGGGACTGCCCGGCCGGCGTACCTGCAAAGTAAGGGGATTGCCGGCTATCTGACGCGGCCCCAGTTCTCGCCGCTTTTGATGCGGTACATCGTCATTTCACTGACGCCGTATTTTTTGGCGAGGTTGCTGATCGTGATCTGCCGGTGTTTGCTCTTCAGGACATCCTTGATCTTTTTGACCTGGGCCGCGGTCAGCTTGAGCCCGACGGTGCGGGTAGCCTGCT
Organism: Chitinophagaceae bacterium; assembly: GCA_035549175.1. GTDB lineage: Bacteria > Bacteroidota > Bacteroidia > Chitinophagales > Chitinophagaceae > DASTSN01. The sequence continues at coordinate 19,913 of DASZRL010000036.1, read as the reverse complement.
TTTTCTTGTAGGCGATCTTGGCCGGACTGTCCTGCTGGTGTTCGATCATTTCCTCCAGTCTGGCCCATTTTAGGTTGCGGTAATGATTGTCCAGCTTATTGTGGTTGAGATGGATGACGTATTCATGCCGGGGGGAGGGGCGTTTCAGAAACAGCTTGGCCATCTCCCGGTGGATATACAGGGTACCCTTGTTGTCGGGACGGTGCAGGTTAAGGGTCCGGTAGCCGGTGGTCAGGGAGCCGTTCAGCAGTTTGCCGTCATCCAGGATGTCGTCCTTGAAACTGGCGATGCGTCCATGGGAGGATAAGGCGTAGCGGTTTCGCAATTGTTTCCAGCCTGGAAAAATAAGGGGTTTCCAGATTTCCCCGGGAATTTTCTTGATCATGAGTCTGGGCGTTTTACCAAAAAAAAGGATTCAGTTTAATAGCGGGTAACGGAGAGGAACCTCGTAGGGAGCCACCAAATTATATATTTTTTTCCTATATGAATGCTATTTTTTGTGGATCATTTTGAGGAATTCCTCCTCCGAAATGATGCGGACGCTGTCGATCTTTTTGGCCTTCTCCAGCTTGCTGCCGGCGTCCTCGCCGGCCACCAGGTAGTTGAGCTTGCTGCTCACGCCGCTCAGCACCTTTCCCCCGTTGCTTTCGACGAGTTCCTCGGCTTCGTTGCGTTTCAGCGTGGGCAGGGTTCCCGTAAATACAAACGTCAGCCCTTCCAGGCCGCCCCCCGCGGGACCCTGCCTTTTTTCATTGCGCAGGGTGACGCCCAGGGCCTCCAGTTTTTTCAGCAGCCGGATGTTTTCCGGGTTGCTGAAGAATTCATGCACGCTGGCCGCGACCTTGGGGCCGATATCCTCGAGTTCCTGCAGCTGGGCGGGGCTGAAGTCCGCCAGGTCCATCAGCTGGTCCACGCTGCCGGCCAGGGTCTTGGCCGTGGTCTCCCCGACGTACCGGATGCCCAGGCCATAGATCAGCCGGTGCAGGGGCTGGGTCCTGGACTTTTCAATGGAGGCCCGCAGGTTCTGCACGCTTTTTTTGCCAAAGCCTTCCAGCTTCTCGATCTCCTCAAAGGGCAGCTCATAAATGCTGGCTATGTCCTGCAACCAGCCCTGTTCGTGAAACCGGTTCACCAGGGCCTCCCCCAGGCCGGTGATCTCCATGGCATCCTTGGAGGCAAAATGGATGATCCGCTGGGTGACCTGGGCCTCGCAGTTATAATTCAGGCAGCGCCAGGCCGCCTCGCCCGGGGCTTTGTGCAGGGCGTGATGGCAGACGGGGCATTTTTCGGGGAAGTGGATCCTGTGTTCGTGGCCCTTGCGCAGTTCGGGAAAGGACTTGACCACGTAGGGGATGACATCCCCGGCCCGCTCCACCAGGACGGAGTCTCCGATGCGCAGGTCCTTTTCGCGGATGAAGTCCTCGTTGTGCAGGGAAATGGACGTTACCGTGACGCCCCCGATGGGTACCGGGTCGATCTTGGCCACCGGGGTGATATTGCCGGTGCGGCCCACCTGGAATTCCACGGCCCGCAGCAGGGAGGTGGCCTGCCGGGCCTTGAACTTGAAGGCGATGGCCCAGCGGGGGTGATGGGAGGTCATGCCCAGTTTGTCCTGGATGGCCAGGTCGTTGACCTTGATGACCAGGCCGTCGATCTCGTAGGGCAGCTCATCGCGGGTCTTTTCAAAGGCCCGGACATGGTCCACCACCGGGCCGATCCCGCGGAACAGGTGCTTTTCCTTCTCCGGGCTACGGAATCCCAGTTCCCAGAGCAGGCTGATGCTCTCGGCCTGGGTGCGGAACGGCGGGTGGCTCCGCCGGGCACCGGTCTGGGTGTAATAGCTGATATGGTACAAAAAGCCTTCGAGGTTACGCTCGGCCACGATCCGGGGATCCTTGATGCGCAGCGTGCCGGCGGCGGCATTGCGCGGGTTGGCCAACGGAGGCAGGTTCTGCTCGGCCAGCTGCTCGTTATATTGCTTGAAGTTCTTCTTGTTGATGAGGATCTCCCCCCGGATCTCGATCTGTTTGATCCCGTGGGCGGCAAAGTCGGCGGACAGGGGGATGGACCTGATCTGCCGGATATTGGCCGTGATGTCGTCCCCTTTGACCCCGTCGCCGCGGGTCACCCCCCGTACCAGCAGGTTATCTTCGTACACCAGGGAAATGCTGGCCCCGTCGAACTTGGGTTCGACGCAGTATTCCAGTTCGTCGACCCCGGCCAGTTCCCGGGCGCGGCGGTCAAAATCGACCAGGTCCTCCTCGCTGTAGGAGTTGTCCAGGGAAAGCATCGGCACCAGGTGCGGCACCTGGGTAAACTCGCGGGTCAGGCCGCTGGTCACCCGCTGGGTGGGGGAGTCCGGGGTAACCAGGTCGGGGTGTTCCCGCTCCAGGGTTTCCAGCGCCTTGTACAGCTGGTCGTATTCGAAATCGGAGATCAGGGGATCGGCCAGGATCGCATAGCGGTATTCATGGAACCGCAGCACGTTCCGCAGGCTTTCGATCTCCCGGGCCCTGATTTTCCCCTCCCGGAGCTCTTTCTGGAATGCGGCCGTCTCGTGTTGCAGTTGCTGGGTTGCTTGTTTGGAATACATGATCCTGGGTTGGATCGTAAAGTTACTAAGGTCCCCCTAACAAACTGCCGGCCACCCGCCGGATAAATTTCCTGCTTGTCAATTTCACAAGCCTTCTTTTAATTTTGCGGCGTAACCCGTAGAACCCATCACTATGCTGGATGACCTTCATTCCCTCAAGACGGCCGACGCCGAGAAGATCGCTCATATTGATTATTTCAATATCGCCATCTCCGTGGACTGCGTCATTTTCGGCTATGAGAACAAGGAACTGAAGGTCCTGCTGATCAAATCCGACCTCGCGGAGTTCGCGGACCGCTGGTCCCTGCTGGGCGACCTGGTCCGTCCCAACGAGGACCTGGACAGCGCCTCCTACCGCGTGCTGAAGGAGCGCACCGGCCTGGACGATGTGTACCTGGAGCAGGTCCATACCTTTGGGAAAGTGGAACGCCACCCTTCGGGGCGCGTGATCACCATTGCCTACTATTCCCTGGTGGACATCCGCCATCACCAGCTGAAGCTCATGCAGAATGAACTGCACTGGCACAGCCTAAACGATATCAAGGAACTGGCCTTCGACCACCGCCTGATCCTGGACACCTGCCTGGAACGCCTGCGCGAGCAGGTGATGGAAAAACCCGTGGTCTTCAACCTGCTGCCGGAAAAATTCTCCCTGCGGCAGCTGCAGGAAGTGTACCAGGCCATCCTCGGGGTCCAGCTGGACCGCCGCAATTTCCGCAAAAAGATCGCGCTCAAGGAATGGCTGGCCGACGTCGATGAAATGGAACGCAATGTCCCCCACCGGCCCGGCAAACTCTACCGGGCGCGGGTTACCATGCCGCGCAATACCACCCTGCGCAGCCGCAGTGCCCGCCGGTCATGATTCCTGCGGCAGGCCCGGGCGCCCGGACCCCGGAAACCCGTTCGGGAAACTATATAAATAGGTATCTGCCCCGGCCCCGCCCGGCCGGCGCCTGGGTTCACGCCAAGCAGCACCCCGGCGCATTTTCCTGTCTGTCGACTTTTGGATGCCCGTGAAAAGAGGTCTTTTTGGCCGGATAGTGAAAAAGAGACAAGTTCTGGTTAAAAAAAAATTAATTTTTGCGGGTATTTAATTTTTATTATCATTGTGTTCGCTATACACATTCAGTGTGTGGCGAATCATTCCAAAACGCTTACACAATATTGCTTATGTCCTGCAGAAATCTACTGAAGAAGATTGTGCTGCCAGCGCTGCTTGTCATTATCTCGCAGATCTCCTGGGCACAAGAAAAAACCGTTACTGGTAAAATCACCGATTCCAAAGATGGCTCCCCGGTTGCCCGCGCTTCGGTCGTGGCCAAGGGATCCAACCGCGGTACGACGACGGCCGATGACGGCACCTTCCGGCTCACCGTCGGCGCCGATGTGACGACCCTGGTTATCACCTCCGTGGGCTATGACCGCCAGGAGGTTGCCATCGGGGCCGACAACACCGTGGCCGTTGCCATGGCGCCCACCGGCCAGGATCTGAACGTGGTCGTGGTGACCGGTTATGGTACCTCCCGCAAAAAGGACCTGACCGGGGCCGTGTCCAACATCAGCGCCAAGGATTTTAACCAGGGTATCGTGACCAACCCCATCCAGCAGGTGCAGGGTAAGGTTGCGGGCCTGGTGGTAACCGTGCCGGGTGGCGACCCCAACCAGGCGCCGATCATCCGCCTGCGCGGGCAGACCTCGCTGACCGGTGGTCAGACCCCGCTGATCGTGGTGGACCAGGTGCCCCTGGACGACCCCAATGAACTCAATAACATTCCTGCCTCCGACATCGCTTCCTACGACGTGCTGAAGGACGCTTCCGCCACGGCGATTTACGGATCCCGCGGTGCGAACGGTGTGATCATCATTACCACCAAGAAAGGCCAGGCCGGCCGCACCCAGGTGGAATACAACGGGTATGTGGGACTGGACAAGCAGGCAAAATATTATGATATGCTGAGCGCCAAGGACTGGCGGGCCGCGGTAGCCAACCCCGGCAGCCTGGACAAGGGCGCCAATACCGACTGGCAGAAGGCGATCAGCCGGACCGCGTTCACCCACAGCCACACGGCTTCCCTCTCCGGGGGCGCACGCGGCTTTACCTACCGCGCCTCGCTGAACTACCTCAACCAGGAGGGTATCATCCTCAATACCGGCAAGGAACAGTACGGTCTCCGTTTCAACGCCCAGCAAAAGGCGCTGAACGACAAACTGGAACTGACCATGGGTATCATCAACACGCTGACCAAGCGCAAGCTGCTCAACTACGGGAATATCTCCAAGGTGTTCAATACGCCGCCGACCTACCCCGTATATAACAGCGACGGTTCCTACTTCGCGTTTTCGGATTTCGAGCAGTTCAATGCCGTGGAGCACCTGAACGAGGAAGTCAACAACGCCAATGAGAACCTGAGCCTGATCTACGGAACGGCCAACTACGAACTGATCAAGGGCCTGAAGGTCGGGGTAACCGGTTCTTCTTCCCGGTTCACCGGCCAGACCCAGTTCTTCCAGCCGACCTTCCCGCTGGAGGCCAACTTCAACAATGCGAGCGTGAATACCTATAATACGGATTCCCGCAAGGGCGATATGCACGCCAACTATGTAAGGACCTTTGGCAAGCACAGCCTGAACGCGACGGCCGTATATGAGTACAACTACTTTGTGAACAGTTCGATGGGCGCCACCGGCCAGAACTTCCTGGTACCCCAGAACCAGTTCAACAACTTCTCCAGCGCCATTGACCCCACCCGGGTATCAGCCAGTACCTACAAGGAAGAGTACAAGCTGATCTCCTTCCTGGGCCGCATCAACTACATCTACAACAGCAAATACTATGTGACGGCCAGTATCCGCCGCGACGGCAGCTCCAAGTTCGGGGTGAACAACCGCTGGGGTAACTTCCCGTCCTTTGATGTGGCCTGGCGCATCAGCCAGGAGAACTTCATGCGGAATATCCCCTGGCTCAGCGACCTGAAGCTCCGCGCCGGGTACGGGGTAACGGGTAACTCCGACGCCATCACGCCCTACGCCACCCTGCTGCTGTACGGACCGGGCGGACGTTACTACGATGCCGTGAACCAGATCTATCCGCAGAGCTACTCTCCCTCCCAGAACGCCAACCCCGATCTGCGCTGGGAAGAGCGTCACGGTAAGAACATCGGCGTGGATTTCGCCCTGTTCAACAACCGCCTGACCGGTGATGTCAACGTGTTCAACGACGAGACCCGCAACCTGCTGTATACTTACACCGTGCCGGTGCCTCCGTTCTTCATCAATACGATCCTGGCCAACGTAGGAAACCTGACCAACAAGGGTGTGGAAATCGCCCTGAGCGGCCAGATCCTGAAGGGCCACGCCGTGACCTGGACCGCCAACGGCCAGATCACCTTCATCAAGACGCGGGTTACCAGCCTGTCCGGTACCTACCAGGGCTACAAGCTGTCTACCGACCAGATCCCCGGCGGTTACGCCACCGGCCGTGGTCTGAGCTCCAACCCGATCACCTACCTGAAGCCCGGCTACGCTCCGTATGAGTTCTACCTGGCCCACTTCACCGGCATCGACAAGGACGGCCACCAGCTGTTCGACTCCGCCGGGGTGAAGAGCCTGACCCAGGACCAGAACCCGAACCCGACCAAGTACTATATCGATCCCAGCCCCAAATTCACCTATGGTATAAATAATACCTTCACCTATGGCAACTGGGACCTGAATTTCTTCGTTAGGGGGGTAGCAGGACAGAAAATTTTCAACAACACGCTGCTGAACTTTGAAAATATAAACCGTTTGCCGGGTAACAACGTTACTAAGAAGGCATTGACCAACGGTATCAAGGATGCGGCCTTTGCTTCCGACCTGTGGTTGCAAAAAGCCTCGTACCTGCGCCTGGACAACGCGACCATTGCCTACACGTTCCCCAACCTGAAGGGCAATATCAAATCCGTCCGGGTTTACCTGGCTGCCAACAACCTGTTTGTGATCACACCCTACGGAGGCATCGATCCGGAAATCCAGACGGCCAACACGGGATCCAACCAGGCTTATATTGACGTAACTTACTATGGTTCCGCCTTCTACCCCAGAACGCGCTCCTTCGCCCTGGGTGTAAACGTGGCCTTCCAGTAAGCAGTAATTTGAAACCTAAAAAGAAGCAAACAACTCATTAATTGTTTAGATATGAAAGCGAAACAAATCTCACTTTATACTGCCATGGTGGTGCTGGGAGGCAGTGTTGCGGTGTCTTGTACCAAGCTGGACCAGAAGGTGTACAGCGTGGCGCAGGCAGAAAACTTCTGGCAGACACCGGAGCAGGTCGCAGCCGGTCTGGCACCGGCCTACCAGGCCCTGACGAATATTCCCGACGGGGATGTGGACCAGCTCAACGATATTTCCGGGGGTGCGGTCATTGTGCCTACCCGGGGTAACGACTGGTACGATAACGGTAGCTGGCAGGCTATCTGGACGCATAACTGGAAGGCTGACCTGGGCAACATCAACGGAGCCTGGAGCGCCATCTTCAACGGGATCGGTAAGGCCAACTTCACCCTCAGCGTAGTAAACGCCCTGAGCACCAAGCCGGCCAACATCGATGCCATCAACGCCGAGCTGAAGGTCCTGCGCGCCTATTACTATTACCTGGCCATGGATATGTTCGGCCAGGTGCCCATCGTAACGGATTTCAACACGGATCCCAGCACGGTGAAGAATGACAAGTCCCGCTCCGAGATCTTCAACTTCATAGAATCCGAGCTGAAGGCCAACATCGATGCCCTGCCGACCGACGTGAACGCCGCCACCTATGGCCGCCTCACCAAGTGGGCCGGCTACATGATCCTGGCCAAGCTGTACCTGAATGCCCAGGTGTACACCGGTACGCCCCGCTGGGCTGACTGTATCGCCGCCTGCGACGTAGTCATCAACTCCGGCAAGTACTCCCTGTCCTCCAACTACTTTGATAACTTTATCGTGAAGAACGATAACTCCACGGAAAATATCTTCGTAGTTCCCTTCGACAAGGTGTACATCGGTAATATGAACTGGGAAATGCAGACCCTGCACTACCAGCACAACCTGAAGTACAACCTGAGCGGACAGCCCTGGAACGGCTTCTGCAGCACGGCCGACTACTACGACCAGTTCGATGACGCCGACCGCCGCAAGCAGATGTTCCTGGTGGGTCAGCAGTTTGACGCCCAGGGCAACCCCATCAAGGATGCCCAGACCGGCCTGCCGCTGAAGATCAGCAAGTATGTGAACGAACTGTCCAACCCGGCCGACAGCTTCCGCCTGGCCGGCGCCCGCAACGTGAAGTACCAGCCGGAAGCCGGTACCGCCGGTAACCAGAGCAATGACATGGTGCTGTTCCGCCTGGCCGATGCCTACCTGATGAAGGCCGAGGCTGAACTGCGGTCCAGTACCAACCTGTCGGATGCCGTCAGCAATGTCAACCTGATCCGCGAGCGTGCTTACGGGGACGCCACCCATGACTGGACGCTGGCTGACCTGACGCTGGAGAACCTGTACCACGAGCGCAGCCGCGAAATGGCCTGGGAAGGATGGGCACGCCAGGATGCCATCCGCTTCGGTCACTTCGGCGATGCCCGTTTCCCCGGCAAGAATGCAGATGCCGATGCGCACCTGCAGATCTTCCCGATCCCGGCACCGCAGATCTCTTCCAATCCGAACCTGCAGCAGAACCCGGGATATTAACGGAATCGTTAATACGGGATAAATACTTTTTCATTTTGAACAGGGGCAGTAACTTACGGAGCTGCTCCTGTTTTATTTTTGTTCCTCCTTACTAAAGATCTCTCATGCTTGTACGATTTTTTCCGGGGCTGGCGATTGGCTGTGTGATAGGCCTGGTTTCCTGCGGACCGCATCAGCAGGCTTCGGACAAGGAGCTGCTTTTTGAATCCCTGCCCGCCTCCCGGACCGGGATCGATTTTGCCAACCAGGTGTCCGATACCCGGGAATTCAACGTATTCAAATACCGGAACTTCTATAACGGCGGGGGCGTGGCCATCGGGGATGTCAACAACGACGGCCGGCCCGACGTCTTTTTTACGGCCAACCAGGGCAACAACCACCTGTACCTCAACAAAGGCAACTGGCAGTTCGAGGATGTGACCCGGCGGGCCGGCGTGCAGGGGATCCACAAATGGCATACCGGGGTTACCATGGCGGACGTGAACGGTGACGGCTGGCTGGATATTTACGTGTGCAACAGCGGCGATATCAACGGCGACAGCCGCGCCAACGAACTCTACATTAACCAGCATGACGGCACCTTTAAGGAAGAGGCGGCCCAGTACGGGCTGGATGACAAGGGACTGAGCACCCAGGCGGTCTTCTTTGATTACGACCACGACGGGGACCTGGATTGCTATGTCCTTAATAACAGCTACCGCCCCATCGAGAGTTTCGGGTATAACCGCGACCTGCGCAACATACGCGATCCCAAAGGGGGCGACCGGCTGTACCGCAATGACGGCAATCACTTCACCGACGTCAGCGAGCAGGCCGGGATCTACGGCAGCGAGATCGGCTTCGGCCTGGGCATCACCGTCGGCGACGTCAACAACGACGGCTGGGAGGACATTTACATCTCCAATGACTTTTTCGAGCGCGATTACCTGTATATCAACCAGCATGACGGTACCTTCCGGGAAGTCCTGGAAAGTGCGATGGGCCATGTCAGCCAGGCCTCCATGGGCTCCGACATGATCGACGTCAACAACGACGGCTGGCTCGATGTCTTCACCACCGACATGCTGCCTGAAGGCGACTACCGGCTGAAGACCACCACCCGGTTTGACGATTACAACCTGTACAACGCCAAGCTCAAAAACGACTTTCACCACCAGTTCACCAGCAACTGCCTGCAACTCAACAACGGCGACGGCACCTTCAGCGAGATCGCTCAGCTGGCGGGAGTGGATGCGACCGACTGGAGCTGGGGCGCCCTTTCCTTTGACTTCAATAACGACGGCTGGAAGGATATCTTCGTGTCCAACGGGATCAGCCGCGACCTGACCGACCAGGACTTCCTGGAATATTTCAGCAGCGACGAGGTGATGAGCCAGGTGCGCCACGGGGGTTTTGACTTCAAGGCCATGCTGGACAAGATGCCCTCGACGCCCATTCCCAATTACGGCTTCGTGAACAACCACGACCTGACCTTCCGGAACCTCTCGGTTCCGCTGGGCCTGGGCAGCACACCCAGCTTCAGCAACGGGGCGGCCTATGGCGACCTGGACGGGGACGGCGACCTGGACCTGGTCGTGAACAACGAGAACATGCCGGCCTTTGTATACCGCAACCTGAGTACGGAAAAGCTGAAGACCCACTACCTCAAGGTCCGCCTGGACGGCCGGTCGCCCAACACCTTCGGGGTGGGCAGCCGCGTAACGCTGTACAGCGGGGGCCAGCAGCAGGTCCTGGAGCAGATGCCCAGCCGGGGTTTTGAAAGCTCGGTGGAACCGGTATTGAATTTCGGGCTGGGCTCCCTGACGCTGGTGGACAGCCTGGTGGTCCGCTGGCCCGACCTGTCCCTGCAGGTGCTGCATCACCTGCGCTCGGATACCACCCTGACGCTTCACCAGGCCGAGGCCCGCGGACACTTTGTCCCGGCCGTGGCCAGCGCCCCGGCGCTTTATGCCAACGTTAGCGCCGCCGTCCTGAGCGGGGACAGCCGGCACCACGAAAACGTCTATGTCGATTTCGACGACCAGCACCTGATCCCCAAAATGCTGTCCACCGAGGGACCCAAGCTGGCGGTGGGGGATGTCAACGGGGACGGCCTGGAGGACTTCTTCGTGGGAGGCGCCACGGGGGATACGGCCAAACTCTTTCTCCAGGAGCCCGGCGGCCGGTTCCGCCGTCAGGAGGAATATGCCTTCAACCAGGACAAGGATAATGAAGACGTCGGGGCTGCCTTCTTTGACGCCGACGGGGACGGCGACCTGGATCTCGTGGTGGCCTCCGGCGGCAATGAATTTCCGCAGGGATCCCTGAACCTGCTGACCCGCCTGTACCTGAACGACGGCAAGGGGCATTTCACGCGAAGCCTGAAGGGATGGCCCATGGTCTCCCTCAATGCCTCCTGCGTCAGGCCCTGCGACGTGGACGGGGACGGACGCACCGACCTGTTCATCGGGGCCCGCAGCATCCCGGGCGATTACGGGCACAGCCCTGCCAGCCGGCTGCTCCATAACGAAGGAGGCGGCGTGTTCCGGGACGTCACGGCAACGGTGGCGCCCGACCTGCAGCATGCCGGGATGGTTACCGATGCCCAGTGGGCGGATATCGACGGGGACGGACACAAGGAGCTGATTGTGGTAGGGGACTGGATGCCGGTAACCCTATACCGCTACCAGCAGGGCAGGCTTGTCAAGTCTGCCGAACTGCCGAACTCCGGGGGCTGGTGGAACTGCCTGGTCATCAGCGATGTCGACGGCGACGGCCACCCGGACCTGGTGGCCGGCAACTTCGGTCTGAATTCCCGCATCAAGGCCGATGCGCAGCACCCGGCCCGCCTGTACGTAGGTGACTTCGACGATAACGGCCGCAGCGAGTGTGTGCCGGTCTATTACAAATCGGACGGGAAGGCCTATCCCTATTACCTGCGCAGCGACCTGGTCATGGAAGTGCCGGTGCTGAAGAAAAAATTCCTGCGCTACAGTTCCTATGCCGGCAAGGGCATCGAGGAGATCTTTACCGAGGACCAGCTGCGTCGCGCCATCGTCCTGCACGTGGAGCAAACCCAGAGTTGCGTGTTTTACAACGACGGCCGGGGCGGGTTCACGGCCAGCCCGCTGCCGCAGCGGGCCCAGTTCGCCCCGGTCTTCGGGATCCTGCCGCGTGACCTGGACGGCGATGGGCGTACCGACCTGATGCTGGGCGGCAACTTCTACGGCCTCAAGCCCGAAGTGGGCCGCTTCGATGCCAGCTACGGGACCACGCTGCTGGCCACCGGCAACCGCGGATTCCAGTATGTGCCGCCGGCCACCAGCGGCCTGTTCGTGCGCGGTGAGGTGCGCGATATCCAGCCGGTCGGCACCCCGGCGGGATCCCTGATCCTGGTGGCGCGCAACAACGACCCCTTACAGGTATTTCAAAAAGGAAAATAACGTGGACCGCCGTATGCCATCGCCGGGGAATATCCGGCAACCGTTCCGGTCGCGGCTGCTGCCCTGGATCGGGCTGGCTGCCGGGCTGCTGGCCGGCTGCCAGAACCGGGTCGCCTCCACCCGGCCCCTGTTCTCGCGGCTGGACAGCGCCGCCACGGGGGTGAGCTTCGTCAATCCCAATACCGATACCGATACGCTGAATATCCTGGACTACCTGTACTATTACAACGGGGCCGGGGTGGCGGTGGGGGATATCAACAACGACGGGCGCCCCGACCTGTACTTTGCCTCCAACCAGCACGGCAACCGGCTCTACCTGAACGAAGGCGGGTTCCGGTTCCGCGATATCACCCGCCAGGCCGGGGTGGAAGGCCATGCCGGCTGGACCACCGGCGTCACCATGGCCGACGTCAACGGGGATGGCTGGCTGGACATCTATGTCTGTACGGTCGCCAACCACAGGCCCCAGGGGGCCGCCCAGCCGCATACGTATTTCCGGGAGTCCCGCAACCAGCTATTCCTCAATGACGGCCACGGGCATTTCACGGAATGCGCCCACCAGTGGGGGGTGGACCTGCAGGGGTACAGCACCTCGGCGGTATTCTTCGACTACGACCATGACGGCGACCTGGACCTGTTCGTGCTGCAGCATTCCATCCACCAGACCGATACCTACGGGGACACCTCGCTGCGGCGGATCTACAGCCCGGTCAGCGGCGGCAAACTGCTGCGTCACGACGGCGACCATTTCACCGACGTAACGACCCAGGCCGGGGTCCTCAGCAGCCCGCTGGGCTACGGCCTGGGGGTGGCCGTGGCCGACCTGAACCAGGACGGCTACGACGATATCTACGTGAGCAATGATTTCCACGAAAACGACTATTATTATCTGAACCAGGGAAACGGGACCTTCCGCGAGATCAGCCGCTCGGCTTTCGGGCATACGTCCAAATTCTCCATGGGCAATGACGCGGCCGACCTCAATAACGACGGGTGGCCGGACCTGGTCACCCTGGACATGCTGTCCCCGGACGAGAAGATCCTCAAATCCTCCCAGGGCGATGAATCTCCCGACCTCTACGATCTGAAAATCAAAAGCGGCTACCAGTATCAGTACTCCCGCAACTGCCTCCAGCTGAACACGGGCCGGGGCCTGCATTTTTCCGACATCGCGCTGTACAGCGGCGTGGCAGCCACCGACTGGAGCTGGAGCCCGCTGGTGGCGGATTATGACCTGGACGGCTACAGCGACCTGTTTGTCAGCAACGGAATCAAAAACCGGCTGAACGACCTGGACTATATCCGTTTTTCGTCCAGCCGCCTGGTGAGCCAGCAGGCATTCAGTTCCCGCACCATGGACCAGGAGATCCTCCGCCACCAGCCCCCTGGCGCCTGGCACAACTACCTGTTCCAGGGCAGCCCGGACCTGCGGTTCCGGGACCGGTCGGCGGACTGGGGATTTGCCCAGCCCACGCTCTCCCAGGGCGCCGCCTACGCGGACCTGGACGGGGACGGCGACCTGGACCTGGTGACCAACGACCTGAACGCCCCGGCCGGGATCTACCGCAACAATGCCATCGGGCTCCATCCCGATTCCGCCTACCATTTTCTTTCCCTGCAGCTGCGGGATTCGACCTCGGCCAACCGCTTTGCCATCGGGGCCAAGGCCTTCCTGTATGCCGGGGGGAGCCTACAATACCGGGAACTGCAGCCTGCCCGCGGCTTCATGAGCTGCGGAGAACCGGTGATCCATGTGGGACTGGGCACGCACGACCAGGTGGACAGCATCCTGGTGGTCTGGCCCGGCAACCGGATCCAGCGGTTGCGGGGGGTGGCGGCCGATCAGGTGCTGACCCTGCACTTTGACCGGGCCTCCACCGATACCCTGGAGCAGCCTGCGAAGTTCCTCCATGACCTGCTGGAGGGAGCCGCCGATTCCGCGGCGGCGGCCTTCCGCGATGTGACGGACCGGGCGGGGATCGATTACCGCCACCGCGAGGACCTTTCCTACGTGGATTTCAACCAGCAGTTTCTCATTCCCCACGCCCTGTCCACGGCCGGGCCCCGGCTCGCATCCGCCGATGTAAATGGGGATGGCCTGACGGATTTTTATGTCTGCGGGGCCCGCAACCAGCCCGGCCGCCTGTACCTGCAGACCCCGCAGGGCCGCTTCCGGTCCCTGGCGGAGCCGGCCATCGGGCAGGATTCGCTGTGCGAGGACACCGATGCGCTGTTCTTCGACGCCGATGGCGACGGGGACCCCGATCTCTACGTAGTGAGCGGGGGCAACGAATACCCGGCCGGCTCTCCCTGGCTGAAGGACCGGCTGTACCTCAACGACGGTACCGGGCATTTTCAGCGCTCCGGGGGCCTGCCGGATTTCCGGGGGGATAAATCGGTAGTCGCTTGCGCGGACCTGGACGGCGACGGCGACCTGGACCTGTTTGTGGGCGGCCGGGACCAACCCCAGCGGTACGGGGAGATCCCGGCTTCCTACCTGCTGCGCAACGAGGGCGGGGGCCGGTTCCAACGGGTCCCGGAAGAGGAAGCGCCCGGCCTGGCCAACCTGGGCATAGTGACCAGCGCCTGCTGGGCCGACCTGGACGGGGATAACCGGCCCGACCTGATCGTGGCGGGTGAATGGATGCCAGTAACGGTTTTCCACAACAGGGAGGGACGCCTGGAGCGCCAGCACGGCGGGCTGGATCCGTTAACCGGCTGGTGGACCAGCCTGCACGTAGCCGACCTGAACCGGGATGGCCATCCCGACCTGGTGGCCGGAAACTACGGCCTCAATGCCAAGCTGACGGCCAGTACCCGCTACCCCCTGCGGCTTTATGTCGCCGACTTCGATGGCAATGGCAGCCTCGATCCGTTGTTATGCGTGGCCCGGGATGGCCGCTACTATCCTTTTGAAGGCAAGGAAGAGCTGGAAAAGCAGCTACCCTACCTGCGGAAAAAATACCTCGGGTATGGCGAGATGGCCGGCAAAACCGTGGAGGAAATATGGGGGGACAAACTGGGTGATGCGCGTGTCCTGGAGGCGGCCACCCTGGCCAGTATGGTCCTGATCAACGACGGGCACGGCCACCTGGAGCCCCGGCCGCTTCCCATGGCTTTCCAGCTGGCCCCGGTCTTTGCCTTTGCAAGCGCCGATTTCAATGGCGACGGACACGTGGACCTGTTGGCCGGCGGGAACTTTTTCGGGGTGACCCCGTATGAGGGCCGCTACGATGCCCAATCCCTGGCACTCGGCTGGGGCACCGGCAACGGGTATTTCCGGGCCTCCCCCCTGCGTCCGGAAGTGCTGCAGCTGCCGGGCGAAGTCCGGGACCTCCTGCCGATCACTATCGGAGGCCGGTCCTGCCTGCTGGTGGCCAGGAACAATGACTCCCTGCGCGTCCTGCAGTACCGCTGACGGCGCCACTTAGAAAATCGGGTAATACAATTCAATCCGCATGTGCAGGCTATCCTGGTGGGTAACGGGGTCGGTCAGGTATTTTTCGTAATTGACGGCGACCTGCTGCAGGGCCCGGTCGATGATAAATTGGTGCATCGCCTCGTAAAGGCCCGGGATACCGCTGTAGGGCCCCTCATAGGTACCGACCAGCATCTTGCCGTGGGGCGGCATGTTCAGGTAGCTGATGCCCTCCTGCTGCGGTCCGCGCCTCCGTACGGGGATACCGGCCATGATTTCCACGGTGCCGTCCCCGTAATCGTTAAAGGCCGCCATGCGGACCGTGTCGGGGTGGAGCTGGTACCGGGCGGCATAGCCGCGCAGCTCGCCGTACAGGCGGCGCAGTGCGGCCACGCGGTCGGCCCGGGTGGTGGTGGTCTTGCTGGTGATTACCAGGGTATCGGTGACCGGCTGCTTGCGGATGGGGAAGCCGTAGGCGGTGGCAGGCTGTTCGGCAAAGGATTTGAGCCGGGCCAGGCCGGTGCGCATGTCGGCCCGGGGGTTCAGCGTCTGCAGAAGCCAGCCCAGAGGGGTGCAGGAACGAGCCCAGGTTACATGGGTGGCCATGCCGAAGGAATCCGGCAGGGCGAGCAGGGCATGGTAGGTCTGGCGGCTGCCTTCCTGCTGGCGTACGAAAACCTCCGCCGGATTGGTTTTCAGAAAGCGGTAGCTGACCTCGCCGGCCTGCAGGACCGGCTGCGGGGAGGTGGCCGAAGAATCCAGCAGCCGCACCTGCGTGCTGTCGGCCGCCTGCAGGTCCGGAAACCAATGGGTCCAGTTGCGGGGACGGTAAAGCTGCTGGGATACAATACGGATGGGTGCCGAGATATGCACCGTTTGCTTCACATAAAACCGGATGGGGGCCAGTAGCAGGATCAGGAGGGCCGCAGTCAACAGGCCGCCGGCGGCAAGCAGGATCTTTTTTTTCATCGCTGTATTCCGGATTGCGGGGCAAAACTAAGGCAAGGCCGCCGTTTATGCGGCCTGCCGGGCTGAAACAAACGTTAAACTGCCACGGCGGCCCCTGCCCTCTCAGCCGACTCCGCGCTGGTGGTCGATGATGAAGGTGATGAGTTCTTCAAGGGGAATATCGATGCGGGACAGGGCATCCTGGATATCGTCCCGGCTGACCTGGGCGGCAAAGGAGGGCGTCTTCAGCTTCTTGAGGATACTTTTTACATCCATGCCTTCGTAGCGTGTCGGCCGCACCAGCGCCGCGGCATGCACAAATCCTGACAGTTCGTCGAATGCGTAGATCATGCGGTCCATCCGGTTTTCCGGCTCCACGCCGAAGTAGCGGGGGCCATGGGAGGCGATGGCATGAATGACCTCCGGGTCGATCCCGCGCCGCTCCAGTTCTTCGATAATGACCCGGCAATGGTCCCCGGGAAATTTTTCCCAGTCCGCATCATGCAGCAGGCCGGCCAGTTCCCATTTGCGGGCGGTCGCTTCATCGGCGCCTTCCCGTTCCAGGGCCCAGGCCCTCATCAGGGCCCCGACCTGTTTCATGTGCAGGCGGAGCCGTTCGTTGGGTACCCATTCCTCCAGCAGGGAAAGGGCCTCTTCCCGGCTCATCAGGCGGCCGAGGTTGGCCGGGTCTCCGAACCGGCTGCGGCCCAGCAGGTGTGTTGCCATGATTGCTAGTTTGAGGGGCAAAAATACCCTGCCGGGCGGTTCCTCCCGGAATTTTTGCGACCCCGGTACCCTGTCCGGGAGGGGCTCATCCGGTACAATTTTTAAAATATGGTAAAAATTTTATTGAAAATCAACTTATTGTAAAGGTGCGATAAAAAATAACCCCTTGGTTTTTTGGAAATGCCCCCGGGGGCGGCCTATCTTTGCGCTCCGTTTAAAAAACCGGTTGCCGGGATGGCGGTGACCTTAAAAAGCAAATCAAATGAGCAAATTACATTTTACAACCAAACATGCGAACGCGGCTACCGTGCAGCGCAACTGGTATGTTGTGGACGGTACCAATCAAACCGTAGGACGTATGTGTGCCCGGATTGCGGCGGTACTGCGCGGCAAGAACAAGGCATACTATACGCCTCACGTCGATTGCGGCGATTATGTGATCGTAATCAACTGCGACAAGATCCAGTTCACCGGCAACAAGCTGGATGAAAAAATCTATGATACGTTCAGCGGCTATCCCGGCGGGCGCAAGGAAGAGACCGCCAAGAGCCTGCTGAAGCGCCGTCCCGAGGTGATCATCGAGCGCGCCGTCAAGGGCATGCTTCCCAAGAACCGCCTGGGCCGCAAGATGTACAAGAAGCTGTTCGTGTATGCCGGCGCCGAGCACCCGCACACCGCCCAGCAGCCCAAGGAACTGAAATTCTGAGTAACCAATTAAAAAAGCAATCCCGGCCGAGGCCGGGTCAAATCATCGATAATGGAAAAGCAAAAAAACGGTGTTGGCCGTCGTAAGGAAGCAGTGACCCGCGTTTTCCTGTCCAAGGGTGACGGCAAGATCACGGTCAATGACAAGGATTACAAGGAGTATTTTCCCCTGGTCTACCTGCAGAACCAGGTAGAGCGTCCCTTCAAGACGATCGACGCGGTCGGCAAGTACGATGTGAAGATCAATGCGAGCGGCGGTGGTGTCAAGGGACAGGCCGAAGCAGCCATGCTGGGCATCTCCCGCGTGCTGGTGGAACTCAACCCGGATTTCCGGCCCGCGCTGAAGGCAGCCGGCCTGCTGAAGCGGGACCCCCGTTCGGTTGAACGCAAGAAGTTCGGTCACAAAAAAGCCCGCCGCAGCTACCAGTTCTCCAAGCGTTAATCGCCTGGCGCACTGGATCCGGGACCGGCTTTTCGGGTACCGGGACCGCTGGTGGGTTTGCAAACAATAACTCCAAACGTTAAACACAGTAGAATAATGGAAAATAACACGTCCCTTCAACAGCAACTCCTGGAAGCCGGTGTTCACTTTGGTCACCTGCGGAAGAAGTGGAACCCGAAGATGCTGCCGTACATCTTCGCGGAAAAGAAAGGCATTCACATCATCGACCTGAACAAGACGGTGGAATGCCTGCAGGAAACAGCCGCCGCGATGAAGCAGATCGCCCGCAGCGGCAAGAAGATCCTGTTCGTCGGCACCAAGAAGCAGGCGAAGGACATCGTGACCGAATGCGCCAAGCGCGTGAACATGCCCTACGTGACCGAGCGCTGGCTGGGTGGCATGCTGACCAACTTCAACACGGTCCGCAAGAGCGTGAAGAAGATGCAGAGCATTGAAAAGATGCTCGGCGACGGCACTTTCGACAGCATTACCAAGAAGGAGCGCCTGACCCTGAGCCGCGACAAGGAAAAAATGGAAAAGGTACTGGGAGGTATTTCCCAGCTGGGCCGCGTTCCCGCCGCCCTGTTCATCGTGGATATCGGCCATGAGCATATCGCCCTGGCGGAGGCCCGCCGGCTGGGCATCACCACCTTCGGCGTGGTGGATACCAACTGCGACCCCAACAAGGTAGACTTTGCCATCCCGGCCAATGACGATGCCACCAAGTCCATTGCCATTCTCGCCAACTATGTCACCGCCGCCATTGCCGAAGGACTGGCTGAACGCCAGGCCGCCAAGGATGAGGAAGTGGATGAGCAGCTGACCGACGACGAGAAGGAACGCCGGGCAGCCCGTCTTGAAGCCGAAGCCCAGGCGGAAAGCCGCGGGGCAGGACGTTCCCGCAGTGGTTCGGGTGCGCCCAAGCGCCGCACGCCGAGCAGCCCGCGCCGCACCAGCGCGCGCTAGGCCGGAGACCCCCGGTCCCATCCCGCCCCGGGAAGGAGCCGGCAGCAGAGAAACCGATTCTGAACGATCAAAAAAAGAATGGATATGTCAACCGTAACGATCAGTGCACAGGATATAAACAAGCTGCGCCAGATGACCGGCGCCGGCATGATGGACTGCCGCAAGGCCCTCACCGAAACAAACGGTGATTTTGAGGCTGCCATCGACTGGCTGCGCAAGCAGGGACAGAAGGTAGCTGCCAAGCGCAGCGACAGGGAAGCCAAGGAAGGCGTTGTCATTGCCCAGACGACCGCCGACAACAAGACCGGCATCATTGTCTGCGTAAGCTGCGAAACCGACTTCGTGAGCAAGAACGCAGACTTCGTCAGTTTCGCCAAAGCCATCGCCGAGGCGGCCATCAGCCATAACGTGAAGAGCCTGGACGAGCTGCAGCAAACCAAGGCCGGCAACCTGACCGTCGCCGAAATGGTGAATGAAAAACTCGCCACCATCGGCGAAAAGATCGGCGTAACCCGCTTTGAGCGCATTGATGCACCTTATGTCGCCTCCTATATCCATGGCGCCTACCGCATCGGCGTGCTGGTCGGCCTGGACAAGGAAGCCCCCGAGGCCGGCAAGGACGTGGCCATGCAGATTGCGGCCCTCAACCCGGTGGCCGTGGATGCCGCCAGCGTGCCGGCAGATATCATTGCCCGCGAGCGCGCCATTATCGTGGATCAGATGAAACAGGATCCCAAGATGGCCGGTAAACCCGATGACATGATCGCCAAGATCGCGGAAGGCAAGCTGAGCGCTTTCTTTAAGGAACAAACCCTGACCGCCCAGGCCTTCGTGAAGGATAGCGCCAAGACGGTAGGCGACTACCTGAAGGAAAGCGGCGGCCTGACGGTAACCGGCTTCCGCCGGGTAGCCCTCGGTTAATCCGGATTCGATCGCATTGAAATAGCATGGAAATAGGGAAGGGGAGCCGCGCGGCTCCCCTTC
>DASZRL010000035.1:0-44711 GCA_035549175.1 Chitinophagaceae bacterium | reverse complement strand
TAATAAGTTCAGGAAACAATCAAAAACTTATGCCCATTAGGAACTGCATTTTTTCATGGCCCAATCCTCTTAGTGATTAGCCCTCATTTTTCAAGCCAGGGAGGTAATATTTGGATAATAGGCCCTCCACAAATCCAAATTTTTTTCGATTCTCAGAACCCTGCAGGATTGCTAACAAGCCTTATCCAAAAGAATTTGTAATTTTCTCCAAAGTGGTTGGTTTTAGAGTATTTATAAAATTCTTTTAAGGATTCGGGACCAACTGTTTAAATCGGACTACCCTCATGGTGTTACTAAATCGTATCATTTAATGTATTTCCAGGTCCAGCGGCTAGCCTAGCCCTTATAATAGAAAGAATCTACCGATACTTAAGGTAAGGACTCCAAAAGTCACCATTCATTACGAAAACCTTGAGAAGGCGAATCCTTGAATAATCTCATAAACTACCTTCATCCGAAGCAAAAACAGTATTACCCCCTAATAATATAGCGTATAAACTATCCAGCTAAATTTTCGCAATAAAACGTTATATTGATATAATAAAATGAAAAAATCTAACTGCAATTGACTATTTGAAATGCCAAAGCTAAAAGTAAAAGACATACTAAGGTATTCCCGCCCCTATAACCATGAACCCGAAAAAATAGAAGGCTACTACAATCATTTCTTCCTCACTCATTACCCAGGCAAAAGCAAGGTCTTATTAGAAAGAGGGATTAATCAAATTGCAAAAGTTGGCTTTGGATCAGAGGAGAGAATACCTGCCATTCTAATACGAAGCAGCCCCCATAAAATTGGAAGTGATGATACTCCTTGGCAAGATATATTTGATGTAGATAATGGGCATATCCGATTTTATGGAGACAATAAGGAGCCTGGAAAAGATCCTGCTCTATCACCTGGAAACAGAATTTTGTTGACTGCATTTTCCAGTTATAATGGAGAGGATAGATCCAGCGCTGTGCCTCTCATTTTTTACAAGGGGGTTCGACAGAATAATTTGGCAAAAGGATTCATTGAATTTAATGGATTTGGAATAATAACCGCAGTTCAATTAATTACGCAATATGATAGGAGGAATGATCGCACCTTCTCCAATTATGCATTCAATTTTACCGTATTTAGCATAGCTAAAGAGCAAGAAGAATTTGACTGGGAATGGATCAACGATCGGAGAAACGAAAATTTATCACTCAAGGATACGTTGAGATTCGCTCCTCAATCATGGATCGATTGGGTAAAGAATGGCAACAAGGTGCTAGAAAGAAACAGAAGGAGAGTTTCAAAATTATTAACCTCGAAAGTTCATGAACAAACGCCTGCCTATGGCAGTAAAGAACTACAAATTTTAAAAGATATTTACGAACATTATCAAAGCAAGAAGGCATTATTCGAAGGGCTAGCATCTGCAGTGACTGCTAAAATCTTACGAGGTCAACTCGGTCATTATGTGGAAGGCTGGATCACGCCACCTACTTCCGACGGAGGCGCTGATTTTTACGGAAGAATTGATGTAGGACAAGGATTTGGGAAAGCCAAACTCTTAGTATTGGGGCAAGCGAAATGCGAGAAGCTTAATCAGCCGACTGGCGGAAATCACGTAGCAAGAACCGTAGCAAGATTACGGAGGGGTTGGCTCGGAGTATATGTTACTACCAGCTATTTTTCAGAAGCAGTGCAACGTGAAATTATAGAAGATGAATACCCGATTTTACTGGTAAATGGGAAAAAATTAGCCGAAACGGTCATACAAATTCTCCACGAAGATGGATACAGAAATTTGGATGTCTATTTGCAAGAACTTGATATTAGATATAAGGAATTAATACAAGCTAGAAAGCCAGATGAACTACTATTGGAATAACTCTATATTAACCATTTGCACAACTAACTGCCATACTCATTCACGAACATTTCGAATGAATATTCACCTCGGTGATAATTATTTCGACATGGGAGTAAATTCAAAATTCACCGATAAAACGAATTCTTGAAATTTGCGCATAATCGAAACTTTGTATAATCTGCATCAGTAGGACACCAAAACCAAATTCGGATACTACAGCATAATTTCAACACTCATTTGGTATCCGGGCTTCCCGGGTATTTGGTATTCCCCCTGGCATAGAACCAGAGGATCCGGTTCATCAGGTCATCCATCCCTCCGTCCACTTCCTCGAAAGCCTCATCGCGGGACAGGCGGGCGTATTTACGGGCCTTGCCCCGAAGCAGGCCCAGCGGACGGTTCATATCGTTCAGTACGACATTGCTGGGCAGGTGATGGTACCAGCCTTTATTCATCCTGTCCTGGAAGCAATCGGTCATCAGTCTTGCGGTGGCATCCATGATGTTCATGGGAGGCAGTCCCAGGATCTGTTCGATGGTTCGGAGCATGGATACCTGGTTGTAATGCGTGGTGACCAGCCTGCCGGTGCTGTACGGGCTGATCACCAGCCCTACGGTACGGTAAGATGAAATATGATCCCAGCCGCTCTGCGAGTCGTCCTCGGTTACGAAGACCACGGTGGAGTCCCAGTATTTGCTGCGGCTGATGGCCTCCACGATACGCCCCAGGGCCAGGTCGTTGTCAGCCACCATCGAATAGGGCGTCGGAAAATCCGGCGAGGTGCCCGCCGTATGGTCATTGGGCAGGGACAGCACGAGCAGGTCCGGCAGGTTGCCCTCCCTTTCATATTGCTTGAAATCGCGCAGGAAGATATCCGCGCGGATCTGGTCGCTGAACACAAAGTTGTCGCAGTCCGGGTAGTCCGGGGAGATGATGGGCCGGATCCGCTGGATGGTGGTGGTATTGTACCAGTTCGGCTTCTCGCCGCGGTCATAGGCTCTATAGATATCCGCCCAGTGCAGCCTGCGGTCATACTGCGTTTTACAGGCCTCGCCGTAGATGCGCACCGATTTGCCGTGGTCCAGGGCATGGTTCCAGATGAACCCGGCCTTATTATAAACCAAGGCATCTTCCTGGCGGTGCGGATAACTGCGGAACCAGGCCCGGACCATCTTTTCCACATAATCCGACACCATGCCCGCGTCTGTCCACTGGTGGCCCTCGGCGGAGGACTTCCCCGATGCGTTGTAGTCATCCAGGTAGCCGAACTGGCGAGCCAGCGCATGCTCGTTGGGCGTGACTTTCTCCCCGAATACGGTCAGGCTGCTGTCGCCGCGGCCGGGCACCAGGTCCCCGAACACCTGGTCATAGGTCTTGTTTTCCTTGATGATATAGATCACATGCCTGAACACGGAAGGCTCTCCCAGCCTTTCCGGAACGGGCCGGGGGGTCACACCCGGCCGCGCGGGCGGGGCCAGCTGGTCCATCCGGTTCAGCAGGTTGAGCCGGGCTACCTCCTGGGTATAGCTGGCCAGGGTGGCGGCATCCGGCACATCAATGACACTGACAGAGGCCAGTTCCTCGTGGATGGTCCGCGCCTTGGTTTCGGGATCCACCACATTGGATCCCTCGGATTCCAGGTTGGCGATGACCAGCTGGTTCCCGAGCAGCTGCAGCCCGGCCGGATAGGCCTCGGTCGGGATGAACCCGGCCACGCGGGAGATTCCTTTCCCGGAAACCGCCGCATTTTTCCCCAGCTGGACAACGGCCACGGCATTATCGAGGCCATTGGAAACATATAAGGTCGTCCCGTCCGCACTCAGGCAAAGCCCGTTGGGCGTACTTCCCTGCAGGGAGTCCTGGCCCTGCAGCAGGCCCACCTTTATCGAGTCGGACAGGCGCTGGGACGCCGCATCTATTACGGAAATGTAATCGCTGGACCCATTGGCCACGTACACAAACCTGGCGTCCGGGGAGGCCAGGATGGCGTTGGGATGCAGCCCGACGGGAATGGCTGCGAGGAGGCTGCCGCCGGACGCATCATAGACCGATACCGTACCCCCGGCTGTGGCGCCCGTGCGGGGATCAGTATAAGCCAGCCCCCAGGGCACGCCCGCGCGTTCGCGGGAACTGTCGGTAGCGGTTTCCCCGGCCCAGTTGGTCACAAAGAGTTTCCCGGCGGCCAGGCAAACGCCATAGGGGGCCACCCCGGTGGGTACCCGCCAGACTTCGGAGCGGGACTGCCAGTCGATCTTGACCAGTTCATTGTTGCCGTTCAGGACCACGTACAGGTATTTCTTACCCCCTTCCTCCGATACGGCCACGCCATTGGGCAGGGCCAGCCGGGCCGGCGGTTTGGGGGCAAAGGGGATGGCCGTAACCTGGCCGATGCCCTTATCGGGATCATACGTGGTGATCATCAGGGCCGAGCCGCCATTGGAGGAATTGGAGGCCCCCCAGACGATATAGATCTGCCCGCTATCCCGGAAACTCTGGATGCCGGAGTAGACGCTGTTATACGCCTGGAGCTGGGTGTATTTCAGGTAGGTCCAGGAAGTCAGGATCTTTTTCTGGCGGACATCCAGGATATAAATTCCGTAGCGCTCCTCGACGACGGCCAGGTGGGAGGCGCTGTCGCCCAGGGGCGCGATATCGAGGGAATGGTTCTCCTCGGCGGGATCCCCGAACCGGATTACGTCGCCGGCGGAATGCAGGATCCGGTTATAGGGCAGCACGCGGCGCCGGACGTCGCGGTACATCAGGTAATCGGCAAGCTGGCTGATCTGGTCGGTATTGACATAATCCACGCCAAGCTGCATGAGTTCCTCCCAGGCCTCCGGGACATCGGGGTTGCCCCAGAAACGGAAAGGCTTACCAAGCTGATGGGCCTGGTCCACCACCGCCTTCAGTTTCTGGCGGTCATCGTCCTGGAGGGGCCACCCCCTGGCCCGGCGCACAAAGCGCCCGTAATCATCGCTGATCAGGGCAACCTTCCGCAACTGGTCCGGTGTATAGGCCACTCCGGCACGCCCGTCAAACCAGATAAAATCCGGGTAGGACCCGTATTGGGATTCCGGGGGGCGGTTCCCGGAGATGACGATCCGCAGGTTCGTATCCCGGATCAGGGCGGGATAGCTTTTCAGCAGGGAGACCAGCGTATCGAGGGTGGGTACCGCGTCCGTCTTGACGTCGATCAGCAGCTGGACCTTCCGGTTGCCGGCCACGGCCAGGGACTGGGCCAGGGGATCCAGGTAGAGGCCCTGCAGGGTCCGGGACTCGTCCAGGTCCCTGCGTTCGTGACCCACCAGCAGCCTTCCGCTGACCAGGTGGATATCGGCTTCCATCGAGCCGAAATGTTCATTCCAGGCCGAGATGAACGGATGGGCCTGCTCATAATCGTTATGGGAATGGGCATTGGCAGCGGTATAGGGAGCGGTCTGGCCGGATATCCTGCCGGAAGCCAGCAGGAGGACCAACGCCATCAGGACCGGGAACCTTCCTTTCATAAGCGGCTGATTTTGGATGCAGTTTACGCCACCCGGCCGGAGCGGGATCATCCGGCAGGTTATGCTTTGCTTAATTTGCGGATCCTTGGTTTTCCGGACTTGGAGGAGGGTCGGAGGATCATCCGGATCTGCCGGGTCGGCAGCCACGCACATTTCCGGGCGGGATCCCTTCAGAAAGGTACTCATTTTTCAGGCAGTACTTCTGTCCGGCAGGTGGATTATTATTTTGTAAACAACCCCGGGCTTGGCGGCCATTGCCTAATTTTAACCCTTTACCGGTTTTAATACCCTTTACGTATGCGCAATTCCGTTCTTTCCGCCCTCTGCCTGGCCGCCCTGGTTTCCGCGACCCCGGTTTTCGCTCAGAAGTCCGTGTCGGTTTTATCCGTACCGGCCACCCATGCCTATACCCACATTGACCTGAACGGCCGCTCCGTCCTGGCCAGCGGCCGGTATGTTACCCCCGCAGGGCAGACCATCCGGGTGGCCCATGACCCCTTCGGCCTGGCCCTTTCCCCGGACGGATCCCGCGCGGTCACCCTGCATAACGGCGTATTCACGGTTATCGATAACCAAAGCCTGCAAAGCAGCCAGGTGGGCTGGATCGGGGATACCCCCGGCGCCGACCGGGAAGATTTTTCCCGGGACGCCTACCTGAAATCGATTCCCTCCCCCCTGAAAAACGGCTCCTTCCTGGGGGTGGCTTTTGGTACCGATAACAAGACCGTCTACCTGAGCGGTGGCGACAACGGCAGCGTCATTGCCTACGATATCGACCAGTACCGGACGCTGGATTCCCTGTCGCTGAACGGGGTTTTCGACGGGGTGGATTACGAGGACAGCTTTACCTCGGACCTGCTGTTCAACCCGGACAGGAACGAGCTCCTCGTCCTGGACCGGGCCAACTACCGGATGGTGCGCATCGACCTGGCCACCCGGAAGATCACCGCCTCCATTCCCACCGGCCGGCTTCCCTTCGGCATTACCCTGAGTCCCGACCACCGGTATGCGTTTGTAGCCAATGTAGGAATGTATGCCTACCCCCTGATGCCGGACCTGACGCCTCAAAACTATGACAGCCTGCTGCTGCCCTGGCATCCCTACGGCAACAATACGCCCGCGTCCATTCATGGGACCACCTGGAAAGGAAGAACAGTGCCGGGCCTGGGTAGCCCCAATGCGGCCGAAGCCATGAGCGTGTATGCCATAGACCTCGAAACGAACCAGGTCACCGACCGCTTCAAGCCCGGGTTCCAGGTCGGCGAAATGATCGAGGGCGCGGAAGTGGTGGGCGGGGCCAGCCCCAACTCCCTGGCCGTAGGCCGGGATTTTGCCTATGTCACCAATGCCACCAACGACAACATTTCCATCATCGATTACCGCCACCACCGGATCAGGGGGCATATTCCCATCCGGGTCGACGCCCGGATAGACCGGTACCGGGGACTCCTGCCTTTCGGCATCACGATGAGCCCGGATGAAAAGACCCTGTACGTGGCCCTGCTGGGTTTTAATGCCGTGGCGGTCATCGATATTGCCACACAGAAAACCCTGGGGCTGATCCCCACGGGCTGGGGCCCTACCCGGCTTAAGCTCTCCCCCGATGGCAGGACCCTGTACGTGGCCTCCTGCCGCGGCTATGGCGCAGGGCCCAATGGCGGGAAAGGATTTGCAGCACCCATCCAGGGCACCTATATCGGGGATATCCAGCTGGGCACTTTCCAGAAGATCCCGGTTCCGGATGCCGCCCAACTGGCCGGCTATACCCGGACGGCCCTCGACAACACCTTTTCGGAAGTGAAGATGACCGATGACCGCAGGAACCCCCTGCCGGTGCTGCCGGGCCTTCGCAATACGCCGATCAAATACATCGTATACATCACCAAGGAAAACCGCACGTATGATGAAGTGCTGGGCCAACTGCCGGGCGGCAACGGCGATTCCACGATCGCCCGCTTTGGCGTCAACGTGACGATCAGCGGCAAGGACAAGACCCTGGTACATGTCAACGTGGCCCCCAATCACCTGAAGATCGCCAGCACCTTTGCCTATTCGGATAACTTCTACTGCGACAGCGATGCTTCCATCCATGGGCATCACTGGATGATGGGGGTGATACCCAACGAATGGGTGGAAGCCAATTCCAGCGTGGACAAGACCGCCAAACTGTTTTCCAAAGCGCCGGGGCGCCGGTTCCCGGGTTCAACCGGAAGCATGGACCCCGAAGACTATGCCGAACGTGGCGGACTCTGGGAAGCCCTGGACCGCTCCGGGGTACCCTTTTACAATTTCGGGGAAGCCAATGAGACCGCCCATAACCGCGAAGCCTGGATAGATACCGCAACCGGTTCCGGTCATGGCGTCATCGTGCCGATACAGAAAGCCCTGTTTCCCCGGACCAGCCATAATTACGCAGGATTCAACACCAGCATCCCGGACCAGTTCCGCCTCCAGCAGTTCGAGCACGAGTTTACCCGGATGTGGCTGAAGGGCAAACAACCCATGCCCAACCTGATCACCATCCAGCTGCCTAATGACCATACGGCCGAGCCCCGGCCGGAAGAGGGCTATCCCTTCTACCACTCCTTCGTAGCCGATAATGACCTGGCCCTGGGCGGCATGCTGCAGTTCCTGTCTCATACGCCGTACTGGAAGCACATGCTGGTCATCATAACGGAAGATGATCCCCAGGGAGGCGTGGACCATGTGGATGCCCACCGCAGTATTCTCATGCTGGCAGGACCCTATGTCAAACGGGGTTACACGTCTCATACCCATGCCAATTTCGGCTCCATCCTCAAGATGATCTATAACATCCTGAATGTTCCTTACGTCAACCAGTATGACGCCACCGCCACCCAGCTGCAGGACCTGTTCACCGATAAGCCCGACTATACCCCCTATAAACTGGAATTTCCTTCCAGGGAAGTATTCGATCCCGAACTGGCCCTGAAGAAATTCAACCGCATCGGCGACTGGCGCAAAGCCGTCAAAACCGAAGAAATGGATGACGAAGACGAACTCAGGACCCGGCACTATAAGCAACAGGGCGGGAAGTAAGGAGAGCCAGGCATAAGCCTCCCTATGCTAAAGGATGCTGCGTGCGCCCATTTCATCTGCAAAGGCCCGCTGGGGCCTTTGTCTTTGGTAACCCTTAAAAACCTGTTCCAGCCTGGCAGAATCCGGTCACATCCAGCAGTAGGCAGGAATTCCCTGTTTCTTTTCTACGGATCAATTTTTATCTTTAGTCACAGAATCTGCGTTTCAGTGAAAGAATTACTATTTTACCCGTCTGTCAGCTTGCCAAAATGACCGATATCAACGAAATTATGACTGCGCTACGCAGGTTCCGGGATGAAAGGGATTGGGAGCAGTTTCACAACCCCAAGGATCTTGCTGTTGCCCTCAGCGTGGAAGCTGCCGAGTTGCTGGAACAATTTTTATGGAAGGAAAGCGCCAAGGCCAGTGGGGAAAAGGTGACCGAAGAACTGGCCGATGTCTTTACCTATGCGTTCCTGCTCGCCGATAAATACGGCCTGGATGTAAAGGAGATCGTGTTGAATAAGATGAAACGAAATGCCGAAAAGTACCCCGTGGATAAATCCCGAGGTACCGCCAAAAAGTACAATGAGTTATGAGATTATATTCCGGCACCTCCTCTCAGTTCATCACGGACACCATCCAGAACCAGATTACCGAAAAGCTCTACCAGGCCTTTTTCTCCTATTACCGGTATTATCCTTCGGAAAATGAAAAAAGATCCTGGCAGAACTCCCTGCGCTCCCTCAAGGATATCTTTCAGCTGGGAAACCTGAACGATCACGGGGTTTTGCTGGAGTACCAGTTACCCCTTACCTCCAAACGACTGGATTGCATGATCTGCGGTCAGGACGACCGACGTGCCGGCCATGCAGTCATTATCGAACTGAAACAATGGGAGAAATGCCAGGTATCCGATTGCGAGAACGAGGTGGCCACCTTCGTTGGCGGGGCTGTTCGTGAGGTGCTTCATCCTTCCGTACAGGTCGGCCAGTACAAGATGTACCTGGAGGACACCCATACGGCATTTTACGAAGGGGATAACCCGGTGACCCTGAGCGCGTGCAGTTACCTGCATAACTACAATTATTACACGGAGGATGTCATCTTCGACCGGAAATTTGAACGGGTACTGACAGATTACCCTCTGTTCACCGCCGATGACGTGGACCGGTTCACCGGCTACCTTACCGGCAAACTTGCCGGAGGAAACGGCCTGGAGGTTCTTCGGCGCGTCGAGGAAAGCCGCTACCGGCCCAGCAGGAAGCTGATGACCCATGTGGGAAACATCATCAAAGGAAAATCCGAATACGTCCTGCTGGACGAGCAGAAGATCGTGTATGATAAGGTACTGAACCTGGCCCGTAAGGGATTTCATGACAAACAAAAGCACACGCTCATAATCAAGGGGGGGCCCGGGACCGGTAAGTCCGTGATTGCCCTGAACCTGATGGCAGACCTTCTGCTGGCCGGCTATAATGCCCATTATGCGACGGGATCCAAGGCCTTCACCGAAACCCTTTGGGAAATCATCGGGAAAAGGGGATCAGCCCAGTTCAAATATTTTAACAGCTATGCCGGAGCAGCCCTTCATGAGATTGATGTCCTGATCTGTGACGAAGCCCACAGGATCCGGGAAACCAGCAACAGCCGGTTCACGCCGGCCGCAAAACGGAGCAAACTTTACCAGATAGAAGAGATCCTGCATGCCTCCAAGGTGTCCGTGTTTTTCATCGACGATAACCAGATCGTCCGGCCTAACGAGATCGGGTCTGTCCGGCACATAAAGGAATATGCCGGAAAATTCCGCGCCAGGGTCTATGAATACGAACTGGAAGCCCAGTTCCGGTGCAACGGGTCGGATGGTTTCGTGAACTGGGTCAATAACACCCTGGGCATCCGGAAGACGGCCAATATCATATTCGACCGGCACGAGGATTTTGATTTCCGGATTTTTGACAGCCCCCGGGAACTTGAAAAAGCGATTTACGAAAAAGTGGCTGAGGGCCACACCGGCCGCATGACAGCCGGATTCTGCTGGAAGTGGTCCGATCCAGATCCGTCCGGCAACCTGGTCAATGATGTCAGCGTGGAAACCTATAGCCGGCCCTGGAATGCCAAGCCCGATGCCAAAAGGCTCTCCCGGGATATTCCTAAAGCCTCCGTATGGGCCTATAGCCCGAATGGCATTAATCAGGTGGGTTGCATTTATACGGCCCAGGGATTTGAGTTTGATTACGTGGGGGTCATCTTCGGAAAAGATTTGGTCTACCGCTTCGGCCGGGGCTGGGTGGGCAATCCGGCGGAATCCTTTGATACGGTGGTAAAACGGTCCAAAGACCGGTTTATCGACCTGGTTAAGAATACCTACCGGGTCCTGCTCACCAGGGGGATGAAGGGTTGCTACGTTTATTTTCTGGATAAGGAAACCGAGCAGTTCTTCCGTTCCCGGATTGAATATACGCAGGAACAGCATGCCGAATAAATCGCGTGCCGACCGGATGAACATTTTACCCGGGTTGCGTTATACATATCATCCCGGCAATGCCCAGGCCCGGACGCTGAGGCTATCTTCTCCACCTGGAGACTTTTTCGACAGGGCATGAATAACTTGCCGTCATGAAAGACCCGGACATTCGCAAGATCCTGAGAAATTCCCTGCTCAGGGAATTTTACCAGGATGGCATATCCAAAGTGGTGAACGAACTGTGCGTAGGCCAGGCAGATGCTATCGTGGATATCGCCGTAATAAACGGTCATTTGCACGGGTTTGAAATCAA
Organism: Chitinophagaceae bacterium; assembly: GCA_035549175.1. Classification (GTDB taxonomy): domain Bacteria; phylum Bacteroidota; class Bacteroidia; order Chitinophagales; family Chitinophagaceae; genus DASTSN01. Next base: position 33,539 of record DASZRL010000035.1, on the reverse strand, counting down.
GAGCAGGCATGATTCCCTGGACAGGCTACCGGGACAATTAGTCGTATACACCCGGACATTCGATTACCTGACAATCATTTGTGCTGAAAAACATCTGAAGAAGCTGCTTGAAATCTGTCCCGCCTGGTGCGGCATTGTCGTGGTAGACGGGGCCGAAAACCGGGACCCGGACACGATCTCATATTACCGGAACCCGAGAATGAACCCGGACACGGAGCCGTTTTCCATAGCCCAATTGCTCCGGAAGAAAGAAGGGATTTCCATCCTGAACGAACTGGGAATTACCAGGGGCATCCAAGGCAGGAACAAGCCGGCATTATGGCAACGTATAGCCCAGTCCATGGAAAAGACCTCTCTTTCAGAAAAAGTGATCGCAAAATTGAAGGCCGGGCTGGAAGGCCGGCTGATTTCCTATCCTGAAATGATGGGTCCCTACCCTAAAACAGGCTGCCAGGCGGCCAGGCAGCCATAGCTTGTCGGAGGAATCCGCCTCTCCGCCTATTTCCTGTTCAACGGACAGGACCTGGCATTAGGGTCCTGTACCCAAGGGGCCCCGGGCAGCCTGAAAATCCGTATGTATTTTCAGGCCTGCCTGCATCGGTACAGGAAACGTCCCGCTTATGCGTTACCGCCTGCCTGGTTTACGGACCACATGTTGCCTCCCCCTTATCATCCTGTCCACCCTGATGACCAGGACCTGGTCGCAGGACGTCAATCCCCTCAACTTTCGCAGCGCTGCCCTGAACCTCCACGTCGCTGGCCAGGGAAGCCTTGCCATCTGTACCCGGGCGGGCGAGGTGGCACTAACCAATCGTCCCGACAGCAGCTGGTACCGGGCCGACCCGGTTTCCGGAGAGATGCAACTGCATCCGCTCTTTGACCATGTAACTTTTTTCAATAAGGATACGGGCTTTGCCTCGGGATTTTTCCCCGGACCCGACGGCAGGTACAACTTCCTGTACCGCACCACCGACGCAGGCCGGCACTGGGATACGGTGCATATGAACCAGGAAGGCTGGGTGGATGATGTCAGGGACCTGTCCAGCGGTGAGGCCTGGATCAGTGTGGGCGGCAGCGGCCTGGCCTATACGGCTGACTACGGCCGGAGCTGGACGGCTTTCAATAACCCCGAGAACAGGCAACGATTCGCGCAGATTTTCTTCAACGCCCGGCACGAAGGACTGATCGGTTCGCTCTGGAACCTCCTGGCCTATACCCCAGATAACGGCCGGACCTGGCGCATGCTGCCTACGCCGCTGGACCAGAAAAGGTACCGGAAAACCAATCCGGCTGCCCGTCCTGAAATCAACCGGGTAGCGATTTTCGGCAGCCACTTCCTGGTCGTCCAGGAAGACCTGGTTTTCTGTTCGGCCAAGGATTCGGTCCAGTGGACCTGGCTGCCGGATTTCCGGGATCTGTATACGGATCCGCAGGACTCCCTGGTCTACTTCATCACCCGCGGGGGTTCCATCGTCTGCACGGGTAAGGACCTGCAGCCCCGGTTCCGGGTGGATTCTGCGGGCTTTTATTATACCGCCTGCGCCCGCAACGGAAACCTCTATCTGCTGGGCAGCCGGTCCATCCGGGTTATCCGCGCGGACCGGCGCGTAGAGTGGTACCCGATCGGTACGGACGTTTCGGCCACCGCCGACTTTGACCCTGAACCCTTTGGCTATGGGCTTGCCGGGACCTATGGCAGGAGGGAAAACCAGATTTTCGTGCAGTCCTACGACCACCCCGCCTGGGTATACCTCTGCAGCCTGCCCAACTCCCTTGCGAAGGCACCCTATACCCTGGTCCAGGATAACCGGATCCTGGTGGAGAAAGGAAGCGACTCCCTGCTATACTATTCCCGGGCCGGGATCCTGGTGCAGGCGCTTTCCAGGAAAAAGATGCTGGCTGATTTTGCCGCGCCGGGTATCCGAAACATCATTTTTGCCCGGGGCAGCCAGGGTTGTTTCCATCGCTACCAGGATAGTATCGTTTTCGAATTCGGGGATGGCGCCTACCTCGGTGGCGAAATAGCCTCCGAAGGCAGCGACCACGCTCTCCTACTGCCTGAGGCCCCGGGTATCATCCGGGCCGCGGCGGTCCGGACCTTTCTCGAAGATGTTCCCGGCCTATTTGATTCCGCCCGGTTTGCCACGATCGCCGACCTGGGTATTACCGAAAAGGACCTGGAGGAATGCAAAAAAGAGATCCGGGAATTCAGGACCCGCATTGAATCGGGGAAGAAGCCGGCCGAAAAGGGATTTTACCTGGGAGAAAACAACCTGGACTTTCCCCGCCTGGAGCGCCTGGCGGACTCCATAAAAAACATTCCCACCAGGCAGCTTACCCAATGGCTATTGGCCGGTAACGGTTTTTTCAGTACGACCACGAACTGGACCAGCCTCACCCTGGTCAACCAGGCCGGCAGGCGGCTGACCCTTACCTGCCCGTATTTCGAAGAGCGGCCCGCTTATTATGCCGCGTGGATCGTGGAGGCGGAAGGGTATCGCTTCCGAACGACCCATGCCGGGATCGCGCGGTTCATAGACCAGGTATACCCCGGGCTCCTGGACCATGCCGGAAAACAGGAGTTATTGAACCGGCTGGTGGCCGGTCTTTATTCAGCCAGGTAGTCCAGGCGGATATCCGGGGTGGCCTGCTAAAGGGGAAAGACCAGATATAAGATGCCCGCGGCATATGCTTTCTGAACGGCAGGGGTTAATTTTACGGAAGCCTGCGGGAACAGAATCCCGGCTGAAAGGGGTCCCAGGTACCCAACCTGCATGTACCCACCAGCAGCAGCTATGAAACGACTCGATACGATACTTCTCCTGCTTGGCAGCCTGTCCGGCCTTTCTTCCCGGGGCCAGGAAGACCTGGTCAGATCCGCAGAAGACATTTTGCGTGAAGGTACCCGGCTTTACCGCTCGGAAATGGCTTCCTGGTATGGCACGGACCTGTTCCTGGAGCGGTTCAGGGATGCCTCCCGCATTGGGGGTTATTTGTCTTACGTCACCGGGGATAGCGCCACCTGTATTTTTTATAGCAAGGAACCCGGCGCCAGGGTGTTGGGTACCATGGTATTTGATACCACCTATGACGTAAAGACTGCCAGGGTCAACCTCGACGAGCGGGACTTTACGGAGCGGGAAAAAGGCTATTATATCATACGCCAGCCGGCCCTGCAACAAATCAGGCAGGACACCCTATTCCAGGTTTATCCCAATACCAACCTGAATCTCGTGCCGCTCATCTATGATGACAAAAGGGAGGTGTACGCACTATCCGGGACCTCCAAGAGTGGCGTGGTCCTGTTCGGCAATGATTACCTGCTCACCTTTGATGGCAATAACAGGATCATCGCCAAAAAGAAACTGCACCGCAACCTCATGGAGATCGAGATCAGCCAGAAAGGAGAGGATGGTAAACCTGTCCTTGCTACTCTCCACACGCACCTGCCCGGGACCGGAGAGTTCATTACACCCACAGACATCTGTACCCTCATGCTGTATGAAAAATTTACGCCCTGGCAGCAGCATTACGTGATTTCTGAAAAATATACCAGTATCTGGGATTGCAGAACGAACCGATTGGCTATCCTGCTGACCAGGAACCTGGACAAGATAACGGGCCATCCGGAACCAAAACGGAAAGAAAAGGATCCCTGGTAACGTCAATAACCCCTACATCATTCCGGGAAGCGTTAACGGAAGCCGCAGGGGCAAGGACGGCCTATGCCTCCCCCGGTCCTGGTGGCAGAAAATAGCCGCCGGCAGGTCCGTTCCCTGCCGGCGGCCATACGATACTGCCTTAATCGATAAACAACTTTTTGGTGGTGCTTCCTCCTTTCAGGATATAGATCCCGCCGGCAGGAAGGCTCAGGGGGATGGCCTGGTACCCGACCGGTAGGGCCCGTGACCAAATCAGTTTGCCATCCACGCTGTATAATTGCAGAACGACCGGCTCCCTGGCAGTCACCTGCAGGAGACGGTTCGTAATATAGGTCGATTGCAGGCTGTAACTCCCCTGGCCCTGGTCCGTCAGGATGATCAGCACCCGGCTGTACGTGAATTTCCCATCCACATCGATCAGGCGCAGGCGGTAAAAATTCTTCCCTGGTAACGGCGCGGCATCCAGGAAGCTGTAAGATTGGAGGATAGTGCTGTTGCCTGCGGCCGGCACGGTGCCCAGGCTGTTCCAGGTGTGTCCGTCGGCACTGCGCTCCACCGAAAAATCCAGGGCATTCTGCTCCGAGGCCGTGCTCCAGTCCAGGCGGATGCCGCCGGCCACTTTCCGGCCGGCAAAGGAAACCAGCTGCACGGGCAGCACGACCAGGGTATTATTCTGGGAAACAAAATTGGAGGTGCTGCCCGTCATCGCGAAATTGCTCAGGGTGGCATTATTGGTGCCCTTCTGGTCGATGACCGTCACCACCCCGGTATTGGTACCGGTGGCTATATCTTGGTCAAAGGTGTAATAGGCCACCAGGTTGCTGGCATCTGCGCTGGTCGGATCCACTTCCCTGTTCATATCCGCCTGGATCTGCGCCTGGGTGCGTACCACGTTCCATATCCTTACTTCGTCGAGGGAACCCCCGAAGGGCTGGATGCTGGTTTGCAGCTCGCCAAGCATGATCCGCGGCGGGGCGGTGCGAAGGGCCGTGCCGCTGCTGGTCCCGGTGGCCTCCTGCACGCCGTTGATATAAAGGACCATGGCCCCGGTTGACCGGTTCCAGGTCGCAGCTACGTGTACCCAGTTACCCGTATTGACGGTACTGGTCGAGTGGATGGTTATGTCCGGGTTGCCGATGCCGAAGGCCAGGTACTGCCCGGTGAGTGACGTGCCCCAATCGTTGGTCACGCCTCCGACCTCCGCATCGACAATGCCGTTGCCGCCATACCATTGCGAGCCGCTATTGCCAGGCCCTGTTGACGAGGTTTTCATCCAGTACTCCACCGTGAAATCACCGCTCACGACATTGGGGATCACCCCGAAATCATTGCTGCCGTCGAAGTCCAGGGCGTTGGCGCCATACTGGATGGGGGACGCCGTCCAGGCCAGCCCGCCGGCGGCCGTGCCATTGCCGGCCCCGGCACCGCTGGTGCTGTTGGTGATGGTGGTACCCCCGTTTTCGTCCATGTGATAATAGGCCACCAGGCCCGGCGTTGCCGGATCTATGGATCTGAACATACTGCTTTTGATCTGCTGCTGGGTCCTGGCTACATTCCAGATGCGCATTTCATCCACCGTACCATTGAGGTAGGCATCCCCGGACCAGTTGCTCTTGCCGATATAGCAATTGGCGCGGCTCACATTATTGGGAACCGGAATGGTTCCCGTGGCGACCGATACGCCGTCCACATACAGGGCAACATGGCCGGAAGCATCCAGGGTGGCCGCCACATGATACCAGCGCCCCGTCACCAGGTTGGCCGGGCCCGATACCCCATTGGTGGTGCCGCCTACATACACCTCAAAGCGCAGGTTGTTGGAAGTGCCCTGGTTGGCCAGCAGGATATTGTCACTGGCCGTGCCGTTGCCCATATCCAGCAGGCGGGACCAGTTGTTAAAGGCCCCCCATTTCACCCAGCACTCCACGGTCAGTCCCGTGGAAAAATTTCCCGTGGGGTTGATGGTACCCAGGTCCGCATAGGACGTACTGGTCCCGTCCGGGCTGATGGCATAGTTGGTTTGTGCGCGTAAGGAGGTGCTTGTACAAAAAGTAACCAAAAGGCAGTAAAAGGCCAGCTGGCTTTTGCGGAGGATGGAAATAGCAGTCATGTTGGTATTGGTTAGTGTACACAAATGTAACGTGATTGCAGGTTATCCTAACACCTATAATCCTATTGTTGTACTTATAGCAGGTTCCTGGGGCCGGTACGTTGGGGGGACTGGTACCGTTTGTCCATATGACGCGCATTCCAGCCCTCCCCAACGGTTCCAGCTCCTTTTAAAGCCAAAGACACTCCCTGTTTTGTAGCCTGCGGCCGGGGAAGGTCTCGCGATAAATGCCAGCTTATTTTGATACCATGAGCCCCGGAGAACCGTATCACGCTATAATCCCTGATGCCCGCCGAAGATAACTCCCAATCGTGTTTGGATTTCCCCGGGTCTTCGGATTACAACGACCAGCGAATCGTTGCCTCCGTTGCGGCGCCCCGATGTGGGGTTCCGTTCCCTCAGGCGGCTGAATTTTCCTGTGCCGGGCAGTGTGTCGGTATTCGCCCTGTGTCGGCTCTGCCATTTTCCCAGGCTGCATAGCCTGGAATGACCGCTGGTGAAATTTACCTGCCCGGCCGGTAACGCTGGGCCAGCCGGTTCATCAGCGCCTGAAGGCCGGCGCAGGTTCCCCCGAAGTAGTCTCCCTTCCTGTAGCCCGGGATGAAGTCGTCATCAATGATCTGTTTGGTCTCCTCATCAGTAAGCAGGGCCGCAATCCCGTACCCGTTTTCGATCCGCATGCGCCGCAGGTCCCGGGAGATCCCGATGGTCACGCCGTAGCCCGCCCGGGATTGCCCCACGCCCCAGTAGTCCGCGATGCGGCGGGTTAGCAGGTCCAGGCTGTCCGCCGTGGTCATGGTACTGTCGAAGGTGACCAGGGCTACCTGGATCGGGGTGCGCCGTTCATAGCCGGCAAGCAGGCTGTCCAGGAAACTTACCTGCGGGTCCGTAAACATATGCGCGTAATCATTGACATACCCGAGGGGCAGGGGCAGGCTGTCCCGGAACAGGCTGGGCGGCTTCGGAAGGAGCCCGCCTGCGGGAATCTGCCTTTTACTTGTATCCTGCTGACCGGCGGCTGACAGGGCCGAAACGACCAGCAGAAGGGATAACAGCCGTATGTACCCGGAGCAAGCCATATAATCGTTCCAGGGACCCGGCCGGGAGCGGAGCGGATCAGCGGATACCGGCGTCAAAGATACCGGAACCCTGCCTTAGCGTTTGGCACGCAGGTACTGCACCGGCCAGGGTACGTCGACTTTGAATTCGTGGGCGGCATGGAGCGGAAAATACGGGTCCCGAAGTAATTCACGGGCCAGGATGACCAGGTCGGCGGATCCTTCCACCAGGATTTGTTCGGCCTGGGCCGCGGAAGTAATCATTCCCACGGCCCCCGTGGCGATACCGGACTGCTCCCGAATCTCGCGCGCAAAGGGTACCTGGTAGCCCGGCCCGGCAGGGATCGTGGCGTGGTGGACATTGCCGCCGGTGGAACAGTCCACCAGGTCCACGCCCGCCCTTTTCAGTTCCCTGGCCAGTTCCACCGACTGGGCCAGGTCCCAGCCGCCCGCTGTCCAGTCGGTGGCTGAGATGCGCACGAACAGCGGCAGGTCGGCGGGCCAGACCTCCTGTACGGCGGCAATGATTTCCAGCAAGAGGCGCATGCGGTTGGCCAGCGGTCCGCCGTAGGCATCGCTGCGGTGATTGCTCAGGGGAGAGAGAAACTCGTGAATGAGGTAGCCATGCGCCGCGTGAATCTCAATGAGCCGGTAGCCGGCCTGCCGGGCGCGGCGGGCTGCCGCCTGGAAATCTTTCACCACCTGGCCGATCTCCGAGGTGGATAAGGCGTGGGGCACCAGGCCTCCCTCACGAAAGGGGATCGCGCTGGGCCCGACTACCTCCCAGCCGCCCTCGGCGGCGGCCAGGGTTTTCCCGCCGGTCCAGGGCTGGGAGGTGCTGGCCTTTCGGCCGGCATGGGCCAGCTGGATCCCGGGCACGGACCCATGCTGTTCCAGGAAGCGGGTGATCCGGCGCAGGCCTTCGATATGCTCGTCCTTCCAGATACCCAGGTCCCAGGGCGTGATTCTTCCCTCGGGCGAGACCGCACAGGCCTCCGAAATGATCAGCCCCGCCCCACCCACGGCGCGGCTGCCCAGGTGGACCAGGTGCCAGTCGCCGGCAAAGCCATCCTCCGAGGAGTACTGGCACATGGGGGAAACCACAATACGGTTGGGGAGTGTCACGGATTTAACGGTCAGCGGCTCAAACAGTCTGGACATACGTGGCTTGATTTTTTCGGATGATTCGTTCTGGCTGGTTCCACAGGGCGGGCAAAGCGGTACGGCAGGCCGTCCGGCTCCGGAAATATAACCCCGAAAGGGGGTTAGGGTTCGCATGCCGGTCAATACCCGGGATCCGGCAGGGACCGGCCGTTCCTAATTGGCGGTTGCCCGGGCAAAGGTAATGGGTTGGAGGCGGTAGGCCTTTACCGGGCGGTTGAACTGGATGGCATGCTTCCAGCGGGGGCTGCGGCGGATGATGTCCAGGGCGACCTGGTCGAGCCGGGGGTCCACCGGAGTGACGACCGTGGCCTCGGCGACCTGGCCGTCCGTTCCCACGACAAAGCGGATCCATACCGTGCCCCAGATCCTGCCTTCATGGTAATCATCCGGCAGGTTGGCCGTGCTGAGGCGGTTACCGATATAATGCACCCAGGCGTAATCGCCTCCCGGAAATACCGCCTCCTGCTCCAGGTAGCAATCCTTGGTCTGGATGGCCCCGGATTCGTCGAAACAGGTATAGGAAACCGCCGAATCGGCCAGGTAGGTCACTTCCTGGCACTTTTTCCCGGAGTGGTAATAATAGGTCCAGGTGCCCTGTTTTTTGCCGGCCACGTAGCCTCCCCGGTGTTCGGGGGTGCCCTCGGGCCAGTAGGCATGGCTTTCCCCGCGACCTTCCGCGCCGAATAACAGGGAATCCAGCACATGTCCCTCGTTATCCCAGGACAGGCCCAGCCCCTGGATATAGCCATCCCGGTAATAGGCCGAATCGGTCAGGCGGCCGCCATCCGACCAGGCCTTCCAGACGCTGATCTTTTTGCCCTGGTAATAGTTGCCGGCCCGGCTCAGCCGCCCGTTCTTATGGAACTCCCGGTAGGGGCCATCCGGGATTTGGCAGGCCGAGTCCAGGAAATACCCTACGGACCGGGCCTTGTTATCCGCCGCATCCACCATGATCATCTTGAAATGATCCTGTTCCCGGGTAGTCAGGCTGAATCGGACGGCGCGGGCCGGCTCGCAGACCTGACCCAGCCGGTCATAATAGGTGTACACGGAATCGGCCTGGGTCCTGGCCACCCCGGCCAGAAATAGCATCAGGCTGCAGGTCAATACGGCTCGCATGGATAATAGCTTGGTTCCGAGCCAAGTTACTGCATCCATCGCGGAATCCGGACCCGGAAAAATACCTGGTCCTCCCTGGCTTCCCGCCCAACGGCCGGGCACGGCCAGGCATCTAACCGGAAGGGGTCCGCGCCCGCCCCGCCCCCCGGAAAATCCGGATGCGCATGACCCGGGCCGGGTAGACGAAATCCTTACCCGGCAAGGATTTCGGTACAGGATTACCTTGACAATTGTCATGTGCGGGTAATGGAAAAATAGCGGAACTTTAGACCATTACGGTCGCAGCACCCGGGCGGGTCCGGCCGGTAACACCTAAAATCAAAAGAAAGGCTCTGTGCAACTGAACTACGCGTCAACCCCTGCGAAAATTTATCAGCGTATACCCATTCGCGTTAAAACGACCCTGCTCACCCTGGTATTTGTGAGCCTTGCGACCGGGCTGCGCTTCTGGCCGCTCGATGAAATGGGCGACCACTTCATCTGGTCCACCTATTATCCTGCCATCGTATTCAGCGCCGTGACCGGTGGATTTTTCGGAGGCCTCCTGGCCACCTTTCTGTCCAGCCTGATCGCATTTTTCGGGTGGCACTATTTCTCCGGGCACGGCTTCCTGCAGGACAATGCCGGCCTGGTCGGCATGGGCGTATTCCTGGTGAACGGCCTGCTGATCACCCTGGTGGCAAGCTGGCTCAGGAAGGCCCGGCAGCGCATCCTGGGCGCCAGCATGGAACTGGAGGAACGAAGCGCCCAGTTGCAGGCCCTCAGCGACAACCTCCCGAATTCTTTCATCTACCAGACGGTCACCACAGCTTCCGGCGAGGCCCAGGTGGTATATGTCAGCAACGGCGTGTCCGGCTTTATTCCCCGCTCACCCCGCGATATCATCCGCGACCCCGCCCTGCTCTACGACCTTATCGCCGAAGAGGACCGCGAGCGGTTCTACGCGTTTCGCACCGCGGCCATCCGGGATAGCACCCCGCTTAACCTGGACGTCCGGTACCGCAACGCGGCCGGGGAGCTCCGCTGGGCCCACCTCCATTCCCAGCCCCGCCGGCGGGAAGACGGACTGATCGTGTGGGATGGCCTCTTCAAGGATATCACGGACCGCAAGGAACTGGAAGCCCAGGTGGTCCGGCAGCAGACCTTCACCCACCGGCTCATCACCGAAACCACCATCCAGGAACAGGAACGGGAAAAAAGCCTGATCTCCTACCATCTCAACGAGGATATCAACCAGATCCTGGCTTCGGTCAAGATCCACCTGGAAATGGCCAAACGGCATGAACTCAAAAAAGAGGAACTCCTGCAAAGCAGCTACGAGGAACTGATCCAGGCCATCGGGAAGATCAAACTGCTGTATGCCTCCATCGATGCACCTTCCTTTGCAGACCTCGGTTTTTACCAGACGATCGAAATCCTGCTGGATAAGACCCAGCTGACAACCGGCCTGCAGATCCAGTTCATCTATGAGATACCGGAAAATACCCCCATCCCCGATCCGCTGATGCTGATTCTGTACCGGATTATCCAGGAACAGCTGGACAATATTGCCCGGCATGCCGGCACCGAGCGGGTGGTGGTTCATATCCATGCGGAAGACGGCCGGTTACACCTCTCCGTCCTGGATCCGGCAGACAGCCTGGCCGGCGATCCCGGCAACTGGGGCATCGGCCTGAAACGGCTCCAGGGACGCATTGAATTTTACGGAGGAACCATGCAGTTGTCCTGCGGCGCCGGCGAAGGATGTCTCCTGGAGGTACAGGTTCCCCTGGATGCTGCCGTAGTATCCCCGCTGGTGCCTGCCTCCCACCTCATGCAGGCCCGGGATAGGAGAACGTGGCAGGCAGAATAAGCGGGCAGGATTATCCTGCCGGCAGCTCGTTCACCCCTCCCACGACCTTCACATAGGCCTCCAGGTTCCGTTCCCTCAGCAGGGACTCCAGCTCCATGCGGAACATCCGCAGGTATTTTTTCTCGAGCTTTTCCCGCTCCTCCCCGTTTTTCTGGTTGGATTTCTTCTGCAGTTTGTAGTCCACCAGGGCCTCCAGGGAACTGAGCGTATTGGGCACATCGAAATAGTACTCCTTCCCCCCGGCAAGATGACGGATCCTGCCGATCTCCATTTCCTTCCGGTTGCGGGCGTTTACAGGCACCCGGACACTGTCCCGGCGGAACCCCGCCTGGTGAAGGTGGGCATCCACCGGGATATTGCTGACGGCCGCGATCCCCGATGGCAGAAGGACGCACAGGGGACGCAGGCCGGCCGGATGCAGCCGGATCAGCCCCTCCACGATGGGCTCCAGGGCATTTTTGACATAGCCAACGGCCAGCACATTAGCCGCTGAAAACTTCCTGGCCCGGCTGTCATAGGCCTCATTGGCCGCCACGGAAGCGACCGAAAGAAGGCCGAGCAGTTCCAGCACATTATCGGGTTTTTCCCGGACCGGGTAGGTTTTGGTCAGGGCCAGCAGGATGAGCACCACGCTGCTCACCCAGCAGCCGAGCTGGACGATCTTGAACGTATTCAGCTTCATGGTGGAGATTTTGATTGGGATCAACGGGCCGATATTGCCTGTATCCTGTTAATAAATGTAAAAAATATCAGGGTGATGCGCGAAGGAATCCAGGCAGGCGTCCCCTGTATTCCTTCAGCGTTCCCGCAGCCCTTCGCCACCCATGCCCGGGACTGCGCGGGAAAGGATCACCCGGAAGTATTTAGGAAATGTGAAAACTTACGCACAAAATACCCGGCTGGCACAGTTTTTCGTTTACACCAGATATTAAAATGATTCTGTGATGACGATTCCGTATTCCTCCCCCGCTACCAAGAAACTCCTGCTACAATTCGTACTGGAAAACATCGACTTCCGAAAAAGATGCCTCCACCTGCAGGAGATCATCGATATGGGCAAGACCAATGATGTATGGCGACAGGCCCTGGTGACCTTCCTGGATTCCTCGCTCCCGGAAAAATGGACCCTGAAGGCGTTCAGCAAGAATTAGATTCCCGGTATTCTCTCTTCAGGTTACCCTTTTCCCGGCAGGTGTTTACAAGACGCCCTGCCTGGCCTTCCCTGTAAATCCCATTAGACCATCAGGGGCCGGCCTGGGTGCGGTGGCTATTTCTGACAATCAGCAACCCGGAAGGTATTTTCCCAGTATAACCACCCGGGATATCTATTTCGGGGGCGGAAACGGGCGAAACCGTCTCACCGGCAACGGGAACGGGTAAAATCCAGTGTGCAGGCGTGCAGGCCGTAACGCCTGCGACCGGTCCGGGATATCAACGGCCTGGGATACCTGGGCTGTCCGTTTCCCGGATGCCACCCGGTCTTCCTGGCGCGCCGGAATTGTTTATCGATTCATCCCAAACAGTAAACAGAATAAAAAAGGCAACACCCGGGTTAGGTTATCTGGCGGCTTTTATCTAGTATTGTAGGGATGATTATATTATTGAACGCTACATCTGTAAGCTGCTCCCTATAAATTACTTCTCTCCATTTTCTTTATCCGGCCTGACCACGTGTTTCCATGCGTAAACCAGTTAAACTCTTCCTGCTCGTCGTTGCCATGGCGGTCCTTGTGATCGGACTGGGTGTTTTGGGTGTACAGAGCCTGAAGCGCATGAACGCCACGGCCCACACCCTGCATGCCGACCGGCTCCTGGCCCTTCAGGAACTGGCAGAAATCCGCTATAACTACGAAGCGGGTATCCTGTCCATTGCCGAGCAGCTGGAGCACAGCAGCGCGCCATACCGGCAGGCAGCGGCGCAACTGGATTCCGTCCAGGCTGCCATCAATACCAATTGGAATCTATACCTGCATACCCGGCTCACCGGGGAAGAGGACCAGCTGGCACAACAAGCCGCTTCCCTGAAAACCGCAGCCGACCAGGCCGTTGCCTCCCTGGCAACCCGTATCCGGCAGGCTGACAAACAGCTTACCGGGGACCAGGTTGACGAGGATGTCCGGGCTGCGATCAGTCCACTGCTGAACAAATTACGGGACTTGTCCCTGCTGCAAATCCGGGTAAGCAACGAACTGAACCGGCAGAACCAGGAACTGTATAAGCATACTGTAAACCGGTTCCTGCTGCTGACCGGGGGTGCCCTGGTCCTGCTGGTCTTCCTGGCCCTTTTCTTCTTCGCATCCATCCGGAAGCTTATCGGCAACCTGCAGGCCAGCAACCAGCAACTCCAGGAGGAAAAAGAACGGTCCGACGCCTTCTTCCGGTATGCCGGGGATGGCATTCTGCTGCTGGGACAGGACCTGCAGATCCTGGATTGCAATGAGCGGGCCTGCGATTTGCTTGGTTATTCCCGGGAGGAATTATGCCGGTTTCATTTGGAGGCCCTGGTTCCTGCCGCGGAACGGACCGACCTGCTGCAGCGCAAGGCCTTTATCCGGTCGATCGGCGGATCCATGCACGAACGCCGCTTCTGCAGGCGGGATGGCAGCCTACTGGAGACGGAAGTGAATGTCCGCTGGATGGACCAGCTGGGCTATATCACCATTCTCCGGGACATTTCCGGACGCAAACAGGCTGAAATCCAGCTCAGGGAATCCGTGGAAAAATACCGGTACCTGTTTGATAATAACCCGGCCTATATCATCATCTGGGACCTGCAGGATCTGCGCGTGCTGGAAGTCAACGGGGAGATCCTGCGCAAATACGGATACAGCAGGGAGGAATGGGACCATATGACCGTGCTGGATTACCGGCCGGCCTCCGACCATGCCGGCATCCGGGAATTTGCACGAACTATGCTCAGGGGCCAGGAACCTGTCCGGCGGCGGACCTGGACCCACCTGAAGAAAAACGGCGAGGCGATGATTATGGAAATTTCCTCGCACCGGATCGTTTATAACAACCGTCCCGCCATCCTGTCCCTGGCCATGGATGTAACCGACCAGGTGAAGGCACAACATGCACTCCAGAAAAAGGATGCCTTATTCCGGTCGCTGATCGACCATGCGGCCGACGCTATTTTCTTCGTGAACAACGAAGGGGTCATCTTCGATGCCAACCGGTGCGCTACGGAACTGCTCGGTTACCGGAAAGAAGAATTTATCGGGATGAGCGTCCTGCAGTTGCACCCTCCCGAAGCACGGGTGAACATCCGCAGACTGTGGGATGCACTGAGGCAAAACAAGTCCCTGACCGACGAACGGTACTTTGTCCGCAAGGATGGTTCCCTGGTGATGGTGGAAATCAGCCGCCGGATGCTGCCCGATAATTCCGGGGCCATAGCCATCCTGCGGGATATCACGGAACGCAAGCGGATGGAAGCCGCGCTGGAAGAACAAAAGGAGCAGCTGACCCTGTTCATCGAACACAGTCCCGCCTCCCTGGCTATGCTGGACCGCGACCTGCGTTATATTGCCACCAGCCGCCGCTGGAAAACAGATTACCGGCTCGGTGAGGCTGACCTGGTGGGCAAATCCCATTACGAAGTGTTTCCGGATATCCCGGACCGGTGGAAAGCCATCCACCGGCGCTGCCTGCAGGGTGCCGTGGAGCGTTGCGAGGAAGATGCCTTCGTGCGTTCCGACGGGACGAGCGACTGGCTTCGCTGGGAGATCCGACCCTGGCATAACGTGGCGGGCGAGGTAGGTGGCATTATCATGTTCACCGAAGTAATCACCGAGAGCAAGCGCATCAGCGAGCTATTCCGCCACCAGTTCGAACATTCCCCGGATACGATCCTGCTTGTCAGCCGCAACCTGCTCATCGAATCCATCAACAGAAACCGGAGCGGGCAATGGACCCGTGAACAGCTGATCGGCAAAAGCTGCATCGATATCCTCCCCGAGCAGGCCCGCGAACCCGCACGGAAGGCCATCCTTCGCTGCCTGGAGACCGAATCGATCCAGGAGCTGGAACATTCGCTCTACCAGGGGCGGTGGTTCCGTTCCCGGTTTGTCCCGATCCGGATCGGCAATATGGTACAGCACGTAATGATCATAGGTACTGACATCACGGACAGGAAAGCCGCCGAAGACCAGCTGCGCGAAAGCGAGGAACGCAACCGGGCCCTGGTGGAAAACATCAGCGACGGCATTATCCTGCTTGATGAGGATCTCCAGACCATTTACCGGAGCCCCTCGGTGCTGCGCATTACCGGTTTTGAGGCGGAGGAGATGAAAGGAAGGACCATCCTGGATTTAACCTATCCGGAGGACCTGTACCTCTGCCTGGATTACCTGGAAAAGGCCCGAAGCCTCCCGGGTATTGCGGTACACGGCCAGTTTCGCATCCTGCACAAGCGGCAGGGATTTATCTGGGTGGAAGGCACCCTTTCCAACCAGCTGGCTAACCCGAGCATCCGCGCCTATATCATCAACTACCGGGATATTTCCGAGCGCAAGCAGCTGGAAGAGCAGCAACTGCTCATGGCTTCCATCGTCAATTCTTCCGACGATGCCATTATTTCCAAGGACCTGGACCTGAATATCACTTCCTGGAACAAGGGGGCCGAAAAAATCCTGGGGTATACCCCTGGCGAGATTATCGGCAAATCCATTTTCACGGTCATCCCCCCGGAACTGCACTTTGAGGAAGCGGAAATCCTGTCCCATATCCGCCAGGGCAGGTCGGTGGATCATTTTGAGACCCGGCGGATCCGTAAGGACGGGACGATCATTCATGTCTCCATTACGATTTCCCCGATCCGAAATGCCGCCGGCCAGATCATCGGCGCCTCGAAAATCCTGCGAGACATCACTGACCAGGTCCGCAGCGAACAACGCATCAAGCAATCCGAAGCCAATTACCGCCAGTTGTTTGAAGGGAGCCCGGCCCCCATGTGGGTTCTGGAGGAGGCGACCGGCCGGTTTCTCCAGGTCAACCAGGCGGCGATCCGTAATTACGGGTATTCAGAACAGGAATTTTTGTCCATGCACCTGGATCAGCTGGTTCGCTTCGTCCAGGAGCCGTTCCGGCAGACCTCCGGCGCCGGGCATCCCGGTGGCCACCGCCATGTCAAGAAAAACGGGGAGGAGATCGATGTGGTCACGTCCAGCCTTCCGGTAGTGCTGAATGAAAGCCGCCAGATCCTGATGATTGCCCTGGATGTTACCGAGCAAAACCTGTATGAACAGAAACTGACCCGGGCGGCCATCAAAGTCCAGGAAGAGGAGCGCTACGAGATCGGCGGGGAACTGCATGACAATGTTTGCCAGATCCTGGCCTCTTCCATCATTTACCTGTCCATGCTTAAGAAATCCCTGCCGGAAAGTGCCCTGAAATGGTATGACCAGACCCACGAGTTCATAAACCTGGCTACCCAGGAGATCCGCAACCTGTCCCACCAGCTGGCCCCCGCCTTCTTTGACGATGCCAGGCTCGAGGATGCCTTCCAGCACCTGCTGAAGAGCTTTAACGCGGAACAGCGATACGATATCCGGCTGCATTTCAGCGGGAATACCCGGGCCTATTGTCTGGGCAAGGACCAGCAGCTGAACCTGTACCGTATCCTGCAGGAGCAACTGCGCAATATTCAGAAACACGCCCGGGCCACCCTGATCGACATCCAGGTCGGCATCCGGGACCAGGCGCTGGAAATGAGGATCCGGGATAATGGCGTAGGCTTCGATCCCGGGAAGACCAAGGGCGGTATCGGGCTGGCCAATATGAACCGGCGGGTCAGGCTCTTCGGCGGCAACCTGCAAATCCATTCCCGTCCGGGGCAGGGCTGCGAACTCAGGGTGGAAATTCCCCTGCAGGTACCGGCCTGATCGCCGGCACGGGGAGCCTGCCCGCCGTATCTTTGCCGCTGCCTTCGGGCTTCGATCTGCCATGCCGTCTCTTGCCACCCAACTGACTCATTTCTACAGGAGCCTGCGCCCTCCGCGGGGCCTTCCGCCCGGCATCGGGGTTCTGTACCCGCAAAAGGACCCCGAAGTAATGGGTATAACGGCCGCCTTCTTTGACAAATTCTTTGCGGACAGCCGCCCCCGTCATCTGCTGCTGGGCATCAACCCGGGCCGGTTCGGCGCCGGCGTCACCGGCATCAATTTTACGGCCCCGCGCCAGCTGGCCGAGCACTGCGGCCTGGCCCATCCCTTTAAGCCCCACAGCGAGCTGTCTGCCGAGTTCATTTATGAGGTGATCGATGCGTACGGAGGCTGCGTCTCGTTTTACGGGGATTTCTTCCTGTCGGCGGTCAGCCCCCTGGGCTATATCCGGGACGGCAGGAACCTCAACTACTACGATGATCCGGCCCTGCTGCGGGCCGTGACGCCATTCATCGTGCGAAGCCTCCGCAGGCAGCTGGATTTCGGATTTAGGCGCGATCACTGCCTGTGCATCGGCGGGGAAAAAAATTTCCGGTTCCTGCAGCAGATCAATGAACAATACGGGTGGTTTGACCGCATCACCCCGCTGGCCCATCCCCGCTTCATCATGCAATACCGGCGGCGCCGCAAAGGCCAGTTCGTCCGCCAGTACGTGGACGCCCTGCGGGAGGCGGCCGGAACCAGGCGCCACCGCTGATCCCCCGGATTGCCCGGTCCGTACTCCAAAAACTCCGGTTCATACCGAAACCAACCTGCCGGGTTTTGCGGATTAAAAGATTCCTGTAGCTTTGTTCCCTGCTCAATCAGACGCATATGAAAATCTATTAGGGTCGCCCCCCGATTGCTGAACCTGCCCCTTCCTTTCATTCCCCCGCGGAATAAGCTGGTCTCCCCCGGCGGGTTCCCCGTTTTTGCGGTACTGTTTCGTTTATCATTGACCCTTTAACCTTGTATTCATATGTCGCAACCAACCCAAACTTCCCGGTTGACCCGGCTCTGTTCCCTGCTCAGGCGCTCGCTGCAGGGAGGGGAATACGATTATACCCAGGGCAGCATCCGGCAGGCCATCATCCTGCTGGCCATCCCGATGATCCTGGAGCTGAGCCTGGAATCCGTCTTTGCCGTCGTGGACATGTTCTTTGTCGGTAAACTCGGCGAGAACGCCATCGCTACCGTCGGCCTGACCGAATCGGTGGTTTCCATTATTTACTCAATAGCAATCGGCATGAGCACGGCGGCTACGGCGGTCGTGGCCCGGCGCATCGGTGAAAAGAACGAGGCGGGCGCCGCCCATGCGGGCATGCAGTCCATTATCATGACGCTGCTGGCCACGCTGGTAATCAGCCTGTCGGGCATCCTGCTGGCACCTGCCATCCTGCGCGCCATGGGGGCCCGGCCCGAGGTGGTCCGGGACGGCACGGCCTTTACGCGGATCATGCTGGGCGGCAGTGCCGCCATCATGCTGCTGTTCCTGATCAACGGGATCTTCCGCGGGGCCGGCCATGCCGCCATGGCCATGCGCAGCCTGTGGATCGCCAGCCTGCTCAACATCGTGCTCTGCCCCCTCTGCATTTACGGGGTGGGCAACTGGCAGGGCTGGGGCCTGCCGGGGGCTGCCATCGCCACCACCGTGGGCCGCAGCGCGGGTGTGGTCTACCAGTGTGTTCACCTGTTCGGCGGCCGGAGCCGCATCAGCCTGCGCCGCGAGCATTTCCGCATTGACCCGGCGGTGATGAAATCCCTCCTGGGCATCGCCTGGCCGGCCACCCTGCAGTTCCTCATTGCTTCGGGCAGCTGGATCGTGCTGACACGGCTGGTCGCCGAATCCGGGGGGACGGCCTCCTCGGCCGGCTACCAGGTAGCCATGCGCAACGTGGTCTTTTTCATCCTGCCGGCCTGGGGCCTGAGCAATGCGGCCGCCACCCTGGTAGGCCAGAACCTGGGAGCCGGTCTTCCCGCCCGGGCCGAGCAGAGCGTGATACTGACGGCACGGTACAATGCCCTGTTCATGGCCGGGGTCATGCTGCTGTTCCTGCTGGGGGCCTCGCCGATCATCTCGGTGTTCACCGATGACCCCGAGGTCCATCACGTGGGCACGCAGGCCCTGCAGATCATTGGCAGCGGCTATATTTTTTACGGTATCGGCATGGTCATGTCCCAGGGGCTGAACGGGGCCGGGGATTCCAGGACGCCCACCCTGATCAACCTGGCGGGTTTCTGGTTCTTCCAGATCCCGGTCGCCTACCTGCTGACGCGGGGCCTGAACCTGGGTCCGCGGGGTGCCTTCATAGCCATTCCGGTGGCCGAGACGGCCATGGCCATCGCAGCCTTTATCCTGTTTAAGCGGGGCCGCTGGAAGACCCTGCAGGTATAAGCCGAAATAGGCAGCCTCCGCAGAAGCACCGGGAGCCTTTTCACGAGGGCTCCCGGTGCTTTTCCCACGCGTTCTGCGCCATGCTAAGGATAACTACTTAGGATAGTTGCTGTTTACCCTTAGGGACTATTGTGCAGCTCGGAAAATTACCCCCGGCCGGGACGTAGTTCCCCTGAATCTGCCCAAAAAGCCCCGGGCACGGCTTGTAAATTCCCGGTGCGGATAATATTTTCACCTATGACACCGTTTCAAGAATTCCAAATCCTGAAAAACCGACCCAGTGAAAAAAATAGTATTCCCTTTCCTGGTATCCTGCATCTCGTTTTCCTTTACCCTGATTCCTTCGGATCCCGCCGGCCTGCCGACCCCGGACCGCATGGTGGTTACGGGCCTGCGCGTCCCGGACCCTGGCACGGCCCTGACCGGGCTGATCGAATCGGCCGCGACCCGGCTGGCTGACTATTATTATGACAGCATCCAGCTGGACCGGTACGGGCTCTCCCGGGCCGCCATGGAATATGCGATCCGGGGATACCAGCACCTGCTGCAGAAAGGGTATATTGACAACCCCGACGTACTGACCATCTGCGATTTCAGCCTTTCTTCCCGGCGCAAGCGGATGTTCCTGATCGACCTGAAGAATTACAAACTGATTCTCAATACCTATGTGGCCCACGGACGGCGCTCCGGCGGGGAATACGCCAACCGCTTTTCCAACCGGCCCAACTCCCACGAGAGCAGCCTGGGCTTCTACGTAACCCGCAATACCTATTTCGGGGACCACGGGCTGGCGCTCAAGATCCAGGGGGTGGACCGCGGCTTCAATGACCGGGCGGGCGCCCGTAATATCGTGGTGCACGGATCCGACTACGTCGGGGAGGATTTCCTGGAAACCAACCAGTTCCTGGGACGCAGCTTCGGCTGTCCGGCCGTACCGCGCGAGGAAACCGAAACCGTCATCAACACCATCAAGGGCGGCACCTGCTTTTTCATCTACCATCCTACCAAAAAATACCTGGCACACTCCAAAATATTAAACGGCTGATTGGACATAGTACAAGGATGGATGAAAACAAAAAGCTCAATCGTACCCTATGATTGAGCTTTTGTTCTTTTAAGACGGTCCGTCGGCTAATCAGGTGAACAGGTAACCCAGCAGCAGGGAGACCACACCGATCGCCAGGCCGGTATAGATCTCCCGGGGACTGTGGTCCGAGCAGATCAGGCGGCCCGTGCAGACCAGGCCGGTCGCCAGGATCGCCACCGACACGTACAGGGTGAAGCGGATATCCTGGTGCAGGGCCAGCAGGACCAGGAAGGCGGCGGCCACGCCCATGGCCATGGCGTGCATGCTGACCTTCATGAAAATGTTGGCAATCAGCCCGGCGCTGCCGGCCAGGAAGATCCCCAGGCTGAAATAGATAAGTTCGTTGGGAGTGTCGGGCAGGTTATGCCGCACGTACCAGGCCCAGAAATACCAGATGCCGCAGGCCACATAGGGGATGACCCGGTCGCGCTGGGTGTGCAGGAATACCGAATCAATGAACCGCACCGCCTTCAGCAGCAGCACGGTGACCAGGGGGAAAAAACTGTACATGACCACCGCCTGCAGGATCACGACGGTCTTGTCCCAGCGGCTGAACCCGTTGTACAGGTACGGTTCGATATACACCAGGAAGGCGATCACATAGACCGGCACGAACAGGGGATGGAACAGCACGGAAATAATCCGCGCCGGCCAGACCAGCCCGGCCGGCTGGGGAGGCAACTCCCGGACGGGAGCTTCCAGTAACTGGTTATGCTCGTCGACGACGTATCGGGTGGGCATGATTATAATTCCTTGCGCAGGCGGGCCACGGGTATGTTCAGCTGTTCCCGGTATTTGGCCACGGTCCGGCGTGCAATATTATATCCTTTTTCCTGTAATAGCTCGGTCAGGCGTTCGTCGCTAAGGGGTTTTTTCTTGTTTTCGGATTCGATGAAGTCGCTGAGGATCTTCTTGACTTCCCGCGTGGAGACCTCCTCCCCGCTCTCGGTGCTGAGGGACTCGCTGAAGAAGAATTTCAGGCGGTAGGTGCCGAATTCGGTCTGCACGAACTTGCTGTTGGCCACGCGGCTCACCGTGGAAATATCCAGCCCGGTCTTCTCAGCAATATCTTTCAGGATCATGGGCTTGAGGGTGGTCTCGTCCCCGGTGAGGAAGAACTCATGCTGGTGCTCCATGATCGCGTTCATGGTACTGAGCAGGGTGTGCTGGCGCTGCTTGATGGCGTCAATGAACCATTTGGCGGCATCGATCTTCTGCTTGATGAACAGGACGGCTTCCTTTTTGCGCTTGTCCTTCTTGGCGCTGCGGTCGTATTCCTTGAGCATTTCCCGGTAGCCCTCGCTGATGCGCAGTTCGGGAGCGTTCCGGGAGTTCAGGGTCAGTTCCAGCTTGCCATTGGTATTGAAGATGAAGAAATCGGGCACCACGTAGCTCTCGGCCTTGTTGATATCCCCGACGTGACCGCCCGGTTTGGGGTTCAGCCGGATGATCTGCTGGATGACCTCGCGCAGCTGGTCATCGTTCAAACCCAGGCCGCGCTGGATCTTTTCGTAATGCTTCTTGGTGAACTCGTCGAAGTAATTTTTAATCGAGGCGATGGCCAGGTCCACGTCTCTACCCTCTTCCTTCTGGCGCTGGAGCTGCAGCAGCAGGCATTCCTGGAGGTCCCGGGCCGCCACGCCGGGCGGATCGAAACGCTGGATGCGGCGGATCAGGGCCTCGACCTCCTGCTCGGTCGCACTGATGTTCTGGCGGAAGGCCAGGTCGTCGACGATGGCCGAGGTCTCCCGGCGCAGGTAGCCGTCCTCATCGATGCTGCCCACGATCTGCTCGGCGATGCGGTACTGCTTTTCATCCAGCTTGAGCAGGCCCAGCTGGTTGACCAGCATATCGTAGAAACTGGTTTCCGTCTTGTAGGGGATGGTCCGCCGCTCTTCGTCGTCCTCGCCGTAATTTTCGTCCCGCAGCTTGTAATCGGCGATATCGTCATCGCCTTCCTGGACGTAGTCGCTGATGTCGATATTATCGTAGTCCTCCTGGGTGTCCTCGCCGTCCTCGTAGTCGTCCTCTGTCCCGTTGTCGGCAAATTCATCCTTGGTCTCGTCGTATTCGTCCTTTCCCACCTCCTCGAGTTCCAGGGCCGGGTTTTCCTCCAGTTCCTCTTTGATCCGCTCCTCCAGGTTGGCCGTAGGGACCTGCAGCAACTTCATCAGCTGAATTTGCTGGGGGGAGAGTTTCTGGAGTAGTTTCTGCTGTAAGCTCTGACTAAGGGCCATTATGTATTCCTCACGGTTTTGGCGGGCCTTCTTTTCGGAAAAAAAATCCTGCCTTACATCAAAAATCAGGCCGTAAATTTACAAACAAAGAAAATAAACATGGGCCAACGCGTT
Source organism: Chitinophagaceae bacterium (assembly GCA_035549175.1). Classification (GTDB taxonomy): domain Bacteria; phylum Bacteroidota; class Bacteroidia; order Chitinophagales; family Chitinophagaceae; genus DASTSN01. Next base: position 10,817 of record DASZRL010000035.1, on the reverse strand, counting down.
TTCCCTTTTCTTGTTGTGTTTATGTTAATGTTAACAGGGGCGGGATTTGCCCAGCAGCAGGAACCGGGACCGGACAGTACGGCGCTGTTGAGAACGACGCGTTTACAGGCCCCCGCCGCAGGAAATATCCAGCTGCTGGCTCCTGGTTTTTATATCCGGCATACGGGATTTTTCTGTCGCCAGGAATGGCAGTTCCAGAAGGCCACCTCCATCCCCCTTCGTTTCCGGTTGGGATCGCTGGAGTATACCAACTACCTGGAGAGAAAGCCCAATGCCCTGAAACCCCAGGTACCCTGAGGTTCATGCAGGGAAAGACTGCCCGGCCTTCCCGATTAGCTGGAAAATGAATTTTCAGTTCCTGGTTCCAGAAGGAGCACTCAGGCTATCGCCGCCTGCTGGCTCAGTTACTGAGCAACGCTCTGTTTGCCTCAGATGCCTGCGCCAGACTACATTAGATACCACAAGCTAAATTCCTCTGAAGTGGCAGACCATTGAGCTACCTACAGGTTATATCAACCAGATTCCTGCCTGGCGTCAGTAAATCTGGTCGTCAAACCCTTGGTTTGGACAATTTCTGTGAAACTGAATTCGATCCCCAATCATAGTGGTAAAGCGACACGGCACCTCTGTGTGAACCTAGAAATAAGCCTATATACGTTCCAAACTGGATATCATTGTGTATTTCAGATACGCCCCGAAAATAGAAATTTGAACAGAAATGGATTACAGATCCAGCTGGTATGCGCCAGGATTTAGCAATGCTAATAAACGTATTGTTGCGTGGCATTCTGGGGTGAAAAGCCAGTATCCCTTATTAATGAAAATTAATTAATAAAAACAAGGATACCCAAGTGTTGATCAGCCGGTCAAGGGGACCCAACTCAACACGTATCCCTACATGGCCTTAGATTATTCCAGCAGTTTTTCACATGACTCAAAATAGGCTGGATTCAGATAATACTCAAAGCTTCGTTTATCGAAATCAGATCTTTTCCTTAATATCAATGGCCCGTTTTCTCCATAACCCAATTGCCATTTTTGATTAATCGTATTCAGAATGTCATTCCGATTCTTCTTTTGAATGGATTCATGCTTGCCGGCAAGGCCTAATTGCCGATTAAATTCCTCAACCGTAACGGGAATCTCATCTTTCCCCTTTTTTAGGAGATACCTTATTAATTGCTTCTCGAATTCATTATACACAGATTCGCTCTGGGAAACTCGCTGACCCGTGAATTTGATTGACCGCAATGTATGAGTGTCAGTCTCTGCAGAATTCCTAGAAGAACCATCGTCATACACCAGATTCTTTTTGGTTTTTCGTTTTTTAAGCAGGAGACCCATCGCAGCTAGGAAGGCAAGAATAATTAAGAGCCAGCCAAATAGATCTACAGGACTCCGGCCCTCTCCTTTATTCATCAACGGCTTGTCATAATGAAAATCATTTTTCGATATTTGGATACTGTCTACCGCATTCCCCTTGGTATTACCGAAATATAGGGTTGAATCAGAGAAAAAATATACATCAGGTCCCGCACCGTAGCTTTTAATGACCTGTGCTAATCTCTCGTAAGGCCTTTTCTGCAAATGAAGTGCCTGGTTGTCTGTAAAGTCAAGTAAACCGATCGAATAGGTTTTAAAATTGATTATCAAGCAGCCCCAAGGGCTATTCAGGAAGATGAAGTCATCCTTGGGCAGGTTGATCTTTCCCAATTCACTCCACCTTCCAGCAGGTAGATTTAGCTTTCGAACAACGGCCGTTTCATTGGGTAGGTCACTCTGAGTTGTGGAAATACCATCATTAATGAATTGACTTCCAATAATGTACAACTCTCTGGCTTGAGGATCCAACCAAAACGTTCCTTTATAGAAGGGAATTTCCTTGTCAGTAGGTAACAGGTCCCATTCCCTAGCTCCCCAGTCGAAGTACCTCAATAAACCATTTGATCTCCAGAATCCGTATCCCCCAAAAGAAAAAAGGGTGTCGTTCAATGCAAAATTCGCTGCATAAAAGTCGTGTCCCTGATAAACAGTTGAGTCCTCCCGATCAAAAACGAGAGATCCCGCGCTGTCCGAAACCCTGAACAGAATTCCTGTTCCGTTAACTCCTGCATAAAGACCAGAACGGCCTCTGAGAAGATATTGCGGTTGGTCTTCCAAGCCCCTTGAAAGGAGGGAGGCCGGAATAAAGTGGTCAAAATGAAGATGGGAAATGACCGGAATACTGCGATCCTTGGATAATAAGCAATGAATAATAGCCGAAACTGGCTTATGCAGAGGCTGCGCATAAGAAGACCCGATTGTAAGAAATAGAACAAGGAGAAAAATTGTCCGAGTCATAGCCTTTGACAATTTTATTGAAATTTTGGATTTGTCCAGAAAAATCGGACAGCTAGGCTACCAGAATAGGTTATTACTTAATATATAAACAGATAATTATCAACCTTATTTTAATAAAAATATAGTTACCCGAAAAAGTAACCAAATAGATTCCGCAGAACCGAATTTGGGCAATTGCCAGCGATATTTTAGACGAAGTTTCTGCTGGGCCCATTCGGCCAGATACAGACCCGATAAGGCCATTAACCATTACACCTATCCTTTTAAATCCATTCCCTAATATATTAATATTAACAAGTTATTTACTTGCCATGAAAAAACTGGGTTTAGCTTGGGTGACTATTTTGGCCTTATCAACGGGCACAATATTCATGTCCTGCCAAAAAGATGTCGACATTTCTGAAAGCGCTATCCTCGATCTGAGTACCAGAATCTCCATACTGCAACATTCTACAGATTCACTTCTTCAGATCACCCACCAAAATATAGTTTTACAACAGAATACGCAGATTTCTGTCGATTCAATAAAAGCCCAGTTGAATTTCATATCCCTCCAGTTGGGAATTATTGAGACAAATATGACAGCCGCCAGCAGCAATATCCAGGAAATAGAAAATCAACTCACGATATTGGCGCAGGAATACACATCGTTGGAGGATTTATTGGCCGGTATTCTTAGTCAGTTAACCAATAATTCTGCTAGTTCATTAAACATCGGATTACTAGCCTGGTATCCCTTCACCGGAAACGCCTTGGATAGCAGTGGCTTTAATGACAATGGAACGGTTGTCGGGGCCATTCCCACGTCCGGCCGTAATAATATACCTGCAACAGCATATTCCTTCAACGGAAGCTCTGACTATATCGGGCTTCCCTCCCCTTTCAATCAAGGAGATACGCTAATGCAGTTTACTTTATCCATAACCTTTCAGATAGAATATCTGCCTGCTCAGGGTGGAAGTTTCATACTGTGGGATAAAGACGGTTTCTGGCAGGGAGTTTCTCTTTCTGTATTGAGCGATGGTTCTGTCCAGTTTCACACTAGTTTGCCTGCCTATCTATATCAGAACGCGGTAACAAATGCTCATTTAATATCACCCGGAATATGGTATAATTTGATCATGGAATACAGCCACAACAGCTGTCAATTTTATCTAAATGGTCAACCGGTAACAACCATTCAAAATACGCTGAATCAGGGAGGAGGCCTCCTTTCCAATACAATGGCTGGCTATGTAGATTTTGGTGAGGTTCCGGGAGGAAATTCCAATGCAGTTAACCAGATTGGTGCCGGAAATTCTGTAAGCGGGGGTAATACATCATTTCTGGCAGGAAAAATTGACGACTTCCGGCTCTACAAACGCATTTTGAATCAATCAGAGATTTCTATTTTATCCATACGGTGAATCAGGCTTTGATTTTCCTGTATTAATTAAGTCATCACAATTTTATGAATATGAAAAAAAACTCACTCTTCCTGTCGCCATTTCTTTTATGGTGCGTTTCCTTGGTATCCTGCCAGAAATCTGTTGAATCAGTCAGTAATTATCCCCAAAATACATCCGGCACTGAACGGTCCCTTTCAGCAGGAAATGAAGATAGAATTAATTCCGGTATGCCTACCGACCAAAAAGGCGTACCAGATAAGCTCCCTGGAAGTTTCAAGAAGGGTCTTCTTGCATGGTACCCATTCAACGGCAATGCAGTTGATTACAGCGGTAATGGTTATGATGGCATTAACAATGGTGCAGTTTCGACTAATGACAGGTTTGGCAATTCAAACAGTGCTTTTTACTTCAACAATTCGTCCATCATTTCCCCCATAAGTAATATATTCTTACAATCCGATTTTTCCATTTCATTATGGGTTGAACTCGATCAGAACGCTAATAGCGAATATCCAACATTTATGGAAGGAGACAATGGCTATCTGGACTTTCAGTTTGACAATTTTAATCCTTTGCAAGTTACTTTTTATGAATCCTCTGGGATCGGAACCGGTATTACCTATGGAGCCGTTAGCTCCGTTGCGCAGTTCGGTGTTTGGATGCATCTGGCTGTTGTGAATTCAAAAAATAAAAATAGCCTTTATTTAAATGGGGCCTTAATTGCCACTTCATCAGCGCAAATTCCAAGTCAAGGGCAAGCAATTGGAAATTTTTTGAGTATTGGAAATGGTATTCAATTGCCGCAAGAGGCTTTCATTGGAAAGGTAGATGACGTTAGAATCTACAAACGAGCGCTAAGGTCCTCTGAAATCTACTACTTGGCAACTCATTAATCCCTCCAAAAAAAACAATTCGCTTTGTGTCAGACAATCAAGTGCGTCAAAAAGAAAGGCTTCTAAATAGAAGATTAGTAAAAAAAACTAATTATAGATTGCCTAATTAAATGCTGCTAAAAAAATTGCGATTTTCAGTAAAACTCTGGGAATACTATTGCCTCAAAAATAGCTAAAATACCGCGTTCGGTCTAGCCCCGTAGTAAACAAAGATGGGGATTGGCAGCTTGCAGTATGCCTGCTGCTTCCCACCGTAAGTCAAGGAGGTAATTACATGAGGTCTGCCGTTTTCAGATTAATCAAAATGAAATAGCTCTGAAACATTCCTAAACGCTGCGCGCTCAGGCTACAGCCGCCTGCTGGCTCAGCACCTTGCGCACCACCTCGGTGATGGCTGCGGCCTTGCTGCGGATATCTTCCTCCGACCAGAGCAGGCTGATGGCTGTGGAAATACACCGGCTCAGGACCGTATCGCTGGCCGAAAAATCCTGGGAAGCAATCTGTTGGAGTGCAGCCTGCTGGGCATCGTTCAGCCGGTAAAGCGTTTTTGCCTGCTTGAGATGATCCCAGCGGCGGATATAATGCCAGTTATTATCGTACCAGTAGAAGTTGCCGCCCAGGATGGAGCGGGCCTTCAGTTCGCTGATCACGGCGCGGGTCAGTGCTTCGGTCGGCAGGAACCAGCTCAGGAAACTGCAGCTGTCCCCGGCGGCGTCCGGGACCCGGCGGAAGGTGATTTCCGGCACCTGGGCCAGCAGGCTCTTCAGCAGACCGTGGTTACGGCGCTGGATCTCCAGGAACTGGCTGAGTTTGCGGATCTGGGCGAGGCCCACGGCGGCATGCAGCTCAGAGATGCGGTAATTATAGCCCACGAAGGGGTGAAGGTCCGCCCCGCGGTCCACCCCCTGGTGGTCATGGCCGTGGTCGGTATAGTGGTCACATTTCTGGTACAGGTCCTGGCTGTTGGTCATCACCACACCGCCTTCCCCGCAGGTAATGGTCTTCACAAAGTCAAAGGAGAAGGTGCCGGCATCGCCGATGGTCCCCAGCATGCGACCCCGGTAACTGGCCCCGATGCTCTGGCAGGCGTCTTCCAGCAGCTGCAGGTTATGCTCCCGGCAAATGGCCTGCAGGCTCTCCAGGTCCGCCATGCTGCCGCACATATGCACCGGCATCACGCACCGGGTGCGGGGCGTAATGGCCGCCCGAACCGCCGCCGGGCTGAGGGTCAGCGTATCGTCCACATCGACCAGGACCGGCACAGCCCCCATGCTCAGGACGGCCTCAAAGCTGGCCACGAACGTGAAGGACGGCATGATCACTTCATCACCCGCCCCGATACCCAGCGCAGCCATGGCCGTGCTGAGGGCGGTGGTCCCGCTGGAGGTAAGCTGGGCAAAGCCGCAGCCAAAGGTCTGGCAGATGGCCTGTTCCAGTTCCCGGGCCTTCCAGATTCCCTTGCGGGGTCCGTCAAAGCCATAGCGCATCAGGATACCGGTTTCCAGTACGTCATTCACTTCGTCGCGCTCTTCGTCGCCCCACAGTTCAAATCCTGGCATATACAGTGTTTTTGGGTTGAACAAATCGGCTGGCAGGCAGCCTCCGCAAAGGTAAAAAAAATGCAGGGGCCGCGGCCGGGTTTTGCTATTTCTGCGGTTTGGCGGGCAGCCAGTCCATCCGGGGAAGGGTTGCCGGGTTCCTGTAATAGTTGTTCTGGAGGCTGTCATTCCAGCCGTTGGGGTTCCGGTCAAAGGAGGTGCTGCTGAAATAGATACTGCCCTGCACGGTGGGATACTGGCGAAGCAGTTTGATCTCGTCGGGCAGTTCCCGGGGATTCCGCCAGGCCGGGCTGGTGCCGGCGCGGTACATGGCCATCCCGATATAGAGATGGCGGCCATAAGTATGCCTGCTCCACCAGTCCAGCATTTTGCGGTAGTCGATCTTGTCGTTGCCGATCTCCAGGTATAGCTGGGGCGCGACGTAATCGATCCAGCCCTTGCGCAGCCAGAGCAGGACATCGGCGTAGAGGTCATCGTAGTTGGTCTGGTAGGCCTTGCTGTCGCTGCCATCCGGGTCCTGGCTCTTGTTGCGCCATACGCTGAAGGGAGAAATACCGAACTCGACCCAGGGCTTTTCCTCCTTGATGGCCACACTGAGTTTGCGGATGATGGAGTCCACGTTGCTGCGGCGCCAGTCGTCCTTGCTCAGGGTGGTCCCGGATCGGCGGTAGGATGCGTCATCGGGGAATTCCTTGCCGGCGATCCGGTAGGGATAGAAATAATCGTCCATATGGATGGCGTCCACGTCATAGCGGTGCACGATGTCGCGCACCACATTGACCACAAACTGCTGCGCATCCGGGTTGGAAGGATCAAAATACTTGGTGGTGCCATAGGTCAGGAACCATTCCGGGTGCCGGCGGGTGATGTGGTCCGGAGCAATGGAGGTAGCCCCGATCCGGAAATCGGCCCGGTAGGGGTTGAGCCAGGCATGGAAAGCCATACCCCGCTTGTGCGCCTCCTGGATCATGAACTGCAGGGGATCATAATAAGGCGAAGGGGCCTTGCCCTGGGCACCCGTTAACCACTGACTCCAGGGTTCGTAGCGGGAAGGGTAAAACGCATCCGCGGAGGGGCGGACCTGCACAATAACGGCATTCATGCCGTTGCGCTTATGCAGGTCAAGCTGGCGGATGAACTCCGCCTTCTGGCTGTCTACATCCATCATGCCCTTGCGGGGCCAGTCGATGTTGTCGACCGTGGCGATCCAGACGCCGCGGAACTCCGGGTCATCCTGGGCGGAAAGGCGGCCAACGCTAAACAGGGAAAGGGCCAGCAGGCCGGCAAAAAGGCGGGTTCTTGTCATCATGATCCTGGCATCAGAAGGTACAGGACAAAATTAGGTCATTCGGAGCTACGGATCTTGTCGAGCAGGTCGCTCAGCGCGGCCGCTTCCTTTTGGGAAAGATTCCCGACAATACTGTCGAGTTGCTCCTGGTGGGCGTCCAGCTGCTCCAGGAGCCGTCTTCCCTTCTCGCTGATGAGCACATCAACGAGCCGGCGATCTTTTTTGCAGGTGCCTTTTTTAACAAAACCTTTGGACACCAGGCGGTCGACGATGCGGCTGGTGTCACTCATCTTGTCGAGCATGCGTTCCCGGATCTGGAGGGTCGAGAGCGGATGGGGGTAGCTGCCCCGCAGGATGCGCAGGATGTTGAACTGCTGCGGGGTCAGGTCATAGGGCGCCAGGAACTGCTTGATCTGTTCCATCATCCAGCCATAGGTGAACAGCAGGTTGACGGAAGCCCGTTGCCGGTCATTGCGGAAGTTGTACTGGTGTATGTCCTTGTCGATCCCCATATGGTGGCGGTTCCGAGAACGGAAATCCTGCAAATGTACGAATCGCCGCCCAATCGGTCCACCCCCGGTCAGCCCCGGGCGCGGAGTTCAGACGCAAGCTTGAAAATCGTGAACAGGTGGTGCGCCTCATGGAGCAGGAAGAAGTGGAGCCATTGCTGCAGATCCAGGTCCCCGTAAACGGGATGCTGGCCTTTTTTATGGAAATCTTCGTCCTTGAAGCGAATGATCTCGGAAGCCATTTCTTTGCGGACTCCCAGCAAATCCTGCATGATCTCCCGGGTGGATTTGGCGCAGTTCTCCTGGAAATAAGGATCCCCTTCAGCCGAATACCGCTCAAAATGGGGGTGGTCGCCCGACAGGATCTGGCGGACCCTGGCTATGAAGACGTGCTGGTAGGTCTGCAGGTGAACCATGTTTTCAAAGATGGACCATTTGCCCAGGTTGACCGGGCGGCGGACCTGTTCGTCGGTCAGCCCGTCGATAATGTCCACCAGGGACTTGTGCTGGTACTGCAGGCGGGTGGACAAGGTAGAGGAAATCGGCATAGTATAGCAGTTATGGTGTGTGTTTTAATGGTCGCTCCAGACCTTGGTGCCTTCCGAGCAGTTGGAGCAGATATCGATCTGGCTGCGTCCCTTCAGGATGCTGGTCCGGAAACCGGCATAGCGGCTGCTTCGCCAGATCTCCCGGAAGGAACTGGTTTTCAGGTCCCCCAGGGTATGGCGGGCATCCTTGTCAAAGCAGCAGGGGGCGACCAGGCCGTCCCAGGTGATCACCGGGTCGTGCCAGAGGCGCCAGCAATGATTACTGAGTCGTCCCTTGAAGGCAAACCCCCCGCCGGGCAGGCGCCGGTAGCGGCTGTATTTTTCATTGACGGGGATCAGCCCGTTCGGATCATGCTGGTAATCATATACCTGGGCGGTCTTCAGCCAGACATCGTCGACCCCGATACGGCGGCCGAGGGCCCGGACCTCCTCTACCTGGTGCTCGTTGGGCCGGACAACCAGGAACTGGAATACTACAAACGGTCTCCTGCTTCCAAGCTGCTTTTTCCACCTTACGATGTTCTCGGCTCCCCGGATCACCTTGTCCAGGTTCCCCCCGATGCGGTACTGGCGGTATACCTCCTGGGTGGTGCCATCGATGGAAATGATCAGCCGGTCCAGCCCGCTTTCCACCGTGCGCCGGGCATTCTCGTCGTCCAGGTAATGGGCATTGGTGGAGGTGGCCGTGTAAATCCCTTTGCCTGAAGCATACCGGACCATGTCCAGGAAAGCGGGGTTCAGGTAGGGTTCTCCCTGGAAATAAAAGACCAGGTAAAGCAGGTCGGGGGCCAGCTGGTCAATGGTACGGGAAAAAAAATCCGGCTGAAGCATGCCCGTCGGCCGGGTAAAGGCCCGCAGGCCGCTCGGGCATTCCGGGCAGCGCAGGTTGCAGGAGGTGGTCGGTTCAAAGGAAATGGAGACCGGGCTGCCCCACTGCACCGGCCGGCGGGTCCAGCGGCTGACATGGTAACTGGCCAGGACTTTGGCAAAGTTCCAGGCGCGGCGAAGGGTCAGCTTGGACAGCAGGTTGCGGCTATCGTTCCAGTTGAAGCGGGACATGCAGCGGTAAAGTTAGCGGTATATCCGAAAAAGGCTAGGGTGCCGGTAGAAATACGGGGGGCTGCCGGGGAGAATCCCGGTAGACCTCCCCCGGACGGGGGAGCAAAACCCACCTGATGGTAGGAATGGAGGATCCGGGAAGGGGCCCGATACCCGGATATACCACCAAAATGGTATTGACAGGCCCGGGGAATCCCGCTAACATTGCAGCAGGTTTTTCATAGAATATTGGAACACTACCGGGCCGGATTTCTATCCAGCCTTTTTTTTGCCCATTCCGCTTCCCCATCCCTTCACCCTTCCGCTTCCGGCCACCCGGTCCCGGGCAGACCCGAAAATATTTATCCAATTTTATTAGCTATTATTTGCTAAATCTGTTAGCTTTGAGTGTTAATTACTTTTTCAGGTCGGTCGAACCGATCCCCTACCTTTGAATTATGGCAAAAGCAGAAAAAAACACGGACATGTCAAACAACAGTGAAAAACTCAAGGCGCTCAAGCTGACGATGGACAAAATCGAAAAGGATTTTGGCAAGGGAAGCGTGATGATGATGAACGAGCGGGCGGAAAACCTGCAGGAAGTCGTGTCGACCGGTTCCATCGGGCTGGATACGGCGCTGGGCATCGGGGGACTTCCCCGCGGCCGCGTGATCGAGATCTACGGGCCGGAATCCTCCGGTAAGACCACGGTCGCCACCCATGTGATCGCCGAGGCCCAGAAAAAGGGCGGTATGTGCGCCATCATCGACGCGGAGCATGCCTTTGACAGCAACTATGCCCAGAAACTGGGGGTAGACGTGGATAACCTGCTGATTTCCCAGCCCGACTACGGGGAGCAGGCCCTGGAAATCGCCGACCGGCTGATCCTCTCCGGCGCCCTGGACGTGGTGGTTATCGACTCCGTGGCCGCCCTGGTGCCGAAGGGAGAACTGGAGGGGGAAATGGGCGACAGCAAGATGGGCCTCCAGGCCCGCCTGATGAGCCAGGCCCTGCGCAAACTCACTGCCACGATCAGCAAGACCAATACGATCTGCATATTCATCAACCAGCTCCGCGAGAAGATCGGCGTGATGTTCGGCAACCCCGAGACCACGACCGGGGGGAACGCCCTGAAATTCTATGCTTCCGTGCGGCTGGATATCCGCCGGATGAGCCAGATCAAGGACGGCGAGGAAGCCGTCGGCAACCGCGTTAAGGTCAAGGTCGTGAAAAACAAGGTAGCTCCCCCCTTCC
>DASZRL010000034.1:0-14309 GCA_035549175.1 Chitinophagaceae bacterium | reverse complement strand
CTTTTTGAGCCGGGAGTTTTCCTCCTCCAGCTCCTTAAGGCGTTTAAGTTCAGTGACTTCCAGGCCCCCATAGCGCTGCCGCCATTTGTAAAATGCCACGGTGGAAATGCCCAGTTCCCTGCAGATATCTTCGGCTTTACGACCGGCTTCATGCTCTTTGAGAGCCTTAACGATTTGCGTCTCGGTAAATTTTGATCTTTTCATATTGCTGCATTTAAAGTTACATTTTTAGTAACTTTCAAATGAGCCAATTTAGGGGGAGCTTACAACCCCTTGCTTACTCTGATCCTTGTGGTCGGATTTCAGGGGAGCTTACACTGTCAATTATTTTCATAAAATCATGGTAACCAATATTCTCAATAGAATGTGGGGTAAATAGAGAATCACCATATTGAAGTGTTGTGCAACTAGGGTTAATTACCCAATTCATTTTTGGGCAATTGATATGACTGAAAGACCTATTTTCTTCATAAGCAATCTATCTAAAAACCGAGAGACTGGGACAAGTTTGTTATAAAATCTCATTTCCTTATTGGGAACTGTTTCTAATCGTAACAGCTTGCCATATAGCCAGGCTACAATTCCAATTGCATTAAAGTAGAAGCTTTGTTTAATAGTAGTGCCATTACCAGATAGGAGCTTATTGAGTGACTGCTTGGTGTATCTTTTGTAATGTTGTAGAGCCTTGTCCATTTGAGAGTATAAAATGGCATATGCTGGCACTAGAATTATTAATGTACCACCATCCTTGAGCAGAAAAAGACTGTTTTTGATAGCCCTATTTTCATCCTGTAAATGCTCCAGCACATTTAAATAAAAAATGGTATTGAAGCCTTCTTTTAGGGATGCATATTCCTGTTGGAAGTCTTTATGTTGCAGGTCAATCTGCAAGATACCGTGAAGGTTTGAAAAATTTCCAAATTGCTGTTGAAGAATTCGTACGTAACCGGGATCAATGTCAGACAACGTGATTTGGTAGTTATTTTCAAGAAAATATCTAGATAAATTTCCAATTCCACTTCCAATTTCCAGAATATTTCCGATTGCATAAGGAGCGATAGTTTCAAACATCCACTTATTGAACTTATCAGCTTTTGCAATTACCTGTAGTGATTTGTAGCCTATTTCATCAGTCGGTTTCACCATTTAGTCATTTTATTTAAAGATATATATTGAAACCGAAAGAATTGAAAAAGAACTCAACAATCGCCCAGTCTAAAAATTTGACTGCCGCCCACCAAATGAAGTATTTTCACGATTGAAAGTCAGTTTTTCACTTACAGTTGAACACAGCCAATTATAGACGCTTTCATGGCTGACTGGGCCGCTACCGGTCCGCCTGCCCACCTGGCTGATGAATCCAGGACTCGATCCCTGTTGGGTCAACTGGCTGGCACGTTGCTTTTTTATCTCTTCGTTAAACAAAATCCGTTTCGTCTTTTGAGCGTGAAGGTTATCCGTTTTATGCTGAGCCCGGCCCGCCACATAATTTCTGGTTCCAGGACCTCGGGCAGGGGCATTACGCCGGATTTCACGACTCACCATGCTGAGATGTACCCCCAAGTTCCGCGGCTATCCACCTTTGTTTCAATTCTTCCCTCAGGAAGGCTTCAATCTGGCAACTTTGTTCCAAACTGAGTTAGTGTAGTTTTTAGACATAATCAATTCAAAGATTGCACTACTTGGTTTAAAGGTAAACCGCCCTTAAAAGCATTTTACCATTTGTTTCCAAAAATTGCACTTATCAGTTGCTTTAAACATCCATTTTCGTGATGAAATAAGAGTTTAGCGGTAAAATCTGTCACTAAAATGCGGCATTTCAAAAAAGATCAAAAATAAGTGCCAGCAAATGATAAAAGCGGATAACACAGTGGTCCAACCATTGCTTAGTTTTACCTTATTTGCAAATATTCCGGCACAACAGAGGAGTATTACCGTGCTTGAATAGGTTAATCGGTCAGCATAGTATCCCATAAGTCCAAAAAACAATACGGTTAAGACAAATGTTGAACCAAAAATAAATTTCATTTCCTTCGAAAAAATTGGAGTGTTTTGAGTTGGTGATCTTCTGGTCCTTGCGATCCAATATGTAATTGTAAAAAATGCTAACGGAAATATAAATGTAGCTGATGTTCCTGCATAAGTCCTTAAATTTTCAAATAATTCCTTCAAAAAGCTATTGTTGGTGTCCATTAAAACATCCTCTATCCATATAAACTCCCTGAATCGTTCCATTTCGTCTGAATAGGGAAGGATATGATTAATACCAATAATAAAAAACCACAATGCAATGGGTATTGCAAAACCCGTTAGAATTACAACAATTCTTTTAATAAATTCTCTTTTAAGTTGATACTTATAGAGTGATAAGACTAAGACAGGGAGCAAGAGAATGAAGCTTCCGTAAAAAAGCTGTAGTATTCCAGTAGTACACCCCTGTAAGAAAATTCGCTTTTTAGATTGTAGCCCGTCAGAATTTATTGTAAAAAACCATATAGCGAGCAAAGGCATCAACGTATTAAACATTTGAAAATGAGGAACCCAAAAAAATTGCTTTGTTACGTTATTGGCAAGAAGTGAAACTAGAAGGAAAAATTGCAATATTTTTCCATTCTTCCGAGTGCCGGAATATTTTTCAATGATTGATTCGAACAGCCATAGGCTAATTAAGAGTATTATAAAATTAATCAGCACCAATCCCGCAAAATGAGATACGTACAATGGGACTCTTTGTGGTATAACTAAATTTCGGAATTGTGGCGCGGCTTTTTCTCTTATTAAATCATGAACAGGATATGACAAAAAATAAATTGAGTACCCAAATAGCGAACCGGATAGTATGTAAAGGGGGCGAGATTGGCGATGGTAATTTTTGCTGAATAAATAACTTGGCTTTATAGAACCACCAACCAGTTCAAACGCATCGCAAGTCATCGGAAATCCAGCGTACTTAGTAATATGAACAAATTTGATAGGGCAGCTTTGATTGGGTCCTTTGTCAACGAAATTTGCTGGGGAGAGTAAATAACTTATTGATACAATACTAATGGCTAATGAATATTTCCAAAATCTGCTTTTCATTAAAAAACTGCCCCTCTAATCTTGTTTAGTTATAACCGTGTTGTGCTATTAAAACTGAAGCGCATGTTTTGTTATGGAATCTTGCTACCATTTGATAATTACTCCCATTGGAGTATTGACACTTTCGACAGCTTCGAAGCCAGAGGCGTTGCCAATCTACTAAAACGTTTCGTATAATTCCTGCAAAGATTTAACGGGTCGCAAAGCTGCGTAAAGAGCGTCTCTACCGTCTGCCGGATCGATTTTAATATTCCAGGGGACCTTCGATTGTTGTGCTGGTTGGCACCGAATTGAACCTTCAGCTTTACTTCGTAGTGATCAAACAAATCAGCTTGTACCGTTGTTGAGATGCAGGCCCGATCTCCCACTAGCTGCTTTTGCGCAGGCAGGTAATCAATACTTTTCTGATAGCTGATGTCGTGCACGTTTGCTTTTATGATGCCACTAGGTTGAACTACTCCTTTTTCATGAATTACCACCTACAACGTACAGCTAATGTACCAACTTTTGCTGATAGCGCTATGGCCCTTAACCGGAGCAGTTTCCAAGGACTTTTAAAGTCCTTAAAGGTTTTCTTTCGAGCCATTTTTATCACTAGAAACGGGACGGGATCAATGATCCCATTATTACAAATCCCCTCGAGCTGCTTGGCAACAAACTGTTGTACTCCTTCCATTTGACCCGATATCGCCTTCGTTGGCAATTAAACCTTGCATGGTCGATCATGTTGGGGTACTCCCGAATATAACCCCTCCGAACTTTCCCTCGTAAGCTATTTTTGAAGTCAACCCCAATCGGGTAACACCCATATCTGACCGGGTCGATTCTTACACGGGGAAAATGTATTACTGAAGCTGGCTGGGTCCGAAAAGGAAAAAAGAATTGAATGCATTGCTTCCCGATCACCAGCGGTAATTCAAACAGAACAAATACATGATTTCCGGAAACTAATCACAGGTTACCCCTAAATTTGCGGAGGCAATAAGGCCGGTAACCGGGAAGAAAAAAGCATTTTCGCTAGAGTATTGCATTTCCTTGGTACCTAAGACAAGATGGAGTAAAATAACTATTTGCTTTCCAATGAGTTATAATAAAACCTATTTTTGCGGCACTAAAGTTTCCCCATGCTAAAAGACATTCAACCTACCGGGAACAAGGACACGCGCAGCGGGTTCGGAGACGGGATCGTCGAAGTGGCCCGGAAAAACCCGCAGGTAGTGGCGCTCACCGCGGACCTTGCCGGTTCCCTGAAACTCAACCAGTTCATCAAGGAATTTCCCGAGCGGTTCATCCAGTGCGGGATTGCCGAGGCCAATATGATCGGTATTGCCGCCGGCATGACCATCGGGGGAAAAATACCCTATACGACGACTTTCGCCAACTTTTCAACCGGCCGGGTGTACGACCAGATCCGCCAGAGCGTTGCCTACAGCGGCAAGAATGTGAAGATTTGCGCTTCCCATGCCGGGCTGACCCTCGGCGAAGACGGGGCCACCCACCAGATCCTGGAGGATATCGGCCTGATGAAATTACTCCCCGGCATGACGGTGATCGTGCCCTGCGATTACAACCAGACCAAGGCAGCGACCATGGCCATTGCGGACTACCAGGGTCCCGTATACCTGCGCTTTGGCCGGCCGGTATGGCCCATTTTTACCAAACCTGAAGACTTCGTGCTAGGCAAGGCTCAGTTCTTTTCCGAAGGCTCGGACGTCTCCATTTTCGCCTGCGGCCACCTGGTCTGGCACGCGATCCAGGCGGGCGTCATCCTCGCTGAAAAGGGCATCAGTGCCGAGGTGGTGAACCTGCATACCATCAAGCCCCTGGATGAAACGGCCATCATCGCCTCCCTGCGCAAGACGCGGTGCGCGGTGACCGCCGAGGAACATAACGTGATCGGAGGCATGGGAGACGCCGTAGCCCAGGTGGCCGCGCGCCACCTGCCGACCCCCATTGAATACGTCGGCACCCGGGATACCTTCGGGGAAAGCGGCACCCCTAAGGAGTTACTTACCAAGTACGGACTGGACATTCCCGATATCGTGGCGGCGGCTGAACGGGCCATTGCCCGGAAGCAGAACAGCTGACAACTTCTTGGTAAATTCAGGCAGGTTCAGTTAGAAAATTGAACCTGCTTTTCTATTTTTAGCCTGAAAATCCGGCTGCGGCCGCGTTTTCAAAATCCATCATATGACATTACCCGCAGCGAGCGACAGTGAATTACTGATCCAGTTCCGAAACCCGGAGACCAGGGAACGGGCCTTCACCAGCCTGCTCACCAAGTATCAGGAAAAGCTATACTGGCATGTCCGCCGCATGGTGATCGAGCATGAGGACGCCAATGATGTGCTGCAGAACGTATTTATCCGGGTCTGGAATGGCCTGGATAATTTCCGGGAGGACAGCCAGCTGTATACCTGGCTGTACCGGATCGCCACCAACGAGTGCCTGACCTTCCTGGAGCAGCAGAAAAGGCGCAGCGCGGTCAGCCTGGACGAAGTGGAATCCGGGCTGGCCAACAAGGTCCGGGCGGACCGGTATTTTGACGCCAGCAAGGTCGAGTGGAAACTGCAACTGGCCATCCAGCAACTTCCTGAAAAACAAAGAATTGTATTCCAGCTGCGGTACTATGACGAAATGCCCTATGAGCAGATGAGCCAGGTACTGGAGACCAGCGAGGGCGCCCTGAAGGCCAGCTACCATCACGCGGTGAAGAAAATCGAAGAGTACCTTAAAAATCATTAAACTTTCAGCCCCGGACACCGTCTCAAATATGGTCCCATGGCAGAAAAAGATACCATACAAGAACTCAATGATTTAGGCAGCGAGGCCCTTCCCCGCCCGCCGGCACCGGTACCTTTCCGGGTGCCCGAGGGCTATTTTGAGCAGTTTCCCCGCCTCCTGCTGGACCGTATCCGCTTTGAATCGGGCCTGGCTGAACCGGACGGGCCGGGACCCCTGCTGAGCCAGCTATCCCGCCAATTTCCCGCCCCCGTCCCGGACGGGTACTTTACCCGGCTCCCCCTCGAGGTCCTGACACGCATCCGGACCCTGGAGGACCACCAGGCCGGCAGCCGCGAGGAAACCTCGGCCCTGTCTCCGCTCCTGGGACGTCTCAGCCGGGAACTTCCTTATTCGGTCCCGGCCGGTTATTTTGACCAGCTCGGCCAGGGCCTCCGCCTGGAAGCGGCCGTACAACCCGCCCGGGTGGTTTCCCTGAAACGCCGCAGCTGGATGCGGTATGCCGTGGCCGCTGCGGTAATCGGACTGGTCGCCCTGACCGGTTTGCTGCTGCTGACCGGAAGGTCCCGCCAGGATGCCGGCAACCCGACCGCCTGGGTTGAGAAGAGTATGAAAAAGGTCAGTACCTCAGACATCAATACCTTCATCCAGCTGGCCGATGAAGAAGCGACCCAACCGGCAAGCCTTGCCGCCGCCGGCAAAGACGACGATATCCGGGAACTGATGAAGGATGTCTCCGACAAGGATATCCAGCGATTTCTGAAGGAAACCTCTTCGGATGAAAACAATGCTGATAACGATGATCTCATATTAAATTAATGTGGATAATTCAGGACATGAAAAGATTATTGCTCATCGTATGTTTGTTTTTATGGACGGGGGCCGGCCTGTTTGCCCAGCAGGATGAGAACGAAGGGAATGAAAAGATCCGGGATAAAATGAATGAATATATCCAGCGGCGGCTGAACCTTACACCGGCCGAAGCGGAAAAATTCAGTCCCGTTTTCCTCCGGTATTTCCGGGAATGGCGCCAGACCCTCCAGGAGAGCAGGGGGGAACCTTTGCTGACCCGACAGCAGCGAATCGTAGATTTACGATTGCGCTACCGGGATGAGTTTAAAACGATTATTGGGGAGAAGCGCAGCGCCGAAGTGTTTGACCATCAGGAACGGTTTATCCAGGAAGTCCGCCGGCTCCGGCAGGAACGCCTCCAGGACCAGGGATTGCGGCCGCGCCGGTTTCGTGCGCTAATTGAATAAAGATTTGTGTTTCCTAATGGAATTTTAGTATATCTTTGAACTTGGTGTTTTTCATAGGTTAGCAACGGCCGGCTCTTTCCAGAGCGGGCCTTTTATTTTTCCGCCGCCGGACCTGTTTGGCGAAAGGACCAGAGCGGGTTGCGGACATCATGATAGAACAGAAAGGTCCATTGTTCTTCCTCTCCCTGCTGCCACCACTGCTGCCGTAATTGGGCAGCTTTTTTCCCGTCAAAATCATACTTGGCGACAAACCGGTGCTTCATCTGCTGGAGCTGGGGAGCATCGTCCCCTCCGAAAAAAATCGTTTGTCCCTCCCCTTGAATCCAGAACACCTGGTGGAAGGGAGCATGGGCTCCGGTAAGCTGGTAGCGGATGAATCCGTCGATCCATCCCGCATCCTGGCGCAGCCAGTGGACCCGGGATGCCTCGTGCAGCATCTCCAGTTCGGCCGGGATAAAGGAAGGCAACCCCCGCTCCAGGGCAAATTCGAGTTCGCGCTCCTGGATATAATAGGTGGCATTGGGAAAACTAAGCTCCCGCCGGCTGGTCAGCCGGTCCTCCCGGCTGACGCCGCCGGCGTGGTCCTTATGGAGGTGGGTGAGCAGGACGCGGGTTACGTCCCCGGGCTCCACGCCCTGGCGACGCAGGTTTCCGTGCAGCTGAAGCTGCCCGTCCCGTTCAAAACCCAGCCCGGTGTCCAGCAAGAGCACCTCCTCCCCCAGACGCACCAGGAACGGCTGTATCTCCACCAGCAGGCTTCCCGTAGTCCGTTGCTGGAGGTCATCTGCCTGCAGGTCAAAGGGTACGAACAGCTTGCTCCGGTCAATGGTGAAGGTGCCTTCCGAAAGGGGTATGATTTCCATGACGCAAAGTTGAGGCAATTGGCGGGAATATCCTGCAGCCGGTCAGCGAAGCACCATCTGCCGGTCGGCGTCCAGCCGGATCAGGATAAACAGCAGGATGGTAAAGGTCAGCAGGGAGGTACCCCCGTAGCTGATAAAGGGAAGCGGGATCCCGATGACCGGGGCCAGGCCCACCGCCATGGCAATGTTGATGGTGATGTGGAAGAAAAATACGGCGGCCACCCCATAAGCATAACAGCGGCTGAAAACGCTGCGCTGCCGCTCGGCCAGGGTGACGATGCGGAATAGCAGGACCAGGTAAATACCCAGTAGGAGCACGCTTCCCAAAAAGCCGAACCCTTCCCCGATAGTGCAGAATATGAAGTCGGTACGCTGCTCCGGCACAAAATCATAGCGGGTCTGGGTACCCTTCAGCAGCCCCTTGCCAAAGATCTGGCCGCTGCCGATGGCGATCTTGGACTGCTTCACATTATAGTCGGCCGTATTCTTCCGGACCGGGGCATTCTCCTCCACCTGGCTTTCCTTGAGGTATTCCTCGGGCACGTCCTTGCCGATCGTACTGTAAATGCGTTCTACCTGGTGGCGCTGCAGCACGTGCTTGAAAAGGAAGGGCACCCCAAAGCGCTGGATCCCCGTGCAGCCAAGCCAGAGCAGCAGGATGAGGAAAAGCAGGGACCGGTTGCGCCGGATCTGGCGCCTTAGGAAGTAAACGGCTGCGGCCGCGATGCAGGTCAGCGCGATCGCCAGGGTGTTTTTTTCCACCACCAGGGTAGCCACGACCAGGGCCGCGAGGGAAAATCCTACAATCAGGACCACGGAGGGAAGTCCCTCCCGGTACATTACAATGAAAAAGGCGCAATACACCAGGGCCAGTCCGGTCTCTTTCTGAAGTACCGTCAGGACAGCCGGGAACAGGGCAATGCCAGCCGCGATCAGCTGGGAGCGCGTCCGGGAAAAATCGGTTTCCGGCAGGGACAGGTATTTGGCGAGGGCCAGGGCCACGCTGATTTTGCAGAATTCGGCCGGCTGGAACTGGATACCCCCCAGGCGGATGATGGATTCGGTCCCCTTCACGCTGGAATGAAAGGGGAATACCAGCAGCAGCAGCAGGAGGCCGAACAGGTACCAGAGGTTGGCGGTTGCCGTAAAAAATTTGCTGTCCGTGAGCAGTATGAAAAGGCCGGCCAGGGCCGCGGCGACAAAATAATAAAACTGCTTGCTGTAGTCGGTATGGAACCGCAGGAAGCTCTGGACGACCGGGTCTCCTTCTTTATAAGTAGCTGCGAATATGGCGGTGAGCCCGATGCCCACCAGCAGCAGGTAGATCCAGATCAGGCTGGCATCCACTCCTTTCGATATGCCGGGATTGCGCTGGTTCATGTATGCGGGGTGCGGATTTTTTTGGCTGGCTCACTCCGCTGCGGCAGCCAGGCTGCCAGCATCCTGTCCGGCACCCGGGCGGGTCCGGGCCGGCCGGATCCGGACCGCCCGGCGGCGGGGACGACGACATATTTTTCAATGTAGCTGCTGTCCCGGGTCATCTGAAACCATTTGAAGGCCCGGATGGAATCCTCCCGGAACTGCTCCCGGGTAAGGTAGCTGGGTAACAGGTTAGCCGCAGCGATCCGGTCTGCTTCCTTGGCACGGTCGGCCCGCAGAGAGTCCGTCAGGTACTTTTCCACCATCAGGTAGGCCATGGGGCCTGCCCAGGTGGCGCCCATGCCGCCGTTCTCCACGATCACGGCAACGGCTATCCTGGGGTTTTCCCTCGGGGCGAAGCAAACAAACAGCGAGTGGTCCTTGAGTTTTACGGCCTGGCCGTCGATCACTTTCTTGTTTTCCGCGGTACCGGTCTTGGCGCAGATGCTGATGCCGGGGATCTTCGGTATGCCGGCTGCCGTACCCTTGACGGTCACATCCTCCATCCCGTCCATAACAATATTGTACGCACTGTCGGATATATGGGTCAGCACCTCGTGCTTGCGGCGGAACTTGCCCACCAATACGGTGTCCTGGTCTGTTTCGCCATCGATCCGTTCCACGAAGTGGGGAACATAATAATAGCCCTTATTGGCCACGATGCAGATGGCATTGGCGATCTGCAGGGGCGTGACCAGCATTTTATCCTGGCCGATGCCCAGGCCGCCTCCCACCATCGTGCAGGAGTTCCACAGGCCGCGGTACTCCTTGTCATAGGCAGTCGTGTCGGGAATATTCCCGCCGTCCTCGCTGGGCAGATCCACCCCCAGGCGGTGCCCGTATCCGAAGGCATTGCAGTATTGCTTCCAGCGGGTCAGGCCTATACGGGGGTTGCGGTAAGCGGGGTTATCGATGGTCTTTTTAAGCACGTCGCTGAAAAACGAGTTACAGGACCAGGCGATCGCCAGACGCAGGTTGTCCGCATGGCCGGCAAATTTTTCGGTACACTTCAGGGGCCGGTTGCAGCCATAGTAAACACCGCGGCAGGGATAGCCGCTGGCCGGCGTGATCACGCCTTCGTCCAGCCCGATCAGGGCCCCCAGGGGCTTGTAGGTGGACCCACCGGGGTACTGCCCCTTGATCGCCCGGTTAAACAGGGGGCGGCTCACGTCCAGGACAAGCCGGCCGTAGTTCTTGCGCTTGTTGGGGCCGGTCAGGTCATTGGGGTTGTAATCCGGTGCGGAGGCCATGGCCAGGATACCACCGGTCTTGGGTTCCAGCGCCACAATGGCGCCAATCTTATTAGTCAGCAGTTTCTCGGCCAGCTGCTGCAGCTCGATATCGACATACGTATGCAGGTTGCGGCCCGCCACGGCGGCCGTATCTGCCGTACCACCCGCCCAGCGGCCCACGAGCCGGTTCTTGTTGTCCTTGATCCAGTACTGGATACCCCGCTGGCCGCGAAGCACGGTTTCATAATACTGCTCCAGGCCGGACCGCCCCGCATAGTCGCCCGGCTGGTAAAAACCGTTGGACCGGTTGACCAGGCTGGTGTCCACCTCGTTGATATAACCCAGGATATGGGCGGCGGAGTTGTAGGGGTAGGTGCGGACCGGGCGCTCCTGGAGGTAAAATCCGTTGCCGAACCGCCAGATATTCTCGTCGAGCCTGGCATATTTTTCCGGCGTCAGCAGGTCCTCGAAGACCGAGGGACGGTAGGGTCCGTTCTTCAGCCGGGCATCGACCATCCGCTTGCGGAATTCCGCGGTATCGATTTCCAGCAGCCGGCAGAAAAGGGCCGTGTCAATACCCCGGACTTCCGAGGGCGTTACCATCAGGTCGAACATCAGGGTATTGTTGAGGATGGCCCGCCCCTTGCGGTCAAAGATGATGCCCCGGGTTGGATAGATCCGCTTTTCGAAGATGGCATTGGCCTCCGCCAGCCGCTTGTACTTGCCTGAAAGCACCTGCAGGTGAAACAACTGGGCTACGATGATCACGAAGGTTACCAGGAAAAGCAGGCGGATAATACGGCTTCTAGATTGGTTAAACACAGGCATAAACGGAGCGGACCGGTATAGGTGGAAATTTCCTCAAAGCTACGATGCGATTGGGCTTTTCGGCCATCCGCCGGGAAAATTATGTAAGAATTTCAGGCCGTGTTCGTCCGGAATTTGAGCTTGCGCGGAAAGAGCAGCTCCACCGTGATGACCAGCAGCAGGCTGACCCCCGTCATGGAAACAATCCGGACCAGGAACTCCAGGAGGCTACCGAATTGCAGCCATTCCAGGAAGAGCAGGTAGGTATGGTGAAAAACCGTCAGGATCAGAACATAAACCAGGTAGGGTGTCCAGCCCATGGCCCGGGGGGAGGGCTCCCGGTAGTTGAATTCGGCGGAATCCTTGGGGGTGAGTACGGAGATCACAAAGGGACGCAGGTAGGCGATGAGCGTACAGGCTGCGGCATGGAGGCCCATGGTCATGGAAAAATAGTCCAGGGAGAGCCCCGTGAAAAATCCGACGAGGAGCAGGCCCATGCGGTTCACGGAAAAGGGCAGCCAGAGAATGAACAGAAAATACAGGGACGGGGTAATGAACCGGTGCAGATGGGGCACCTTGTTAAGCACATACACCTGAACGAGCAGGAAGGCCAGGAACCGGACTATGTTTCTTACCAGGTCACTCACTTATCGTTGTTTTTGCGGTTCTTCAATTTTCTTTTTCGTGTCCTCCGCCAGCTGCACCTGTTCGTCACGCTGCAGGTTTTCGATCACATGAACCTGCTGCAGGTTGTAGAAATTGGCCGCCGTTCTGACCTTCAGCACATAAAAGCCGGTGCTGTTGTCGGCTACGATTTCGGCGATCGTTCCGATCAGGTAACCCGGCGGAAAACTATAGGAATAGGCGCTGGTGATGACCGTATCCCCCTTATGTACCTGGATGCTCTTGGGCAGGTTTCTGAGGGTCAGGAACCGGGGGTCCTTCCCATCCCATTCCACCGTACCAAACTCCCCGCTTCCCTTCAGGGAAGCGTTCACCTTGTTCTGTACATGCAGCAGGCTCATGACCTGGCTGAAATGGGGGCTGACATTGACCACGATGCCCACCGCACTCCCGTCTGAACCCACGACCGCCATGTTGTCGCGGATACCCCCGGTGGCCCCCCGGTCCAGCTGGATATAGTTCCGGTCGCTGTTCACGGAATTGTTCACCACCCGGGCATCCCGGTACAGATAGTGCCGGTATCCCCGCAGTGAATCATACCGGGTGGTATCAACCACCGACTTTACCGTCGTATCCGGAAAAAGAAAGGCCCCGTGAAGCAGGTTCAGCAGGGAATCATTCATACGGTGCACCCGGGCATTTTCCTCCTTCAGATGGAAATAACGGTCCACCCGGGCATACCGGGCATTGGTCCATCCCGTGATCTCGTTGGCCATCCCCAGGCCTACGGCGCGGTGAAACCGGTTATAGGTGAACAGGAACCAGAGCGCGGTTCCCTGCAAAGCCAGGAAGAACAACAGGGTGAAATAGCGCCGGATGAACAGAAATACGTTACGCATCAATCTGGAGACTTAAGGACTGGGGTCGGCCGCCCGGGGCCGCCGGCCCGCGTTCTTCCAATATCGGACAGCCCCTATCGCATGACGAAGGGGTAGCGGTCGTAATTTTTAAGCGCGATACCGGTTCCGCGCACCACGCTCTTCAGCGGGTCGTCGGCCACGTGGACCGGAAGTTTGATCTTCTGGCTCAGCCGCTTGTCGAGTCCGCGCAGCAGGGCTCCGCCCCCGGTGAGATAAAGGCCGCGGCGGTATATATCAGCGGCGAGTTCGGGAGGCGTCTGCTCCAGGGCCTTGAGGATCGCTTCCTCAATCTTGAAAATGCTTTTATCCAGGGCTTCGGCAATCTCCTGGTAGCTTACCATGATCTGCTTGGGAATCCCGGTGACCAGGTCACGGCCATTTACCGGAATGTCGTCCGGGGGATTATCCAGGTCCTTCATGGCCGCCCCGATATTGATCTTGATCTGCTCGGCCGTCCGTTCCCCGATCAGCAGGCTGTGATAACGGCGAAGCGCCTCCATGATATCGGCGGTAAACTCGTCACCGGCAATGCGGATGGACTGGTCACAGACTATGCCTGCCAGGGCGATTACGGTGATGCCCGTGGTACCGCCTCCGATGTCTATGATCATATTTCCGACGGGCTCTTCCACGTCTATGCCGATCCCCAGGGCGGCTGCCATGGGTTCATGGATCAGGTAGACCTCCTTGGCCCCCGCCTGTTCGGCACTGTCGCGAACGGCCCGTTTCTCCACTTCCGTGATAGAGGACGGTATACATATCATCATGCGCCAGCTGGGCGGGAACAACGGCTTTTTGGGATAGATCATCTTGATCATTTCCCGGATCATGAGCTCGGCTGCGTTGAAATCCGCGATCACTCCATCCTTGAGGGGGCGGACCGTGCGGATGCTTTCATGGGTCTTTTCATGCATCATCAGGGCGCGCTTGCCCACGGCCAGCACTTCCTTGGGATTATTTCGGTTGAGGGCTACGATGCTCGGTTCGTTTACGACCACTTCGTCATTATGTATGATCAGGGTGTTGGCGGTACCTAGGTCAATAGCGATTTCTTGTGTGAACCAGTTAAAAAGTCCCATTTGTTCGGATTGGATTTAATGCCTGCAAAGTACGCGGAAATAATTTGAAATAACAAAGCGGAAAGCCTTGCCAGTCAACAGCTGGAACCATCCTGTCCACCCCCCGGACAGGGTCTGCGGCGGCGGTCTCCCGGGCCTGGCTTCGGGGTAAGAACGACGGGGGCCGGGATTTATTTTGAGCCGGCCCGGACAAATCATCCTACCCCCCCGGTACCCCCCTGCCGGCCCTTACCCGCAACCCGGGCAATTGCCGTAGTTTCGCACCCTGGTACCATCCCTGATC
>DASZRL010000033.1:0-38424 GCA_035549175.1 Chitinophagaceae bacterium | reverse complement strand
ATGGTGAAAAGAGACTCAATGACCTCTGGCAATATGACCCCGCGAAGGATTTTTGGCTCCAGAAAGCAGATTTTCCCGGCGTGGCCCGCAGTTCGGCAGTTGCTTTTGATGCAGCCGGAAAGGGATACGTGACTACAGGATTTGACGGTTTGAACAAGTTGAAGGATACCTGGGAATACGATCCGGGCAGCAACAGCTGGACCCAGAAGGCTGACTTCGCAGGTTCGGCCCGCTATGATGCGGTAGGGTTTGGCATTCAGGACAAGGGATACGTGTCTACCGGCTTTGACGGAAATTACCTGAAGGATTTCTGGCAATATGATCCGACCTCTGATTCCTGGACACAGAAGGTGAGCATGGGGGGAAGCAAGCGCTCCGGGGCCGTCGCATTTGTGTACCAGAACAAGGCTTATATCTGTACCGGGATAAACAACGGAAGCAATACCACCGTAAACGACCTGTGGATGTATGACCCTGCTGCGGATGCCTGGACTGAAAAGCGCAAAATATCCAATGTCAGTACGGACAGCTATGATGACAACTATGCCATTATCCGTGACAATGCTGCGGCGTTCGTAATGGGGGACAAGGCGTATGTGACTACGGGCGAGAATGGAAGCCTGCTCAACGACACCTGGGAATATGATTTTGCTACGGACCTCTGGGTTAAGAAAACGGCATTTGAGGGTTCGGCCCGGCAGGGTGCTGTCGGTTTCTCGGTTAGCGACCGGGGTTATGTAGCCACCGGCCGGAATTCTACCTATGCATTTGATGATATCCGGGAGTTCCATCCTTCTGAGACCTACAACGCAAATGACTGAATTATATCGTCCATGTTGGGCGGTACGGTTCGGGCGGTTTGGGGCCCTTCTGGCACTTACGGCATCCCTGGTGGCGTGTAAGGGTCGCGGGGAGGACAGGCTTCCCCTGGAAGCCCGGGCTATCCAGGGTACCTATGGTTGGGGGTATGAGGTCCTTGTGGACAAGAAGGTTTTTATTCATCAGGAGTATATACCGGCTGTGCAGGGCTACCATGGATTTTCCAGTAAGGAGGACGCGCTGCGGGTAGCTTCCCTGGCCATGAATAAGATTCACCTGGGCAAGGTACCCGTGATATCGGTCCATGAATTGGATAGCCTCGGCATTGCCATCCCTCGGCCTGCGGCACCAGGAAGCGGGCATTGATCAGGAGAACTTATCGATAAGATGAAATAGATGATCCCTATAGCTATGGCCTATAGGGATCATTTTTGTGCCTACGGCAATTTCGTTTCTGGAAATGGTCTCGATCTTGCCCAGGGAAATGACGAAGGACCGGTGAACCCGTATGAAATCTTCCTTAGGTAATTTATCCGAAAAGGTTTTCAGGTTTTGCAGGGTGATGAGGGGCTGGTTCTTCCCGGTTATATAGATCTGCGTGTAATCCTTCATCCCTTCGCAATACAGGATCTCCTCGAGATTGATCTTGATTATTTTATAATCGGATTTGATAAAAATAAATTTCCGGTTGGGACTCTCATATGGCTGCGACGTCCTGGTAAGCCGGCTAATAGAGGGAGGGTGGGAAGAATGATCCCCGGACAGGAAAGGGTGGGTGGGTAGGTTCATAAGGTCCGGCAGGTGCCTGGCAGGCAGGCAGACGACCAGCGGCCAGCGAAGCGTACTGTTCTGGCTGGCTTCAGTGACCTGGGAAAGCCAGGCTTCATCACAAATCAACAGATCAATAGGGTTATTTTGAAAGGTTTCGATAGCCGCCGGGAGGTTATTTACCACCGAGGAGACCCGAAATGCCGGGTTGCTGGCTAGATAGGATTCCAGGTAAGCGTCTTTCCCTTTATCCTTGGCAAGCAGGAGGCAATTGACCTTTTTCATGCGCTATAAAACTAACTACATCCCGGAATTTGCAGCTAAAATCGGGGTAATTAAGGTGTATAGACCCCGGCACGCCGGATTTTTTTAAAAATTTAACCAGTCACCCGCTTAAAAAATGCCATACATAACCTTTTTTCATTGAAAAAAGCCTATGAGATCCGGTCTATGGGCCGATCAGGATGCTTTGCTCAGGCAGGCCCTATCGGCGATCTCGGCCGAAGTTATTCCCAGGTGGCTCTCCTCGTAAATGCATTCCCCGTTTAAAATGACCAGGACCTGCGGCGACTCATGCCTGACTTGGAATACCTCGGCAATCTTGTCCGAAATGGACCGGTAGGAGAGGATATCCAAGAAATAAAAGTCACTGGCTCCATCGCACTTGATCGTTTGCATGCGCGAGAAGGCTACCTGGCTAATCGAGCAGCGGGAGCTGTGTTTGAAAATGACCTGTGGCTTGTTCTGGGATTTAGCTACAATCTGGGCAATCTGATCTAACTCAGTCAAATGAATCCAATGCATACCTTAACCTTTCCAATTGTTTTGTTATCGCCTGTACCTGCTGTATGAAGTCGGATTTGCCGGACAGCCATATTTGCTACGGCTTGTAAAACAAGCGGTTACAGTAGTAGCTACCAACAGAAGGAAAAAAGCCGCGATGCCTGCCTTTTTCATAGTCGACGTTTCTTTTTCTAACGGCAGATAAACAGGATTATTTTGCAAAGGTACTGATAGATGATTTAACATCCCCTCATCTATTTTCCGGGAGGACCAGGGGCCGGGTAGCCGGCAAAATACATTTTGAAAAAGTGGCCAATGACTTACCTTTACCGCCTTAATCAATTGAGAATAAATTATTGACATGCTGCAGCTTACAAAACCTCTCGCCTTTATCGACCTGGAAACTACCGGCACCAACTTGGGCAGCGACCGCATCGTGGAGATTGCCATTGTCAAACTGCTTCCGGATGGAGCCAGATCCATAAAGCGAAAGCTGGTGAACCCTGAGATGGCGATACCGAAGGCGGCCAGTGATGTGCATGGCATAACCGCTGAGGTTATTAAGGATGCCCCCACCTTTAAGCAGATTGCCCAGGAAATTAAACAGTTCCTGGATGGTTGTGACCTGGCGGGATATAATTCCAATCGATTTGATATTCCGCTACTTATGGAAGAATTTCTGCGGGTGGAGGTGGAATTCGATATGAAGGGGAGACGGCTGGTGGACGTGCAGAAGATCTTCCACATGATGGAACAGCGGACCCTCTCGGCCGCCTACAAGTTTTATTGTAACAAGAATCTGGAAGGAGCGCATAGTGCAGAAGTGGATGCGTCTGCCACCCATGAAATTCTGGAGGCCCAGCTGAGCCATTATCCTGCCTTGGGTAATACGGTTGATTCCATCCTGCGGGTGGTAGGGGAAGATACGATTGTCGATTTCGCCAGGCGGTTCACGCTGGAAAACGGGGTGGAGGTTTTCAATTTCGGAAAGCATAAGGGCAGGCCGGTGGCCGAGGTGCTGCGGGCTGAACCCCAATACTACGATTGGATGATGAAGGGTGATTTTCCGAAGCACACCAAGCAGAAACTCACTGAAATCTATACCCGTACCATGCTCAGGAAAAGCTAAAATTTGATTGAATATTTTATAGGTAAAGCAGCCGGCAAAGTCGTAATTTAGCTGGCTTCTACGTAGGCTCAGGGGTGGAAAAGATAGTAGTCATACCAACTTATAACGAAAAGGATAACATTGTATCCATTCTGGGGGCCATTTTCGGCCTGAATCAGGATTTTCATGTGCTGGTCATAGATGATAGTTCTCCTGACGGGACGGCCCGGATCGTCAAAGATCTTCAGAATAAATATGCCGGTCAGCTGTTCCTGGAGGAACGCACCGGGAAACTGGGTCTGGGAACCGCCTATATTCACGGGTTTAAATGGGCCGTGGAAAACGGATACCAGTTTATCTTCGAAATGGATGCGGATTTTTCCCATAACCCGGCCGATTTACCCCGCCTCTATGCGGCTTGCAAATTCCAGGGCGCCGACGTGGCCATTGGCTCCAGGTATGTGAAGGGTGGGGGGGTGTACAACTGGCCCTGGGACCGGATTCTGCTATCCAAAGGCGGCTCGCTGTATACGCGCCTGATAACCTGGATGCCCGTGAAGGATCCCACGGCGGGCTTCATGTGTTACCGGAAAGAGGTGCTGGATACTATCAATCTAGATGAAATCGTGTTCGTAGGGTATGCATTCCAGATCGAAATGAAATTTGCGGCCTGGAAACTGGGGTTCAAATTGAAGGAGGTTCCCATACTCTTCAAAGACCGCACGCTCGGGGTGTCCAAAATGAATAAGGGAATCGTGAAAGAAGGAATTCTGGGGGTCTTAAAACTCCGGTGGCATAGCCTCTTTACGAATTACAGAAAGCGCGTCAAGAATGTGGAGGCCGTCGGAAGCGGGGCGAATCCCGTTCGCAAGGAGGAATTCCTGGCGGAAGGAAAATGATTTCGTCCTTCAAATCTTTCCATCCAAGGCGGAATGAAAAAGGCATTTTTCCAATTGCATATCGCCGTGTTCCTGGCCGGTTTTACGGGCATTCTGGGGCGGCTTATCCAACTCAATGAGGGGCTACTGGTATGGTACCGGCTACTGATCAGTGCGGCGACGATGTGGGGACTCTACTTATTCCTGGGACGTATCCAGCGTATTTCATTCACCGAATTGCTTAAAATAACCGGGGTTGGATTCATCGCGGCGCTGCATTGGGTAACCTTTTATGGGGCCATCAAATATGCCAACGTTTCCGTGGCTCTGGTCTGTTTCTCCGCGGTCGGATTTTTTACTGCCCTGTTCGAGCCTGTCATTCTCAAAAAGCCATGGAATAAATCTGACCTGCTGCTGGGCCTGCTGGTAATAGGGGGCATTTTTATTATTTTCCAGTTTGACACGCGTTTTAAAACCGGCATTTTGACCGGATTGCTTTCAGCCGTACTGGGGTCCCTTTTCCCGATATACAACCGGCAGTTTTTAAAGCGGATGAATGTGGAAACCCTGATTACCTATGAGTTGACAGGCGGACTGGTTTTGCTTACCTTATTTCTCCCGCTGTATCTCCATTATCTTCCCGCGGCCGCCTGGTTTCCGGATGCGCCGAGCCTGGGCTGGCTGCTGGTGCTTTCCTGGGTATGCTCGGTGCTTGCATTCCAGCTTTCTTCCAACGCCCTGAAGCATGTTACGGCCTTTACGGTAAACCTTACCTATAACCTGGAGCCTGTTTACGGGATTGTTCTCGCGTTTTTGATTTTCGGGGAAAATAAATACCTGGGAACAGGATTTTATATCGGGTTTGGCGTAATAGCAATTGCCTTGGTGATTCACCTGGTCCTCTTAATCCGGACGGAGACCAGACTGGTTTCCGGGGCGACCGGGGCGTAAGGCTTTCCGAATCCGGGATCTGGTGATGCGGCTAATTGCCCTTTCAGCTTTATCTTTAAGTACTGCCGGCATGGACTGGCAAATCCCGAGGGAATGACTCAGGCCGGCCAGGTTGGGGTTTTGTGCCGGATCCCGGGATCCGTTCACCCGGAAATAAAAATGTATTCATGAAATACCTCCTTTTCGGCTGGCTGGCAGCCGGGTTTCCTTTATTGGCTATATGCCAGAAAAAGCCCCTGGACCATTCGGTGTATGATTCCTGGCAGAGCATCGGACAGCGGGCAATCAGCCATGATGGGAAATGGTTCGTGTATTCCATCGACGTCCAGGAAGGCGATCCGGATTTGGTGATAGAGGCTTCCAACGGTTCCTACCGCAAATCTTTACCACGGGGATCCGAATTCGTCATTACGGCCGACAGCAGGTATCTGATCTGCAGGATTCGCCCCACCTACCTGCAAATGCGGGAGGCGAAAATCCGCAAATCCAAAGGAGCAGATATGCCCGGTGATTCCCTTGCGATTATGCAACTGGGCAAGGACTCGGTCTTTAAAATTAAGCAGTTGAAGAGCTTTCAGGTACCCGGGAAGCAGGGGGACTGGGTGGCCTTTCTTACCAGCCCCGCTTCGGAAAACAAAAAGGGGGCTTCGGCCCGGGATTCGGTATTGCTTAAAGCGCGTACAGACAGCCTCCTGCGGGTCATTGATTCCCTAGAGCGCCTGGTACACCGGACAAACCGGAAGCCCGGGGCAAAGGGGGATATAGCAGACTGGGAGAATTCCGCAGGTAATACGGGGCAAACGCCGGCCACAGGCGACCTTCATGTGCATAACCTGGTTACCGGGAAAGAGCGGATATTCCCCCGGGTTCTTCATTACCTGGTCAGTAAAAATGGTTCCCGGGTTTTGCTGGAGTCGGAACCGCCCTCCGCCGATTCCTCAGCTTTACGGTATATACTCCTGTTCAATCCTTCGTTGGATTGGGTGGACACCCTCAGCCGCGGGGGTAATGAATACGATAATTTTTCCTTTTCGGACGATGGGCTGAAACTGGCCTATACGGCCGAACGTGACGCCTCACCCGGGGATTTACAGCGGTTTTACCGGATCTGGTATTACCAGTCCGGCATGGACAGTGCCCGGTTGCTCATTGACAAAAATTCCGTGGGCATGACACTGGGGATGACCGTCAGCCCGTACGGACCTGTTGAATTCAGCCAAAGCGGCAAACGCCTGCTTTTCGGGGTAGCCCCCATCGAGCCTCCCCGCGATACCACCCTACCGGAATTGGATAAGGTCCATCTGGATATCTGGAATTACCAGGACGACTACCTCCAGCCCGAACAACTGAAACGGCTCGGCCAGGATACCCAGCGCAGCTATCTGTCCGTGTATGACCTGCATACCAATACACTGCATCAGCTGGGATCCGAGCAGATACCCCAGGTCCTTGAAACGAGGGAAGGGGATGGTAATATGTTCGTGGGAATTACTGATTTCGGGAAGCGGATTGAAAGGCAATGGACCGGTACCACCCGGAAGGATATCTATGCCATGAATCCCGGTACGGGAGAGACCCGGTTGGTGACAAAGGATCTGCTCGGCCCGGTTTATCCGTCTCCTTCGGGAAAGTTTATTTTGTGGTATGACAACAGAAAACGCCAGTATTTCTGCTGGGACGGCAAGGTTGCGAGGTGCATATCCGACGGGGTGCGGGTTCCGTTATATGATGAGCAGAATGACATGCCCGATGACCCGCGGCCGTATGGACTTGCAGGCTGGAAACAGGGTGATTCGGCGGTACTGGTTTATGACCGGTACGGGATCTGGGTGCTGGATCCGCTGGATCAATTCCGGCCGTATCTGCTGGTGGACGGGCGGAAAAGCAGACAGGTATTCAGGTATATCAAAACCGATCCGGAGGAAAAATATATACGGCCGGGACAGACCTTGGTGCTTCAGCTGTTCAATGAGGTGGATAAAAGCTCCGGTTTGGCCTCCTGCCAGGCAGACAGTGGCCGCGCCGGCCTCAAAATCCTGTTTGCCGAACCGGTGTATCTGGGAGCCGTCCAGCGGGCACGTGATTACCCGGTCTTTTTGGTATCGAAGGAATCCTTTTCCCGCCCGCCGGATTTGTATACCAATATGCCGCTCAACGGACGGTATACGGATTCCGAGGCCGTGGGCATGACGGCCCGGTGCAGCCGGCGCATTACCTCACTGAACCCGCAGCAGGCCGGTTACCTGTGGGGCACCGCTGAATTATTTTCCTGGAAGGCCTATGACGGCAAAACGGCAACCGGTATTCTGTATAAGCCGGAAAATTTTGATGCCCGGCGTACCTATCCCATGATCTGTTACTTTTATGAACGGCTGAGTGACGGGCTGAATCAGTACATCCCTCCGGCTCCGACACCCAGCCGGCTGAATATTTCCTTCTTTGTAAGCCGGGGATACCTGGTTTTTGCGCCGGACATTCATTATGGTACGGGCCATCCGGGTAAGGATGCCTTCAATTACGTGGTCAGCGGGGCCAGGGCGCTTGTCCGCAAGGGGTTTGTCGACAGCACCCGGATCGGAATCCAGGGCCAGAGTTGGGGCGGTTATCAGGTGGCCTACCTGATCACCGCCACTCATCTGTTCCGGGCTGCCTGGGCGGGAGCCCCGGTTGCCAATATGACAAGCGCGTACGGCGGGATCCGGTGGAGCACGGGACTAAACCGGCAGTTTCAGTATGAAAAGACCCAGAGCCGTATCGGTGCTTCGCTCTGGGATAAGCCTCAGCTTTATATAGATAATTCGCCGCTGTTTCATCTGCAGGCGGTGACCACGCCGCTGGTGATTATGTCCAACGACAATGATGGGGCGGTGCCCTGGTACCAGGGAATCGAACTGTTTACGGCGATGCGCCGGCTGGGCAAGAAGGTCTGGCTGCTCGATTATAACGGGGAAGACCACAACCTGGTGGAAAGGAAAAACCGTAAAGATATCCAGATACGGGAGCAGCAGTATTTCGACTGGCTGCTCAAGGGGGCCCAACCGCCGGTCTGGATCACGCAGGGAATTCCTGCGGTAAGGAAAGGGAAGACCTGGGGGTTTGAACTGGAGGAATGACATCACCCGTCCCGGGGACTCGGTGAATAGGCCGGCCGGTAAATGGGCGGACAGCTAGGCGGCCTGGGAGGTAATATACTTGACGAGGGTTCGCTTGGCTATGGGCAGGAGGGTCTCCTCGACAGGCAGGGTCAGATCGATTTCAATCGAATAGACGGCAGGGTTGGGTAAGTCCCTGAACAATTTCAACAGTCCCGCCTTGATGTTCTCATAGGTATTGGTGATCGTGCGCCGGGACATATCGATATAGGAGGTCCGGATACTGCGGTATTTTTCATCATGTTTTTCGAAAAAGGACAGCCGGTATTGGTAGATCCGAATCTGGGGACCTTCCCCGGCACGCAGGAAAAAATACCCTTCCTGGGTATCTAGCGGTACCAGCCCAACCGGGTGTATACTCAGTTTCTCCTCGACGAATTCATAAATTTCCGTTCCGTTGGAAATCGTACGCTTAATTCGGTGGGCCGAGTAGTTAATGATTTCTTCCAGTTCCTGCATTAACTCGTCGTCACTGACCATCTGTTCGTAAAGGAGCTGCAGTTTCTCCATTTGAATGCCGGTAAAGCGTTTGGGAAAATGTTCCTGCAGGAATTTCTTATTCTCCCGGAAGGCTACCAGGTTGTTGTAGTGGAAGATTACATCCGCCAATTGAGGATAAAGCTTGTTTTCGTGAAAATATTTATTCACCTCCTGGAGGTAGGCGAGTAGCGTATATTTTTTCAGCTCAAAATCAATGTAGCCTTCAGCAAACCAGGTCTCGGATAACTGTTTCATAGCTGGGTATTTAGGGTTGCCTAACTAATTTAATAATAATTCTGTGTAAAAAAAAGCTGCCGGGGGTGGAAAATCCGGCAAAAAACTGACTTTTATCGTAAAAATGAACCGGCACCTGCTTGTCATACTGATTTTCGGGGCGTGCGTGTCTTCCTGCAGCCAGCGGATTTATGTCGTGCGCCACGCGGAGAAATTGGAGGACCGGCAGCCGGGTCCCAGTACCATGATGCGAACCGACCCGGAATTGTCTGAAGCCGGTCGCGTTCGGGCCCTCAATCTCCGGGACCTGTTGGAAAGCAGGCACATCCGGTATATCTTTTCCACCGGTTACCGTCGTACCGAAGCCACCGTTAGGCCGTTAAGTGAGTATGTGGGAATTCCAATCACCTATTACCGGAATGATTCCCTGCAGGATTTCATAGACCGGATACGGTCGATCCGAAGGGGCAACGTGCTGATCGTGGGACATTCCAATACGGTCGATGATATCATTAATGGCATCTGCCAGACAAGGCAGATCGCTTCCGATCTCCCCGAATCGGAGTATGACCGGCTCTTTGTTATTAAAAGAAAAGGAAAACGGACTCACTTCTCCGAGAGCCGCTACGGCTATCCCTCCAATCCCTGAGTAGCCCAAGCCATCCAGCTGAATCCGGCCAGGGGCGGCGGAGTCACTGTCCCACGATACTAGAAATCCCTTTCCGGGTTGAAGTTTTCCAACTCCTTGGCCACCGCGGTCAGGAAGGTGGCGCCGAGGCTTCCGTCAATGATGCGATGATCATAGCTGAGTGAGAGGTACATCATATGCCGGATGGCGATACTGTCCCCGTGCGGCGTTTCAATGACCACCGGCCTTTTTTTAATGGCACCAACCGCAAGAATGGCGACCTGAGGCTGGGGAATGATGGGGGTACCCATCAGGCTGCCAAAAGTTCCTACGTTCGTGAGGGAGAAGGTTCCGCCCTGGGTGTCTTCCGGCCTTAATTTGTTGTTACGGGCATTTTCAGCCAGTGTGTTGACCTGTTTGGTGAGCCCTACCAGGTTCAGTTGATCGGCATGGCGAATGACGGGAACAATCAGATTCCCATTGGGGAGGGCCGTGGCCATTCCGATATTAATATCTTTTTTGACGATGATCTTATCTCCCTCTACGGAACTGTTCATCAGGGGAAATTTCTTGATGCACCTGACTACAGCTTCGATAAACAGTGGTGTAAAGGTGATCTTGGTGCCTTCCCTCTTTTCAAATTCCTTTTTATTCCGCTCCCGCCACATGACCAGGTTGGTAACATCCGATTCCGTGAAACTGGTTACGTGCGGACTGGTGTGCTTGCTGCGGACCATGTGTTCGGCGATAAGTTTCCGCATGCGGTCCATTTCAATGATTTCCACATTCCCGCCATAGCCGGATTCCCCGCTCTCCCGGATAACGGATGGTTCCATTCTTTTTTCCGGAAGTTCCATGACGGGTTGGGGCTTGCTTACCACCTGGGCCCTGCCCTGCAGGCCGGCCCTTTTCTGGCTCACGTAATGAAGGATATCCCTTTTGGTCACGCGCCCTTCATTACCGGTCCCGGGAATCGCTTCCAGTTCAGTAAGGCTGATACCTTCGCTGGAGGCTATGTTCAGCACGAGGGGGGAGTAGAAGCGACTGCCGTTCCCGTTGGCTGAAACCGGATAGGAGGGGAGGGTGGCAGATGCAGGGACCGCCTGTTGGATTTCAGGTTCTGCCAGGCCTGGTTGCCCGCTGGTAGCAGCGGCCGGCGCCGGCTGGACCTGGGGATGGCGGATGGATTCTTCCGTGCTGGTCTTTATCCGGGCTATTACCGTGCCTACGGGGACTACGTCATTCACATTGAATAACACCTCCTGAATGATCCCTTCTGCGGTACTGGGAACCTCGCTGTCCACCTTGTCCGTAGCGATTTCCAGCACGGTTTCGTCCATTTTTACATGGTCACCGGGTTGTTTATGCCATTTCAAAATGGTAGCCTCCATGATGCTTTCGCCCATTTTCGGCATAACTAGTTCAACAATAGCCATGTCAGTACATTGTTTAATATCTGTAAATCCGTAATTCGATTCGAAGCCTCCCGGGACCAGCTGTCCCCGGGTACCTGGCAGCCGCCCGCCCTTCCACGCAAACGACTGTTAGGAGCCAAAGGTAAAGTTTTCCTGTTAATCGCTGCAAATGATGGTTTTATTGATGGGAAAGGATAAATCGGCGCAGCAGGTCAAGGCCTTGTACGGCCGTCATACTGATATTGCGGCTTCTGTCATAGCGAAGCTGTAATTGCTTGGTCTCGACCCGTTCCCGGCTGGCCACGGCAATCCAGACGGTACCCACCGGTTTGGCCTCAGACCCTCCGCCGGGTCCCATGATGCCCGAGGTGGCCAGGGAATAATGGGCCTGCATGCGATCAAGAGCCCCCAGGGCCATCTGCTTAACGGTAGATTCACTGACGGCTCCGTCCTTCTCCAGGGTCGTATGGTATACACCCAGCATATTTTCCTTTACCTGGTTGGCATAACTGACAATGCTCCCCAGAAAATAGTCGGAGGATCCGGGAATGGTGGTAATCAGGTGGGCAATATATCCACCTGTGCAACTCTCCGCCGTTGCCAGTGTCTGGCGGCGGTCCCTCAACAGCTGACCAATGACTACCTCCAGGCCTTCATCCCGGTCGGTAACCAGGTATTTACTGACAGTATTCTTAAGCCGGTCAAACCAGGGAGAAATATAGGCTTCCCGTTCCTCCCGGCTGGCGCCGGAGGTTGTCAGGCGAAGTTTGACCATGCCATAGCTGGGAAGATAGGCCAGCTTGATATCAGCAGGCAGGGATGCCTCAAATTCATTCAGTAATTCGGCCAGGGCAGATTCTCCCTGGCCGGCCGTCATGGCGGTTTTGTGGACGATGGCCGGTAAGGAAAAGTAGGCAGGGATGCGAGGGAGGACCTCATTCGTCATCAGCCCCTTCATTTCATGGGGTACCCCGGGCATGGAAATGAAAATCTTTCCATCTCTCTGAAACAGCATGCCGGGCGCGGTTCCCCTGGCATTGGGCAATACCGTGCAGTTGTCCGGCACTTCCGCCTGCCGGATATTTCTTTCCAGTAGCGGCCCCGGGCGCCTGTATACCTGTTCAAACAAATACTTCACGTGTTCCAGGACCTGCTGGTTCAGCACCAGGGTGCCTCCGAAATACTGGCAAAGCAAGGGTTTGGTGATATCATCGGCCGTGGGGCCCAGGCCCCCGGTAATTAGGATAATATCGGATTGGCTGCTTTCTTCATCCAGGGCTTTCCAGATCTCTTCCCGGACATCCCCCACGGCCACACGCCGCCGTACCCATACCCCGACCTGGTTGAGTTCCTGTGCCATCCAGGCACTGTTGGTGTCGATGGTCTGCCCGATCAGCAATTCGTCCCCGATGGTAATGATACTGGCATTTACAGGTTGCATGGAATTTGAATTCGTCGCAAAGGTAACAGTTGGTTAAATTTGAAAACCTCAAATGTATCCAGTTTTATGCGATCGATCGGTATCCTTGCCTGGGGACTGCTCCTGACCGGCAACCTGTTCGGGCAGTCCGTAGCCGAGCAGTTACAAAGAGCTTTCCGGGACTTCCAGGCCGATAGCCAACTGCGGCATGCCCTGGTTTCCCTGTATGTCACAGATGCCAGGTCGGGGGCTGTCATCTTTGATGTGAATGGGAATATCGGCATGGCCCCGGCATCGACGCAAAAGGTTTTTACGGCCGCAGCGGCCTTTGATCTGCTGGGCAGGGACTTCCGGTATCATACCGATTTTGCCATTGATACCCTGGGTGGAAAAGGCAGGCTGGTTATTCTGGCATCGGGAGACCCCACTCTGGGCAGTTGGCGGTGGGAGAAGACCCGGGCTGATCGCCTGGCCGGCCGGGTAGTCCGGATGGCCAGGGAGGCGGGTTGGAAAAAATCCGATACCATCCTGGTGGCCTCTCCCGGCTGGGCCGGGGAGCCGGTTCCGGATGGATGGATCTGGCAGGACCTGGGAAATTATTACGGGGCTGGTGCCTCTTCCCTGAATTGGAGGGAAAACCAGTATGATCTGTTACTGGTGCCGGGAAGAAGACCGGGGGATCCCGTCCGGGTCAAAGGTACCGACCCTGTCCTTCCCGGTTACCTCGTTCAGTCCCTGGTTACCACCGCTCCCCCTGGTACCGGGGATAATGCCTATATCTACCTGCCCGGCGCCTCCGCGGAAATTCGCGTACGGGGTACCGTTCCGGCCGGGGATACCCTGTTCCGTATTTCGGGATCTCTTCCCGATCCGGCCAGGAGCATGGCCAATACACTCGTTGATTCCCTGCTGGGCAGACCGGGCGCGGGGGCAGGAGTCGTGGCCCTTCCATGGACCGGGACCCGGCAGCCTCAATGGGTTGTTTTTGATTCAGAAGTATCTCCCACCCTCGATTCCATGGTGTACTGGTTTTTAAAGCGCAGCATTAACCTGTATGGCGAGGCCTTCGTAAAAACCATGGGGTGGCTGAAAACCGGGCAGGGCGGAACGGGCAGCGGGACGGCGGTACTGCAAAACTTCTGGCAGGGGAAGGGTGTCGAAACCACCGAATTAAACCTGTATGACGGTTCGGGATTGTCGCCCCAGAACCGGGTAACGACCCAT
Source organism: Chitinophagaceae bacterium (assembly GCA_035549175.1). Taxonomy (GTDB): domain Bacteria; phylum Bacteroidota; class Bacteroidia; order Chitinophagales; family Chitinophagaceae; genus DASTSN01. The sequence continues at coordinate 24,564 of DASZRL010000033.1, read as the reverse complement.
GCGCAGGTTCTGGCGCTCCGCTATGCATCCCGGCAACCCTGGTTTGCTTCCTTTCTGCAGGCATTCCCCGTATACCATGGCATGACGATGAAGAGTGGTTCCATCAATGATGTCAAAGGGTTTTGCGGATTTCATACGTCACGGGCAGGCATAACCTATATTTTTTCCTTCCTGGTCAATAATTATAATGGCCCCTCCTCCCTGCTGGTTTCCAAAATGTACCGTGTGCTGGATGCCTTGAAATGAAGGGATCGGCAGACTGCTAAGGGAAACTACTTAGGTCGGCGTAAAGCGGCTAGCTGAATTTAAGGGGAATTTTGGGGGACATTCCGGGAATACCATATTTTTATCTATCCTGCCTGGTCAACGCGGCCATGCTGGTAGCCTGATCGGGTATTTTCCGGATCCGGGAGTGGGCCGGTAGCCGACTGCGATGCGCATTTACGCTGCGGCCTGTTTCCATGAGTCCGGAAACCAGAACCAACCAAACCAACTGTATGAGAAAACAACACTATGCAAACCACGCCCGTTATGTTCCCCTGTGGCACTTTATTACGGGGGGAGCCTTGCTGGCCGTGGTGATCGGGAGCGTCATCAACCTGGCTCGCAGTTCCCGCGAAAACCTGTATTCCGCTTCGCTGATCCTCGTCATGTCACTGATCCTGTGCAGCATTTTCTGGTATGCCCGGAAATTTGCGCTGGTGGCCCAGGACCGCGCCATACGGGCGGAGGAAAACTTCCGGCATTTCATCCTGACCGGAAAGCCACTGGACCGGAAACTCCGGATGAGCCAGATTATCGCCTTGCGGTTTGCCTCTGATGAGGAATTTCCGGACCTGGCCCAAAAAGCGATGGAAAAAGGACTCCGCAGCAAAACCATCAAGGAGCTGATCAAGGATTGGCGCCCCGACCGCCACCGGATTTGATCAGAAAATCCGCAGGGGGATTTCCAGCCAGAAGGGAACTACGAAGCAGGCTGCCCAGATCAGCAGGATCAGCAGTTTCCCCGCCAGGGGAAGATCCATCACCAGGGTGCGCTGAAGCAGGCTTTGCATGGTGCTCACCACCTTGTCTTCCCGGTCAGCGTAGCGGTAAGGGGGATCTGCAGGGATATCTGCGAGATCCGGGTGGTGGCGGATCAGGGCGCTGCGTATCGCCCAGTACTGTTCATCGGAAATATCCTCATAGCTCGTATTGAGATCCACCCCTTCGGCTTCAATCCGCCGGATTAGCCGGTCATTCTGCCAGTCACTTACCATGCGTACCAGCATCATGGCCGGAAACAGAAGCAGCGGATAAAAGCGGATGCTCCAGGCAAACCAGGCCATGACGGCGCAGGAGATAAGTATGAACAGGGTTCCTACCAACTGGCTTTCATTCAGGAACAGCCGGTTGAGCAGTTGGCCCCCGTCCAGGGGATAAACCGGCAGCAGGTTGAGCAGGTTCAGGAATACCAGTATCCAGGCTACCCGTTCCAGCAGGTAGTTGTCTGACTGCTGGCTGATCAGGTAGACCAGGATACCGGCCAGAATACCGGGGACAGGCCCGGCGAGCAGGATGATTGCCGATTGTTTCTGGGACACTTCGTGCTTGCTGCCGGATGCGTAGGCACCCAGCAAGGGGATAAAGAAAATCCCCAGTTCCTTGTAGTGGTAAAATTTCATGGCCAGAAAGTGCCCCATTTCATGAAATACCACCACCCCGGTAAGCACGAGGACCAGCAGCCAGTCACGGTTAAAAAAGAGGTAGCCGACCACCAGGTACAGGGCCAGGCTGCTTATTGATTTGATCCAGACATTGCGGCTGCTGCGCGACTCCTCCAGCTGGGGTTTGGCAGGAATGGGGTATTCACTTCCATACGGAACGGCAGGCTGATCGAATGAGGGAGCGGGGGCATCGTTTCCCGGGGCGTCCTGGTGATTGGTCTGGGGCAGATCCATCCGTTAAATTTAGGTAAAATATGGTTGCAGTTTTTCACGGAGCGCATCCGGCATGGCGCGCCGTTTCCTGGTGACGCCATCCAGAAAATACAGGACAACCTGTCCCGTAACCAGTACCTCGCCTGCCTCATTGATCACTTCATGGTGGAAGTCGATTTTGTGATGCGAGGGCAATTCCCGGAGCGAGGTGCGGATGGTCAGCAGTTCATCGTACCGTGCGGGCCGGAGATACCTCGCATGGACCTCCACTACCGGCATGATCACGCCATCGCGCTCCATATCCGCATAGGAAAGACCCAATTGACGGATTGCTTCGGCGCGGGCACTTTCAAAATAGGGGAAATAATGACTATGGTAAACCACGCCCATCTGGTCGGTTTCTGCATAGCGCACCCGGATTTTGGTCTCGGAAATAAACATGGCGGTTTGAATTGAGTTTGCCCGGCAGGTGCCCTGGGTATGGGGGTAGGGCTACCCGACCATCCTGTCTAAACTGAGCTTGCCGGGACCGATGCATAATATGGCCAGAAAACCGGCCAGGAACAGTCCGGCGCGTTCACCCGCACCAAAAAGCTGCCAGTGATGGGCGATGGATAGGGCTACCGTCAGGGAGATCACCAGCGGGATACAGGCCAGCCGGGTGAGTAACCCCAGAATGATCAGGGCGGGACACAGGAGTTCAGCAAAGATCACCAGGCAGAGTGACAACGTATGGCCGATATGAAAAGGGTCGGAGAATTTTTGGGAAAGGACGGTGAAATTGACCAGTTTGCTGAATCCGTAAGGCAGCATCATGCTTCCCATCGCCAGTCTCAGGACCAGGGCTGCAAAGGATACGGCATTGTCCGAATACGAGATACTGAAGAATCGTTTCATGTGGGTTTTGGTTTTTCCACTGCAATGATAAGCAACAATTCCGGATTCTGCGGAGCCCTACCGTACGAAGGGAAATGTTAAAACAACCTTATACTTTCCACTTATCCACACCTGTTTGGAATGATGTTTGGAGCACCTTAAAATAATTCGAATATTTACAACGTTAATCCACCATCGGTTAAAGGACACCCAACATGAAGAATCAAAGCTTAGTTCTCCTGGCATGCCTTTTCTGTATCTCTGCGGTTGCCCAACAGACCCGTTTTTACTCCGATCCCGATGAACGATTCAAGGAAGCGAAAGAATACTTTCAGAAGGAACAATACAGCCTGGCTTATCCTTTATTCAAGGAACTGCAGCAGGGAATCCGGGAAACCGACCGGGCCAATAATCCGGTCATAAGCCAGGAAGTGGATTACTACACCACCGTCTGCGCCCTGAAGCAGAATGAAGGCCGCGCTGAGGAAATGGCCCGCCAGTTTATCGACCTGGAGAAGAACACGCCGCGCACCCAGCAAATGAGTTTTCACCTGGCCGAATTCTATTACCGGAAAAAGGATTTTGGCAGCGCGATACAGTTGTATGAGCAGGCCGGTATCAGCAACCTGAGTAACCGGGAGATCGCCGATATGAAATTTCACCAGGGGTACTGCTATTTTACATTGCAGCGATTTAACCAGGCAAAACCCCTGTTCAACACCATCCGCCAGATCAGGGACGATCCCAATTATGTGGATGCCAATTATTATTACGGGTTCCTGGCCTTCCGGGACCGGGATTATGCCTCCGCACTCCAGAGTTTTCAGGTCGTGGAAAATGAACCGGCCTACTCCGGGATTGTTCCCTATTACATTGCACAGATCTACTATATACAGGGGAAAAAGCAGCAGGCGCTATCCTATGCCGAACAGAAGGTGAAGAGCGGCAAAGCGCAGTTTTATGATGTGGAGATGAAGCAACTGCTGGGTCATGCCTATTTCGAGCGAAAGGAATATGACAAGGCGCTGCCCTACCTGGAGGCCTACGTAAACAAGTCGGATAAGGTCCGGCGGGAAGATCTGTATGAGCTGTCGTACTGCTATTACCAGGCGGGTCAGCTTACCCGGGCGATCGAGGGGTTCAAACAACTGAGTGGCAAGGAGGACACCCTCAGCCAACATGCCATGTACCTGCTGGGCGACGCCTACCTCCGGGTTGGCCAGAAAGCCAATGCCCGGAACGCCTTCCTGTTTTGCGCCTCCAATAGCAGTAACGCCTTCCTGCGGGAGGTCTCGCGGTATAATTATGCCAAATTATCCTACGAACTGGGGTACCAGGACGAGGCCCTGAACAGTCTGCGGTCCTTCCTGGCCAGTTATCCCGGTTCCGCCTATGCCGATGAAGCCAGGGATTTACTGGTTGCCGTACTGGCCAATACGAATAATTACAAGGATGCGCTTGCCCTGCTGGATGGCATGCAAAGCCCGACTCCCAATGCCCGGCGGCTCTATCCCCGGATACTGTACGGGCGCGCAACGGAGTTGATTAATGACGGCCGGTTGCAGGATGCGGAGGCCCTGCTGGACAAAGCGCTCAAGGATCCCAATAACGGGTTGGTACTTCCTTATATCAACTTCTGGAAGGGAGAACTGGCCTACCGGGCCAACCGGCTGGATGATGCCATCCGGTTCTATAATGCCTACCTGGCTGGCGGAGCGCCGTCCAGCGGGGAAGCCAATTCCCTGGATGTCAGGTATAACCTGGGTTACTGTTACTTTCGCAAGGAAAATTACCCGGTGGCCCTGACCTTTTTCGAGCAGGTGGTCAGAACGCCGGCCCTGAACACCGAACCGCTCCTGCAGGATGCCTACCTGCGCAGCGCCGATTGTTATTTTATGAACCGGGATTATGCCCGCGCCAGGAGTATGTATGAAAATGTGATCCGGCTTAGCTGGCCCGCCGAGGATTATGCCACCTTCCAGAATGCGATGATCAGCGGGATACGCAGTCCCCGGGACAAGATTACTTTGCTCACCACCATGACCCGGAAATTCCCTTCCTCCTCCCTGGTGGATGATGCCAATATGGAGATTGCCAATGCGTACCTGGCTGACGAACACTTTGCCGAGGCAATCCCTTACCTGAATAATGTCATCCGGACAACGGAAAACACCAATCTCAGGCCCAGGGCCTACCTGAAGCTGGGGATTGTTTACTACAACCTGAACAATAATGACCAGGCGCTCCAGGCTTACAAAACCCTGGTCAGTCAGTTTCCCAACTCCCCGGAGGCGGACGATGCCCTTTCCAGCATCAAGAATATCTACCTGGAGGAGGCCAAAACCAGCGAATACGCTGACTATATGCGGCAGGCCGGCCGCCCCCTGTCGGTGGATTCCGAAGATTCGCTGACTTATGCCGCGGCCGAAAACCAGTATGAAAGCGGCAACACGTCTGCCGCCCTGACGGCGTTCGGGGATTATCTCAAGCGGTTCCCGAATGGCGCCAATACGCTGGATGCCAACTTTTACATGGCAGAAATCTATAACTCCCGGAAAGACTGGAATAATGCCCTGACCGGGTATGAAGCCGTCGCCTCCCGGGCACCCAATGTGTACGCGGAGCGCGCCGTACTGGCTGCCGCCCGCATCAGTTTCTTTGAGGCAAAGGACTATGCCAAGGCGGAAGGTTATTTCACCCAGTTAAAACAGATTACAGCCAGCCAGGAAAACCGCCTGGAGGCCATGCGGGGGCTTCTGCGTTGTCAGTACCAGTTGCAGGAATGGGAAAAGGCCGTAGCCAATGCCAAGGACCTCCTTAACGAAAAGGGAAGCAGCACCGATGACAAATCCCTGGCCAATATGGCCATTGCCAAGTCCTACCAGGTGGGAGCCCAATACGACCTGGCTATCGCCAATTTCAAAACGGTGGTCATGCTCAACAAGGCGGCGCTGGCGGCCGAGGCCCGCTACGAGATAGCCCATTGCTGGTTTGCCATCGACAAGCTGAATGAGGCGGAAAAGGCGGCCTTTGAGGTGATCAATAAGTCAGGATCCTATGACTTCTGGGTAACCAAGGCCTACCTTCTGCTGGGCGATATCTATTTTAAGGAGAAGGATTATTTCAATGCCAAGGCGACCTTCCAGAGTATTGTGGACAACAGCATTAACACCGATCTGAAAACCGAGGCCCAGACCAAGCTGAGCCAGGTGATAGCCGAGGAAAGCAAATCCAGCAAGGTCGGGGGATAACGGTGTACCTGTCCCATCCGTAAACAAATTGAATCAATCCGGGTTTCAAACAATAACTAATGAAAGCAAGGAAGTTCCGAATTTTTCAATGGGTGTTGGCCAGCATGGTCCTGTTGTTTGGGAAGGTGCCCGGGCATGCCCAGGATACCACCCGCAAGCGCTCGGTTAATATCACCTCGACCTTCAAGCCGGTCCTGCGCGAATCGGCCAAAATCAATTTCACCGCGTCCCCGCCTACGGCAGACAGCAGCAGGCCCCGCCTCAGTTATGATATACCCAATCAAAACCTTCTCTTTGCCTACCAGCCCGGTACGCTAAAGCCCCTGGCGCTTCAGATTGATTCGGGGGGGCGCTGGGATAATACCAGCTATATCAAGGCGGGACTCGGCAGCCTGAAGACGCCTTTCCTGCAGACGGGCATTTCCTTCGGGGATGGGAAGTCAAACGGGCTGAATATTTATGCCAGGCACGTTTCTTCGGAGGGGAAACGTCCCTACCAGCAGTTCAGCCAGACGCGGGTCACCCTGGACGGGTTCATTCAAACCACCAAAAACCTCGAATGGGACGCCAGCCTGGGCATGAAGCAGGACCAGACCTACAAATATGGGTTTCAACCGGATTCTCTGGTGTTTCCCAAGGATTCCCTTCGCCAGCGATTCCAGACCTTCTCCGGCCGCCTCAGCATGCATAACCTGCACCAGACTACCTATGGGATTTCCTATGCTCCTGAAGTGAAAATTGACGTTTTCGGTGACAACCTGAAAAATAATGAAAGCAACACCTATGTCAATCTGCCCATGAGTAAGTCCGTGGGTAAAACCTTTGAAGCGGACCTGGGAGTCACCTTCGACCTTACGCGCCTGTCTCCGCATAACCAGTCGGCCATTAATAATACGATGTATTACATCTCGCCCGCATTCCGGTTCAAGACGCCCAACCTGAACCTGCAGGCGGGCATTCGGCCTTCGTGGGATAACCAGGACTTCAAGTTGTTCCCCAATATTACCGCGGAAATCAGCACCGCTGACCAGCGGTTTACCTTCCAGGCCGGCTGGACCGGGTACCTGCGCAAAACTTCCTACCAGTACCTGGCCTCCCTGAACCCCTGGCTCTGGTTGCCTGAGGATTTAAAGAATTCCCATATCGAGGAGCGCTATGCCGGATTTAAAGGCTCCGTACTGGATCATTTTACCTATAGTGCCAAAGTGGGGTTCAACAAGATTGCCAATCAGCCCCTGTTTGTCAATGATACCGCCAGCGGGAAGTCGTTCCGGTACGTAAACGAATCACAGATGCACGTCCTGAACCTGAACGGCCAGATCGGGTATACCCAGCAGGAGAAACTCTCCCTGATAGCTAGCATCAACCTGAATGAATATACGGACCTGAAAGATAACCCCAAAGCCTGGGGGCTTATTCCCCTGGAGGTCAAAGCGGCGCTGCGCCTGCAGGTTATGAAGGACCTATGGTTAACCTCAGACCTGTTTATGTGGCAGGGTCCCCGTTACCTTAAAAAAGATGGCGGGAACGACCGGCTGGCCGGATCCCTGGATATGAATGCCGGGGTTGAATTTCGTATCTCCAAAAATCTGAATCTCTGGACCCAGTTCAATAATATTTTCAACAAGGAGTACCAGCTTTGGAACCAGTATCCCGTATATGGCTTTAACTTCGTGGGAGGAGTCGTTTTCTCCTTCGCTCAAAAGAATTGACGCCTATGCTTTCCGTTCTTCAGGAATACCTGGTACTGCACCGAAGCCTGGTTTTGCCCGGGTTGGGTACCCTTCGCCTCCAACCCAGGCCGGCGGTACTGGATATCGGAGGCAAAAGCCTTGCGCCTCCCGGCTGGGATTGGCAATGGAGCCAGCAGGCTGACCAGGTCCCTGCCTCTTTTCTGAAATGGCTGGCCGGTCGCCTGGGTACCGGGGAAGATGAGGCCGGGGATGCCTTTCACCGTTTCCTGAATACGCTTAAGGCCGACCTGAAGCCCGGGCATCCCCTGGCCTGGAAGGGGGTCGGCGTACTGGAAAAGGTCCTGCCTTCCTCTTACCGGTTTGAGCCTTATACGGAACGGGCCCTACCCTTGGGCGAAATCCCGGCTGGAAGGGTCATCCACGAAACGGCTGAACACAGTATCCTGGTGGGCGACCAGGAACTAAGCTCTGCCCAGGTCCTGGATATCCTGCATACGGAGCCTTCGGGGCGGTCCTACCTGCTTGACATCGGGCTCACCCTGGGGATACTGGCCCTGCTGTTCACCGGCTGGTACCTGTCAGAGCACGGCCTGAAACCCGGCTCTGTGGGCAGGCAGATCCCGATTACCCCGAAGACAGAGACTCCTTCCTATCAGTTGATCCCCTGATCCAGCACACAGCTGATTGGGGTTTTCATTGTATTTTGCCCCCTTCCCGTACAAAGCCATTTATCCGCATGTCTACCATGGTCCATTATCAGCAATGCCCCATTTGTTCGTCCTCCGACCTGCGGGAGGTAGTCCGCGTCAGGGATTTTACTGTTTCCGGTGAAACGTTTTGGATCCTGGAATGCGGGCAATGCGGGCTGCGGATCACCCAGGATGTTCCGGGCCAGGAGGAAATCGGTCGGTATTACCAGTCGGAGGATTATATATCGCACAGCGACACCTCCAAAGGCCTGGTAAATGCAGCCTACCAGTTGGTCCGCAGGCGGTCCCTGATTCAGAAGCGCCGTTTGGTAACGCGTCTTACCGGTCGGCGGCAGGGCAGCCTGCTGGACTACGGTAGTGGAACCGGGGCCTTTCTCCATGCGATGGAACAGCACGGGTGGCAGATTTCCGGGCTGGAACCTGACCCCGGAGCCCGCCGGCGGGCCGCGGAATTATACGGGCTTGCCCTGCAGGAGCCTGCCGCGTTAAACAGCCTTCCCGATGGCAGCCAGGACGCCGTTACACTCTGGCATGTGCTGGAACATGTTCACGATCTGAAAGGCTGCCTGCGCGGGCTGGGCCGGGTATTAAAACGGGAGGGGGTTCTGGTAATTGCGGTTCCGAATTACCAGTGCCTGGATGCCGGTGTCTACGGATCCTGCTGGGCCGGGTATGATGTGCCGCGGCACCTGTATCATTTCAGCCCGGGGGCAATGGAACAATTGCTGAAGGCGCACGGGTTTACCCTGGCGGGCATGATGCCCATGTGGTTTGACAGCTTTTATATCAGCCTGCTCAGCAGCCGGTACCGGGGGGACCGGCTGGGGTGGATACGCGCCTGTTGGACAGGCCTGCGGTCCAATCTGCACGCCCTCAGGAACAGGCAGTACTGCAGTTCCCTGATTTATGTAGCCCGAAAGTGATTACCTGCTGAACTGAACCTCGTACAGTTCGGGCCATTTCTTCCCGGTAATATAAACCTTCTTGGCCGTGCTGTCATAGGCAATCCCGTTGGGGACATCGGCGTCGGGGTCCTTGGCTTTGATGCGATCCCAGATGGAAGTCAGGTCCGCCTTGGCAACTACCTGGCCACTGGCAGGATCGATCTTGAAGATATAGGGGAGCTGCCACTGGTTGGCGTATACGTATCCGTCGATGTATTCCAGCTCGTTCAGATTATATGCCAGGGTCCCGGCCTCGGTAATTCCCTGGGTCCTGATCAGGCGGAACGTCGCCGGGTCATAAAAGTACAGGTTGCTGGAACCGTCACTGACGATCAGGTTCTTTCCATCCGTAGTGATACCCCAGCCTTCCGTATTGATCGGGAATTCCCTGATTTTCCGGAAATCCTTGCGGCTGTATACGAAAACCACCTTATTCTGCCAGGTCAGCTGGTAAACCGTGTCATGCAGGATGGTAATGCCTTCCCCGAAGAATTTATCGTCCAGGCTGACCTGGCGAAGGGATTTACCAGTCTTAAGGTCCACTTCCATCAGTCTGGAGTGGCCATACTCCCCGGTGCCTTCAAACAGGGACCCGTGATCGATCACTAAACCCTGGGTAAAGGAGGAGGTATCATGGGGATATACGGCAACCACCGAAAAATTCAGGGCGGCCGGGGCCGGGTATTGGGTGCCCAGATCAGCCGGAGATCCGGAAGGTCCCGACGCGGACCGGTTTTGAAGCAGGTATATGACCAGGCTAGTCAGAACGACCAGGGCCACCAGGCCCAGTAACCATTTTTTCATGCGGAAGTCTTCTAAAACGACAAAAATACGGGTTGGATCCCAATGGGCGTGTTAAAGCTATTGAAAGGCGCTGAAATTCAACGCAAAGAATTCCGGTTGAAAATTGGCAACTGTGGATAAATTTTCTATTTTTGACACGCACTACAACGCAAGCAATCCATATCCCGCGCTTGGCCTATGCGAACACCCGGCCTGTCCGGTGCCAGTTTGCACCTGCATATACCGTTTCCCAATACCTGATATCCACAGAGAGCCGAATGATACCTGTCAATGTACTAGTCAGTTATGCCTATGAGCAGAACAATGAAGGTTTTTATTGTAGGGCTGTTCTTTGCGCACCTGGGTATCAGGCAGGCAGGGGCGCAGCTTCGCTGCGGGTCATCCCAGCACCGGGAGGTCATGCTTCGCAATCATCCGGAGCTGGCGGAAACCTTTCAGCAGATCAATAGTTTTGTTGGCCGCCAGGCGGCTCCCTCCGGGCAGCCAGCAGCCGGCGCCAAGGATGAATCTTCGGTTATAAAGATTCCGGTGATTGTGCATGTGTTGTACCATACCCAGGAAGAAAATATCCCTGACGAATACATTAACCAGCAGCTGGATGCCCTGAACCGGGACTACCGCCGGCTGAACAGCGACAGCGTCAACACGCCTGCCTGTTTCCGGGCGGTTGCCACGGACACCCATTTCGAATTCCAGCTGGCGCAGGTGGATCCGCAGGGCAGGGCCACCACGGGGATCGAACGGGTCTACACCCCTGTAACGTACTGGCAGGTTGACGACAAGATGAAGTCCTCCGCCCAGCAGGGAGCTGACGGCTGGGACGCCCGGTATTATCTGAATATCTGGGTATGTAATATGCGGGATGTGCTAGGCTATTCCAGTATGCCCGGTGAGCCCCTGAACGTAGACGGGGTGGTGATCGAAACCAACGTGTTCAGAAATTCAGGGGAAAGCGGACGCTATGGGCTGGGCCGGACGGCTGTACATGAAATAGGGCACTGGCTGGGACTGTATCACACCTGGGGTGACCGGGACTGCGGGGATGACCTGGTGGCCGACACACCCACCCAGGCAACCTTTACGTCGGGGTGTCCCAGCGGGATCCGTTTGAGTTGCCAGAATGCCCCTACCGGGGATATGTACATGAATTACATGGATTACACGGACGATCCCTGTATGAACCTGTTTACCAAAGGGCAATCCTCCCGTATGCGGGCCCTGTTCAATCCCGGGGGTGCCCGCTACAGCATACTTTCCTCCAAAGCATTAGGCATTCCCACGGTAAGCGAGATCCCCAGCCCGCAGGAGGGCCCCCGCTGGCTGTTCCCGCGCTTGTATCCGAATCCGGCGCATACCCAGGTGATACTGGATCTGAAGTATGATGCCCGCTGGGTTGGCCGCGAACTCCAGATAACCAGCCTTTCGGGCCAGATCCTGAAACGGATTGTGATTCACGCGACCGTGGTATCCATCGATATCAGTGACCTGGCACCGGGTATCTATGTGCTGCACGGCCAGAAACCAGGTACCAGCCTCGTTCAGAAACTGGTAAAGCTGCCCTGACGAACCGGTGACTCAGGCCAGCAGCCTGCGGGCATTTTCCTTGCCCAGTTCGGGGGCAAGTGCCACACCCATGCCACTCATGCGTACGCAGCAGAGCACCCCGGGGCTCACCTCTTTCAGGACCGGCATCTTTTCGGCTCCGACGCCCATGGTTCCGCTCCAGCGGTGGGTGATACTGAACTCCCTGCCCGGCAGGATGATTTCCCGCAGGAAGCGTTCCAGTTCGTCCTGGATTGACGCAGAGGTTTCCAGGGAATAGGTTGTTTCTTCCTGCAGAGCCTTGTTTCGGGCACCGCCCAGCAGTACCCGGTGTCCCAGGTTCCGGAAATAATAGAAACCTTCCTCGTAATGAAAGGTCCCCTTCCAGGTCAGGTTTTCGATAGGAGACGTGACCAGCACCTGACCCCTGGCAGGCTGTACGTCGAGGTCGGGCAGCAGCTGGCGGGCAAATCCGTTGGTGCAGATCAGCAGCTGGCGGGCCGATAGTTCGACAGGCAGGTTGGATTCCAGGATGATGCGGCTTCCGGAAGCCGAAAAGCTGCGTACCTCCGTATTGAAGAGGAATTGGACACCTGCCTGTTGCAGCTGTTGCATCAGCAGGCGTACCAGTTTGCCGGGATGAAGGTATCCTTCCAGGTGGTTTCGGATCAGAAATTCCACCTGGCTGAACCCGAACGAGCGGATATCCCTGTTGTCGCAAAGCCGGTACACCCGTTTGCGGCCAAGCGCCTCCTTCAGGAGCCTGTTCAGGTATTGAACCTGGTGCTCCAGGTCTTCCCGCAGACGTTGTTCCTGCGGTCCGAAGAGTTCAAAGCCGCCCGGCATATCCATATCAATCTGCCGGGCCCCGGAAAATGAGCGGATCTGTTGCAGGCCTTTAAAGCGCATCGTCACGAGCTCCAGCATCCGGTCTGTGCCCGATTTTTGTTCATCAGCCATCAGCTCGGTCAGGCTGCCAAAGCAGGCAAAACCCGCATTACGGGTGCTGGCGCCTGTCGGTATGATTCCCCGGTCCACCAGGGTTATTTTCAGCCGGGGATTTCTTTTTTTCAGATGAAGGGCTGACCAAAGCCCGGTAAACCCGCTGCCTATGATCAGGACATCCTGCGGTTTATAAAAGGTTTCCTGTTCCCAAATACTGGCCATATTGTGTCATTTTGTATTGGCAGCCATGAATTTACCAAGATATTTAACGGGGTATTAAGGTTGCTGGTATTATTTTTGGACAGATCGGTAAAATCATGCATATGAAAATAAAAGTACTCTATGTGGCGGCCTGCCTGCTGGCTGTCTCCTCACTCCAGGCGCAGGGGCTGAAAAATCTGCTGAAAAAGGATTCCAGCGGCAAGTCCGGCCTGGGCAATGTCCTGACGAAGCTGCCGGGTTCCGGCGGATCGCTCAGCAGCGACGAAATTGCCAGCGGGCTGAAGCAGGCGCTGGAAATCGGGGCCAATAACGGAACGGCCAGGTTGTCGGCAGTAGACGGCTTTTTTAAAGATGCCGCTGTCAAGATCCTCATGCCTCCGGAAGCCCAGAAGGTGGAAAAGACCCTTCGCAGCGCGGGGCTGGGTAACCTGGTAGATAACGCGATCCTGTCGATGAACCGGGCTGCGGAGGACGCGGCCAAGAGTGCGGCGCCAATCTTTGTCAATGCCATCAAGGGGATGTCCATTCAGGATGCGCTGGGTATCCTGCGCGGAGGGGATTTTGCCGCCACCAATTACCTGAAGGGTAAAACGACTCCGGCACTCACGGAGGCATTTCGCCCTATCATTGAAAAATCGCTGGAAAAGGTGGATGCAACCAAGTACTGGAAGACAGTATTCGATACCTATAACAACCTGCCGACCACCTTTAAAAAGGTCAACAGCGACCTGCCGGCCTATGTGACGGACAAGGCCCTGGTAGGGATATTCTTTCAGGTCGGCCAGGAAGAGCAGAAAATCCGGAAGGACCCGGTTGCCCGGACCACCGATCTGCTGAAAAAGGTATTTGCAAACTAAATCCTCGGATCAGGAGATGGCTCCTGTACCCGATATAAAAAAGGCCCGTTGTATCTTACGGGCCTTATTTCATTCTGTCCTTCCTGTTCCTTACAGGTGGATGGCTTCCCCGTATGCCACCTCGATGGCATCCTTGACGCTTTCGCTGATGGTGGGGTGGGGGTGTATGCTGTTGAGGACCTCGTGATAGGTGGTTTCCAGTTTGCGTCCCACGACGGTCTCAGCAATGATCTCCGTTACATTGTAGCCGATCATATGCGTTCCCAGCCACTCGCCGTATTTCGCATCGAAGATTACCTTGATAAATCCTTCGGTATGGCCGGCGGCGGAGGCTTTTCCACTGGCACTCAGGGGAAACTTGCCAACCTTCACCTCATACCCGGCATCCCGGGCCTGCTTTTCCGTATAGCCAACGGAAGCGATTTCCGGCGTACAATAGGTACAGCCGGGTACGTTGTTATAATCCAGGGCTTCAGGCTGGTGCTGGTATTTTTTCTCGTTGTACCCGATATTTTCCACGCAGATGATGCCTTCCTTGGAGGCCACATGCGCCAGGGCCTGACCGGGAACGCAATCCCCGATGGCATAAATGCCGGGAATATTGGTCTGGTAGTATTTATCAACCACGATCTTGCCCTTCTCCGTTTTCACACCCAGTTGCTCCAGGCCGATCCCCTCGATGTTGGCGGAAACACCCACGGCACTGAGCAGGATATCCGCTTCCAGGGTAACCTCGCCGCTGGCGGTCTTGACCTTTGCTTTTACGCCGGCACCGGAGGTATCTACGGAGGTCACTTCGCTGCTGGTCATGATGTCGATCCCGTTCTTCTTAAAACTCTTTTCCAGTTCCTTGGAGATCTCCTCGTCCTCCACCGGTACAATCCGGGGTAGGAATTCCACTATGGTGACCTTGGTGCCCAGGCTGTTATAGAAATAGCCGAACTCCACGCCAATGGCGCCGCTACCTACGATGATCATGCTCTTGGGCTGCTTGGGAAGCACCATGGCATCCCGGTATCCGATAATCTTTTTGCCGTCCTGTTTCATGGCAGGAAGTTCACGGCTTCTGCCACCCGTGGCCAGGATGATATGTTTGGCTTCCACGGTTTGTTTACTGCCGTCGGCAGCCGTCACCTCCACCTGGCCCCGGGCTTTCAGTTTCCCGAAGCCGGCAAGGACATCAATCTTATTCTTTTTCATCAGGAACTGAACCCCGCGGCTCATTTTGTCCGCCACCCCGCGGCTTCGCTTGATGATGGACTCAAAATTGGGGGTTCCTTTCGCTTCGATCCCGAAATCGGCGGAATGCTTGACATATTCATAAACCTGGGCGCTCTTCAGGAGAGCCTTGGTAGGGATGCAACCCCAGTTCAGGCAGATACCTCCCAGGCTTTCCTTTTCAATAATCGCGGTCTTAAATCCCAGCTGTGATGCCCGGATCGCAGCCACATATCCGCCCGGGCCGCTTCCGATAACAACTACATCGTATGCCATTTTAATGAATTGTTGATTAGATAATATAGTGCGCCTAAACGCGTTGCGAAGCTAGTTGAAAAGCGCCAAAGAAAAAAAGCAGCCGGAGGGGAGCCGGGTTGCTCCCAGTCGGGTGAGCCTTGGGGGGAGGGCCCCGGACCGGCCATAGGGGCTTTGTCAGGCTCACGGCCGGTCCGGGACTGCCTGGAAAAAGGGCTTTTTTGGGTTTTTTGGCCGGTTTTTGGCATATTTTAAAAAATACCGGGGGAACCGGTTTCGTAATTACCTGGTATTCCTTACCTTTGCCTCCCGAAATTTTGGGATTAAATACGATTCGTCATGGCAAGAGTATGTCAGGTAACAGGGAAAACCCCGATCGGCGGCCACAAGGTATCGCATTCAAATATCAAGACCAAGCGTCGTTTTCTGCCCAATCTGCAGACCAAGCGCTTCTATCTGGCCGAGGAAGATAAGTGGATTACGCTGAAGGTGTCCGCCGAGGCGATCCGCACCATCAACAAGAAAGGTCTTTACCCCGTAGTTAAGGAACTGCGGGCCCAGGGACAACATATATAATCTGAAAATCTGAACAGACAATGGCAAAGAAAGGAAACCGTGTACAGGTCATCCTGGAATGTACCGAGCATAAGCACAGCGGTAAGCCCGGTACCAGCCGGTATATCACGGTGAAAAACAAGAAGAACAACCCGGAGCGCCTGGAGTTGAAAAAGTACAATCCCATCCTGAAGAAGGTAACCGTGCACAAGGAAATCAAGTAAACGGTTCGTATCCCCCGCCAGTGAGGTAAAGCCTGCGCCGGCAAGGATCGAACATTAAAAGATAAAACGACCTATCATGGCAAAAGCAGCAAAAACGGCGATCAAGACCAAGGACCAGAAGGCAGCCGCCGAAGCAAAAAACTATACCAAGGTGATCAAGGCCGTCCGCAGTCCGAAAACCGGCGCCTATACCTTCAAGGAGGCCATCGTTCACAAGGATAAGATCAAGGATTTCCTGGCCCAGAAATAAAATGCATTGTCGTATACTTGGAAAGCTGTCACAACCGGTTTGTGATGGCTTTTGTCATTTAATCAGGAATTGGCTGTAGGGGCCAACCTTCCAAAAATCTGCCGCATGGGGTTTTTCAATAAATTATTTGGGAAGAAGGAGAAGGAAAGCCTGGATCAGGGTCTTCAGAAGACCAAGGAAGGGTTCCTGGCCAAACTGACCAAGGCGGTGGCCGGTAAACGGACCGTGGACGAGGAAGTCCTGGACAACCTCGAGGAAGCGCTGGTCAGTGCCGACGTGGGGATCGATACCACCCTCAAGATCATTGAGCGGATCGAAGCGCGGGTCGCCCGGGACAAATACCTGGGTACCAGCGAACTGAACCGGCTCCTGCAGGAAGAAATTGAGGGGATTATGGTGGATGCGGCAGCCGGCAACCAGTATGCCTTTGATACGGAACTGCCGGCCAAACCGTATGTGATCCTGGTAGTCGGGGTGAACGGGGTGGGTAAAACCACCACCATCGGCAAACTGGCGCACCAGTTCCGGAAGGCAGGCAAATCGGTTTTACTGGGTGCCGCCGATACGTTCCGGGCAGCGGCCGTTGATCAGCTGACGATCTGGAGCGAACGGGTAGGTGTGCCCATCATCAAACAGGCGATGGGCAGCGACCCGGCGGCGGTAGCGTTCGATACGGTGCAGAGTGCGGTCGCCCGCCAGGCTGATGTAGTGCTGATCGATACGGCCGGCCGCCTGCACAACAAGGCGCACCTGATGGATGAGCTCACCAAGATCAAACGCGTAATTCAAAAGGTCATTCCCGGGGCACCTCACGAAGTGCTCCTGGTACTCGACGGCTCGACAGGACAGAATGCCCTGGAGCAGGCCCGGCACTTTACGAGCGCCACCGATGTAACGGCTTTGGCAATTACCAAACTGGATGGAACGGCCAAGGGCGGTGTGGTGCTGGCCATTGCCAATCAGTTCAGAATTCCGGTCAAGTTCATCGGGGTGGGAGAGAAGATGGAGGACCTGCTTGTATTTGACAAGCACGAATTCGTGGACAGTCTGTTTAACCTGGAAAAAGGATCATCCTGATGAAAACAAAAACACTCCGCAAGGACAAGGTGAATATTATCACCCTGGGTTGCAGTAAAAATATGGTGGACAGCGAGGTGCTGAGCGGCCAGCTGCAGGCCAACGAGATCCAGGTCGTGCATGAAAATACCCGGCGGGACCACAATATCGTCATCGTGAATACCTGCGGGTTTATTGAAAAGGCCAAGGAGGAATCGATCCAGACGATCCTGGACCAGGTGTCACTCAAGCAGCAGGGCAAGCTGGAAAAAGTGTACGTTACGGGCTGCCTCAGCCAGCGCTACCGGGCCGACCTGGAAAAGGAAATCCCTGAAGTGGACGCGTGGTTCGGCACCCTGGAACTCCCCCTGATCCTCAAACAGCTGGATGCCGATTACCATAAAGAATTGCTGGGTGAGCGGCTGCTGGCTACTCCCAAACATTATGCGTACCTGAAAATCGCCGAGGGGTGTAACCGGACCTGCACGTTCTGTGCGATCCCGCTGATGCGCGGCGGACACATTAGTAAGCCGATGGAGGATATTGTCCGGGAGGCTGAAGGTCTCGTACGGCAGGGGGTCAAGGAAATCATGCTGATCGCCCAGGAATTGACCTATTACGGCCTGGACCTGTACAAGAAACGCCAGCTCGCCGACCTGTTGAAACGGCTCAGCGATATCCCGGGACTGGCATGGATCCGCCTGCACTATGCCTACCCCCATAAGTTCCCGCTGGACGTGCTGGATGTGATGGCTGAACGGGACAATATCTGTAATTACCTGGATATGCCCCTGCAGCACGCAGCCAACCGCGTTCTGGCTGCCATGAAACGACAGATCACCCGGGAGGAAATGGAGGACCTGCTGGATACCGTGCGTAGCCGCGTCCCCGGCATTTGCCTGCGTACCACCCTGATCGCCGGCTTCCCCGGGGAAACCCCGCAGGATGTCGAGGAGCTCAAACTGTTTTTGGAGCGCCAGCGGTTTGACCGGGTGGGCGTATTTACCTATTCGCACGAGGAAGGGACAGGGGCCTATGCCCTGAAAGATGATGTGTCCCCGGAGGAGAAGGAGCGACGTGCCCGGGAGATCATGGAACTGCAGCAGGACATTTCCTACGAGAAGAACCTGGAAAAAGTGGGCAGGGAGTTCCGGGTACTGATTGACAAAAAGGAAGCGGGCCGCTACCTGGGACGAACCGAATTTGACAGCGTGGAAGTAGATAATGAAGTCATCATCCATTCCGATCGTAAACTTCCCATCGGGGAATTTGCCCGGGTCCGCATTACCAGGGCCTACGACTACGACCTGGAAGGGGAGGTACTCTGATCTCCCGGATACCGGGGAGGGAACCGCATCCCGGCCGCCCCGGCGGGCGGGGAATTAACGTAGTTTTTACTGCCCCGGCTGTATCCTCGCCCTCTGACTTTCGTCTAAATAACAGGGACCAAAATCCCGGGTTATGAAAACAGAATCTACACAACAGGAAATACTTCTGATTACAGGGACCCGCTTTTCAGCCCGTATCCTGGCTGACCGCGAGGGCGCTTCGGACAGGGAATCCCTGACCGAGCAGGAGCGGCTGGAGGAAGCCTGCTGGAACGGGCTGCTCCCGGAGTTACTGCCCGAACTCTGTGAACCCCAAACGCCGGACCACCAGACCTACCTCTGGCAGATCGTGGAAGCCTATCACTTCCTGGAACTGGATCTGGGTGAGTTGCCTGCCTTCAAGGATCCTGCCTGCACGCTGGATCCCTATCTGTTTCTATCCAGCCGGCCGTACAATTGATGAATCAGGCGTTGCGGTCAGCTTTTTTGCAGAAGGTTCAGCAACCGGCGGTCCAGTTTATGGCCAAACCAGTCTTCATAGTCTACGTCCGGACGGCCGGAATCCAGGACGCCGAAGTCCCCCATGAAATTCCACAGGGCAAAGCCGATGCCGCCCGCGGAAAGGATCGATAGCACGTCTGCGAACCAGGCCAGAAAAACCCCATGCGGCGTCTTGTTCCAGCACCCGCATTCCCCGCAGTGCACGCCGGTTCCCGCGCCTGCCAGTTGGATCCAGGGTTTGTAATAGGCCTCCAGCATCTCCCGGCCCAGGTATTGGTTGCCTACCTGGCCCGGCCACTTCGGCACCGACATATGGTCCGGATCCTTATTGGCCCAGGGAGCCCGGTAATGTGAGATGGCTCCCGGGTTGTAGCCGCGGCAGCTTTGTGCGATGTCCAGGTCGCGGATTTCTTCAATGACTGAATTCCCCACATTATTGCCGTCTGCGATCACCAGGTGATGGCTGTTTTCCTGACGGATGGCCTTCAGCGCACCTTCCGCCACCTGCCGGTAAATGGGCCCCGGCACCGGGCCGGACCGGCTGTGCTGGTCATTCATATCCTCGCGCAGGCTGGGTTCATTGACCAGGTCAAAGCTGATACGCTCCCTGGAAACCTGTTTAAACCGTTTGGCCCAGTAGTTCCAATGGAAAAAAAACGCCTGCTGGGCAGCGGCGTCCTTCCACAGGTTGAAAGGTTCGTGAAATCCGGCATTGATGCAATAACCGGGCGCACGGTGCAGGTTAAGGCTCACATGCAGGTTGTAGCGGTGGGCCGTCCGTACCAACTCTTCGATTTCATCGGCCGCCCGTTCATTGATATGATAAACCTCGTCAGGCCGGATATCCCGGGTCCGGTCAAAGTCCAGGTAATAGGGATAGGCAATGGGCACCCGGATAAAATCGAAGCCCCAATCCTGCATCCATTTAAAATGCTCCTGCGTTGTCCGGGGCCGGCTGCCCGAGGGGTTGGGGGAAAAGAAATCCAGTACGTTGAATCCCTTCCAGCGGGGAAGGGGATTTTTGGCCGGTTCAGGCCGGGGGCGCAGGGCGTCAGCCGGGTTAAGACTGATGGCGGCGACCGACAGGCCGGCCTGGCGAAGGAAGGTACTTCGTTTCATCGGTGTGTATTTATCAGGCTGTGGCGGCGCCGGGGTTTGCGGGCGCGGATCCGTCCACCAGGCCGGCCAGCCGGTCTGGCTGGTTTATCCGGATCTTCTTTCCCGAGGTGGTGATGATCTTTTCGCGGATCAGCCAGGTGAAAAACTTGAATACGGTTTCATAGGTGGTTCCTGCATAGGAGGCGATATCCTGCCGTTTGATAGACAGGTTAATGTACTGACTCTTGTCCGTGCCGAACTGGCCGGCCAGTTCCAGCAGGGCCTGGGCAATCCGGCCCCGGACATCCTGGTGGGCCAGGGCCCGCATACGTCGTTCCGCCTTCAGGAGTTCGGTTGCATAAAAATGCATCAGCCGGTAGGTCAGTGAAGGGTTTGTGATCAGGGTGGATTCCAAAAATTCACTGGAAATGAAGCAAACCACGCTGTCTTCAAGGGCACGGGCGGAAACGGGGTAGGTATCGACCCCGCCCAGACCCCGGTGGCCTACAATATCGCCTTGTTTGGCAAAACGCAGGATCAGTTCTTTCTGGCCCGTCCAGGCGGTAAATACTTTTACGGCCCCCGCGTACAGGAAATAAATGCCCCGGACCGGATCGCCTTCCCGGATAACGAAGTCTCCCTTTTTTAGTTTCCAGGTTTTCTTGTGCAGCCCGATGACCTCCCTCCATTCAGGCAGGCAATGGGCGCACAAAAAGCAATCGGACAGGTTACAGCGGGCTGGTTGCATGCGCAATAATACGGGATTCGGGGAAATCAGCAGCTGCTCATAAATCATGTTTAAACAATATTATATACGTTTTGCTATAAAAAAAATTACTAAAAACATGGTTTAGGCAATATCTTTGCACCTCAAAAATCAAGGCATGGGTATAAAGGGAAAGGGATTCAGCATTCCGGTGGCGCCTTCTTTTGATGTGTTTGCGCGGAAAGGGAAGATCAGGAGAACCGGGCCCGTCAATCGCCGTGTTTTTTTTCTTAGTATTCAGGTTGTTATCAATGCCATTTTCATTGGCCTGGTAGCCAAAGTGCTGGTTTACCTCATCGACCTGATCACTAACCTGGTATTTTATGGTCGTTTTTCCCTGGCATCCACCTCCCCGGCCGGAAACAGCCTGGGATGGCTGGTCGTATTGGTACCTGTGGTGGGGGGTCTGCTGGTGGGCCTGATGGCACGTTACGGTTCCAAGGCCATACAGGGACATGGCATTCCGGAGGCCATGGAGCGGATCATCCTGGCCGAAAGCCGTATACCGCCTGCCATCACTTTCCTGAAACCTTTGTCGGCGGCCCTGTCGATCGGTACGGGAGGTCCCTTCGGGGCGGAAGGCCCCATCATCGCAACGGGCGGGGCCTTTGGGTCCCTGACGGGACAGTGGATGCATATTTCAGCCAGTGAACGCAAGATCGTGCTGGCAGCCGGAGCCTGCGCGGGTATGTCGGCCATTTTCGGAAGCCCACTGGCTGCCGTCCTGCTGGCGGTCGAGTTACTCCTATTTGAATTTTCCGCCCGCTCCATCATCCCGGTCAGCCTGGGATGCATTACGGGGGCCGGCATGCATATGCTCCTGTTCGGAACAGGTCCTGTGTTCGCCATGCCGCCGATTCCGGTTCCCGGCAACGGCGCCCTCGTGGCCTATGTGGTACTGGGTGCGATAATCGGGGTACTGGCCTCGCTGGTGTCAAAGTCTGTGTATGCCATTGAAGACCTCTTCGAAAAGCTGCCCATTCACTGGATGTGGTGGCCGGCGCTGGGAGCCCTAGTGGTCGGCATAGTCGGGATTTTCGCTCCCCACACCATGGGAGTAGGCTATGATAATATTCAATACCTCCTGAAGGGTAACTGGACCCTGACCATGCTGGTTACCCTTAGCCTGCTCAAATATATATCCTGGTCCATTTCCCTGGGCAGCGGAACGTCGGGAGGGACCCTGGCACCCCTGTTCACCATCGGGGGTGCCTGCGGCGCCCTGCTGGGCCTGCTCTGCCTGCAATGGCTGCCGGGGGCCGGAATCAACGTGGCTACCGCAGCGCTGGTGGGCATGGCAGCCATGTTTGCCGGCGCATCCCGGGCCCTGCTCACCTCCATCGTATTTGCGCTGGAAACCACGGGTCAGCTACACGGCCTGCTGCCACTTCTTGGCGGCTGCGTGGCAGCCTATTTTGTTTCCTTCTTCCTGATGAAGGGAAGCATTATGACAGAAAAGATCCAGCGCCGTGGGGTCAAAACACCTGATTCCTACGAGCCGGACGTTCTGCGCCTGGTGAGTGTGGGCGAGCTGGCCGAACCGGTAGAGCAGCCGGATCCCGGCCTGCCGGTCATAGAGGCAGCGGAAGACGCGGGCATGGCAGCCGAAATGATGGGTAAATCCGGAACCGACAGGCTGGTTGTCCGGTTTCCTGCCGAGACCGGCAAGCCGATGCAATTGGTAACTGCCTCCGCCCTGCTGTCCTATTACAGCCGCCAAAAGGAAAAGGACCAGCATTACAATTCGCCCGGCCCCACACGTCGCCTGATGGTCCAGGGGCGTAAACTTTTGCATAAGGTGATCCGGGAGGATTCCGAGTAAACAACTTAAAATAATATACCATGGAAAATGAATTCAAACTTTCCGCTTTTACCAAATCCATGCTTACGGGCCTGTTTGTGGGTATCATGGCCACCCTGGTATGCCTGGTATTCAATATCATCTACCGGGAGAAGACGGGGTTTCCCCTCTCGGAGATCATCAATGTTTCGTCCCTGATTTTCTTCGTCAACCTGTTGTTTCTGGTGATCGGAATGATCTTTTACCTGTTCCTGAAGGCCTTCCGCGGAGGACACCTGTTGTTTGTGCTGGTATCGCTCCTTATATCGGCCTTCCTTGCCTGGAAGTCGCTGGGCGTACATCGCTCGGACGATCCGCAGCTCAACCGGGAGTTCCATGGCCTGCTGGAAGGCGTCGTTATTATCCTGGGCATCGGGGCGAGTGTTTTTATTCCTCTTCTGTACTTCAATCGGAAATTCGAAAAAAACGTCCTGTAAATTTTCCAGGCCGCTGCAGGGCCGAAAGGGGCACAGCTTCCGGCCGTTCCGAAAACATTTGTGAAAATGGCCTGGCAGGGTCAGTGGATCCCGGCAGAATCGGCCAAAGGGGGTACATTCGCACCTTCAATCCGTTAATATGAATTTTAACCTATCGCAGATACCGCAACGCACGGCAGCGCCTCGGTCCGAGGGCCTGACCGTCGTATCCGACAACGGCCTGAACCTGGGAGAAACGGAAAACTTCCTTTCGGTAGCCCATCCCTATGTGGACATGGTCAAACTGGCTTACGGCAGCAGTTATATCATGGGTCCGTTGAAAGAGAAACTGGCCATTTACCGCCGTTACCAGGTCCCCGTTTACCTGGGCGGGCTGCTCTTCGAGGCCTTCCTGGTAAGAAACCAGTTTCACGACTACCTGCAGTTCATCCGGGAATACGGGATTACCCATATTGAAATTTCGGACGGCTCCATCAACCTGTCCCATGCCGACAAGTGCCGCTATATCGAGCAGCTTTCCCGGCTGGGGGTGGTACTGAGCGGAGTGGGATCCAAGGACAAGGACCGGGTCCGGGTTACGCCTCCTTATAAATGGATCGAGATGATGAAGGCGGAGCTGGCAGCCGGCGCCCGCTATGTCATCGCGGAAGCCCGGGAAAATGGTACCGTGGGACTTTACCGGGACTCCGGGGAGGTGCGTGAGGGCCTCGTCCAGGAAATCCTGACCAAGATCCCGGCCTCTGATATCATTTGGGAGGCCCCTAAAAAGGACCAGCAATTGTTTTTTATCAAACTGCTGGGCTGCAATGTCAACCTGGGCAATATCGCACCCGGGGAAGTCATCCCCCTGGAGACCATGCGCATCGGCCTACGCAGCGATACCTTTCATGTGTTCCTGGATAAACAGCAGATCTGGGACTAGGACTCCCTGGATCCAGCCAGGAGCCAACTTTAGACATTGATTGCCAACATGCAGAAACCCCGGCCATAGCCGGGGTTCTGTATGTAAGCTCCCCCTAAATTGGCTCATTTGAAAGTTACTAAAAATGTAACTTTAAATGCAGCAATATGAAAAGATCAAAATTTACCGAGACGCAAATCGTTAAGGCTCTCAAAGAGCATGAAGCCGGGCGTAAAGCCGAAGATATCTGCAGGGAACTGGGCATTTCCACCGTGGCATTTTACAAATGGCGGCAGCGCTATGGGGGCCTGGAAGTCACTGAACTTAAACGCCTTAAGGAGCTGGAGGAGGAAAACTCCCGGCTCAAAAAG
>DASZRL010000032.1:0-16327 GCA_035549175.1 Chitinophagaceae bacterium | reverse complement strand
GCAGAAGGAACCGACCGATATCAATGCCCTGTGCCAGGAACTGTTGCGTGCCGCCTACCACGGCTTCCGGGTAAACGACCCGGGCTTCCAGGCTGCCTGTGAAACCAGCCTGGACGAGGCGGTCGGGGTTGTCAGCGTGGTGCCGCAGGAATTGGGCCGGGTCTTACTCAACCTGATCAACAACGCTTGCTATGCGGTAAAGGAGAAAGCCGGGCGGCAACTGCCGGGTTATGAACCCCGGGTGGCAGTTTCAACCCGGAGGTTGGACCAAGAAATTGAGATCCGGGTCTCGGATAATGGACCAGGCATTCCGCAGGCGGATCTCGGGAAGATATTTCAGCCCTTTTTCACGACCAAACCCTCCGGAAAGGGCGTGGGTCTGGGCTTGTCCCTGAGCTATGCCATCGTGAAGGCGCACGATGGCGACATGCGGGTCAGCTCCCGGGAGGGGGAAGGGACCACCTTTACGATGGTTCTTCCCGGCTAAACACAGGCCTCTTTAGCCGAACACCCGGATGGGGATACTTTTTCCCCGGGCGGGATCCGGGTAGGTTTATTAGGCTTAATTCGTTAATTTTAGAGGCACAACCCTTACTAACATACCCATGCCAAAGTTTATCATTGAACGGGACATTCCCCTGGCAGGAAACCTGGATGTGGAACAACTCAAGTCCATTTCCCGGAAATCCCGGGAGGTGCTTTGCTCGCTGGGAACGGACATTCAATGGATACACAGCTATGTAGCGGGGGACAAAATATATTGTATCTACATGGCAAAAGACAAGGAAATTCTGCTGGAGCACGCCCGTCGTGCCGGATTTCCCGCCAACAGCATTACCGAAATTGCCAATATTATTGATCCCGAATGGGCAGAGTAACCGGCCCGGAACCGAAGATAACTGACCTGCTGGTTTGCTTTCCCGGATATTCCACGGACGCACCCTAAAAACGGCGATTCAGTCAGGTATGGAGGACCATCCGCATAAACCCACAGCCAACCTTACGACCCTTCTGGAGGCCGAGGTGAACCGGTTGCGGGACGAACTGGCCAGGAAGAGCCGCGAAATCGAAGTGGAGAAGGCGCTGGAGAAGATCCGGGTCAAGGCTCTGGATATGCGCAACAGTTCCGAGCTTTCGGAAACGTCCACCCTGCTGTTCCAGCAGCTCAAGGACCTGAAAATTGAGGCCATCCGCTCCGGCCTTGGCATTTTTGATGATGAAAACAACGCCATTGAACTCTGGATTACCTCCGTTTCGAACGAGGGGAAATTGTTTTTCATCCTGGATTATATCAACATCGACATCCACCCGGTTTTTGAAAATATCATGGCTGCACGGCGCGAAAAAAAGCCTTTTTCCCTTACTGTCATGGAAGGCAGGGAGCTGGCCGGCTATTACCGGACCATGTCCACGTATGGGGGTATCCCTGCCCGCCGGGAAACTTCCTCGGCGGAGTATTATTATTCCTTCTTTTTTTCAGCCGGTACCATTAACGTGGTCACCGCCACGGCAATGACCCGGGAAGAGACCGGCATCATGCTGCGCATGGCCAACGTTTTCGGGCTGATCTTCACACGCTTTCTGGACCTGAAACGGTCCGAAGAACAGGCGGTTCTGATCAGCGAGGAAAAAAGAATCCTGGAAGACACGCTGGAGAACCTGAAAGCTACCCAGAACCAGCTGATCCAATCGGAAAAAATGGCCTCCCTGGGGGAAATGACGGCCGGTATCGCCCATGAGATCCAGAATCCCCTGAATTTCGTGAATAATTTTTCCGAGGTGAGCAATGAACTGATGGACGATATGCATGCCGCCATCCTTGAAGGAGCCTATGCCGAGGCCCGGGAAATCGCGGAGGTTATCAAACAGAACCTGGAAAAGGTCCGGTTTCATGGCAACCGGGCCGACGCCATTGTAAAAAGCATGCTGCAGCATTCCCGTTCCAGCAGCGGCAGGCGGGAGCTAACCGACATCAATGCCCTCTGCGAGGAATATTTCCGGCTGGCCTATCATGGCATGCGGGCCAGGGACAAGACTTTCAACGTGGAGATGAAGACGGACCTTGACCCGCAGGTAGGGAAGGCCAATGTGGCGGCCCAGGACATCGGACGCGTGGTACTGAACCTGCTTAACAATGCTTTTTATGCAGTCAGTGACAGGAAGAAACGGGGCCAGGAGGGCTACCAGCCCTTCGTATCGCTGTCCACCCGCAAACTGGAGGGCAGTTTCCGGATCATCGTGGAGGATAACGGGCCAGGCATCCCGGAAAAGGTCATCGACAAAATCTTTCAGCCATTCTTCACAACCCGGCCAGCCGGGCAGGGTACCGGGCTGGGCCTGAGCCTCAGTTTCGATATCGTCAAGGCGCATGCGGGAAAGATAGATGTCGTTACCCGGGAGGGGGAGGGCACCGCCTTCCAGATTGACATTCCATGCTAAAAATACAAAGCGACAATATGAAATCAGTCATTTTCACTCTGGCCTGCCTGGTGCTGGCAGGGCACCAACAGGCAGGCGCCCAGGCCTCCCGGTTCAGTTATAACAAATACATCGAAAAGGGAGACACCCTGAACTACCGGATGCTGTTCCCGGATGCCAACCGGGACCGAAAATACCCCCTGGTGATCTTCCTGCACGGTGCCGGCGAACGGGGCAACGACAACGAGGCCCAGCTCAAATGGGGAGTCCAGAACTTCGCGACGGATCAGAATATGGTGCTGCATCCGGCCATCGTGGTGGCGCCCCAGTGCCCTGAGAATATGACCTGGTCCAATTTTTCCCGGGAAAAAAACCCGCTGGACCAGCGTTTGCAGTCCCAGCCCTCCCGGCCCATGCAGCTGGTCTTGGGACTGCTGCAGCAACTGATCAAAACCCTTCCCGTGGATACCAACCGCATTTACATCACGGGCCTGTCCATGGGCGGCTTCGGTACCTTTGATGCGATCGAGCGGTTTCCCCGGCTTTTTGCTGCCGCCGTTCCGGTCTGCGGCGGAGGGGATTTGTCGCTCGCCCCCTCCATAGCCCAGTTGCCTGTCTGGATTTTCCATGGCTCGGAGGACCCGGTGGTAACCCCTTCCTTTTCCATCGAAATGGCCCAGGCCCTGATGAAGGCAGGTGCCCATCCCGGGCTGACGAGTTATCCGGAAACAGGGCATTTCTCCTGGCTGGCGGCGTATCGTGACCCCCAGATGATGGAGTGGCTGTTCCGGCAGCACCGTTGAAACAGGCCGGCGAAAAAAAGAACCGGCCGGGTCTAGGACACGGACCGGGAATTCCCTAATTTGACCACCTGAACGCGGGGCAGTCATCCCCGGTCCTGACGTACGTATGGCCGATCCGTATATACTGTTTTTTTTAATGCTCTATTTCCGGCGGACCCTGAAATCCGTCGAGCCGCCTTCACGGTGGGTCCGGATTTTTACCGCCGGGATGGTGTTTGTCGCCGTGGTATTTGTGGCCCAGGAGGCTTTCCACCTCGACCGGATCACGGACTGGATCTGGCATGTGATGGTGGGAGGGTTGTTGCTGGTGCTGCTGCGGGAACCCGAATTCAAGCGGGAGCGCAGCATTGTACTGGCCATTCTGCCCCTGGTTTTGATTTCCCTGCTGGAGGATATTGTGGGTATCTGGACTACGCCGTTCATGATACGCCTGCAGCAGTTCCTGCAATACATTACCCCGTTTGCCTTCATCTGGCTGATTGTCCTGTGGATCCTCTTCCGCCGGCAGCAAAAGGCCCTGGCCAAGGAGCGGATGCTGCGGGAGCAGGAAGAGCGCGAAGCCCGTATCGTGGCCGCCCAGAAGGCAGAACTGGAGGTCCAGGTTTCCCAGCGGACGGCGGAAATCATGCGGCAGAAAGAAGAACTGCAGCGTGCCCTGGATGACCTGAAGGCCACCCAGGACCAGTTAATCCATGCCGAAAAGATGGCCTCCCTCGGGGAGTTGACGGCCGGCATCGCCCATGAGATCCAGAACCCCCTGAATTTTGTCAACAATTTTTCGGAAGTCAACCAGGAGCTGATCGCCGAACTGGAAAATGCCCTGCAGACCGGCCAGACCGGGGAAGTGCTGGAACTGGCCCGCGATATACGGCAGAACCTGGAAAAGATCCAGTTCCACGGCAAGCGGGCCGATGGCATCGTCAAGGGAATGCTGCAGCATTCCCGGTCCAATACCGGCCAGAAGGAAGTTACCGATATCAACGCCCTCTGTGATGAGTACCTGCGCCTGGGTTACCACGGCCTGCGGGCAAAGGACAAGTCGTTCAATGCCCAGTTCAAAACGGACCTGGATCCGGCCATGCCGCCGGTCCGGGTGGTTCCGCAGGAACTGGGCCGGGTGATCCTGAACCTGATCAACAATGCCTTTTACGCCGTCAATGCCCGTAAGAAGGACCAGGTTCCTGGGTATGAACCCACCGTAACGGTCCAGACCCGGGTGCTCAGCCCCGCCGGTGGCCTGGGGGAGGGCCGCGTCGAGATCCAGGTCATCGACAATGGTTCCGGTATTCCCAAAGCCATCGCGGACAAAATCTTCCAGCCTTTCTTTACCACCAAGCCCACCGGCGAGGGAACCGGGCTCGGCCTCAGCCTGAGTTATGATATCATTAAGGCTCACGGCGGGAATCTGCGGGTGGAAAGCGAGGAAGGGAAGGGTGCCCGGTTTATTATTGAACTGCCAGTCAGGTAAGCAGGTTTCGTGCAGAAAGCCTCCTGCGGGCTAAACGCTATGATGAAAAAATGGATGACCCTCGGAATCTTCCTGGTTTGCCTTGCTACCCTGCATGCGCAACACCATGTCCGGTTCATCGTGAAGGAAAAGGGTTTCATTCATCGTGACGATATCCATATCACCGGAACGTTATGCAATTGGGATGCCACCTTCCTCAACCGGCTAAAAAAGTAGTAACCCTGGAATGAAATTACCCGTGAGATATATTTTCCTTATTCTGCTACTGGCCAGCTGTCCGGATTCGCGCGCGCAATCCGCCTACCTGGACAGCCTGCGGGGGGCCCTGGGGCAGGCCCGGGATGACAGTACACGGATTTTGGTGCTGGGGTCCCTGGTGGACTATTATGGCTTCAACCAGTTTGACAGCAGCCTGAAATACTCTGACAGTATTTTCAATCTCTCCCAGCGCGTCCATAATCCCTATGGGGCCTACCTGGGATCCCTGGGGATGTTCCACGCCCTGAACTGCCAGGGGAACTATCCCCAGGCCCTCGAAGCCTGCTTCCGTATGGAAGAATCGGCGGAAAAGCTGAAGACTACCCGGCCCTGGCTGTCGGCGCTTCCCCATTATTTCATGGGTGTCCTGTACCGGGAGATGTCAGACTTTCCCCATGCCCTGGCCCAGTTCAGGCTGGCGGTAGCCCTGCAGGATGCAGGGCACGGGGACCCGACGGACATGTTCGGGGCCTATTCCCATTCCGCCCTGATATTTATCCGGCTGCAGCAGCCCGATTCAGCGCTGTGGTACGCCCGGAAAGGATTTGAACTGGCTGCCCGGTCCCAGCAGTTCCGGAAATTCTTTTGCCTGGCCAACCTGGTCCTGGGTACCGTCTACCACGCGCAGGGTAACGATTCCCTGGCGAGGACCTATTTTCAGGCCGGGGCTGAGGAAAGCCGCCGGTACGGCAATCTGTACTTCCTGGCCCGGTCGTACAATAACCTGGCCAGCCTTTATCGTTCCGCTAACCGGCTTGACTCCAGTATTTTTTATGCCCGGGCCGCCCTCGCCATCTGCCGGCAGCAGAACTTCAGCGAATACACCGTGGATGCCAGTTCTGTCCTGGCAGGGGTCTACCGGGACCTCCACCAGCCGGATAGCGCGCTGACCTATTTCCAGGTGATGATGGCCGCCCGGGACAGTGTATTCAGCCAGTCCAAGAGCCAGGAGTTCCAGCGGTTTGCTTTTGCCCAGGAACTGCGCCAGCGGGAAATTGCCGCCCAGCGGGAGCAGGACCGGATCCGCCTGCGGTTATATGCCCTGGCAACCGCCCTGGTCGTCCTGCTGCTGGTCTTTTTCCTTCTGTACCGAAATAACCTGCAAAGAAGGCGGGCCAACCGGAAACTGCAGGAGGCCTACCGGGACCTGCAGGCTGCCCAGGACCAACTCATTCAATCCGAGAAAATGGCTTCCCTGGGAGAGCTTACCGCCGGCATTGCCCATGAGATCCAGAATCCCCTGAACTTTGTCAATAATTTTTCCGAACTGAACGCGGAACTCCTGAGCGAACTGGGCGACCTGCGCAGGCAGGCGGGCCAGGAAGGGCAGACCCGCGAAGAAGCAGACCTGCTGCGCGATATACGGGAGAACGCCGAGAAAATCGCTTTCCATGGCCGGCGCGCCGAAGCGATCGTGAAAAACATGATGCTCCATGCCCGCAAGAGCTCCGGCCAGCGGGAAGCCACGGATCTTAATTCGCTGGTGCTGGATAACCAGCGTCTGGCTTATAACGGCCTGCGCGCCCGTGATAAGTCGTTTAGCGCCACGCTGCAAACCGATCTGGATCCGGCAATCCCCCCGCAGTGGCTGGTACCGCAGGATATGGGAAGGGCCCTGCTGAACCTGTTCGGCAACGCCTTCTACGCGGTCCGGGAGGAGGCGGCCAGGGGCGGGGACCCGCAGTACCAGCCCACGGTCTGGGCCGCCACGCGGATGATCGCCTCCCCGCCCGGTCCCGGCCGTATTGAAATCACCGTCCGGGATAACGGGGGCGGCATACCTGCGGGTATCCGGGATAAGATTTTTCAGCCCTTTTTCACCACCAAACCGGCCGGCCAGGGAACCGGTCTGGGGCTGTCGCTCTGCTATGATATCGTGAAGAGTCATGGGGGTGAAATCCGGGCGGAGGACGCGGGAGGGGGCCGTAAGGGGACCGCTCTCATCATCACCCTGCCCAATTCCCCGGCCAGATCGGGCATGGGGGCCAGATAGCCGGGGATGGCCTGCGCCGGGACGCCGGTTTTGTTGTTAACTTGCCGGGGTAACCGGGCTGCGGGCCCGGGCTTGAAACCCAACCAAACGAGAAAGTATGAAAATCCTGGTCGTTGATGATGAAAGGGATATGCAGGTGCTGTTCGAGCAACGGTTCCGGCGGGAGATACGCCGTGGCGTGGCTGAATTTGCGTTCGCCAATTCCGCGGAGGAGGCCCTGGTATACCTGGAACGGCATGAGCACGAGGCGGTCCTGATCCTTTCGGATATCAACATGCCCGGCATGAGCGGCCTGGAATTATTGCGGGAAATCAAAACCCGTTACGAAAATCCGCCCCCGTTCGTGATGATGATCACGGCCTACGGCGACCCGGACAATTATAACCAGGCCATGCAACTGGGGGCAGATGATTTTCTGACCAAACCCATCGATTTCACGGTGCTCAAGCAAAAACTCAAATTGGAAAGCTAATGGCAAAGATCCTGGTGGCCGACGATGAGGTCGACCTTGAAGTGCTGATCAAGCAGAAGTTCCGGCAGAAGATCCGGGAGAAGCAGTACGAATTCGTGTTTGCCATCAACGGGGTGGACGCGCTCAACAAACTGCAGGAAAACCCGGATGTGGACCTGGTGCTGACCGATATCAATATGCCGGAAATGGACGGCCTCACCCTGCTGACCAGGCTCGGGGAACACAATCCCCTGGTTAAGGCGGTTATCGTATCGGCCTACGGGGACATGGAAAATATCCGTACAGCCATGAACCGGGGCGCCTTTGATTTCCTTTGCAAGCCGATCAACTTCGATGACCTGGATATTACGGTGCAGAAAACAATCCGACATGTCAATCAGCTTCGCGAGACCCTGCAGGCCATCAAGGAGAACAATATCCTGAAAATGTATGTGGACGAGACGGTTTTGAAATTCATGGGCCGGCAGGAATTTGAAGATTCCCTGATGGTCAATGAAACGATCGAAGGTACCGTGGTATTCATGGACATCTGCAGTTTTACCACGATCAGTGAAAATGAATCTCCCGATACAGTGGTCAAACTCCTTAATAACTATTTTGATGTCATGGTGAAGGAGATCATTGCCCAGGGCGGTTATGTGGACAAATTCATCGGCGACGCCATCATGGCGGTATTCCGCGGGGAATTCCACCTGGACCGGGCCATTGACGCGAGCCTGGCCGTACGGGCCCAGGTCGATAAGCTGCCTAGCCACTCCGACCACGTATCCTTCCTGCCCAAGGTATCCATCGGGATCAACAGCGGCGAGATGATCTCCGGGAACATCGGGTCGGGTAACCTGCGGCGCCTGGATTACACGGTGATCGGGGATACCGTCAATACGGCACAGCGGATCCAGTCCGTAGCGCGTGAACAACAGATCGTGATCCCCGAAGCCGCCTATGAAAAGATCAAGGAGTCCTTCAACTGCCGCCGGCTGGGAGAGGTAACCCTTAAAAACAAGCAGAAGCCGGTTACCATTTACGAAGTGCTGGATTGACCCGGTGGCCTTGCGCCTGCAGGATTGGTCCGGGACACAAATCAAGGCATATGAATTACGAAGAAATTGCCGGTCTGATTGGCCCTGAGCACGCCTCGTTGCTGACCCATTCCTGCACGACGGTCCTCCGTGACACGCTACAGTTGCCCGGCCCGGATTTTGTGGACCGGGTGTTTGCTCCTTCCAACCGGCCTCCCCAGGCCCTTCGCAGCCTCGCCCAGCTGTTCGGTACCGGCCGGCTGGCCGGCACGGGATACCTGTCCATCCTTCCCATCGACCAGGGCGTGGAACACAGCGCCGGGGCCTCCTTCGCCCCGAACCCCGAATATTTTGACCCGGAAAATATCGTCCGGTTAGCCCTGGAAGGGGGGTGCAATGCGGTGGCCACCACTTTTGGTGGCCTGGCTATGGTAGCCCGGAAATATGCGCACCGGATTCCGCTGATCGTCAAAATCAACCATAATGAACTGCTGACCTATCCCAATAAGCATGACCAGATCCTGTTCGGGTCGGTCCGGGATGCCTGGAATCTGGGGGCCGTGGCCGTGGGGGCGACCATTTATTTCGGTTCGGAGGAATCCGGCCGGCAGCTGGTGGAAGTATCCCGGGCCTTTGAGGAGGCCCATGCGCTGGGGATGGCTACGGTACTGTGGTGCTACCTGCGCAACAGCGCCTTCAAGAAGCCGGAGGCGGATTACCATGTTTCCGCAGACCTGACCGGCCAGGCCAATTACCTGGGTGCGACCATCCAGGCAGATATCATCAAGCAGAAGTTGCCGGAAAACAACGGCGGGTTCAAGGCCCTGAATATGGGGGGGAGCAGTTATGGCAAGCTGGATGAACGTATGTATACCCAGCTCAGCTCGTCCCATCCGGTCGACCTGTGCCGCTACCAGGTCCTAAATTGTTTCATGGGCCGGGCCGGGCTGATCAATTCCGGGGGCGCCTCCTCGGGCGCGTCAGACCTGAAGGAAGCCGTGGTGACCGCCATCATTAACAAGCGGGCAGGCGGTATGGGCCTGATCTCGGGACGAAAGGCCTTTCAGCGGCCCTTCCGGGAGGGGGTATCGCTGCTGCACGCGATCCAGGATGTATACCTGGCGCGGGAGATCACGGTGGCGTGAACCATTCCGGTCAGATTTCGCCACGCGAGGCAGCATACAGGGCATACCAGTCCTGGCGGTCCAGCTGGAACTGGAAGGAATTGGCAATATTGCGTATCCGGTTTTCACTGGTGGTGCCGATCAGGGGCAGCGCCCCGAGCTTTACCAGCCAGGCTACGGCGATCGATTCCAGGTCCGCCTGGTATTTTTTCCCGATCTCTTCCAGTTTCTTGCGCACGCGGACGGCCTGTTCATCCGTGCCGTTGTTGATTCGGCCGCCAGCAAGAGGCGCCGAAGCCAGTGGCCGCATGAATTTCTGCTTGATATAATCCAGCTGGCCGTTGTCAAGCGCCGAGGTATTGAGCAGGTTCAGCTCGATATGATTGGTCACTATGGGGATACGCAGGAAGGAGGCCAGCAGCTGGTGCTGGAATACCGAAAAATTGGCAATCCCGATATTGCGGACCTTACCGGAACTGCGCAGCTTCTGCAGGGCCACTGCGGTTTCTTCCAGGTCGGAGAGGGGATCCAGGTGATCCAGCAGGAAGATATCCACGTAGTCCGTGTGCAGCCGCTTCAGGGAGTTTTCCACGCTGCGGGTAATGTGCTCGCTCGATGTATCGTACTGCTTCACCCGGACGGAGGGTTCGCCGGAACCCGGTTGTCGCAAACCACACTTGGTAAAGAGTACCAGGTCTTCCCGCCGAAAGGCTTTGCGGCGGATCAGGTCCCCAAAGAGTTCCTCGGCCATGCCATGGCCATACCAGTTTGCATGATCAAAGGTATTGATGCCCAGGTCCAGGCAGAGACCGACGATCCGTTCCATCGAGGCGGGGCCGGTTTCGGTTTCATCGCTCCAACGCCAGAATCCGTAAATGGCCGGAGACACTTTCGGTCCGGAATCGCTCAAGAAAATCTTTTCCATGGTCAGGTAAGTCGCAAGCAGGTTGATTTGAATGCGAAGAGTTCAAAATTAAGTAATCCGGAGGGGAAGTAACCGGTAAAAGCAATAGTAAAACCGATGAAAAAGCCCGCAGAGTTTCCTATTTTTGCCGCCCCGGAGAGATGCCGGAGTGGCTGAACGGGGCGGTCTCGAAAACCGTTTCCCGATGGAAATCGGGACCAGGGTTCGAATCCCTGTCTCTCCGCTTGTATTTATATAAGCATTTAATTTTCAATTAATTAAAGCTTTTTTTTGGCAGGCTGGCCGATTGGTTGGAAAACTTTGCCTGTTCTGGCAGCTTTTTTCCTTCTCACAATTGACTGGCCGGTTTGGATCCAGGCCGGGACCTCGGTCGCTGCGGTTATTCAATTAATGGTTACTCTGTGCCAAGGGAATAGAATCAATGAGCTGCTGACATCGTGAACAAATAGTCGGAATAGAATAGTATTCTTTTTGACCCGCTCAAGGCTGAAATCATTAAAATAAAAAAAAGGCGGATGCCCTTATTTGTTTATATAAGATGTTGGAAGTGACCTCTTCCCTATATCAAATTTTGTAACACTATCTGGGCCTGGGTTTTAACCGGCCTTTTTAGTGGTTCCTGCCATTTTATAAAAGCTATCTATTCAGATATTCGTCAGACACATCCAGCTTTCTCCTGATCGTGTCTAAATCATCTCCTCCGGCTCCAAGTTTCTCTGCCATTTTTATCAGGATATAGATCATTTGCCGCTGGTTCCAAAGTTGGCGTTTCACGGAAAAAGTCCAGCGAAAGAAGTAGAACGAAATCACAAGCCAAACAATAATGCTTATGATTGTTACTGTAAGCAATAGTCCAAGGTCCGTAATCAAAAGTTTTGTTAGTCTAGAATTAATTTACAGGGTTTAAAAGCTGCTGAATCAGGGATAAATGCAACGTGCTGATTACATATGGGATTATTAAATTAGAAAATAAAGCAGTCAGGGTATTGGTTTGCTGAAAAGAAGGTCCTTTCCAGGGCTCTCTGCAATTAGTCTAATTACTGCTAAGCTTCCCCTTTGATCCATCCGAAAAGGCCGCTACGATGGGCCATATAAGCATTACTTTTTTTCACATCGTTACTAAGAATTCCCTATTCACCGGATTTGATTTATTGAGTCTTAGCTCCTCATCATCAAATCTACCTTCAACCTCATTGATTCTGCCATTTCCCATCTCTGCCAGATTTACAAATGCGACCACGCCACACCAGGAAAACTTAATTTCCGAAATTTTTTTCAGGATACATTTTTGAATGTGAATTGAAGATTACGGAATTGGGAGTACTCCCTTTTAAAAATAGAATAATTTAAAACCCTTACCAGAGACTCACTCAGGGCTGCTGAATTGAAAAGCACGCTTTTCACAAATGAATGAGCCACACTTTCGGCTTTTTTGGCAACCATTAAAGAATCAATTGATTTCTGGATTTGGTTCCTGTTCGGCACTTCGAGGCATAAGATTATTAAAAATGGGTGTATGCGCATTAACGATTTTCGCATAGCATATGATTAAATCGGTTGAACTATTTTGTATGGTAGGCGCCGTTATTCACCAAGCAGTTTCTTTTGTTGAGCCTCAAATTCTTCCGTTGTAATAACGCCATCATCCATTAGCTTTTTTAGCTTAGCAAGCTCATCTGCCGTGCTGGCCTTTTGTTCAATAATCGTTGTATTATTTGTTATTGGTCTTTCCTCGAAAGGCCTACTGTTTATGGTGACAATTTCTTTCAATCGAATGCCAGTTTCGAGCTAGATAACGTAATTCAACATGCCGAGGTTACCAAGGGCCTTGGTTTTTGAGCCCGTTTTTTGTTGATAAACAAAACATAATTGCCGCAAGGGAGTGCTTGCGTAGAGTAGGTCAGTGCAGGCAGCCATCCTACCCGCCTGTACGTTCCCGCCGGACCGGAGGACTGGCAAGTCAAAACAGGGATCGTGCCTGCAGCGGACTGGCAGCGAAGAATTTGAAACGGCAAAGCAAATTAAATTCCATGCAGTGTAGGATTGTTCACTAAAATTCAATAAATTATGTATTGGATTTGAGAAGGTAACACAGACTTGCAAACCGAAATCCGCCAAACCAGCATGGAGCCACTACCATCCCTGTTGCATGTCTTTGAACTCATCACAGATGCCTTTGTCGCACTGGATACAAATTGGCGGTATACCTACATGAACCGGCGGGCCGGCGAAATCTTTAATCGCGATCCGGCCAGCATGATCGGCCGCCATATCTGGGAGGAATTCCCGGAGGGGATCGGGCAGCCTTTCTATCATGCATATCACCGGGCCATGGAGTCGCAGCAGGCCATCCATCTGGAAGAGTATTATCCTCCATATGACCGGTGGTTTGAAAACCATATTTATCCCTTCCCGCAGGGACTTTATATTTTTTTCCGGGACATCACGGAGAAAAAAAAGGACGAGGAAAGGATTGTCAAATCCAATCGGCTTTACAACTTCCTCAGCCAGGTAAACCAGCTGATCGTCCGCATACCGGACCAGGGTACCCTGTTCCGCGAGATCTGCCAGATCGCCGTTTCCGTTGGTAAATTCCGGATGGCCTGGATCGGGTTGCTGGAAGAAACGTCTCACCGGGTGGTCCCGGTGACTTTTGCGGGGGAAGAGGAAGATTACCTGTCCCGGATTGTACCTATCACGACCGATCCGGTCAGCACGGGCCTGGGACCCACCGGCACAGCGATCCGGGAAGGCAATTACATCGTATGTAATGATGTCGAGGCAGATCCCCGGATGGCACCCTGGAAGGACGCGGCCCTGGGGCGGGGTTACCTTTCCTCCATCGCCCTGCCGATTCGAAAAGCAGGGAAAGTGATGGGGGCCTTTACCCTGTATGCCTCTACCAAGCACTTTTTTGATGGAGCTGAGATCCAGCTGCTGCGGGAGGCAGTTGAAGATCTATCCTTTGCGATGGAGGTATTTGACCGGGAAACCTTTCGAAAACAGGCCGAACTGGCTCTGGCAGCGAGTGAAAAAAGGTACCATACCCTGACTGAAATTTCCCCGGTGGGCATCTTTTACACTGACGAGACAGGTTATACGACGTATGTAAACAGGCGGTGGTGCCAGATTACTGGCATGCAACCTGACCAGGCGCTTGGCTATGGCTGGCTGTCGGCGGTCCATGAAGAAGACCGGGACGCGCTTTTACAGGGCTGGCGGGATGCTACGCG
This sequence comes from Chitinophagaceae bacterium, assembly GCA_035549175.1. Classification (GTDB taxonomy): domain Bacteria; phylum Bacteroidota; class Bacteroidia; order Chitinophagales; family Chitinophagaceae; genus DASTSN01. The sequence continues at coordinate 2,614 of DASZRL010000032.1, read as the reverse complement.
GCTGAAACGGACGTCCATTTCTGAATACCGTTTTCTGCGGCCTAACGGAGATCTTGTGTGGGTAATCGGCCAGGCTATCCCCGAACGAAACGAACAGAACGAAATCCTGGGCTATGTCGGAACGACCACGGATATTACCGACCTAAAGGAGGCTGAAGAGGAAATCCGGCAGATGAACAGAGAATTGCAGAAGCTGTCCGGCTACCTGCTTCGTGTACGGGATGTGGAGCGAAAGCGGATCGGGCAGGAAATACACGATGAGCTGGGTCAGCAGCTTACCGCCATCAAGATGGATATTGCCTGGCTTAACAAGAAACTGCCCGCACAGGAAACCGCCATGCGGGCGAAGATCCAGAATACCCTGGATCTGCTCGATAGCAGCAACCGGTCCATCCGGCGCATCCTGGCTGAACTGCGACCCATGGCCCTGGATGACCAGGATCTGGCCGAGGCCGTGACCTGGCTTGGAAACCAGTTCAGTCAGAATACCGGCATCCAGGTGGACTTCCAGCAGCAGGGGACTCCTTTTGAACTGTCCGAACAGCTCAGCAATTGTATCTTCCGCGTATACCAGGAGGCCCTTACCAACATTACCCGTCATGCAGCCGCTTCGCAGGTGCGAACCGTACTATCTTTCGGTGAACTTTTTTTGGGATTTTCGGTAACCGACGATGGGAAGGGGTTTGACAGGGAAATCCTGCGATCAAAAAGCTCCTTCGGAATACTGGGCATGCGCGAGCGGGTACGCTCCCTGGGAGGCCAGTTTGAAATTGATTCCGTGCCGGGTTCAGGAACGCGGATTACCGTAAGGGTACCGCGTAACGCCCAGGGTATTCCAGATGAAGAATTTACGGATATATAAATCGCCGGATTCCGTGGAAAGCCACAGGCTGCTCACCTTCCGCGGGCAGGCCGCTTCCGGCCGGGAGAATCAGGCTGCACCGGGACCCGGGGCTCCGGAAAAACCCTTTTGGGGCCGGAGCCGAAGATCAAGCCGGGTTACTGGCCCGGATTGAAGGACCAGCAATCCCTATCCAGAAAGACCTGTTCGGTGGTGCCCAGGCAGAGGTAACCCGTATTGCCTAGGGCAAAGCCGATTCCTTCCAGGCGCGTGGTGGGGTGTGAGGTTTTCTGGGTCCAGTGTCCGGATTGGGTATCAAATTCCCAGCATGCCTGATACTGTCCGCCGGAGATATAGGCTTTGCTGCCGATCCGGAAGCAACCCGAATAGGCAGTCTGGACAGGTCCGGGATAATCCGCCTGGCGGCTCCATTGATCCTGCACGGGATCATATTTCCACCAATCGTTTCCCGTGGGGGAATAGAAGGCCCCCAGGCCCAGGTAACCGTGGTCGTCAAATCCCAGGGCCATCGCATAGGATCTGGGCGCTCCGGGAAAATCGGCTTTGCGGGTCCAGGTGTCGGTGCCGGGATCGTACTCCCACCAGTCATTCAGGTCTGATCCATCATTGCCTGTACCGAAATACACTTTGCCCTGGATGGAAAAGCCGGCCCCGCTGTAACGGGCGCTGCCCGGGAAGTCGGCTTTTCGGGTCCACTGGTCCAGGTCCGGATCATATTCCCAAAGATCCTTCGTACGGGGCGAGCCGACTACGGCTCCGCCAATCAGGTATCCTTTTGTGGCGGTGGAGATCCCGACCGACCGGTAATATCCGGGGAAAGGCGGGTCGGCTTTACGTGTCCAGGTATTACTGCCGGGGTCATAGGCATACATATCCTGGAACGTCCCTCCTCCGTTATATCCGCTTACGATATAGGCAAGGCCCTTTAAGGTAAACGCAACCACGGAAGCCCGGCCATATGCCGGGAGGTCTGCCATGCGGGTCCAGACCCCGCTCAGCACCACGAAGTCCATAGTGCTGGTGACCTGTTTCCCGTTCAGGGTAACATGCACTTTGCCAGTGGTGGCCTGGCCAGGAACTGTGACACGGATGAGGGTATCATTTGCCGATACCAGGGACGCCGCCTGCCCGTTGAAGTCCACCGTCAGGGCGGAGAGGGTTGTTCCAAACCCGGACCCCCTGATCGAGACTAGGGCGCCAGGGCCGTCCGTGGCGGGACTCAATTCCTGTATGACTGGTGTTGTCTGGCCGGCCTTGCCGGAAGGGTCCTTCCGGCAACCGGCGAGAAGCGTAATTGCGGCGAAAAACAGGGGTGGCAGTCGCATTTTATTACCGGATAAGGGTTATGGCAGAAAATTTACGGCATTTTCTGCATTCCTCCCGGGGGGCGCTGTAAATTAAATGCATCCCGGTAGACATCCCGGGAGGGGCGGATTTCGCGCCTAGATGAAAATCCGTACGCCGGAATAGCTGTCCCTGAATTCCTTGGGCGTACAACCTTTTTTCTTTTTGAAGATCCGGTTGAAGTTGGAGATATTATTGAAACCACAGTTGTAGGCTACTTCCGCGATCGACTGCGTCGTGTCGATCAGGATCCGGGAGGCATGGCCCAGGCGGATCTCGGTCAGGCTGTCGATGAAGGTAACCCCGGTACGCTGCCGGAAAAAGCGGCTGAAGGAAGCTTCGGACATATTGGCCAGGCGGGCCACATCCTTTAAGGTGATGGGCTTGTCAAAATTTTTGATCATATAC
>DASZRL010000031.1:0-9084 GCA_035549175.1 Chitinophagaceae bacterium | reverse complement strand
CCTCCTCAAAGAGTTCCCGGTAATGCCCTTTGCGGCCCCGGATCAGGGGCGCCAGCAGGGCGATCTTCTTGTTGCGGAATTTGCTGTAAATATTATTGACGATCTCCTCCTCGCTCCATTTCACCATGCGTTTTCCGGTATGGTACGAGTAGGCCTCCCCGATCCGGGCGTATAACAGCCGCAGGAAATCATAGATCTCCGTGACGGTGCCCACGGTGGAGCGGGGATTTTTGTTGGTGGTCTTCTGTTCGATGGAAATGACGGGAGACAGGCCGGTGATCTTGTCCACATCCGGTCGCTCCATATCGCCAATGAACTGACGGGCGTAGGCTCCGAAGGTCTCCATATACCGACGCTGGCCCTCGGCATAGATCGTATCGAAGGCCAGGGAGGACTTGCCGCTCCCGCTGATCCCGGTGATGACCACAAACTGGTTTTTCGGGATGGAAATATCAATATTCTTCAGGTTGTGCACCCGGGCCCCGAATACGTCGATGGTATCCCTTTCAGCCCCATTTTCCCTGGTTTTCGATGATTTTGCCATATTCACGGAGGAGGAACGAAGATAAGAACAAGCGGAAGATTAAAAGGTTAGGGCAGCAAGTAGCCCGTTTCCGGTTTTGACATATGATTAAAATTGTCCACATGACAATTTCTGGCACAATTATTTAATACATACTCCCGAGTACCACTTTATCAACAAAACTTTAACGTATGAAAAAAGCCGCAATTTTTGCCGCTGCCCTTTTCCTGTTTTCGATGACCTTCGTTTCCGCCCAGGAAACCTATGCTTCCCTGAAAAATCCGACCGTTGATTCCATAAATGCCAAGTATAACCTGCTGCCCATGCCTGCCCCCATGGCTATGGACCAGGTATTTCCCGCCCTGGGTGAATACCAGTCCTCGATGGCCAATGCCCCGGCCAGCGTAAAGATTGTGCTGGATGACCAGAATAAGGGCATGGTCTGGGTGGAAGGACTTCCCCAGGGAAGGATCAAGGCCATGCTTCGGAAGTCCCCCTCTACTTACAAGATCCCGGCCCAGAAGACCGCGGAGGGCAATGAAGTTCCGGAGGGAACCCTGGTTTATGACAAGGATTCCAGGAAACTCAGCATCTGCCTGGGCAGGCCCTATAATGACCAGGATCCCGCCTCCGCCTTCGCGCCCGTCATGGAAGAGCCGGTAGCTGTGGCCCCTGCCAAGCATGTCAAAGGCAAGAAGGACCTGAAACCGGCGGAGCAACCCAAGCCCTGGCTGTATGAGGCTACCAAAGTGGAACATGCCACCGCTATGAACCAGTAAGCCCTTCGTCAAACCGGTTTTCATTCCATCCACATATATATCTGCAAGGAGGCTGCATCAGGCGGCCTCCTGCTTTTTTCGGATATCTTCGCGCCAAATTCCGGTATGTTCCCCCTGTTCCGCAAAAAGGATGGCCCCGCTGTAACCGACCAGGTCTGGATGACCGTCCAGGCCAAATTCAGTGCCCTGGCAGACCGCCTGCGCCAGGACCCCTCCCTGGTCCTGGTAGGATGGTTTGAGCAGACCCTGGAGCAATTCCGGCAATTCCCGGGGACAGGTACGCTGACCCCGGATGGCGCCCTGCGGATGGCGGAAGACCCGGCACTTTCCGGTGGGTTGAACGCTACGCTGCTTTTCCTGGAGCACCATCCCCTGCCCGGACGGGAACGGGCGCTTTGGGACCAGCTCGGTCTCAGCCGCGTGACGGTTTGCTCGGCCCTGGACGAACCCCTGTTCGTTCATTTCGGAGGAGAAAAAATCACCCAGGTGCTAAAAAAAATGGGCCTGCCGGATAATGAAATGGTCCAAAATCCCCTGATCGGCAGCGCGATCCGTGGGGTGCAGGACAAAATCGCGTCCCAGGTGCTGGTAGAAACACCCAGCCGTTCCCAGCAGCAGTGGATTGAAAACAACCTGCGGAAGGCGGAGTGACCAGCCAAGTTTAATTTGCGCGGAAGCCGTCCGCATCCTATCTTTGCGCCAGTTCTTTGCGATCTCTTATCAAGAAAGGCTGAGGGAATGGCCCGATGAAGCCTTGACAACCTCTCCCGCCCCCGGGCCGGGAAAAGGTGCCAAATCCAACCTGTTTACCGGCTCAGGCCCGTAAGCAAAGGACAGATAAGTCAGAACTCCACTTTTAACGAATTAAGTAACCTAATAGCTAAAAGCCCATCTGATTTATCCGGTGGGCTTTTTTTATGGCCTGCCGCGTCACCGGCACCCGGTTGTGCCCCGGGCCTCCTTCGCCAGCGCATCGCAGCAGCAAGGACACGTGAAACGAATCAAATCATCAGGAACATGGAAGCACACAAACAATTGACAATCGGCCTGTTCGGTTTTGGCGTGGTGGGAGAAGGACTCTACCGCGTGCTGGAGCAGACGCCATCGCTGAAAGCAACGATCCGCAAGATCTGTATCAAGCACCCCGGAAAGGCCCGCCAGGCACCGGCCGACCTATTTACCACGGACAGGGATCTGCTCCTCAATGATCCGGAGATCAATGTGATCGTGGAGGTAATCGATGATGCCGATGCGGCCTTTGCCATTGTCTCGAGGGCCCTTCAGAACGGAAAGGATGTGGTCAGCGCCAGCAAGAAAATGATCGCCGAACACCTGCCGGCCTTGCTGGAGCTCCAGAATGCCACAGGCCGCTCCCTGCTTTACGAAGCAGCCGCCTGTGCTTCCATCCCCGTGATCCGCAACCTGGAGGAATATTACGATAACGACCTGCTCCATTCAATCAGGGCGATCGTCAACGGTTCCACCAACTTCATCCTGACCAAGATGTTCGAGGAGAAGCTCGACTTCCGGGAAGCCCTGCTCCAGGCCCAACAGCTTGGCTTTGCGGAAAGCAATCCCAAGCTGGATGTGGAAGGCTATGATGCCGTGAACAAATGGACCTTCCTGCTCACCCATGCCTACGGCATTCTCGAATCCCCGGAAAACCTATTGTTCAACGGGATTCAGCATATCCGGCTGAGTGATGCCGCCATCGCCCGGGAAAAAAATTACGAGATCAAACTGGTGGCCCAGGCCAAGAAACTGCAATCCGGCCAGGTGGCCGCCTTTGTTCTCCCCCAGTTTGTCCAGCATGACGATCACCTGGCCTTCGTAAAAAGGGAATATAACGGCGTGGTGATTGAAAGCGGGTTTGCAGACAAGCAGTTCTTTTACGGGAAGGGTGCCGGAAGTTTCCCCACCGCCTCCGCGGTGCTGAGTGATATATCCGCCCTTCGTTACCAGTACAAGTACGAATACAAGAAGCTTTACCACCATACACCCCACCAGCTGAGCGATGCGTGCTACCTGCGCACCTACGTAAGTTTTGACGACTGGAAATACGTTCCCCGGGATCAGTTTGAATGGATCGAGGAATGGCATGGCCGGGAGGGCAGGAATTACCTGGTAGGGGTCATTGCGTTTTCCAACCTGCGCCGCTCGGGCTGGTGGCGGGAGAACGGGACCTCCCTGATCCTGTCTCCCGACCCGGTCATAGAGAACGTGGAAATCAGGAATCTGAAAAAAAAGAGCCTGGAACTTGCCGGGGTGATCTGACCGCCCCGCGCCCACAAGGGGAGGCCCGTAGCGGCAAATGGCAGGATACAGTACCTTTGTGCCCTTAAGCCATTCAACCATGCGGGAACTATCGGTTGTCATTCCAGTGATGAGCGAGGAGGAAAATATCCGGCCGCTGGTCGGGTCCGTCCGAAATGCGCTGGCCGGCCTGGACTATGAAATCGTGTTCGTGGACGACGGTTCCGCGGACCAGACCGTCCGGGAGATCCTTCAGCACGCTGATGCGCGCACCCTCCTGGTCCAGCTGCGAAAGAATTACGGGCAAAGCACCGCCATGACTGCCGGCATTGACTACTCCAATGGCCAGTACGTGGCCCTGCTGGACGGAGACCTGCAGAATGACCCCGCGGACATCCCCCCCATGCTGGAGCTGCTGAAAAAAGAGGATTGGGATGTCGTGGCCGGCAACCGGAAAAACCGCCGGGATGGCTTTCTGCTTCGGAAAATTCCATCCCGGATAGCCAATGCCCTGATCCGCCGCCTGACCGGGGTCTATATAAAGGATTATGGCTGCACCCTGAAAATCTTCAAGCGGGAAATCGCCAGCGAACTGGAACTGTACGGGGAACTGCACCGGTTTATTCCGGTGCTGGCCAAACTGCAGGGAGCCCGGATCACCCAGGTGGACGTCCGCCATCACCCGCGCCAGTTCGGCAAGAGCAAGTACGGTCTCAACCGCACGTTCAAGGTCATGGCCGATCTCATCCTGATGGTATTCTTCCGCAAGTACCTGCAAAAGCCCATGCACCTGTTCGGTACCATCGGGTTCATCAGCTTCGGGCTGGGCGTGCTGATCAACCTGTACCTGCTGGTCCTGAAACTGATGGGTCATGATATCTGGGGCAAACCCCTGCTGATCCTGGGTCTCATCCTGCTACTGGGAGGCATCCAGCTGATCACCATCGGCATCCTGGCCGAGATCAATATCCGTACGTATTTTGAATCCCAGAACAAGAAAACCTATACGGTGCGCAAGGTCTACCGGGCCAGCCAGGAAATCCAGCCGGCCCTGGAGGCGCAACGCTGATCATTTCATCAGCACATCGGCATGCTGGTTGAACCAGGCGAAAAATTTGGCTAACCCGTCGGCCAGTTGGGTTTGGGGGGCATAGCCGAACAACTGCTGGGCCTTATGGATATCGGCAAAGGTCTTGGGAACATCCCCGGGCTGGTCGGGATACCTTTCAATACGTGCCCTTCTGCCGGTAACTTCCTCAATTGCCGCGATCAGGTCGGTGAGGGAGATACTGTAATTATTACCCAGGTTGACGATTTCGTAGGGGGTTTTGTCATAGGCCATGGCGGCGATGATCCCGCTGACGGTATCCTCCACATACGTATAGTCGCGGCTGGTACTGCCGTCCCCGAACATCGTAATCGGGCGCCCCTGCAGGATCGCCTTGGTAAATTTGTGGATCGCCAGGTCCGGGCGCTGACCGGGCCCGTAGACCGTGAAAAAACGCAGGGCGAGGAAGCGTATCCCAAAGAGTTTGTGGTAGACATGGCCCAGCATTTCCCCGGCAAGCTTGGTCATGGCATAGGGACTGATGGGCATGAGCCGGTCATCTTCCTTCCACGGAAAATGATCGTTGACCCCGTACACGCTGCTGCTGGAGGCAAAAACAAACTGCCGGACCCCCTGCTCCCGGGCATAATCCAGCATATGCTGCAGACCGATCACGTTGGCCTGCTGGTAGGAAAGCGGATTTTCGATGCTGGGCCGGACTCCCGCCTTACCGGCGAGGTGTACGATCACATCCACCGGACCGGTAACTGCAGCTGCCAGCTCCCGGGGGCTGGTTTGCCCCAGGTCTGCCTCCACGAGGGAAAACCGGGGGTCTTCCCGGAACGGCCGCATGTTCAACTCCTTGATTTCGCGGGGATAGAACGGATCAAAATCGTCCACGCAGGTAATACGGATATCAGCCTGCCGGTCAAGTAATGTCCGGATCAGATTACTGCCAATAAAACCGGCACCGCCGGTGATAAGGTAATGGTTCATAGCGGCCGGTAAGATAAAGCAAAGAAGCTGATAATAAAAGTGCCCTTGCCCCAAGTTCATGCAGGTTGGCAAGGCTCGGAAACAGGGCTTGTACCACCAAATTGCCCCGGACCTTTGGCCATACAGCCCATAGCGGCTTTCGGCAGGAGGCTACGCTAGGAAAGCGGATCATACCCTACAGCCTGGAACTCTTCAAAAATACAAAGCCTGTATGTCACGTGGAACGTACAGGCTTTGGCAGTAAATGATACTATTTCAGTCGGGAGGACTGCCCGACCTATACGCTTTGTAAATACAATATTATCAACAACTTAGATAAACAACTTCAATTCAGGTCACCTCCTGGTTCTCATCCTGACCGGAAAAAAAGGTACATAATTCTTTAGCAATTCAAACATTCTGCTATTTTTTATCCAGCTTTGACAACATAAAATCCGTAAGAAAATATCCCCCTGTTTTCTTACTTCCCCGATACTCAACGAGTGCCCGTATTTTCTGCAAATCTCTTTTTGTGGTCGCCTCAGATACTTTCAATGCCTCAATTAATTCATTGCTTTTTAGCCCAGGGTGTTCCAACAAAAGTTTTATGGCCTTACTTAGCCTTTCTTTTATCGTATCATTTATCGTATCATTTATCGCATCACTTATTTTATTAACTTTTATATCAGGAAGAGGAATGATTGTTTTAAACGTACCGCCTTCTATAAATATAGCTTTTCCCTTATCAGCATACTCCTTTGCCAGGCGACTGGTAGTTAATATGCCGGAACCCAACTCCTCAACCCTTCCTAATTGAATAAAGAATTTAGCGATTAATGGATTTTTAGGGAATGGAACAAAATTAGCGGGGTCAATTGGGCCTTCGCCATATGGGTTATTGGCATTTTCCGTCTCAACTCTGTCAGCATAAATAATAAATGTGGCCGGGGCTGCATTCGTGTGATAAATGTCCCCTGTTATCGGTCTCTGCCACGAAAAAATCGGTTTCGAAAGGCTTTGAAACAAAGGGGGCTCGGATTAGTTTGACATAGAGGGAATCAATGCTGCAGTGGTTGAGGGTGTGTTTTTCTGGAAGCCATACACAGGAGTGCTGCCAGGGCGATAGGTTAGCATTTGTTCATATCACTGGCATTTATACCGGCGTCTGCAAAGATGATGCGCCCCAACCGCCGGGATTTAGCAATCAGGCAAATATCTTGGGTATCAATCGGAACTATTTGACAATAGAGAGGGCCCGGAGGCGTTCACGTACGACAGCTTCATATTTCGCGCGGGCTTCGGCGCTTAAGAAACTCCGGTTCAGCAGGTCGTTGATTTTCCCTGCATGGTGGATTGTTTGGTCGAGTACCTGGCCTGCTGTTTTGGGAGAAATACCGGCTTTTTCCGCAAATGCGAGGAAGGAGGCGCCTGTATAAGTGCCGTAAGATGCAAAGGTCTCTTCATCATAATCCCCCGGGTACAACCCTTCGTGCAGCGCCAGCAGCGCGTCATCCAGGTGGACCGAGGTGTTCAGCAGGTCATATGCAGGCGACAGTACAAAATCACCCTGCGCCGTTTCCATCAGTGAGAAATTTTTCAGGTGTGCATCGCCGTTGCCAATGAGGTAATTAAATAAAAGCAGCCGGAAGAACTCCATGAGCACGACCGGGGCGGCAGCGGTGTACTGGCGGATATGAGTGGTGATGTCCAGGTAGGAGGCATTGTATTTAAAATCTTCGCCCTCTTTTTCGGGGGACCTGGCTAGTAGCGTGGCAAAGTCTTCAACAAGATACTTGCCTTCGCCGCTGGGTTTGTAATCAAACCGGCGTGTAAGATAGGCAGGCGAGCCTTCATTGAAAAATATCATGCCGCAGGCAGCGGTTTTGATGCCGAATACTTGTCTTGCCAGTTGCATGGTAATATGCTCGTTGGCGGGCAGGTCGCCCACCAGGGCGAGGCGCTCTGCAGGCACCGGTTTCAGGATATGGGTGCCTTGGGTATCGGTCAGGGTTAAGCTGTTCTTTTCCTGCCGGAGGCTGTATTTTTCCTGTACCCCGCTAATGCTGATCCGTTTCCGTTTCTCGTTGAATTCTTTGGTCATGGCCTGGCCTTTGCCCGGCGGTTCAAAAGGCAGGATATGCGACACGCGGGCAGTGCGGCTGCCAAACAGGGCAGCCTGCGCAACAGGGCTGTAGGTAACATACCCCGGCTGCAGCGTGGATGGGCAGTATTTAATGTCCGGCAGGTGCATGAATTTGTTGTAAGGTGATGGGGCCGATACTGTCGTTGCCTGCGGTGGCCAGCAGCAGGCCGAAATAATCATGTTCATCGATCTTCAGCAGGCGGCTTTGCATGGCCTTGTTGGAACCTTCGCTGAGACGGTTGATAAAAGCGGGAAACAGGAAATCGCTTTCGTAGGGTGCTTCCCTGAGAGGCAGTGTCAAGCTTACCGGCCTGCTGCCCGGCGAAGCAAGATATGCTTTGTCATAGGCAAATAAGTATCTGCCGGCATGCCTAGATAGTATACCGGCCAGACGGCCATTGTAAAAAACCTGGGCAGCACTCATAAGGTTTTATTATCAGTCTCTTTTAACAGGAGCGCCAGCTGCAGCCCCAATGGGTCTGCCAGCTGCAAAATTGTTTCCAGCGAGGGATTGCCCTTACCCTGCTCTATAAGCTGGATAGTGCGCGTGCTGATGCCTGACAATAATGATAATTGGGGTTGTACAATACCCAGCAATTCCCGCCTTTGACGAAGGGTTTCACCTAATTTGACTGCATCATTACGCATTATACTTCGCTTTTAAATGCAAAATAAGATAAAATAATGAAAATAACAACAAAAGCGAAGTATAATTTGCTTTTTGATAAAACATTCTTGGAACAAGTAAATTTTCAGAGTAAAGCGAAGTATAGTTCGCTTTAGCCAAAGCTTATAGGCCCTTACCAATTTTCCTAACAAAAATATTTTCCGGTTTCTGCGGGATTTGCTTCTAATCGGTCAATTGTGATCCGCAGCTCAATCAACTGCAACAAATACTTCTTAACGGTATTGCCGGCAATACCTGTGACCTTGCTGATAAATTACTGCCCTTGCCGTCTCCATAAAGGCGTAATATTTGCCTGATCTTGAACGTATAAATTGGTTTGTTAGCTCCTCTGATTCTTTGTTTTGCCTGAGTGTTAACGGTATAATTGCAAGTTCCCCAATAATTGATTTTGATATATCAGACTTGCATTTTATAGATTGTTTATCCTTATAGATGTGCCAAGTTTTAGCTTTCATAATTGCCTAATAAAAAATTACGTCTAAGAAAGCCGCTCTTCTCTTCCATATTTCATGTTCAATATGTTTTTCAGGAGGCTTGCTATTGAACCACGGTGAGGAATATAATACTCCCCTAAAATCAGACCACTGGGTTAGTTAATAATTTTTATTAAATTAACCTCAATTATGAAGAAGCAAACACGTCGAAAATTCAGTGCGGCCTTCAAGGCAAAAGTAG
>DASZRL010000030.1:0-34780 GCA_035549175.1 Chitinophagaceae bacterium | reverse complement strand
CCGCCCGGTGAACAGGAGGCCCATGAGCCAGGGGACGCGCTGCCACCAGCTGGCCGAGTACGTAGTATACGAGGCCCCTTTTGAAATGCTTGCAGACAACCCGACCGCCTACCTGCGCGAGGAGGAGAGCGTCCGGCTGATCGCCTCGCTGCCCACCAGCTTTGACCAGACCGTTCCCCTGGATGGCCGCGTGGGGGAATACGCCGCCATCGCCCGGCGCCGGGGCAATACCTGGTATATCGGGGTGCTCGGTAACTGGAAACCGCAGGACCTGCGGCTGGATCTTTCCTTCCTGGGAACCGGAAATTACCATGCGGACGTGTTCCGCGATGGCCTGAATGCGGACCGGGATGCGACCGATTACCGCCATGAGCAGATCGACCTCACCCGGGGATCTTCGCTTCCGGTACACCTGGCACCCGGCGGAGGCTGGGTGGCCGTGCTGCATCCCTTTTGACGTACCCACCCTTACGCGACTTGTCTATGACCGAAGAATATTTTATGATGCAGGCCCTGAAGGAAGCCCGGCTCGCCTTCGAAGAGGAGGAGGTCCCCGTGGGCGCCGTGGTCGTACAGGAGGGCCGGATCATTGCCCGGGGGCATAATATGGTGGAGAAACTGGCCGATCCCACGGCCCATGCCGAAATCATCGCGCTGACGTCAGCATTCAACCAGCTGGGCAGCAAATACCTGCCCGAGGCAACAATATATATCACGGTAGAACCCTGCCTGATGTGTGCCGGGGCCCTGTACTGGAGCAAGATCGGCCGGATTGTTTACGGAGCTGATGACGAAAAGAACGGCTACCGAAAAACAGCCGGCACCAATTGGCCGTTCCATCCCAAGACGGAACTGGTACGCGGTCTTATGCGCGAGGAGTGCAGCGAACTGATGCGCGCCTTTTTCAGAAACAGGCGCTGAGCCCGTCAGCCGGCTCATTCAGAGCCTGCGGATCTTGATGTTTTTGAACCAGAGGCCGCCGCCATGGTCCTGCAGGGCGATCACGCCGGACCGGGCCATGCCGTAATCCGGATGGTCCTTCCATTTGCCCTCCTTTTTGAGTTGCTCCCATTCAGGCGTCCAGGCGTGAAAGTCCGCTACTTTCTGCCCGTTCAGCCAGTGCTCCACATGATCACCCTGCACGACCAGGCGGGTATGATTGTATTCGCCGGCCGGCCGGGAAGCATCCACCAGCGGCGGGTGCATGGCATAGTCCGCCCCGCTGTGCTGCCAGTCCTCCAGTTTGTCCGGGTAGCCCCGGTCATCAATCAGCTGGTATTCGGGGCCCGTCTCATAGGATGCACCATGGTTTTCCAGCACATGGTAGAGAATGCCGCTGTTAGCCCCCTTGTCAACTTTCCAGTCGATCTGCAGTTCGAAACTGGCATAGGGCTCCCGCGTGACCAGGTCAGCCCGCTTCCCTACGCCCTCGGTCTTGCAGTGAAGCTGACCTTCCTTCACTTCCCAGCTGTCATCCGGCTGGTTGCGGTAGGTACGCCAGGCGTCCATGGATTTTCCATCAAACAGCAGGACCCAGCCTGCTTTTTTTTCCTCGGCGGTCAGTTCATTATCTTTCTGCGGGCCGCCCAGGGATCCGGAAAAGGCCGGAAAGAGCGCCGCCAGGCACATGGCCATGGTCCAGTTTATATTCATACATGTGGGTTGATTTACCGGAATATGGCGGTGATGAGGATCGTCCCCTGCACACCATAACAGAAAGGTAGGCAAATTTTAACTCCATGCCCAAATCCTTCCCATTCTGTACCTTTGACATCCTGGACAATTTAATTATTCATTGAAAATCATATACTATGGCTTTTACACTTCCCGCGTTACCGTATGCACACGATGCACTGGAACCGCACATCGACACACTGACCATGCAGATCCACCATGGCAAGCACCACCAGGCGTATGTGGATAACCTGAATAAGGCCATTGCAGGCACCCCGCATGAAAATAAACCGCTTGAGGAACTGATCCGCCAGGCAGGTGCCATCAGCACCGCCGTGCGTAATAACGGTGGCGGACACTGGAATCATACCTTCTTCTGGGAAAGCCTGGCTCCCGGAGCCGGCGGCCAGCCTACGGGCAAGCTTGCTGATGCCATCCAGGCCGCATTCGGATCCTTTGACGCATTCAAGGAAAAGTTTGCCGGCGCCGGCATGACCCGGTTCGGCAGCGGCTGGGCCTGGCTGATCCGCAAGGATGGTAAACTGGAAATCACCTCCACGCCCAACCAGGATAATCCGCTCATGGATGTGGCGGAAGTGAAAGGGACCCCGCTGCTCGGAGTCGACGTATGGGAGCACGCCTACTACCTCAAATACCAGAATCGCCGCGCCGAATACCTTGCCGCCTTCTGGCATGTCATCAACTGGAAAAAGATCGAAGAGCGTTTTGCCGCTTCGCACTAGGGAAATTTACCGCAGGCAACCCGAATAACCGCAGTACCTCGTGCTGCGGTTTTCTTTTGCCTTTCCGCGGGGGCCCATCCCTCCCCGGTCTCGGCGCGCGGGAACGCGACGGCGATCCGCCTCAGGGCACCGGATCATACCCGCTTCCACCCCAGGGATGGCAGCGCGCAATCCGGCGCAGGGCGAGCCAGCCGCCCCGGATCAGACCGTGTTTCTTCAGCGCTTCGGCAGCATAATGCGAACAGGTAGGCGTAAAGCGGCATTTCCCTGGTCCCATCCACGGGGATATGATCCACTGATACAGTTTGATCAAACCGATAAAGGGAAGACTAAGAAGTTGAAGTAGCCATTTCATGGACGAGTTCGCTGAGCCGTTTCAAAGCTACAGCGGTTTTTTCTTTGACCTGGCTGAATTCCGGCAATTCTTTCCCGGTATACAGCAGGAATAGATGAAGCTGATGGCCTGCGGACTGCAGGTGACCCAGCAGTTCCCCCTTCTGGAGTCGGAAGGCTTCGCGTGTCAGGCGCTTGATCCGGTTGCGGTCCGTAGCCCTGCGGAAATGGCGCCGGCCGGCTCCCGTCCCGAACCGCAGGCCCGGCGTGCCCGGCACCAGCCGGTAGATCACTTTGTAGGGAAACAGGAAAAAGGATTGCCCTTCCCGGAATAATGCTTCCAGGTCCTTGCGGCTTTTGAGCCGCTCCTGCTTGCCCAGTGTGAAGGGGGTGGTCAATGCGATCGGGTTTTAGGTCAGGCCCTACAACAAAATAGCTCCTGCGGGGCAGGAGCTATGGTACTATCGGCCATCGGGTCCCGGCCGGCGGCGGCCGGATCGGGTTCCCGGCTTATTTCAGTCTGCTTTCATCGGAAACCGTGAGCTTCTTGCGGCCCTTTCTCCTGCGGCTGGCCAGCACTTTGCGGCCATTGGCAGTCTGCATGCGCTTGCGAAAACCATGGACGGTCTTGCGGCGACGGCGATGGGGTTGAAAAGTACGTTTCATGTTAACTATCTTTTTTCGCGTTTAGCAATGCGGCCCGGGAGAACGGACCTGGTTTCATGTTTCGCCACCGGGAGGCCACCACACCTCCCGCCTAGGGCGGGATGAAAGGACGGCAAAGGTACAAGATTATCGCATACCCGGAAAGGGAAATCCCGCTAAATTTTCCGGACCGGCTCCGGCTGACCGGGCGAACCGCAGACTCCGGCTAAACGGGACCTTTTCCCCTGAATAGCAGCTGGTTAATCCAGCTGAACCTGCTTACTGCGGACAGACTGGCCGAAAAAAACCAGGGCCTGCCGGTCAAATTCTTCCGCCGAATCCGTGGTAAAGAAGTGCTGACGGCCTTCCCGGCTGCAGCGGCCTTCGATTTCCGGGTGGCGGGCCAGGTAATCCGACAGGCTTTCGGCCACAATTTCCCCCTGGGCCAGCAGCCGGACGCCAACGGGCAGGTAGTCCGTTATTTTGTCGCGCAGCAGGGGATAATGCGTACAGGCCAGCAGGACCACATCGATGGCCGGGCCCTGCTGAAACAGGTGGTTGAGGTTCTTGCGCACGAAATAATCCGCGCCATGGCCCAGGTGCTCATTATTTTCCACCAGGGGCACCCACATGGGGCAGGCTTCCTGGTGGACGATCACGTGCGGGTAGAACCGGGCGATTTCGATGGGGTACGATTGGGAACTCACGGTACCCCGGGTGGCCAGGATACCCACCTGGCCGGTTTCGGTGAACCGCCCGATAATCTCCGTGGTGGGGCGGATCACACCCAGTACCCGCCGGCCGGGCGCCATCCGTTCCAGGTCATTTTGCTGGATGGTCCGCAGGGCCTTGGCAGAAGCGGTATTACAGGCCACGATCACCAGGGGACAGCCCTGGTTCAGCAGCCAGGTGACACACTGCAGTGTGTACTGGTAAACCGTCTGAAAGGACCTGTTCCCATAAGGGGTACGCGCATTGTCCCCCAGGTAGAGATAGTCGTATTGCGGCAGCCTGCGCACGACCTCCCTGAGCACGGTCAGCCCGCCGTAGCCGGAATCAAAAAAGCCGATCGGATATTTCTCTGCCATGGCATAAAGGTAAGCCGGGGTGCGCAAAGCACCTGAACGCGGGTCCGGGCCGTTAAACAGGAACCCCGCCGGCCGGCGGGGTTCCCTTGAATAATTTGTAAGCGGACCGGTTTGTTATTTGCCCGTCTGCAGCTGCGGGGGCAGTTTCACGCCCAGTTTCTTGGCCACCAGCGGTAACAGGTCGTCTGCCGGGGGCATGATCACCAGGGCATCCTTGACCAGAACATACCCATACCCGTTTTCCTTGGCAACCACGCGGATCGCATCGTTTACCTTCTTATAAACGGGCTGGATCAACTGGGCCTGCTTGTTCTGGTATACCTGCTGGGAGATGTTCTGCCAGTTCTGGATCTGGTACACCAGGTTTTCGCGGTCCTGGCGGTACTGATTCTTTACGGACTGGGGCATCTTCGAGGTATCTGTTTTATTCAGCATGCTGTCCTTGTAATTGTAATTCTGTAGGAGTTCAGCAAACGTGGCATTGAGTGAATCCGTCTGAAAATGCTGAAGCAGTGTGTCAATTTTTCCCATTTCCGGCATGATCGAAATGGCTTCGTTGACATCAATGTAACCGATTTTGTTCTGCGCGGAGACCTTGCCTGCAGAAAGCAAGCCCAACACGATCACAACTGATGCGAGATACTTTTTCATGTTTTTTTAGATTGTAATTGAATGATGATACGTATTTGTTTGTTTTGGTTGCACGTAACCTGTTAATTCCTTACGCCGAGTTCCCGCAGCACGTCTTCGCTCTTATCCAGCTTGGGGTCGGCAAAAATAATGGTTATATTATCACTTTTATCCAGAATAAAATCATATCCCCGCTGCACGGCAATCTTCTGTACGGCGTTGTATACCTTGTCCTGGATGGGCTTTACCAGTTCCTGGCGCTTCTTGAAGAGGTCGCCCTCAAACCCGAACCGCTTGCGCTGCAGGTCCCGCAGGCTTTTTTCCTTCTGGAAAAGCTGGTCCTCCCGCTTCTTGCGTAATTCGTCGCTCAGCATCACCTGCTCGGCGTCATAATCCTTATACATCCGGTCCAGGTCGGCCTGCATACCGTCGATTTCCTTCTGCCAGCTGGCTGCCGTATCATCCAGGGCCTGCTGGGCCTGCCGGTATTCGGGCAGTTTGTCCAGAATGTACTTGGTGTCAATGATGGCGTATTTCTGGGCCTGCGTAAGCAGGGCGGTCAGGGCGAACCCGGCCAGCAATAGAAATTTCTTCATACAACCCGTTTTTGTGGATTTCGTTGGGCTCTCCGTCCCGGCGGAACGGCGTGGGCCCGGACCAGGCATGTTTTGCCGGATTCCCGGTAAAAGCAGCCCGCTAATTTATAGCTTATTTTCCAGCAGGATGGATTATTCCGGTTCATACCCCAGCATGAAAGTGAACCGGCCCGCGTCCTTCAGGGAGCCGCCCGGCGTAATACGGTCAAATCCGATACCATAATCAAATCCAAGCAGGCCGAACATCGGCAGGAAGAAGCGCATGCCCACCCCGGCGCTGCGCCGGAGACGGAACGGATTGTAGTCCTGGAAGTTATACCACCCGTTGGCAGCTTCAAAGAAGGTAAGCCCGTAAATGGTACTACCCGGGTTGGTGACCAGGGGATAACGCAGTTCCACCTGGTACTTGTTGAATATGGTAAAGAAATTGGTGGCGCTGCTCTGATCGGGATTGACAGTCGGATCCGAAGTCTGGTAAACCGGGTAACCGCGCTGGGCTATGATATCATATCCCAGCAGGCCATAGTTGTTGGTCAGGCCCGCATCGCCAAGCTGGAAGCGTTCGAAGGGCGAAAAATCCAGTTTGCGGTTATACCGTCCCATAAAGCCGTATTTGGCGGCCATTTTCAGTACGAGCTGGCGGTTGTGATCGGTGCCCCCGGCCTTGCCGATCGGCACATACCATTCGGCATTGAAACGCCACTTGTGGTATTCCGGCCGCTTGTAAGGGTTGCTGGAGGTTACCAGGGCCGGATCCAGCAGGGAGTAGGGCGGGGTCAGCTGCACGCTGGCCAGGAAATTGGAACCGCTCCGCGGATAAATGGGATCAAACACGCTGGAACGCTGCAGGGCGATCTTGAAGCTGACGTTGGTCGATGTACCGTTGCTCAGGCCCTGGAAGATCGGGTAGTTGGCCAGGCTGTAGCGGGTGAAGTTGACCGTATACAACAGGGAAAAATAATCATCGGGCCATTTAAGCTGTTTGCCCAGCGAAATGGATGCCCCGAACGTTTTGAGGTAGTTGGTGTCGGACCGCGCCTTATCAATGCGTCCGGTGAGGGGATCAAAGGCATTGGAGAATTTGCTGCTGTAAACCGCAAAGGTCAGTGAATTACGCTTCCTTCCCCCCAGCCAGGGTTCGGTGAAGGAGAAATTATAGGAATTAAAGGCCCGGCCGTTGGATTGGTAGCGAAGGCTCAGTTTCTGTCCGTCCCCCTGGGGCAGGGGATCCCAGGCCTCCCGGTGCAGGATATTTTTGATCGAAAAGTTGTTGAAGGTTACCCCCAGGGTACCCGTCAGACCGATTCCACCGCCCCATCCTGCGGACAGTTCCAGCTGGTCTGCAGACTTTTCCTCCACCTTCCAGTTGATGTCCACCGTCCCGTCTTCCTGGTTGGGAACCACACCCGGGTTGATGCTTTCCTGGTTGAAATACTGCAACTGGCCCAGTTCGCGCTGGGAACGGATCAGGTCGGCCCGGCTGAACAGTTCACCCGGCAGGGTGCGCAGCTCGCGTCGAATGACGTAATCCTTGGTCTTGTCGTTTCCGGCAATGGTTACGTTCTTGATGCGGGCCTGCGGTCCCTCGGAAATGCGAATTTCGTGATCAATGGTGTCGTTATACACCGCGGTTTCCACGGGCTCAATGTGGAAGAAAAGGTAACCATCATCCTGGTACAGACCGCTGATATCCCCCCCTTCCTGGGAAAGTTCCTTGCCCAGGCGCCGGTTCAGGGTCTGCAGGTTGTATACGTCTCCCTTGTGGATACCCAGGATGACATTCAGCACGGAGTCGGAATACTTGGTATTCCCCTTCCACGTGATGTTGCCGAAATAATACTTATGGCCCTCATCCACCTTCAGGTCCACGTTGAGGTTGCCGTTCTGTGAATTATACAGGGTGTCGGCCGTGATCTGGGCATCCCGGTACCCAATGGAGTTGTAATACTCGATGATTTTGTCCTTGTCGGTCTCGTATTTTTTCTGGTCAAACTTGGAAGAACTGAAAAGCTTGATTCGCAGGTAGGGATCCAGCAGGCTCTTGGTCTGGGAATAGGAAAGAAAGCCCCAGTTTTTCAGGTACTCCCGGAAGCTGAGGGGGTTGTTTTTCCCGTACGGGCTCGTGTCGTGGGTCGGGTACAGGGTAATCCGGGTCATTTCCTTGGTGCCTTTCAGCTGGCGCTTGAGCCGAAGTTCCGATACGTGTTCGTTGCCGAAGAAATTGACCTGGTTGATATGGACCTTCTTGCCCTTGTCCACGTAAAAAGTCATGGAATTGGAATTGACGAAGGCCGGATCCGGTTTCTCCTCGATCCGGATCTTGACGTTCTTGAATCCCTTGTCCGCGTAATATTTGGTGATGACCTCGACGGCCAGCCGCTTGGTGTTGTCCGTGATGATGGTCTGCTTGGCCAGGCCAATCTTCCCCACCAGTTCATCGACGTCGGATTTGCGAATGCCGATAAACTTGAAATTGCCCAGTCGGGGACGTTCCTGCACGTTCAGTTCCAGGCTTACCTTGTCCCCTTCGATGGCCGTGACGTAGATCTGGATGTTGGAAAACAGCTTCTGTCTCCACAGGTTGGCGATGGCCTTGGAAAAATTCTCCTCACCGGGATGGGTGAATTTGTCGCCCACCTGCAGCCCGGAGATGGACAGGACGATGGTCGTATCCAGGTATTTGATGCCGCTGACGCTGATGTGGGAAATCGTGTATTCCTTCCGCTCTTTCGGGTTTTGCCATTCCAGCAGCTTGGGATCGATGGAAGTTGGATGCGTCGTATCCGGTACCTGCGCCCGCACCTCTTTCCCGGCGATGATCAGGATGAGTATCACACAAAGGCGGAATAATAATCGCTGCATGGTTGTACGTTCAGGTCAGTCTGTAAATTCCCGTTCCGGCAAGCCGGATCGCAATTAGTTAATTTTCAGTTCTTTATATGAAAATAGTACACTGTTCCGGCGGCAAATTAACGGTAAATATTGAAAGTGTTTGTTAAAACAGCGGTCATACAATTTCCTGGGGAAGCTGGTCGCTGGTCTTGCCAAAACGGCGTTCCCGGCCCTGGTAATCCAGGATCGCCTCGTAGAGGTTTTCTTTCCTGAAATCGGGCCACCTGACCTGGGTGAAGTAAAGCTCGGCATAGGCGAGCTGGTAAAGCAGAAAGTTGCTGATCCGGTATTCCCCGCTGGTGCGGATCATGAGCTCCGGGTCGGGGAATTCACTGGTACAAAGGTATTGCTGCAGGGTGTCCTGATCGATTTCCTCGACCTTCAGGCGTCCCGTCCTGACCTCATGGGCGATATTCTTTACGGCATTGAGGAGTTCCCAGCGCCCGCTGTAGCTGAGCGCCATGATGAGATGGAGCCCCGTATTGTTGCGGGTCATGTCGAGCGCTTCGTCGAGTTCCCTGCGTGCATATTCCGGGAGCATGCGCATGTCCCCGATCACATGGAGTTTGATATTATTGCGGTGCAGGCTTTCTGCCTCCTGCCGGATGGTCGTCACCAGGAGTTCCATTAACCCGACCACCTCATACTCCGGGCGTTCCCAGTTCTCCGTGGAAAAGGCGTAAAGGGTCAGGTATTCCACCCCCAGTTCGGCGCATCCTTCCACGATATTGCGCACGCTCTCCACCCCATGATAGTGCCCGAACAGCCGGTCTTGGCCCTGTTCACGCGCCCATCGCCCATTGCCGTCCATGATGATGGCTATGTGGCGGGGAAGGCGTTTCCTGTCAATTTTTTCCAGCAAGGAAGACATAAATCCGGGGTTGCGGGTTCCAAAGGTAGGGAATTCAGGGGCAGCTGAAATCGCGGGGCAGGCGGGGCCGGATTCAGAAGGCCTCGCCGAACTGAAGGTAGAATCCGTTCTGCCTGCCCTGCCCGATGCCGTAATCGAGCCGGATGTTCATCTTTTCGCGGGGCCGGACAGCAAAACGGATACCGGCCCCTCCCGAATATTTCAGGTTGAGCAGATTAAAGTTGTCCAGCCGGTGGGCGACGTCGCCTGCCCCGGCGAAGAGCACCGCGCCGAAACGCCACCAGACCGGAAACCGGTATTCTGTCTGCAGTACGATCAGGTTCTTATCGCGGAACCGCCCGTCGTAGTAGCCGCGCATGGTTTCAGAGCCGCCCAGGGAGGCCAGGCTCATAAACGGAACCAGCCCGCTGTTGAAGAACCCGTATGCCTGGGCGGCCAGGACCTGGCGGCGGAATACGGGCCAGTATTTCCGGAAATCCAGGATGAGATTCGCGTAGCGGAAATCGGAAGCCAGTAACTTGTCATAGTGGCTGAAGGAGACCAGCAGCAGTTCCCCGTGGTCGGGCGCGAAAGTATTATTACGCCGGTCATAGGAAAGACTGAAGCCCAGGCCCGACACGTGATAGGGCGTCCGGCCGGTCACCTGCTGCTGGTCGAATAAACCTCCGGGCCGGTAACGGAGACCGATCAGGTTCTGGTAGGAATAAATCAGGCCCAGGAAAACCTGGTGGGCGATAAGCCGCTGGCCGTGGAGGTATACGTAACACTGCCGGAAGGAGTACGGCTCCTTGCCGCGTTCGGGCGTTTTCCGGCCAATGCCCCAGAACTGGTCCGGATAGTAACTATAGGAAAGGTGGCTGCTGAGAATGTATTTTTCTTTGGGGAAATAGATCGTGCCGTCCAGGGCGGCCAGGAACTGGCGCTTCAGGGTGTAATAGGAAACCGCCTGCATGTTGGAGGTGCGGGTAAACGAGTCCCTGCCGCTGAGGTGAAAGGTATAGGAAGCAGCACCGCCGAACCCCCAGTCGGTTTCGATGGACCGGGATATAACCGGCAGGGCAAGCAACTGGTGTTTCTCCCTGGCGCCGGCCTGCTCCTGGGAGAAGGCCGCCGGGGACAACAGGATGGTAAGTAGGCAGGCAGCGACAATTTTATTCCTATACAACACGGGCACTTGTCTTCGAAAATAAGCATTCCGGCGGGCAGTACAGAAGCGAGCACCCGCCTAAAAAGCGGTGGGGCATTTATAGGACTGCAGGTTAAAGGTGATGTACAGCAGCGCGGTGACGTATTGGTCTTTCTGGTGGCTGTTTCCCCGGGCCCGTCCCGGAATACCGATCGGTTCTCCGGTCTCGTAGGATCGGTCACTCAGCAGGGCTGCCGGCGAGGGGCTTCCATCCGGAAGCGGCCGGAACACCGACGGGTTTACATACGTGGTGCTGACATCGTCCAGGTAATCCGTGTTGGTGAACCGGTACACCACTTCCAGCCCGATGTTGGTCCGTTCGTTCAGGGCATACTTCAGGCCTGCACCCAGAGGGAAGCAGACCGCCGTGGAACTGTAGATCTTCCGGTCGGGGTACAGGGAACTGCCCTGTCCTTCGGTGCCCAGGGGGCGGAGATAATATTTTTTCCCGTTCAGGTAAGCATACGGGTCGTAGTTGAACAACCCGGCTCCGAACGTGATATAGGGTGTAAAGTTCTGCCCGGGTTCGCCAGGCATGAATCGGAAGAAGTTGAAGTCGCCCTGCAGGGCAAGTTCCCAGACATTCGTGTTGAAGCTCAGGTTGCGCCGGTACATGTACTCATTGTACTTGTTGTACACGTCGGAATAGCCGAGCCGGGCGAAACTGGCACCCAGCCGGACCGCCACGTAATTATTGAAGTTCTTGCGGAAGAATAGACTGCTGGCCAGTTTGGGTCGGTTCAGCCGGGCCCGGGTGTTCAGGTCGCCGAAATAGTGGGCTGCCCCCAGTCCGAAGCCGATTTCCCCCTCCTGGACGATCTCGTTCTGTGCCCCCACCCAGCCTGGAAGGCAAGCCAGGACCATAACCAGCAATTTCCTAAACATATTTGCAAAATAAGGTTTCAGCTCTATTTAAAACGAAAAAAGCGTCCGTTTCTTTTGCAGGTCAGTAATTAATTGCGTTTATCCAGGCCCCAGGTTAGTTTATTGTGCAGGGTTTGCAGAAAATTATTCTCATTGAGCCGGACCAGGTTAAACGGGAAGGATTCCTTGCGTACCGCCAGCTGAACATCCTTGCTAACGATTTCCCGGCGGGAATCCAGGGCACAGATCACCTGGTCGGAACGGCTTTCGATTTCAAAGGAAATGATCTGGTCGTCGGGAATGACGATCGGTCGCACATTCAGGTTGTGCGGTGCCACGGGTGTAATGACAAAGCTGCCGGATTCGGGAAAGACGATGGGACCGCTGCAGCTCAGGGAATATCCTGTCGACCCGGTCGGGGTAGCTACAATCAGGCCGTCTGACCAGTAAGTATTCAGGAACTCCCCGTTCAGGTAGGTATGAATCTTGATCATTGGCTCGGTATCCCGCTTGTGAATGGCAAACTCATTAAGCCCGTAGGGCACCTGGCCGAAAAGCGGTAGGCTGGCATCCAGGTGGATGAGCGTACGGCGATCGATGACATACGTCCTTCGTACCAGGGCCCGCACAGCGGTGGACAGTTCATCCCGGCCGATCCCGGCCAGGAAACCAAGCCGCCCGAAATTGATTCCCATAACCGGGATCCCGCTATTACGGACCAGGGTAACGGTATCTAGCAGGGTACCGTCTCCGCCAAAACTGATCAGGAAGTCGATATCTTCGGTCAGGTGTTCTGCCTGGGAGAAGGTGGCCGGGGACTCATTCAGGGGGATGCGGGGCAGGATCTGTTCGAGGAATCCCTGGTAGAAGACTGTTTCAATCTGCTGTTTCTCCAACTCACCCAGAAATAACTGCACGTCATTCCACTGGTTCTCCTCGAGGTGGCGGCTGTAAATGGCAACCTTCATGCTTCCGGTTTAGAAATACGAACTCTTGTGTAAATATAGAGCGTTTTCACCTAACATGTTAAAGCTCCACTCCAGCTTCAGCGTGAAGTCATAAATGGTCAGGATGTCCAGTCCGACACCGCCGGAGTACAGCATCCGGTTGGTCAGGCTGTTCTGACCCGGTTGCGGATTCTTTACATATCCGGCATTACCGTATATTTTCCCAAACACCTTGAAGGGGATCTTGTCAATGGTCCGGTACCGGTTGGGCGGAATATGAATGCTGAATTGAAAAAGCTGCCGGGTCAACGCTGCCTTGAGGTAGCCTCCCGCCACGCCGTCAATCACATAATATTCAAACCCCTGCATGTAGGTGTCCCCGTAACCCAGCATCTGCATATTAAAGAAGGGCTGGCTGAACGGCAGCTTGATGGCGGTGTTGGCGTTCAGGCTGAGGAAGGTTTTGGGGAAAACGTGAAAGTTTGCCGATCCTTTCAGGTTTAGCTGCCACAGGTTGATGATATGATTCAAACCCTTCTTATCGATCGTCAGCTCCGCCGCATATCCGCGCGTGGGGTACGGAATATAATCCAGGTCATAATAGGACATGGTATAATAGAATTCCGGAAAGCGGATCCGGTTTCGGGCCGTAGGAAAGTACGCGGGGTTCAGCCGGACAATCGTATCGCTCACCAGTTCCTCATCATAGGCAATTCCGAACCGGTGGGTTGTCTTGATAGCGCGTCGGTAGGTAACCTCCCCGTAGGCCCGTAAAAAATTGCGGACAAAGTTGTTGGGATCCTTGAAAAAGACCTGTTTGTTCTCAATCGTGTTATAGTTGACCTCCCGGTTCTTGCCCAGGCCCAGCCCGATATTGGTCCCCCACTTCAGGCGACGGTCAACATAGGGTTTGCTGTAATTAAAGGAGATCTGCTTGGTGTATCCATTTATCAGCCATACGTTGAGCTTGTCATTATTTCCGGTCAGGTTATTATCGAGGACCTTGATCCCGTAGTCAACCCGGTCGAAGTTCAACTTATTCTCCACGATCCACTGGTTCAGGTTCCGGTCGATGGGCTTGAAGTAAGGCAGGGGAAACAAATACCAGCGTTCCTTCACATCCACCAGTACATCCACATTGTACCCGTCAAATCCTTTCAGGGCCACCACCACGTCGTGAAATAACGCAGTATTCATCAGTTGCTTGCGTGCATCCTCAAACTTCCGGACCAGGTCCTGGAGCCGGAACCGGTCGCCTTCCCGGAACGGGATCTCCCGCAGGATGATTTTCGGATTGGTTTTCCGGTTCCCCTGTATCACGATGTGACGCACAATGAAAGGGGCGTATTGCGAAGCGCTGTCCTTATCCGCGGCCGGGTCCTGGCTGCCCGGTCCCGGGATGACGGACAGGGGGGAGTTATTCTGCAGCTGGCCGCATATCCGGCAGCAGGACATGATAAACAAACCCAGTAAAACTTGATATTTCAAAACACACCGCATCAATCAGACCCAAAGCAGGTTTATCAAATTACGGGAATATTTTTGTGGGTTTGGCTAAATTTTGAAGTGCCGGCCTGTTAAAATTTGAGATAGTTCATCAGGTTGTCATAGTTCGTACGTAACTCATTCTCATAGAGTTCTTCGCCGAAATAATACCTGACGTTATAATCATACCGCTGGAAGGCCGCCACGATATCGGATACCTCCATCTTGTTGACCTTGATGGTAACCTGGGTAAGCCCAGTCTGGGGGTCAGTGCTGGTATTAAGCTGGGTGATCTGGGCATCCTGGGATTCGATGATCCGGTTGATCTCGTTGAATGAATACTGGCGGGTTTCCACTTCCAGGACAATCAGGGCACCCGGCTCATTGAGGTTCATAAAGGAACTGGCCTGGCGCAGCAGGTCCGAATAGGCCAGGGTAGCCACCAGTTCATTGTCTTCATTGATGACGGGAACCACGCTAAGTCCATTTTCCACCGCTACCTGCACGGCACGCAGAAAATGGTCGCTGTCCCGGACCGCATTATTGGAAAAAGACTGGCGTAGTTCATTCAATTCTAAATGGTCATTATCGACCTGCAGCAAATCATCCTCGCTGATCATACCCTGGAACTTTTCCCCCTCCACGATGGGCAAATGGCCGACGTGATTTTCATTCATCAGCTGCAGGGCCTGGTACACCCTGTCATGTAAATGCAGGAAAGGAAGCAGGGGAGAATGTAAATCCCGGGTTAACATGGAGAACGGCGTTTATCAATGAGACAGTCAGGGTTACTTAACTGTTGCAGGCTCATTGAGCTTTTTCAAAAATTTATGCAATATAGCATTGAACTCATCGGGAACTTCCATCATCGGGGCATGCCCGCACTTATCGATGAATTGGAGCTCACTGTTCGGAATCAACCGGTTGAACTCCCGTGCCACGAAGGGAGGGGTAATCGTATCATTATTCCCCCATATTAATAACGTCGGTTGTTTGATTTGATTGAGTTCCTCGCCCAGATTATTCCGGATGGCACTCTTGGCCAGGGCGATGATCTTGATCACTTTCAGGCGATTGTTCGTAATGGCATATACCTCGTCCACCAGTTCCTTGGACGCCATCCGGGGATCATAAAACGTCAGCTCGGTCTTCGTCTTGATGTATTCATAATCGCCCCGTTTGGGGTAGCTGTCACCCATTCCGCTTTCAAAAAGGCCGGAACTACCCGTGAGAATCAGCGACTTAATACGTTCGGGGTGCTTCAGCACATGAACCAGGGCGACGTGGCCGCCCAGGGAATTACCCAGCAGGTGTACCTGCCGGTAGTCCCGCGCCTCCAGGAACCGGTACACGAACTTTTCCAACCCGCCCACCGAGGTATGGAGTATGTCTAGATCAAACAAAGGCAGCATGGGCACTACCACCCGGTTATGGTGGCGGAAGTACTCAATCAGGCTTTGGAAGTTACTCAGTGCGCCGAACAAGCCGTGCAGCAAGACCAACGGTTCCCCTTCGCCTTCCTCAATAAACCTGAATTTGTCCTGTTGTTTTACTTCAAATTGCATGGGCCGACTTGCACAGTTAATTTTTGCTAAAATAATAAGATTTGCAAGAAATATGACATTGATTCTCAGACTATCCTTTTTCGCCTCTTACTGGGGCAGCCTGTCCGAAACCCGGGCAAAAAACGCCTCCAGATCATGGAAAAGATCCCTGAAAAAGGGGATCACCGAACCGATCCCGTTGATGGCCCTGGGCCCCCAGGGCTGCAGGAAGGGGTACGTCACCGAGGAAGCAACCGTTTCGGGCTTCAGCACACGGATTTGCTGGGCGTAAAACAGTACGACGCTGAAAATGAGAATATAGATTGCCGCATACAGCAGGATGCCCGCCAGGCGGTTCACCCAGCCCAGCAGGGCGATTTCCACCGTCTTCTGAAGCAGATTGGCCACCCACCGTACCAGGATGACAACCAGTAGAAATACCAGGATAAAAGAAAGCACCGGCAGCCACTTCTCGGACACATTAACCGTTTTACCTATATATCCGGCCACGACCACTGACAACTTCATGGCAGCCGCCAACCCGATCAGGAAGGCCAGTAGGGAAAACAGCGCCACGATCAAACCCCGTTGGTAGCCCTTGATAACGGCCAGCACCATAAGCAGGGCAAATAGCACATCAATCACCATATCGGCCGGTAACGGAGCGTCCTTACCTCCGGTTAATTTGACAATAATTCCTTGGCCAGGGCCGAAATCGCCTTCCCGTCGGCCTTACCGGCCAGTTGCCGGGTAGCCGTACCCATCACTTTGCCTAGGTCGGCCGGTGAGGCGGCGCCGGTTTCCGCAATAATCCGCTTTAATTCCGCGCGGAGCTCCTCCTGGCTGAGCTGGCGGGGAAGAAACTGTTCGATCACCTCGATCTCCTCCTGCTCCTTTTTGGCCAGGTCCTCCCGGTGCTGCTGCTGGTAAATTTCCAGGGAATCCTTGCGCTGCTTGACCATTTTCTGCAGCAGCTTCAGTTCATCCTCCGGCTTCAGGTCCCCGGAAGCACCTTCGGTGGTCTTGGCCAGCAGGATAGCCGCCTTGACCGCCCGCAGGCTGCGGACAGTCTTTTCGTCCTTGGCCAGCATGGCCGTTTTAAGGGCTGCCATGATTTTTTGTTCCAGGTTCATATGTAATTCAGACTTGGTTATTTTCTGCTGCCTGTCTTTCCCGGGATTTCCGGTAGAAGTCCTGGGCAAAGGTTTTCATTTCACCGACCAGCTCCGCATACCGGGTGGCCCGTTCAAAGGTATCGGCCATTGTCATAAGCGTCTGGTAAAAAAAATCCGTCATTTCATCAACCATCATCTCCTTGGTCCAAAGATCAATCCGTAGGGCGGTCTTTTCCGCTCCATCCCAGAAGGAAAGCATCATGGCCTTGGCCTGCTGGGCCTGCTGCTGGGTAGTATCAGTTGCCCGCCAGGCAATGGATTCGGGAACCCGGCTTTCATCCAGCCGCACATCAATGGTAATTGTGGATTGGCTCATAGAAGGTATTGAACCCGCAAAGGTAGCGCAATCAGCCCAAAGCCATGCCCAGGACATCCCCCATCAGCGTCCAGAGCCGTCCGGCAGGCCGTTTCCAATCGCCCTCGGGATTCAGCTGCCGGATCTGCCGGATTAGCGCCGTGCGCAGGTTTTCATCCTTGTACAGGCGCATCATCTGCGCTGCAATATCCTCCCGGCTGGAAGGATCGGCATATAAAAGTGCATCCCCCGCTTCTGCGCGCAGGGAGCACCCCGACGAAGTAATGACAGGCACTTCGCTGCGCAGGGCCTCCCGCACCGGGGCATCATACCCGTCCGCGGCTGGCACATGCACCAGGGCGTAGGCCGAAGCCAGCAGGCTGGCCAGTTCCGTGCGTTCCAGCCAGCTGGTTACCACCACATCCCGCCGGTACTTGTAGGTAGCCAGGCTCTTTTCAAATTCCAGGTCACCTTTCCGTCCCGCCCCGGTAATCACCAGTTTCATATTGCATTGCTGGCGCTTCTTGAAAAGGGAAAACGCCTTCAGCAGGTTGATCCGGTTAGCCTCAGGACCCGGGCCGTCCGTACACAGAAAAAATTCCTGCCCGTCCGTATAGCGGGATTTCACCAGCTGCCGGGCCGGCGTATCCAGGGGGCCAAAACCTTCCCAGCAAGCCCCTTCCAGGACCATCATCCGCTCCGGCGCAAGCCCGGTGGTCGCCTGCAGGGAGTCCAAGGCGGCCCCGGAAAACAGGAGAAACCGGCTTGCCTTCCAGGCCACCCGCGCAGGGATCCCCTTCCCGGGGTTTCGAATAGCCAGTATTTGCGGAATGCGCCCGGCAGGATGGAAATCCCCTGCCGCCGAGATCAGGATATCAACCTTTTCCTTTTTCAACAGGGCCGGCCTGCGAACCTTCTCCCACCAGAACCGCGAAATTCTTCCGGGTCCGGGTGGTTTGGGGGGAAGCCAAACCAGGTTTGGCGCAAAACCCTCCCGGTCAGGGGCATTGCTGAGAACCAGGAAGCGCGATTCCGGATGACAGCGGGCCATGGTATCGAAAAGCCGCAATAGGTAATAGGAATAGCCGACCGTCGGTGCCCGGTCCATGGCCATGTTATCCAGTGCTGCGGTAATCACGGGCGCAAAGGTAACGCCCCGTGACAAGCCGCGGAGATCCGGCCGGTGAATCCATGAATAAATACGATCCGGAGGGGTGGTAACCCACGCCGGAAAAGCGGAAAAATTACCCGGTGCAGCCGGCGTGTTTTTACTCCTGTTTTTCCCGGAAAATCTCGGAAAGCCTGCATATCCCGTTCATGAAATACCGCCCGGAAAACAGGGCGGTTTTACAATTGCCCGGGCCCTGCGATTGAGGTAATTTTATACTTGTAACCAGTATCCTAGAACCAAATTCTAACCTATGAAACTGTTTAACCTGCGACCGCTGGCCGCCCTGGCCCTGCTGCTTGGGATATTGGGTACACCTGCTGCCTATTCCCAGTGCCCTGGCGGACAAACCATTGACAGCCTGGCTTTTGACACGACCATCAATTTTTCCAGCGGGCGTTTTACGGCCTTACTGAAATTTCCCAAATTTGATCCGACCTCCGGTATGGTTACCTGCGCCAAAATCACCATGACGATGTCCGGCACCCTGAATACCCTTCAGTTTGAAAACCAGGATAACACCACCAATTCCGCGTCTGCCACTTTTCACCGGGAGGACACGATCTCCGGACCCGGCCTGAGTTCCGCCATGACCAACTCGGAAACCCAGGGCTATGGTCCCTACTCACTCGCACCAAATGACGGGGTGTTTGGTTCGGGACCCGACTATGTCCACGTGGGGCCCGAGTCTATCTTCACCACGTCCAAGAGCATCACGATCACCGACAGTGCCAACCTGGCTATCTTTTACGGACCACCCGGGGATTCGCTTTCCTATACCTACAGCGTCTTCAGCCAGACGCAGACCTCGGTTACCGGAAACTGGCTGGGAGGAGCCAGCACCTCAGGATGGGTAAACTATAAGATCCAGTTTTGCCGCTGCCCGAAAACCGTGCTGCCGATCAACATCTACGATTTCAGTCTTTCCAAAATAGATGCGTCGCGGGTTAACCTGTACTGGAAAACCAACAGCGACCAGGAGAACTATTATTACCAGGTGGAGTACAGTCTGGACGGGACGCATTTTTACCCGGGCGGTATCGTACAAAAACAGGACGGCAGCAATACGACAGTTACCTATAATTATTTATATACCGCCGAGTCAGCAAGCCGCTATTATTTCCGGATCCGGCAGGTTTTTGCCAGCGGCAGGACCCTGGTCAGCATCGTAAAAACCGTAGACTTCGGATCGGCTCTTGCCCCCAAATTTTCTTTATATCCGAATCCCTCAAATGGTGTGATTGGTATCAAATTTGATAAGAATACAAGCGGAAAAGTTTTGGTACAAATTTCCAACGCACAGGGACAAACTGTTTTGAAAAA
This sequence comes from Chitinophagaceae bacterium, assembly GCA_035549175.1. Taxonomy (GTDB): domain Bacteria; phylum Bacteroidota; class Bacteroidia; order Chitinophagales; family Chitinophagaceae; genus DASTSN01. Next base: position 15,321 of record DASZRL010000030.1, on the reverse strand, counting down.
AGAACTGGAAGTACAGGGCGAAAGCTATCAGCAAGTCGCTACGTTACAGGCAGGTATATATTGGTTGAGGCTGACGGATGTAACGAGCCGACTATCCAGTGTCAATCAACTTCTCATTAAATGACCTCTTAGGTGGAAGAGGATGGTGGCTTGTAAAAGGGGCCTTGGTTCGGGGCCCCTTCTTTTTTACTTTCTATCCCGGCAAATCGGCGGAAACCGGTAAAAAAGCAAAGTAGACGGGGATTTGCTTATTTTTGTCCTTTCTCAAATTTTTTATGGAATATAATACTACCAGGAATTACCTGGCAATGCGCGAGTACGGCCGCCACATCCAGAAAATGATCGAGCACCTGCTGAGCATCGAAGATCCCGAAAGAAGGCAGCGCAATGCCTATGCCGTCATTGAGCTGATGGGCTTTTTGAATCCCCACCTGAAAAATGTGGAGGATTTCCGGCATAAGCTTTGGGACCACCTGTTCCTGATCTCGGATTTTAAACTGGAAGTCAAGTCTCCCTATCCCATTCCTACGCGGGAGACTCTGAAAGCCAAACTGGAACCCCTGCCGTATCCGAAGCGCCACCCGAAATTTTCTCATCTGGGCAAGAACCTGGAACTGGTCATCAATAAGGCCTTGAAGGAAGAAGATCAGGATAAACGCCTGGGCTTCGCCAATGCAATAGCCTACTACATGAAACTGGCTTATAATAACTGGCACAAGGAAATGGTACACGATGATGCGATCCAGGGCGAGCTCACCAACCTGACCGACGGCCAGCTGACCTTTACGGCCACCCCGTATGTCAAGGCATTCCGTCCGCAGCAGGAAGGGCAGCGCCCGGGCTATGGCAAGCCCCGCGGCAAGTTCCAGCAGCGCGGCGGCGGCGGCCACCGGAACGACCGGGGTGGCAACGCCAAGTTCAAGAAAAAGCGTTATTGAAGTCCTACCAAATCAATGCAAAAGCTGGACGGACCGTTCCGTTCAGCTTTTTTGTTTTTAAATTGCACATATACCCACATTCCCAATATGAATTCCTTTGAAGTATACGGAGGCGCACGCCTGAGCGGCGAAATCATACCCCAGGGGGCCAAAAATGAAGCACTGCAGATCATCAGCGCGGTACTGCTGACGCCGGAAAAGATGATTCTTTCCAATATCCCGGATATCCTGGATGTCAACCTGCTGATTGAACTGCTGGGTGAAATGAATGTCAAAATCGAGCGGCTGGGAAGGGATACGGCCAGTTTTCAGGCTGACGATGTCAACATTGATTACCTGCGCAGTGAGGCGTTCCGAATAAAAAGCGGGCGCCTTCGCGGTTCGGTCATGCTGGCCGGACCGATGCTGGCACGCTTCCGCAAGGCATTTATTCCCAAGCCCGGGGGAGACAAGATCGGCAGGCGCCGGCTGGATACCCACCTGCTCGGCTTTGAAAAACTGGGGGCTACTTTTCACCTGCATGCCGAGGAAGGCTATTTTCTCCTGGAGGCACCCGGCCTCCGCGGCAACTATCTGCTGCTGGATGAACCTTCGGTTACGGGAACCGCCAATATTATTATGGCAGCCGTGATGGCCAGCGGTACCACCACCCTGTACCATGCCGCCTGCGAACCTTATATCCAGCAACTCTGCCATATGCTCAACCGCATGGGTGCCCGCATCAGCGGAATCGGCAGCAACCTGCTGGTCATTGAAGGCGTCGGCTACCTGGGCGGCACCGAACACCGCATGCTTCCAGACATGATCGAGGTGGGATCCTTCATCGGCCTGGCAGCCATGACACAGAGCGACATCACGATCCGGGGAGCCGGCGTGAACCACCTGGGCATCATACCGGATAAATTCAGGCAGCTCGGGATCCGACTGGACATCCAGGGCGACGACATCCGTATACCGGCGCAGGATATCTATGAGATACAGACCTTCCTGGATGGTTCCGTGATGACGCTCTACGATCATCCCTGGCCCGGGTTCACCCCCGACCTGCTGAGCATCATGCTCGTAGTTGCCACGCAGGCAAGGGGAAGCGTCCTGATCCACCAGAAAATGTTTGAAAGCCGCCTGTTCTTCGTGGACAAGCTGATCGATATGGGTGCCCGGATTGTGCTGTGTGATCCCCACCGCGCCGTGGTCATCGGGCTGGAGCGGGAGCAGTCCCTTCGGGGGATCACCATGAGCAGCCCGGATATCCGGGCCGGAGTGGCCCTGCTGATCGCCGCCCTCAGCGCGGAAGGGAAAAGCATCATTCAGAATATCGAGCAGATCGACCGGGGCTACCAGTATATCGACGAACGGCTTCGCAAGCTCGGCGCACGTATCACGCGCATCTGAGAAGCCCTGTAGCCCCTGGTTCACAAAACCGGCGTCATGATCTGGCCGATCTTTCTTTTCTTTGCAGCCAGTTATGAAGGAGACCGCCCCCCGCAAAATTATCATCATAACCGCCCCGTCAGGGGCAGGTAAAACGTCCATTACGCGCCACCTGCTGAAGGTCCTGCCGGACCGGTTGCGCTTTTCGGTATCCGCAGCCACGCGCCAGCCCCGTCCCGGGGAAGTAGACGGACGGGATTATTATTTTCTGAGCGTGGAAGCATTCCGTCACCGCATCCAGGAGCAGGCATTCGTGGAGTGGGAAATGGTCTACGAGGGTAAATACTACGGCACCCTGAAAAGTGAACTTCAGCGAAGCTGGGATGCCGGGCAGACCCCCCTGCTGGACATCGATGTGAAAGGGGCCATCCATGTGCAACAGCAGTATCCCGGTTCCTGCCTGTCCCTGTTTATCGAACCCCCGTCGATCGAAGAGCTGAAAAAACGGCTGGAATCCCGCGGAACGGAATCGCCGGAAAGCCTGGAAGCCCGGGTCAACAAAGCCGCCTACGAACTGTCGTTCAAGGACCATTTTGACCATTGCATCGTCAACCACGTACTGGAACGGGCCTGCCGCGAAGCCGAAGCGCTCGTCCGGCAATTCCTGGACCGATAGGGGATCCAGGCCCCCCTCCCGCACCTTCTCCCTTCGGCCTTCCTGTATTATCTTTATGGCGCCATGATAGAACTCAAAACGGTCCTCTGGTTCGTTCTCACCATCCTGCTGATGGGCTTTTTCGCAGGCATTGAAATGGCTTTCTACAGTGCGAACCGCCTGGGCATCGAACTGAAAAAGAAGCAGGGCCGTACCACCGGCCAGTTACTGGGTCAGTTCATGGAGTCTCCCGTCCGGTTTCTGGGAACCACCCTGGTGGGATTTGCGATTTTCCTGTGTTTCTTCGGCCTGGAGGTCAGCGCCGTGATGAGGCCGGTCTGGGACTACCTGAGCCGGCAGGTACACTGGCGCATTCCGGATGGCATCCACATAGTCGCGGAAATCACCATCGCCACCTTTGTGGTGCTGATCTTCGCGGAATTTATACCCCGGGCTATTTTCAGGGCCCGCAGCAACGCCATGCTAAGCGGCCTGGCTCGCGTGGTCGACTTCTTCTACCAGATGTTTTCGCCGATCGCCTCGGGGCTGATTGACCTCTCCGAATGGGTCCTGAAATACATCTTTAACGTCCGGATCAATGAGGAAAAGCAGGTGCTGGGGTACAGCGATCTGGAAAACCTGTTCCAGCAGTCGCGGGATGAACATGAGGAAAAACAGGACCTCAATACAGAGCTTTTCGAAAATGCCCTGGAACTTCCCAGGATCCGGATCCGGCAATGCCTCGTGCCGCGCAAGGAGATCGTCGGCATCGAGGTGAAAAGCTCCCTGGAAGAACTGCGCGCCCGATTTATAGAAACCAAGCTGAGCCGCCTGGTCGTTTACGAGAATAACATCGATCATATTCTGGGATACGTCCATCAGCTGGACCTGTTCAAAAATCCTGCCTCCCTGCAGTCCATCCTCCTGCCGATCCCGGCCGTACCCGAGAGCATGAACGTGACCGATCTCATCAGCCAGTTTACCCGCGAACGAAAAAGCATTGCCTGGGTGGTCGACGAGTTCGGCGGAACCGCCGGCATTATCACCATGGAGGACCTCCTGGAGGAAATATTCGGGGAAATACAGGACGAGTACGATACCGAGGAATTTGTGGAAAAACAGATCGCGGAACGGGAGTATATTTTTTCCGGACGGCTGGAACTGGACTACCTCAATGAAAAATATGAACTGGAGTTCCCGGTATCCGAATCGGAGACCCTATCCGGTTATATCATCAACTTCCACGAGACCATCCCCCGCCAGAAAGAGCGCATTATCATCGGCGATTACGAATTCGAAATCCTGCATGTCAGCGACACCCGCATTGAAATGGTCAAGCTCCGGATACTGAAGTAGCAAACCGGATCCGTCCCGCAGGCTTTCATCCTGTTTCCCGCGCTTCCATCCAGATCCCCTCACGGTTTACCGTTTTTAGGATTACATTTATTCGAAACAAACTCCATTATGAGAAAATACCTCCATTGGGCCATCGGCAGCCTGCTCTGGCTGTCTTCCACCCTCCAGGCCCAGGAAAAAAACAAAAAACCGGCCCTGCCTATACCGCAGGCCGATACCGTCCAGGCCAAGAAGCCGGTCAGCCTGGCCGAAAAGGTGAAGAATTGCCGGAAAACGACCGGATTGTTTACTCTTTACCAGGATACCGTGACCGGCAGTGTCCAGCTTTATATCGGCAAAAACCAGCTGGGTAAAGAGTTCATTTACCAGAGTTTTTCACTCAACGGCCCGAATTCCCTGTTTCTCAACCAGAGCATGCACCGAAGCAATTTTGTGTTCCGGATCGACCGGAACTTCAATAAGCTGGAATTCACGATGGTCAATACGGCGTTTTACTATGATCCCGCCAATCCCATCAGCCGGACCCGGAACGTAGACAAGCCGGATGCCGTCTTCTTCTCCGAGAACTTTTCGGGCGAGGATTCCAGCGGGTACCTGATCAATGCGGATAACCTGTTCCTGAGCGAAAAAATGGATCCCGTAAAACCCGCGAGTCCGCCCAGCCTGTTCGGCATGTTTTCCTTCAACCTGGGGAACCTGAACATGGCCAAATCCAAATATTTCCAGCTGCGCTCCTTTCCCCGCAATACTGATGTGCTGGTGGACCTGGCCTACGATAATGCCAACGCATTCATTAGCGGTGGCCCGGCGGTCACGGATCCCCGCTATGTTCGTGTCCGGATCCAGCATTCGTTCATCGAAATGCCCGACAATGATTTCCGGCCCCGCCGCGATGATCCCCGGATCGGATTTTTTACCCAGCAGGTTACTGACCTGACCAGCACCAGCCCGGTGCCCTACCGGGACATGATTAACCGCTGGAACCTGGTCAAAAAGGATCCCTCGGCGGCCGTCAGTGAACCCGTGGAACCTATTGTATTCTGGGTGGAAAACACCACCCCCCTGGAATACCGGCAGACCATCATCGATGCGGGCCTCAAATGGAATGAAGCGTTCGAGAAAGCGGGGTTCCGTAACGCCATCCAGATGAAGATCATGCCCGACAGCGCGGATTGGGACCCCTCCGATCTCCGTTATAATGTGATCCGCTGGGTCGCCTCCGCCCAGCCGACCTACGGGGCGATCGGTCCCAGTTTTGTAAACCCGAGAACCGGCCAGATCCTGGGTGCCGACATCACCGTGGAATGGGCTACCGCTTCCTTTGCGCCCATACTTGACGAACTGTACAACGGGCAGAGTGCCGCGGACCAATACCCCCTCCCCTTTACGGCACCGCGCGGAGACGGCCAGCCTGAAACCTCCTGTTCCCTGGCCCGGGACCTGAAGGCCCAGTTCCTTTCCGCCCAGACGGCGCTGGAAGTGGACGATGCGGGTCCGGAGGCGATCCAGGAACTCCACAAACAGTTCCTGACCTACCTGGTCATGCATGAGATGGGCCATACCCTGGGCCTCAACCATAACATGAAGTCCAGCCAGATGCTTTCGCCGTCCCAGGTTAACGACCGCAGCCTGACCTCCCGGATCGGCCTGATGGGATCCGTCATGGACTACCCGGCCGTAAACGTCGCGCTGGACCGCAGCAAACAGGGCGATTATTATACTACCAAGGCCGGACCTTATGACCTCTGGGCCATTCAGTACGGGTATACCCCATTCACCCCGGACCAGGAACAAGCCTCCCTGGACAAACTCCTGGACCGAAGCAATGATCCCCAGCTGGCCTTCGGCAATGACGGAGATGACATGCGTTCCCCCGGCAAAGGGATGGATCCGCGCGTCAACGTATTTGACCTAACCAACGATGCGCTCAGTTATGCGGAGGATCGCTTCAAGCTCATCAATAACCTGATGGGAAAGCTTCTGAAAAAATATGTAAAACCGGGCCAGTCCTATGCGGAATTACGGGCCCGCTACAATTACCTCAATGCCCAGCGCAACCAGATGATCGGGGTGGTAAGCCGGTATATCGGGGGCGTTTATATTGACCGGAGTTTCCCCGAGCAGCACGCCGCCGATAAACCCTACACCCCGGTCCCGCTTGCGACCCAGAAAAAAGCCATGGCCCTGCTCAGCCGCTACGCGTTCTCGCCCAATGCATTCAACGCCGATACCCCCCTGTTTTCCTACCTGCAGCTGCAGCGCCGGGGCTTCAATCAGAACGTGGCGGGTGACGACTACCGGATCACAACGACCATGCTGAATAACCAGCTCGCGGCCCTGGCCCATGTGCTGAATCCGGCCACCCTGCAACGCATCACCAACAGCCGCCTCTATGGTAACCAGTACAGTACGGCCGATGTGTTCGACGACCTGCTGCAGGCCATTTTTGAAGCCGATATGAAGGGTAATGTCAATGTCTACCGGCAAAACCTGCAGACCCGCTTCACGGAAGTGCTGGCCAGTGTCATGGATCCCAAGACACCTGGCTATGATGGCGTGGCCCGCTCGGCGGCCCTCTATACCCTCCGGAAACTGAAAGGCCAGCTGGCGACCGCCGTATCCACCAATGAGGAGACCCGGGCCCACCGGGCCAACCTGGTCTTCCTGATCAACAATGCCCTTGAAAATAAGTAGACCCCGGGAAACGAAAAAACCCCCGGATGGGGGTTTTTTCGCCCAACCCGGCCAATTCTTCGCCCGGTTCTTAAATGGCCGTCCCGGGCATTTCTCTCAACCCAGACTCCTTATCTTTGCCCCACTTTTGAAAAATGGCCCTACTGGATTTTTTTAACCGACGGATTGAGGAAGGTGGCAAGGAAATGTCCTTCATCGATCACCTGGAGGAGTTGCGCTGGCACATCATCCGCTCCGTCATTGCGGTACTGATCGGCGCCATCCTGGTCTTCATATACGCCAATACCATAGTCGACCGGGTCATCCTGGGACCCGCCCACCCGGAATTTATTACCTATAAATGGCTTTGCGTTACCGGAAGGGCGCTCCATCTGGGCGATGCGCTGTGCATTAATAACGTGAAGGTCAGCTTCCTGAGCACCGCCATGACCGAGCAGTTCATGTCTACCTTTACCATCGCTTTTGTAGGCGGCTTTATCCTGGCCTTCCCCTATGTATTCTGGGAATTCTGGAAGTTCGTCAAGCCGGCACTGACTGAGAAGGAACTCAAGCGGACCCGGGGGGTGATCTTCTGGGTTTCCCTGTTGTTTTTCCTGGGGGTCGCGTTTGGCTACTATATCCTGACCCCGTTCATGGTCAATTTCTATTTTTCCTATTCGCTGAGCCCGTTGATCGAAATCAAACCCACGTTTTCCGACTACCTGGAAAACCTGATCTATACCACCGTCGGAATCGGGGTCCTTTTCCAGATGCCCCTGCTGGTTATGGTGCTGGCCAAGATTGGCATCATCACGCCGGCTTTCCTGAAGCGGTACCGCCGGCACGCCTTTGTCATCATCCTGATTGCGGCAGCCATTATTACTCCGTCCACCGATCCGTTCAGCCTGACCCTGGTTACCATTCCGTTGTACATCCTCTACGAAGCCAGCATTGCGGTGGCGTCCAGGGTCTATAAGGATAAAGCCAAGCAGGATGCGCAGGAATGGAGTTGATAAAGTCCCCCGGGAAGCGGGCAGGAATCTGTAATTTTGTGCTGCCTCCCCGGGACGGCCCCTGTAACCTAATACGTCTTTATCATGGAAGCACGCTTTGACCTGAGCAAACCGATCGCCATCGGCAGTGACCACGCTGGCTATGATTACAAAGAAGACCTGATTTCATTTCTGGAGGCTCGCGGCCTCCCTTACCTGGATTTTGGAACCCATTCCAGGGACTCCGTGGACTACCCTGATTTTGCCCACCCGGTTGCGGGCGCCGTGGAAAACCGGGAGGCCGCCTTCGGCATCCTGCTTTGCGGCAGCGCCAACGGCGTGGCCATTACGGCCAATAAGCACCAGGGAGTCCGGGCCGCGATCTGCTGGGGGGAAGAACTGGCCAAACTCGCCCGGGAACATAATAATGCCAATATCATTTGCATCCCGGCCCGCTTCGTCCGGGAAGGGGATGCGGAGAAAATGGTCGAACTTTTCCTGACCACATCGTTTGAAGGAGGCCGTCATGAGGCCCGGGTGGGAAAGATCGCCTGTTATTAAGCTTTCGCTGTCGCTTACCATTCATCAAAACCTGCACCGGTCGTTTTCGAATTCCCGTAAGTTTGATTTTGTCCAAAAAACATACATCACATGAAGAAAATGTTCCTGCTGTGCCTGCTGGCTCCCGCCCTGTGGGCCTCGGGCCAGAAAAAGGTTAACCCAACCAAGTTTGCCAACAGCATCTCGCCGGCCGACCTGAGTGCCCGCCTGCATATTGTCGCATCCCGGGAAATGGAAGGAAGAGGCACCCCCTCTCCCGGCCAGGAGAAGGCGGCCAGTTATATCGAAAGCCAGTTCCGGTCCTTCGGCCTGCTGCCGGGTAACAACGGCAGTTTCCGGCTTCGCTATCCCATCTACAAGGACTCCATGACCGGAAGCACCCTGGCTGTAAACGGAACGGCCTTCCAACTCTATGGGGATTTCGCCCCGGTAGCCAATTTTAACTATACCGCTGATCTGCAATTTTCCGAGGTCGTGTTTGCGGGCTATGGGATCGTGGATGGTGCCAACGATGATTACAAGGACCTGAATGTGACCGGCAAGCTGGTCCTTATCCTGGATGGCGCCCCCGCGGATTTTAAATCCAACCTGCGTGGTTACCGATCCCCTGCGGGTCTCTACGCCAAGGTCCTGAATGCCCAGAAAAAGGGTGCGGCGGCCATCCTGATCCTTTCCCAGGAAATCCCCCACCCGGAAGGACCTGACCAGGCCCCTTACCGGCTTAGCACATACAGCCGTGCCATTACGCCCGAGGTTTTTACGGTATCCGCTGCCGTGGCGGAAAAAATTATGGGTGAGGACGGCAGGGACCTGCTTTCCCGGATGAAGACCGCCCCGCTGCATCCCAAGTCCTATATGGCGAACGTGGATCTTTCCTACGCCAAGACCTCGATCGAGGCATCGGCCTGCGATGTACTGGGTGTGCTGGAAGGAACCGACCTGAAAGACCAGTATGTGTTTGTGACGGCCCACTACGATCACCTGGGCAAGCGGGACACCGTCATCTATTACGGTGCGGATGACGATGGCTCCGGTACGGTAAGCGTCCTGGAAATTGCGGAAGCTTTTACCAAGGCCAAGGCGGCCGGTCACGGCCCGCGCCGTACCATGGTATTCATGACGGTAAGCGGCGAGGAAAAGGGATTGTGGGGCTCCCAGTACTACACCAATCACCCGGTATTCCCGCTGGACAAAACGACGGTTGACCTGAATATTGATATGATCGGCCGCACGGATTCCAGTCGTAAGGTTGGTGACTCCCTCAATTACGTGTACGTGGTGGGTGACGACAAGCTGAGCAGCGACCTGAAGGTCATCAGCGAGGCTGTGAACAAGCAATATACCCGGCTGGAACTGGATTATAAGTTTAACGATCCCAAGGATCCCAACCGGATCTATTTCCGCAGCGACCACTACAACTTTGCGAGCAAGGGCGTCCCCATCATCTTTTATTACGATGGCATGCTGGGCGCTGACTATCACAAACCCACCGACACGCCCGACAAAATCAATTACAGCCTGATGGCCAAGCGCGCCAAACTGGTGTTTTATACGGCCTGGGAGATGGCCAACCGCGATGACATGCTCAAGCGGGATATACCGCTGGAGGCACCCAGATGATTTTAAAGGGTGAGCCAAAAAAAGGCGGGACCGAGGTCCCGCTTTTTTTGGCCTTATTTCCAGGTATCCTACCAACCCAGTACCCAGGCAAAGATCAGCGGGGCCACAATGGTGGCATCGCTCTCGATGATGAATTTGGGCGTATGGATATCCAGCTTACCCCAGGTGATCTTTTCGTTGGGAACCGCCCCCGAATAGGAACCGTATGAGGTCGTGGAATCACTGATCTGGCAGAAGTAGCTCCAGAATGGCACATCATGCCACTCCAGGTCCTGGTACATCATGGGCACCACACAGATGGGGAAATCCCCGGCTATGCCTCCCCCGATCTGGAAAAAGCCCACCCCTTTGCCGCCGGAATTTTTACGGTACCAGTCCGCCAGCCACACCATATATTCGATACCGCTCTTTACGGTACCCGCTTTCAGTTCCCCCTTAATAACGTAACTGGCAAAAATATTTCCCGTGGTACTGTCTTCCCAGCCGGGGACCACGATGGGAATATTCTTCTGTGCGGCAGCCACGATCCAGCTGTCCCGGGGATCGATTTCATAATACTGTTCCAGGTCCCCGCTCAGCACCACCTTATACAGGAATTCGTGCGGGAAATAGCGCTCGCCCTTTGCCTCCGCCTCCTGCCACTGCTTGTGCAGGTGCTTCTGCAGCCTGCGGAAAGCTTCTTCCTCGGGGATGCAGGTATCTGTCACTCGGTTATAATGATTTTCCAGCAGGTTCCACTCATCCTGCGGCGTGAGATCCCGGTAATTAGGCACCCGCCGGTAGTGGGAATGGGCTACCAGGTTCATTACGTCCTCCTCCAGGTTGGCCCCGGTACAGCTGATGATGTCGACCTTTCCCTGGCGTATCATTTCCGCCAGGGAAATACCCAGTTCGGCCGTACTCATGGCCCCGGCCAGGGTGACCATCATTTTTCCCCCTTCCAGCAGGTGCTGCTCATACCCCCGGGCGGCGTCCAGGAGGGCAGCGGCATTGAAGTGCCGGTAATGATGCTGAATGAATTGAGATACAGGTCCTTTGTTCATCTTACAAATCAATTTGTAAAACCGCCTTCAGATCGCAATAAGGCGAGACAATGCGGCAGGTGGGCAAAAGTACTGTATTTGCCATCAAAAAGCCTTTGCACAGGCAAAGGCTTCTGGTAACCGGAGCAGACCGGCCGGCTACTTCTGAAACTTCTTCTCGACGATGATTTCCCCGGAAGGATAGGCGCTGAGTTTTACGCGCTTTCCGCCGGTCTGGATCAGGATCTTGTAAGAAGTGCCGGCATCATTGCTGATTTCCGTTACTTCCAGCAGGTCCGGCGTGCCATAGCGTCGACCGATTTCCTGGGTGACCACCAGGGGAAGCTGGCCGGGCATCAGGTTGCGGGCGGAGCCCGCAAACTCGCCATTCAGGGTATAGAAGGCAATCACCCGGGTGTCGCCCAGGGTAAAGACCGCCTTGTAATAATCCTGCTCCCTGCTCCAGCTGACATTTTTTGCGTCCGTAAATTCTTTCTGGAATGAGGCCAGGACGGCTTTGTCGACATGGCTGTCATCCGTTGCCAGGGCTGCGGAGCTGCCCAGAACCAGCAGCAAGGCCAGTACAGTAATCTGTTTTTTCATGATTAAGGTTTAAGGTTAATGATTATGGTATAGGACGACGTAAAAGTAAGGTGGGTTACAGCGTCGGTCAAGCGAAAAGTGAAGGAAGGTGACGGCTGTTAAAAACATTAACGGACTCCGACCAGGATGCTGCCTCGCCAAAAAAATGCCCCGGCTTACGGGCCAGGGCTTGTTTACCACACACCAAAACAAATTGCTATGCCTTTGCTCTTTTCTGGTACACGCTCCAGTTGCCGCCGTTCAGGGATCGCAGGACGACCCGCTGGTCTGCATTTTCCAGCGTGATGTAATAGGTGGTCCCGTCCTCGTTGGCCAGTTCAAACAGGCCGGACACCCAGTAGGATTCAAAATTCTTCCGGAGGCTGGTCTGCAGACGGACCGGGAGCCGGCTGGTAGCGAGGTTACGGGTCATCCCCATCAGGTCTCCGTTAACGGAGTAGTAGGCGGCTACCGGCTGGCCTTCCAGGTCAAATTCGGCCTTGAAGACATGGTCCCCGATGGACCAGGCCACCTGGGTGATGTTGGCGAAGTCCCGGTGAAAGGCATCCAGGATGCGCGGACTTACCTGGTCTTCTCCGGCAAACGCTCCGCAGGTAATCAGCAGGGACAGCGCGACTAAAATCTTTTTCATGGTTTATGCTTTAAGGTTTAATGATTCGGTTTGCTGAATAGTTTGACGGATCAAAACTAGGTAGGGTTACAGGGCAGGGCAAGCCAATTATGACTAATGGCTGTACCTGTTAAACCGCCTTAACAGATCGGGCCATCCGCTACCAGCCATACCCGCCAAACCGCCATTCGTCCCGCGGGTGTACGATTCCGGATAAAATCTTAAAAAAAACCGCCCGGAAAATTGGACTCTTTGCGGATTTATTTAGATATTTGTCTAATTATACAATTAATAATGTTCCATGAATGCGGTGTTCAAGGCCCTGAATGATCCGACCCGGCGTGCCATCCTGGAGATGCTGCATGGCGGAGATCTGAGCGCCGGCGAAATTGCCGACCGGTTCCGGATGTCCTGGCCCAGCATATCCCATCACCTGGATGTGCTGAAACAGGCGAATCTTGTTTTTTCCAAGAAGGACGGCCAGTACGTGTATTACAGCCTGAACACCACGGTGGTGGATGAGCTGCTCAAATGGATACTGCAATTCAAAACCAAAAAGAAATCCGCATGAATACGCTCCTGAAACGGCTGGTTTGGCTGGTAATCGCCGCACCCCTGCTCTTCCTGCTGGTCATCTGGAAGCAGCTACCCGACCAGGTGGCCACGCATTTCGACCTGCATGGCCAGGCCGATAAATACGGAAGCAGGGATCAATTGTGGATCTCCACCGGCGTCATTGCGCTGATGAGTATCCTGGTTTTCCTGCTTATCACCAACGTGTACCGGCTGGATCCGAAGAAGCGGGCTGCGGAAAACAGGGACCGCCTCCTGCGCATGGCTTTCAGCACGGTGGTATTCCTGGCGGTCGTTTCCAGTACCGTGATCTATGCTTCCTGGAAGTCGGGCGGAGTCCGGTTTAATATTCACTTCCTGTTCTCCGCCATCGGCCTGTTCTGGGCCGTACTGGGAAATTACATGCACAATCTGCGACCCAATTATTTTGCCGGCTTCCGGCTTCCCTGGACCCTGGAAAGCGAGGAGAACTGGCGCCTGACGCACCAGCTTGCCGGCAAGCTCTGGTTTGCCGGAGGATTGATCCTTGCGGCGCTGTGTGCGTTCCTGCCGGACATGGTGGCCGCGTTCACCTTTTTCGCCGGGGCGCTCATCCTGGTCACCATACCTATTGTTTATTCTTACCGGCTCTACCGCAGCCAGGCAAAAGGGGCCGGCACGTAGCTACGTGGCCCCGCCGGCGAGCCTGCTCCTTTTTGATGTATATTCAGGTGCCAAAAAATCCGGTCCGCTTGAATTACCTCGCACATGCATACCTCTCGTTCGGCTATCCCGAGATCCTGGTCGGCAATCTGATCAGTGATTTTGTTAAAGGAAAGAAAAAATATTCCTATCCCGCGGGCATTCAGCGTGGCATCACACTACACCGGGAGATTGATGCGTTTACCGACGACCATCCGTTGGCGAGGGAAGCCAGGAAATTTTTCCGGCCAGCCTATCGCCTGTACAGCGGAGCCTTCGTCGATGTGGTTTTCGACCACTTCCTGGCCAATGACACCCGGGTATTCCCCGGGGACAGCCTGGCCGGTTTCTGCCAGCAGGTGTATCACCAGGTCGATCCGGCTGAGCACCTGCTGCCGGAAGGGTTCCGGCGGATGTATCCTTACATGAAAAAGGAAAACTGGTTATACCATTACCGCAGTATCCGGGGCATTGAAAACAGCTTTGCCGGCCTGGTCCACCGGGCCGCCTACCTGCAGGACAGTCAGCCGGCTTGTGACCTGCTGCGGCAGCATTACGGTGAGCTCGGCGCCCTTTACGGAACCTTTTTTCCCAGCCTGGAACGTTATGCCAGGCAACGCCTGGAGGAACTGCTGTCGTCCTAGATCCAGAACCGCCCTTACCCGGGCGCTGTCCGGGAGAAAAAATTACATTTGTCCCTCTAAATCGAACGTATGAAAAATTGGCTTAGTACCCTTTGTATTAGCCTGGGTTTCGTCTCCTTCTGCCACGCCCAGTCTACTACGGACCAGATGCCTCCCATGGACAAATCCCCAATGGATATGTCTTATTTCCCAAACAATTACCCGGTACTCAAGATCAGCGACAAGGTTTCCGGGCCCCCGGTGGCCCGGGTCATATATGGAAGGCCCCAGCGGGGTGGCAGGACCATTTTCGGTGACCTGGTTGAATACGGGAAGGTATGGCGCCTGGGCGCCAATGAAGCCACCGAGATCGAATTTTTCCGCGATGTACTCATTGCCGGCAAGCGGGTTATCAAAGGGCGATATACGCTCTACGCCCTGGTCGAACCGGCCACCTGGACACTCATCCTCAGCCGGGATACCGATACCTGGGGTTCCTTCAAATACGATCCGAAAAACGATGTACTGCGATCCCCCGTGCCGGTACAGAAGACCACGGAACCGGTTGAAACCCTTTCGATGCTTTTCGAAAAACAGGGCACGGGATTTGACCTGGACATTGCCTGGGAAAATGAGGAGGTAAAACTGCCGATCTCCTTAACCAAATAACCCACCTTTTCCATGAGACCCTTCCTCCCCCTGATCACACTGATTTTTCTGGTTGCCTGTACCAGCGAAACTGAGCACCATGACGGAAAGCCCCGGCTGCAGATCAAGGATACCAGCCTGGTGGCCGCGGACAGTCAAGCCAATCCCTATGCCCCGGTCGACGTGTCTCCCATGGACATGAGTTACTACCCGGTCGATTATCCGATGGCCAAAATGGCGAACCCTGATACCTTGCCGCCCCTGGCCCGAGTGATTTACAGCCGGCCTCACCTGCAGGGGCGGCAACTTTTCCACGGACTGCTCAGCTACGGGGTCCCCTGGAGGCTGGGAGCGAATGAGGCCACGGAACTGGACCTGTTTTCCGAGGCCATGAT
>DASZRL010000029.1:0-7259 GCA_035549175.1 Chitinophagaceae bacterium | reverse complement strand
ATTTCCTCCAGCTCTTCGCCGTAGAAATCCAGCAGCTGGTTCCATTCCTTCAGTTCGTCCAGATAAAACTCTGCTATGGTAGTAGCCATAATATTCACTTGATGTTGAAGATATATCCCACGGACCCTACCAGGGCGCCGGTTTGGTTCTTGCCATCCGTCTCCGGGTACTTCTGAATCGAAGTAATGCCCACGATGACCCGTCCCTCCGCCACCAGCCAGCCGGATGCGAGTGGGTAATGCAGTCCCACTCCGCCCTGGGCGCCGAAATTCCAATCCTTGATGCTTTGCCTGATGTCGGAACGGGAGGTAAAATCTACGGCGGGCAGGGGCGTGCCGTTCTGGCTCAGGGGCTGGGTTTCCATGGCATCAAAATACAGTTGGGATGTCCCGCTGGTCCGGGTCCTGGCGCCCAACAGCAACGCGACATAAGGCCCTGCACAAACGAAATACTTGATCTTTCGTCCAAACATAAACTTGCCCAGGACCGGCAGCTCCAGGTAGTTTAGATTGGTAACGGTCCTGAAATCGGCATACAGGGTAGTCCCTGGCGGCAGGTTATATCCACTGAGCAGATCACCCGGCACCTCCTGGACCCCCACACGCTTGCCACCCTGGGGAGAATACACCAGCTCGGGCTGGATATAGAACGAATTTTCGAGCGGGATCTGCCAGAAGATCCCGCCATACACATCCAGCCGGGACTTGTATCCCGAACTGGCAGGGTTGTTTCCTTCCAGGTTCGGCACCGTGATCCCACCTTTGAAACCAACCAGGGATTGGGCATGGATCGTTGTTGAACCTGCCAGAAGAAGGCCCAGTAGCAGGAGATTCCTCGTATTTATGATCATTGCATACCGTTTTCCCAGTTTGAACCTGCCTAGTCGCCCGTGTCTTCGAAGCCCTGTTCGTAATCCGACACGATATACTCGTCCGAAGAATTTCGGCCCAGTTCATTGACCTCCTTGATGGAAAAATCATCCAGGCCCGTTGTCTGTACCCAACCCTGTTTTTCCCGGCGCAGGATCTGCACCGATAATCCAAAGCGGCTCAGAAATTCGTGCTCCACATCTCGCACCCGGTTAAGCGGCAGGATTTCCAGGATGCCGGAGGCATGGGTCTTCTTGATCTGGCTGATCGTAAGGTAGGGAGAGACCCTGTCGTCCTCATCGGAGGACTCATACAGTTTGTGGGCCTTCCGGTAAAAATGGATCTGCAGGTACGGGTAGAAATTGGAAAACGCCGCCTGCACATCCACTAACCGGGTCGTATCGTTAATCTCGATATACATCTTACCGGTATGCTTTGATAACAAGGAAGGATCCTTCATCCGAACCCGGTTTGGACGGTTCAAATTCGTTGATCTCGGAAAGCGGGTGAAACAGGGTTTGCACGGTTGTAAACTTCCTGAAACCGGCCTGTTTTAACAGGGAGCGCACGGATTTGGCGGTATAGAAATTGGCTTGTTTGTAAAAAATATTGGAATCCCGGATCGATTCATAATATTTCCCGATCAGGCTGTTCTTTTCAATAAATCCGACCAGCAGGAAACCGTCCAGCTTCAGGATGCGCCGGGCTTCGGCAAAGGCCGCTGATATGTCATCAAAATAGCTGATGCAGAAAGCCATCAGGGCATAGTCAAAACTGACATCCTTGTAGGGGAGATGGCTGGCTTCCGCCGAAAGCACCTCCAGGCCCCGTTTTAAGGCAAGTGCCCGCATATTCGGGGAAGGCTCAATGCCTTCCTGTATGCCCAGCTCGGCCATAAAACGACCGGTTCCGGCGGCTATCTCCAGGCCACGAAGGTTCTTCACATGGGGCGGTAGCAGATCCCGGATCGCCTCCACCTCGCTTTTAAACACAAAAGGATGGTGGGAGAACCATGCTTCATATTCCTGGACATGGGTATCAAAAGGAAGGACTGTCAGCATGTTAGTCATTTTTAAATAGTACAAGAACGGAGCGGGAAGGTCTTACCGGCCTACATCGCCATACGGCCTTTTCCGATACTGTCTGCAATAAACTTCTTTACGTCCTGCGGCATCACCGCGAGCAGATCATTGAATTCCCCTTCGGAGAGATAATACTGCAGGGACCTGAACACGGCCCTGACGGCCTTCATGGCATTGGCGTCGTTTCCAAAATCAAACCCGGCCAATCCCTTGTCGCAGGCCCTCACTTCATCGAGGAACTGGTTCAGGTGGTGAATCCGCTTGAATTCCCCGCCGATATGCCATTGATCCACATAAACGGCTTTAATCATCATGGGCAGCTGCGCCAGCAACTGCAGGGATTCGTGGATTTCCAGGTGACGCCGGATGGCATGAAGCACAGCCCGCAGGATCCGGAAGGCCTTGTCTTGGGTTACCTGAAGGTCCTCAGCCAGTATATGAAGCAACTCGTTGGCTTTGGCGGCGTACTTGTCAAATTCGGATGGCATAGTTCTCATTTTTTACCGTTCTTGTCCACCTCAAAGCAAAGCTTGACCGTTACGCGGTACTCGGCCACTTTATTATCTTTTACAGTAGCGCTGTGGTCCTGTACATAGACGGACCGAATATTATGGATGGTCTTTGCGGCGTCGTTTACCGCCTGCTGGGCGGCATCCTCCCAACTCTTGGGAGAACTGGCCATCAGTTCCAGCACTTTTAAGATTGCCATACGTCTGGGGTTGAGGTTATCAATAAAATATCAGTCTGAAGGTATCTTATGCTGGGAGGACGGGCCTATGACGATTGTCACGTAAAACCATAATACCGGTCAACCGCCGCCCTGCAACAGACGAAAAGAAAGAAGGGAACCGGTGTGGTTTTACCAGATGGCTTTATTACCTTTAAGAAGTCTCCCTTCCTGAACGGATAGTAAACCCGGCCGCCCGCATATCTTATTCATTATGAAAATGTCTTCCTTTCAAAGGGTATTGGTAATGCTGTTTACTATTATGCTGGGAGGCATTGTTGTACTGGGTATCCTGTCTTACCTGACCCGCCAGAAATCCATTCATTCCTCCCGGCTTGTCGCCGATACCTACCAGGTCATAGACCAGGCCGACAAGTATTTATTGAAGGCCAGGGATGTTATTTACCAGAATAATCTCTATATCCTGACCGGTGATACGGCCAACCGGGCATTTTTCAATGAATCCAAAATCGGGATAGATACCCTGCTTCTGTCCCTCAAAGCCCTGGTGGCAGACAACCCGTCACAGGTACGAAGGCTGGACTCCCTGAATGCGGTGATGGATTCCCTGCTCGCATTTGTCAACAAATCAGCCGAGTTAAAAAGCGCGCATCCGGAAGCCATGGTAAATGCCAGGAGCCATTTTATGGAAGGTCGGGTATTCCGTGACCAGGTCACCGGTCTGATCAACCAGTTCAAATCGGAGGAATCCCGGATACTCGACCTGCGGGAAAGCCAGGCCAAACAGACCGTAAGTACCTTCAACCAGACTCTGATCGCCCTGCTTACCGGGATATTTATCCTCCTGGTCATCGTAATCCTGGTTATTCGCCATAATTTAAACCGCCTGTACCTGGCCGAGGAGCGGCTCCAGATGAGTAACGAGCGGTTTACCCGATTATTCCGGTTAAGTCCCTTACCGGCCTTTCTCACAGACATGGACAGCTACCGCATTGTGCAGGTCAATGAGGAATTTGAACGCATCCTGGGAAAGAAAAACACAGAAGTTACCGGGCGTTCCCTGGTGGAGGTGGATTTGGTAGATTCCCAAACCCTGCAGCGTATCCAACATGCCATACAGGAGACCGGCAGGGTAAATGACCTGGAAATCACCATCCTGCCTGCCGGCGATTTCCCGCGGTCCGTCCTTCTTTCCGCCGATACCATTCTCATTGAAACCCTGACCTACTGTTTCATCACGATGATCGATATCACCGGGCGGAAGGAAGCCGAACAAATCATAAAGGAAAGCGAGGAAAGAATCCGCCTGCTGATCGACAGCGTCCGGGATTATGCCATTTTCATGATTGACAAGACTGGGCATATTCTCAACTGGAACCAGGGGGCGGCATCCATCAAAGGATACAGCGCGGAGGAAGTGATTGGGAAGCATATATCCCTTTTTTACACCGAGGAAGAAAAACAACTTGGCCTGCCGGAAAAAAATCTGGAAAGGGCCGAAAAGAACGGACGGGTGGAAATAGAAGGCTGGCGGGTCAAAAAGGACGGAACCCGGTTCTGGGCGGATATTGTTATCTCGGCCATTTACGACAAAGCCGGAAACCTGAAAGGGTATACCAAGGTAACCCGGGATAATACAGCCCGGAAGGCCGCCACCGAGGAATTACAGCTTGCCCTGACAGCACAAAAAGAACTTAATGAGCTGAAATCCAATTTTGTTTCTATTGCCTCGCATGAGTTCAGGACCCCGCTCAGTGCGATATTGTCTTCCGTATCTCTCATGGAACACTACAGGACGACGGAAGAGCAACCCAAGCGGGACCGCCACCTGTCCCGCATTCGCAATTCCATCCAGACCCTTACTTCCATCCTGAACGATTTTCTATCCCTGGGGAAGATAGAAGAAGGAAAAGTCAATCCGGTCCCGGAACAGGTAAATATGCGGTCGCTCATTGAGGATACCTGCTCGGAAATGCGGATCATGATCAAGCCGGGCCAGGTACTCCATTATTCCCACGAGGGACCGGCCGAGTTCCTTACCGACAAAGGGTTTGTAAACCAGATTCTGCTCAACCTGATTTCCAACGCCATTAAGTACAGCAAGGAGGAGGCCCAGATCCACGTCTTTTCGAGAATTGACCTTTCCGGGATGGAACTGTGCGTCCAGGATGAAGGCATAGGCATCAGCGAGGAAGACCAGAAACATTTGTTTGAACGGTTTTACCGGGCCAGCAACGCGACCGGCATCCAGGGAACCGGACTGGGGCTTCACATCATCCGCCGGTACGTGCAGATGCTCGGAGGAACCATCGGCCTAACCAGTACCTTGGGAAAAGGGAGCCGGTTTACGGTCCATATCCCGTACGCTGACTAACTGATCCTCAGGAATCTGCCAGGTCTATCTCCGGTATGTATTTTTCTTATAATTTATATTATGTTAAATAGTGTGGGAAACAAAGCGGGCTGTGAAATACCACTCCTTATGGCATGAGAACACGAAGACGCTTCAAAAAAATGACCTCCTTCTCTTCCCGCTCAAACGAATCAATCCATTCCCGAAGAGGCTGGAATGCCTCCAGCCAGGACACTGTTCCCGCGTTTCACCGCCGAACCGGCCCGGGCAAAGGACAGGTTTCATAAAAAAATATTACCTGCCAAAAGCACCACAAAAAATCCACTTTTGGCGGCTAATAATTTTATTACTCGCCAAAAGTGGTTCCGAAATAGCCGTTTTGGCGAGTAATAATCGCAACTCTATAGCCAGGATACTCCAAATAATCCGGATCGTACCGTCATGGCTTTCCTCCCGGAATGGCTTTTCCGGGTTCCAGGTCAATCACCTGCAGCCTGTATTTACGTCCTATCGTCAGGTATGGGGTAAACCGCCAGTGCAGGATCTGCCCGGCCATATACACGGCAGCCGCAGCCCCCAGTTTGCCCCGGTTCTGGTGGCCGAATGGCGGTTCCTGGTTATACAGGCTGTTCACCACCAATAAGCCGGCATACCCGGCGCCGGCTGCCTGAAGCAGAAATCCATTCCGTATCCATACAAATTTTTCGCGGCCCAGGATAACCCGTGCCTGGTCATTCTCGTAGACCGTGATTTCACGCCGGGTCGGAAGCGCACGCACATCAGCCAGGGAAAAGGCGTATCCGCTCATCCGCAGCGTATCAAACCCCATAAGGCTTTGACGAACGATCTCCTTGGTAAAGGAAAAGGAATCGCGCGATATCCGGGTAATGGTACCGGCCAGCCACTGTCCATCGCGCAATTGAAAAGTGATGTGCGAACCGGCCCAGTAGTACTGGACGCTCCGGTTCCGCTTTTTTACGACCAGGAAATCCTCCTGCCCTGTGCCCGTTTTGGCAAACTGCAGCAGCGCAAGGATAAGCAGGATCCTGATCATTTACTGAATGTAAGCAGCCTAGCTTAAATAAAATGTTAAACGGAAAATCCGCCAGATAAAAAAAATGCCGGGAGCATATGGCCCCCGGCAATTCGGTAAACCCGCAAAAAGGATTAGTCCATGGATTTCATCTTATCCTGGTACATTTTCATTTTGGCAGCATCCTTCTTATTTTCCCAGTAACGGGTCAGCAGGTCGGTGGCCACTTTGAAGTTACCCTTTTCGGAAGGCTTCAGGTTGCCGCTGCGACCATCGTAATTATCGTAGGCAGCCTGAGCGTACGGAAGCAGTTCTTCAAATTTGGCAGAGATCTGGCCTTTCACCTCGTTGCGCTTCTTCACGTCGTCGGGTTTCGTCCCTTTGATGGCATCCTGCTTATCCTGCAGATCATAGATCTGATTATAGACATTGCGGGCTGCCAGCAGGTTGGCTTCCGGGGTGTTATTGACCGCAATGGTCTTCTTCAGCACGTCGGTCAGTTTCCCCTGCTTTTCAGCATAGTCGGCGGGTTTCTTGTCCTGGGTGTACAGGTAGTTGAAGAGCTCCGCCGCATAATTATAGTACATGGAATACGTACCGCAACCTCCGGAAGTGAGCTCATCATACTTGGCAAACAGCTTGGCTTTATCATCCCCTGCCTCCTTCAGCTGCACGGAACACCAGTACTCGTTGGTGGGATACAATTCCTTGCCCAGGGCCATGTACTTGTCCATATTGGCCTTGTCTCCCTTTTCCTGGAAATGCTGAACCAGGAACTGGTAAATGTTCAGAAAATTGGGCCCGCTGATTTTGGCATCAGCCAGCTTCTGGTAATAGATCACGGCGCTGTCCTCCTTCTTGGCCATCATGGCGGACAGGGCGATGTTCTGGATCAGTGAGGTATCCAGTTTGGGGAAGGAAAAATTACCGTAGGTATACCCTTTGCCGGAAATATATTCTTCGATGGTCAGCGCATTCTTGAAATTCAGGAAGGCCTGGTCATAATTCTTGGCATTGTATCCGTTGGCAGCCAAATCAAAATACCCGTTGTAGATATCAAAAAGCCGGGCATTCTGTTCCAGGGTGCCCAGGAGGTTCTTGGGATCCAGTTCGATGTATTTCTGAAGCGCCTGGAAGGCGATCATACGGCCGTCCTGGCCGTTCAACAGCGCGGAAAATTTGTCATTCTTGGCGACTTCATTATAAATGACCCCTTTGTAGAACCAGCCATCCG
>DASZRL010000028.1:0-12681 GCA_035549175.1 Chitinophagaceae bacterium | reverse complement strand
CCTCGCGAGCGTCTGGGGCTACAGTAAATTCGTCGCCCGAAATACCCAACCCGTTATCTCTGCAGACACGAAACTCCCTGCCAATTATGCAGGATTTATTGACCATAACAACGTCGCAAATGCAGGCGGCCCTGCCGATTTTTCACAGGCGGCCTCTGCGGCGGTTCCTGCGGTAGTCCATATCAAAACCAAGATCCCGGCCAGAAAAGTCAGCAACAACATCCCGCGCAGCCGCGGGGATGGTTTTGATGATTTCTTTGACCAGTTTTTTAATTTCGGTCCGACCGTGGTGCCGGAACAGCGCGGCTCCGGAAGCGGGGTGCTGATCAGCGATGACGGTTATATCGTGACCAACAACCACGTGATCGCAGATGGCGAGGACGGATCCGGGGTGGCTCCTGAAATCACGGTGACCCTCAACAACAAAAAAACCTTCAAGGCGCATGTGATCGGACACGATCCCAGTACAGACCTCGCCGTCATCAAAATTGACGGTACCGGTTTCCCCTACCTGGTTTACGGAAATTCCGACAATGTGAAACTGGGACAGTGGGTACTGGCAGTCGGGTATCCCCTGACCCTGGAATCCACGGTTACGGCCGGTATCATCAGCGCCAAGGGCCGTTTTATCGGAATCAATGGCCGCCAGAGCCAAACCCCGGTGGAATCCTTCATTCAGACGGATGCCGCCGTAAACCCGGGTAACAGCGGGGGCGCCCTGATCAACACCGACGGGCAGCTGATCGGCATCAATTCCGCCATCCTGGCTCCCAACGGTACCTACGCCGGTTATTCCTTCGCCATTCCCATTAACCTGGTGAAAAAGATCGTAAACGACCTGGTCAAATATGGCGATGTGAAGCGTCCTTACCTGGGCGTTTCGGTGGACCAGGCAAAACTGGATGCGGGTGACGGCGCCCACGTCGGGTCCCTGGCCAAGGACGGCGCAGCCATAGAAGCCGGCCTGAAACCCGGCGACGTGATCACCAAGATCAACGACGTACCGGTGAATTCCTGGACGGAACTGCAGGGTTCGGTTGCGTCCTACAACGCGGGAGATAAACTGAAAATCACGTACCGTCGCGACGGCAAGGAGTTCGTCACCACGGCCACCCTCAAAAACAAGGCCGGTACCTACGATGAGGTGGCCAAGACCAGCCTGGATGAAAAAATGGGTGCCAGTTTTGAGACACTGAGCAAGGCAAAGGCCCAGCAATACGGCATCAACGGGGGCGTAGTGGTCAAGGCCATTAAAGAAGGCGGGCTTTTCAGCCAGACCCGCATGCAGGAAGGCTTTATCATCACCAATGTCAACGGGGTGGATGTCACTTCCGTCGAGGAACTGTCCAGGGTACTGGCCAATATCAGCGGAACGGCCAGGCTGGAAGGGATGTACCCGGGATCTGACACCTATGTATATCCGCTGGATCTCAGCAATCAGTAATCCACCGATTCAACCTGTTTATAAAAGCCGGTCCCCAGGGGCCGGCTTTTTCATGCGGCCTGTCAGGTGGAAAAAACCGCGTACCCCCAGGCAGGCAGCTGCACCTGCTGATTACGGCCCATATCCAGGACCTGGCCGGTAAATACCTCGGTGAAAATGCCGTTCAGGTCCCTATCCTGCAGGGTCACCTGACGGGGACCTTCTCCGTTCAGGTGAAGGACGACCAGCAGTGCGCGGGATCCGGCCTGCCGCAGGAACGCAAATACCTGCTGGTCCGCGCTGCTGGCAATCCGCCGCGTACTGACTGCGGGATCACCGGCCCGAAGCGCCGGGTGTTCCTGGCGGAGTGCCAGTAACCTGCGGTAAAAATCCTGGAGGGCGGGTGGATCGGTCCAGGGAATCCGGTCCTTGTGGTAGAAATCCAGCCGGCTGCGCAGGGGCAGTTCCTGGCCGCTGTAGACCAGCGGTATTCCTTTCCAGGTGGCGCAAAGCACGGCAAAGGCGAGGGCCGCATCGCCCATGCGCTCATACTCACTGCCGCTGTGGGAGTTTTCATCGTGATTGCTGGTAAAAAACAGGCGGATCGCGTCTGCGGGAAACAGGCGGTCGTACCGGTCCAGCACTTCCTGCAGGCCGGCCATTCCGGCCTGGCCCCGCCAGTAGGATTCCATCCGGTGCAGGAATTCCCAGGTATAGCTCGCGTCAAAGACCTGGTGGTAGCCCGGCTCTTCGGTTTCGGCCAGCCAGAACAGGGGCTTGATCGCATCGAGTTCCCGCCGGGCCCGGTACCAGAAAGCCAGGGGAACCAGGTGCGCCATATCGCAGCGAAAACCATCAATGTCAAATTCCTTCACCCAGAACCGCATCGCCTCCAGCATGGCATCCTGCTGGTCAATACGCTGGTGATCGAGCTGGATCACGTCTGACCAGTCATAAGGGGACTGGAAACGACCTTCCGCATCCCGGACATAAAACTCCGGATGGGAGCGGGTCCAGACATGGTCCCAGGCCGTATGATTGGCCACCCAGTCCAGGACGACCCGCATGCCGGCCTCCTTGGCCGCACCGACCAGGTACCGGAAATCGTCCAGGCTGCCAAATTCCGGGTTGGTGTCACAATGGTTGCGGATGGAGTAATAGCTACCCAGGCTGCCGATCCGGTTTTGAACCCCGATGGGATGAATCGGCATAAACCAGAGCACCGATACACCCATGTCCCGCAGGCGATTCAGGCTGCCGGCAAAGGCGCGGAAACTGCCCTCCGGCGTGTACTGCCTTATATTCACCTCGTACACCGCGGCCTGTCTTACCCATTCCTGCGTCCGAAACGCTGCATTCATAATTGATTGGTTTTGCCGGGTCCGTCCTGCCTCCAGGCGGAACCATCCCAGTAACTGCGTGAAAATAATAACTTGGGCCATCCCGGGAAAATCTGGTTCAGGTTGCCCTCGGATCCGGGCCCCGCGACCCTTCAGCCTGCTTACGGGGGAATTCGGTAATTTGCAGGCCCGTGGAGGCCGGATCCTCACCAGCTGTCGGCGCACGGGCAGTCTGCATGAAACAGTTTGACGTCCCCATCATTTACCGGAGCCCCCTGATATCGGCCATCAAGAAAAAGCGCCGGGAACAGGACAAGCTAAAAAAGGATTTCTCCCCTACCCTGCTGGATTTCGGCCCCCTGCAGGTCTACCTGGCCCGCCACTTCGGCTTCTGCTATGGCGTGGAAAACGCCATTGAAATTGCCTTTCGGACCATCCAGGAAAACCCCGGCCGCCGCATTTTCCTGCTCAGCGAAATGATCCATAACCCCCAGGTCAACGCGGATCTGAAAAATCAGGGTGTCCGGTTCCTGCAGGACAATGCCGGGCGGCAACTCATCCCTTTCGAGGACCTGCGCCCGGAAGATATCGTCATCATCCCGGCCTTCGGCACCACGCTGGAAATCGAGCAACGGCTTAGCCAGCTCGGCATAGCCACTGAACAATACAATACCACCTGCCCGTTCGTAGAAAAGGTCTGGAACCGCAGCGAGGCGATCGCCCAGCGGCAGTACAGCATCATCATCCATGGCAAACCCGGCCACGAGGAGACGCGTGCCACCTTCTCGCACGCCAGCCTGTTCGGACCGGCCGTCATTGTCCGGGACATGGAGCAGGCCCGGGATCTGGCCGCCTACCTTACCGGCAGGAAACCGCCGGACACCTTCTACGAAGCCTTTGCAGGACAATACTCGCCGGGATTTGATGTCCAACGGGACCTCCAGCGCATCGGGGTGGTGAACCAGACCACCATGCTGGCCAGCGATACCCAGGCCATCGCCGATTACCTGCGCCAGACCATGCTGGAGCATTTCGGGCTTGCCGCGGAGTCCGCCTCCCAGCGATTTGCAGATACGCGGGACACCTTATGCTATGCCACCAACGATAACCAGAGCGCCGTCAGCGGGATGCTGGAAATAACCGCCGACCTGGCCATCGTGGTAGGAGGCTATAATTCCTCCAACACCTCGCACCTGGTCGAGCTCTGTGAGCAGCGCCTGCCCACCTACTTTATCAACAGCGAGGAAAAGCTTCTGTCCAGCACGCGGATCCTGCATTACGATTTTCACCACCGCCAGGAGCTTGAATCGGAAGGCTACCTTCCGGCCACCAGGCCGCTGCGCATCCTGGTGACCAGCGGCGCATCCTGCCCGGACGCCCTGGTGGAGGGCGTAATCCGCAAGCTGGCGGGCTACTTTCCGATCGAGCGTACGCCCGAGCAGCTGGAAGCCGCCTTCCGGTAATCAACCGGCAGCCGGGCCGGCTGCGGGAACCCTGCTATTTATAGAGGAGATCGTAGTATTCGTGCGCCATGCGGTTGCTTTCGAACTGGAACCGCACGTCCCGCATCCCATTCTTCACAATCTGGCGCCAGGTATCGTAATCCTCATAATACAGCGGAAGAATCTGCTGCTCGAGAATTTCGTACAGTTTATCCAGGTCGTAGGCATCCTGCTCATGCACATTCATGTTCATGTAATCCGCCTTGGGAACCACGAAACCGTTGTTGCCATGGTTGACGAACTCCGGGATCCAGCCGTCGTCCGTGGAGAAGTTGACAGCCCCGTTCATGGCGGCAGTCATTCCGCTGGTGCCGGAGGCTTCCCGCGGCACACGCGGGTTGTTCAGCCAGCAGTCAGCTGCCTGCTTGAGCCGCTTGGACAGGCCCAGTTCATAGCCGATCAGGACGGCCACGTTATTGTATTTCTTGCTGAGGTGGACCAGGTGATTGAATTCACTGATGGCCGGGTAATCGACAGGATAGGGTTTCCCGGCCCAGATGATCTGGACGGGATGCTTCTTGTTATAGATCAGCCGCTCAAAGCGGTCGATATCCGAAGCGATGAACCCGGCCCGCTTGTAACCGGCAAAACGCCGGGCCCACACAATGGTGAAAATGTTGGGATGAAACAGTTTGCCGGTCTGGTCGGCCACGATTTCAAAAGCCCGGCGCTTGAGGTACTTTTTACGGTCATCGAAAGCGGCATCGTCACCTGCCTCCCGGAATTTATAAAGCTGCTTGTCAGCCCAGTACCGCCAGTTCTGCGAGTTGGTAATAGAGATGATCGGGCAAATATTGGAATACTTTCCCCACATCGCCCGTGACACCTCCCCGTGCAGTTGCGAAACGCCATTGGCTATCCGGGCAAACCGGAGCGCTGCCAGGGAATGGTTAAACTGGTCATCGGGCATGCCGGTCAGTTTCTTTACATCGTCTACACTCAGGCCGCAGAAGTAGCTCATTTTGTGGCACAGGTAGATATCATGCTTTTCATTCCCCGCCTCTTCGGGCGTATGGGTGGTGAAGACCAGGCGCTTTTTGACTTCCTCGATCTTATGATGAAATTTATTATACAGGTAGAAAGCTGCCGAAAGACCATGGGCTTCATTGAGGTGGTAGCGCTCCGGCCGGAATCCGATCTCATCCAGCAATTTGGCGCCGCCGATTCCCAGCAGAATGAACTGGGCCACCTTGGTCGCCACATTGGCATCATAGAGCCGGTGGGAAATGGTCTGCGACACATAGTCGTTTTCCGGTATGTCGGTGGTAAGCAGGAAGAGCGGGGCGGTATTAAAGGTCTCGGGATTCAGGTAATAGGCCTTGACCCACACCGGGTGTTCGTGCACATTGATCTGGAATTTGATGCCGGGATCTTCCAGAAAGCTGTACTGCTTTTCCATCCAGGTCACCTGCAGGGTCTGATCCTGGTTGCGTGCCTGGTCATAATAGCCGTATTTCCACAAGATGCCGATACCTACCAGGTTCTGACGCAGCTCATAGGCACTGCGCAAATGGGAACCTGCCAGAAATCCCAAACCACCGCTATAGATCTTCAGGGGCTGGTGAACCGCAAATTCCATCGAGAAATAGGCAACTGGTTTGGCATAGCGATCGTCCAACTGATACGGAACCTTGTAGTTTACAGAGCTCATGGTGTGTCGGTTTTACACAAAGGCAGCGCAATATAAGCGCAAATTTGTAAATCGTCCTGATTTGGAGGCAGAAATTACCAACAGCAAATCCGCCATGGGCGCGCACTACACGCTTACGGCCGTTCAGTGTTTGAAGTTCACTTTTTTCCCACCTTCTTTTTTTTCACCTCCTTTTTCCGGGTGAAGGTGCCGCTGAAAACACAGCGAAGATCCCGGTGTGAGCCGCATCCTTCCAGCTCCTTCATGCTGGCCGTGGTCGGTGTAAAGCTGAGCTCCAGCACGCAGGGGTCGCCCGAGGACCGGTAAACAGCCTTGTTGGGTGATACCAAGGAGGCCTCCCCTTTCAATTCACCGGTGCAGACGCCCTTGTCCTGTTCGAAGTGAATGAAAAAAACGATGCGGCCGGGTCGCAGGCCGTCCCGCACGGAAATCAGGTTGCGTTTGCCCGACACGTAATCTGCAGCAAACCTTGACTTGCGGGGAAGGGTATCAATGGGATTGATCAGTTCGGTGGGCTTTTCATCCAGGGCGTCTGTCAGGATGAGCTGAAAGGACCGTCCCTCCGGATTCAGCACATACACATCCTTCCCCTCACTCAGGGTGCCGTCCGCATTACGCCGCCGGATGGTCTTGAACAACGTGAAGGACCGGTCCAGGCTACTGACCTGGCTGGTCGATGCCAGCTGGTCCAGCCGCAGCAGGGGCATGGAGGCCAGGAAGTGATTGTGCCCGTCAAAACAGGCCAGGTAAAATATTTTCCGGTCGCCCGCCTGCAGCCGGGCAATAACGTAGGTTTCCTGTTTCTCGGAAACGGCCCGGGCCACAGGGTAAATGCGCGGGCGGACTCCCTTGCCCAGATCCCGCGCCAGGACACTGTCGGGGACAAACTGGGTGAAAACCTTATAACTGATCAGCAGGGAATCGCTTACCGGCTGTTCCAGCAGGCTGTCCGTAACCTGGAAAGGTGGCTTCACCCGGTCGAAGGAAGCCAGGAAATCGCTCACCCTGACCGGCTGATTGCCGGCCAGGGATACCTTTTTTTCCTTGCAGCCACCTGCCAGGCAAAGCAGCAGGAAGACCCAGGAACGAATCGGGGGGAAGGCCAGGCGCATCGGCATGTCATCAGAATAAGAATACCAATTTAGCGCATTTGCCCTAGCCGGCAAAAGAATCACGCTTGGCAGATTATGAATTTTTTTTTAGGTTTGTCTAAATTTTTATTTAGGCGACATGAACTTATCCACCAGCGAAGAAAATTATATCAAGGCCATTTTTCACCTCCAGACCGGCGGCCAGACCGTCACCACCAATGCGCTCGCCCGGGAACTCCTGGCCCGTCCGGCCTCCATTACCGATATGCTCAAGCGGCTGAAGACCAAGAAACTGATCCATTACCAGCCCTACCAGGGTTTCCGGCTCAATACCGAAGGCCGCCGGGTGGCGCTGGCCATTATCCGTCGCCACCGGTTATGGGAATATTTCCTGGCTGAGAAATTGAAGTTTGCCTGGGAAGAGGTGCATGCCATTGCCGAAGAACTGGAACATGTCAGCAGCAGAAAGCTCGTGGACAAACTGGACGAATACCTGGGCTTCCCCAAATTTGACCCGCACGGGGACCCGATTCCTGACATGAACGGCCATATGGAAAGCACGCACCGGGTATGCCTGGCGGACCTGCCGCTGCACACCACCGCCCTGGTTTGCCAGGTCAGCAACCAGTCGCCGGAAATGCTGGAACTCCTGCGTCACAAGCAGATCGCGATCGGCACCCGCCTGGAAGCCCGCCGCAAATTTCCGTTTGACAACTCCCTGGAGGTAAAAATACGACAGCATCCCGCGGTGCATATCAGCGAGCAGCTGGCCAAAAACATATTTGTGACCCATGACGCGTAATGGACAAGACAGGATGCACCGGTCCCTTTCCGAAGTACACGGGACCGTAGATACGACCAGTTCCCGAAAGCCGGTCTGGCGGCGCATGCTGGCCTTTTTCGGACCTGCCTACCTGGTCAGTGTCGGCTACATGGACCCCGGCAACTGGGCCACCGACCTGCAGGGAGGAAGCCACTTCGGGTATGCGCTGATCTGGGTCCTGTTGATGAGTAACCTCATGGCCTTATTGCTGCAGAACCTGTCTGCCCGGCTGGGGGTGGTGGCCGGCCTGGATCTGGCCCAGGCTAACCGGGAAGCCTATCCGAAATTCGTGAACCTCTCGCTCTATGTGCTGGCCGAAATAGCCATTGCCGCCTGCGACCTGGCCGAAGTGCTGGGCATGGCCATCGGCATCCAGCTGCTGACCGGCATGCCGCTCCTCTATGCGGTGCTGCTCACGGTGCTGGATACCTTCCTGCTGCTGTTTCTCCAGCAGCTGGGCATGCGCAAGATGGAAGCATTCATCATCGGTCTGGTGGCCGTCATCGGCTGTTCCTTTCTGGTGGAGATCCTGCTGGCCAAACCCAACCTGGGGGAAATCGCGTCGGGCTTTGTGCCGAAGCTCCCCGGGAAAGAAGCCCTGTATATCGCCATCGGGATCATCGGGGCCACCGTTATGCCCCACAACCTGTACCTGCACTCGGCGCTGGTGCAGACGCGCAAGATCCGCCGCGATGAAGCCGGTATCCGCCAGGCTCTGAAGCTTAACCTATTGGACAGCGCAGTGGCCCTGAACCTGGCATTTTTTGTCAATGCCGCCATCCTGGTGCTGGCTGCCACGGTATTTTACAAGACCGGCCGGACCGATGTCGCCGAAATCCGGACCGCGCACCAGCTGCTGGACAAACTCCTGGGCAGTGAGGTGGCCCCGAAACTGTTTGCCATCGCCCTGATCGCAGCCGGCCAGAGTTCCACGGTTACCGGAACCCTTTCCGGGCAGATCGTCATGGAAGGTTACCTGCAATTGCGGATCAATCCCTGGATCCGCCGGCTGCTTACCCGCCTGGTTGCCATCATACCGGCCGTATTGGTCATCCTGATAAACGGCGAGTCGCGCATCGACGACCTGCTGATATTCAGCCAGGTGATCCTCAGCCTGCAGCTCGGTTTTGCCATGATCCCGCTGATTCATTTTGTAAGCAGCCGCCAGCGTATGGGCATTTTCGCCATCCGCCCCCTAACCCGGATGGTCGCCTGGCTGGTGATTGGCATCCTGGTTTACCTGAACATCCGGATGGTGGTGGAGCAGGCATCCGGCTACTGGCGCACCAGCGACCACTTCCTGGGCAAATCTTCAATCCTGGCAGGCGGATTGGTCTTCGCCGGCCTGCTGCTGGTCACCCTGCTGTATCCCCTGTGGAGAGGCCGTCACCGCGGCAGGGGCATCCGGGTCCACGCGGAGGCGGCGGGGCTGGAACGTATTTCAGTTCCGCGCTACAACCGGATTGCAGTAGCCCTGGAATTCAGTACCAAGGATGAAAAGGTCCTGTCCCATGCCCTGGGCCAGGCACACAGGGACAGTTCCTTCCTGCTGATACACGTAGTGGAAAGCGCCTCCAGCCGGGTTCTGGGAACCCAGACCGATGACCTGGAGGCCCGGCGGGACCAGGAGCAGATCGACCATTATGCCAACCGTATCCGCCAGATGGGTTATTCGGCCAGGGGGGTACTGGGCTTTCACCAGCGAGCCCGGGAAATCGTACGGCTGGTCCGGGAAAACGAGGCAGACCTCCTGGTAATCGGGGGGCACGGACACACCGGGGTAAAGGACTGGATCTACGGGGAGACGATCGATACGGTCCGGCACGAACTCAGGATACCCGTACTGGTAGTGAGTGTCTGAGGATCTGGCTGGTCAAAAGGTCGCCCTGGTGCCGGAACGGACCAGGTGTTTGAACCGGCTGAAGGTTTCGGGTTTGATATTCAGGTAGGAAGCTAGGTATTTCTGGGGAACCCGCTGCATCAGTTCCGGGTTTTTCTGAACAAAATCTATAAAGCGCTCCCGCGGGGAGTGCTGGATCAGCCGCATCTGCCAGCGGTCCTTCAGTACCATGGTATGGGTGATGATCAGGCGCCCCAGGTGTTCCATTTTCTGGG
Organism: Chitinophagaceae bacterium; assembly: GCA_035549175.1. GTDB lineage: Bacteria > Bacteroidota > Bacteroidia > Chitinophagales > Chitinophagaceae > DASTSN01. The sequence goes on along the minus strand of DASZRL010000028.1, from coordinate 2,736 downwards.
AGGATTCATAGATCCGTTCCAGGTCATCATACGTGATGGAAACCAGGGTGGTCGGCTCAATCGATTCCACGAAATATTCCGAAGGGGTCCGGCTGTGAAAGGACTCCTGGGCATGAATGATATGCCCTTCGTAGGAAAGCTGGGTATTGATTTCCTCCACGCCCCGCCGGTAATATTTCCGCACCAGCCCGCGCAGGATAAAATTGAAATAATCCTCTGTCTCTCCGGCCTTTGTGATGATCTCGCGCTTGCCAAAGCGTCGTACCTGGATGTAGGGAAAAATCAACCGCTTGTACTCTTCGTCAGACAGGTCGACGAATTTTCTGAGGTAATCCAGAAAAGGTTTTGATAGGTCCATTGCTACTAATTCTCCTTTACGCCACAAAAATAATTGATTTGAATCAATTTCAGTAGGGGTACTCACATTTCCATTCGGGGAGATAAGCCCCCGGAAGGACGCTGATATAGCGCCAGTTCGGAGTAACGCAAAAATTATACCTGATCCGACGGCCGCTCCTCCCTACTTTGCCCGAAACATGTAGTTTTGCAACCCTGCACCCGGGTGCACCCCATTCATTTAACCCAAACACTTGCTATAACATGGCACAAAAGATTAAAGTAGCCAACCCGGTAGTGGAACTGGACGGCGATGAGATGACGCGCATAATCTGGAAATTCATCAAGGACAAACTGATCCTGCCCTACCTGGATATTGACATCAAGTACTATGACCTGGGCATTGAGTACCGTGACAAGACCAATGACCAGGTGACCATCGAGGCAGCGAATGCAATCAAACAATACGGGGTGGGAATCAAATGTGCCACGATCACGCCGGATGAGGCGCGCGTAAAGGAATTCAACCTGAAGCAGATGTGGAAAAGCCCCAACGGCACCATCCGCAATATCCTGGACGGAACGGTTTTCCGGGAACCCATCGTGATCAAGAATGTACCCCGCCTGGTGACCAACTGGACGGCGCCCATCATCGTGGGCCGTCATGCATTCGGGGACCAGTACCGCGCCACGGACTTCGTGGTACCCGGCAAGGGCAGGCTCACCGTCAAATTTGAAGGCGAGGATGGCACCGTAATTGAACATGAAGTATTCCAGTTCAAGGGAGGCGGCGTGGCCCTGAGCATGTACAATACCGACGAGAGCATCCGCGGGTTTGCCCGCAGCTGCTTCAATATGGCCCTCAGCAAGCAATGGCCGCTGTACCTGTCTACCAAGAATACGATCCTGAAAAAATATGACGGGCGCTTCAAGGACATTTTCCAGGAGATTTATGAAAAGGAATTCAAGGCCGCGTTCGTTGCCGCCGGTATCGTGTACGAACACCGCCTGATTGACGATATGGTGGCCAGTGCCCTGAAATGGAACGGCAATTTCGTCTGGGCCTGCAAAAATTACGACGGGGATGTGCAAAGCGACAGTGTGGCCCAGGGGTTCGGTTCACTGGGACTGATGACCTCTGTGCTGGTTACCCCGGATGGAAAAACCCTGGAAGCCGAGGCCGCCCACGGCACGGTAACCCGCCACTACCGCGACCACCAGGCCGGTAAGCCCACGAGCACCAACCCCATTGCTTCCATCTTCGCCTGGACCCGCGGCCTGGCATTCCGGGGCAAGCTGGACGGCAATCAGCCCCTCATCGACTTCAGCAACGCGCTCGAGGCGGTCTGTATTGAAACCGTGGAGAGCGGTAAGATGACCAAGGATCTGGCCGTTTGCATTCACGGCAACCAGGTGCAGCACGGCCAGCACTACCTTTATACCGAGGAGTTCCTGGACGCCCTGGATGCCAACCTGAAAAAGAAACTGGGATAGGGTCGCGGCAGCCGGTTAGCCGGGCAGATGGCCCGTTTTCGGCAACAATCACCGGGCGTTACGGCCCGCTTACTTTACACCATCCGTCGCCGCTGTTCGCGGCGACGGGTTTTTTCAGGCCCTTTCTATAACTTGGGACCCAATCAGCCTGGCCATGCGCATGATCCTGACCAAACTGTTCAGCGAATTCTTCCGTTCCGAAAAAGCATCGGGATTTATCCTGATCGCCTGTACGGCCTGTTCTCTGCTCCTGACCAATTCGGGTTGGGGAGAAGCCTACCAGCATTTCTGGCACCTGGACCTGGGTGGTCACTCCCTTACCCACTGGATCAACGACGGGCTGATGACGATCTTCTTTCTGCTGGTCGGCCTGGAGATTGAACGCGAGGTATACGTGGGAGAGCTTCAGCATCCATCCAATGCCCTGCTTCCTGTCTTCGCAGCACTTGGCGGCATGCTCCTGCCGGCCCTGCTGCATCTCGCATTCAACAGGGGACTGCCTTCCCAGACCGGTTTCGGCATCCCGATGGCTACCGACATCGCCTTCGCCCTGGGCGTGCTTTCGCTGGCGGGCAACCGGGTTCCTCCTCCGCTGAAGATTTTCCTCACGGCCCTGGCCATAATCGACGACCTGGGAGCCATCCTGATTATCGCCATCTTTTACACCACCCAGCTTTCAGTCCCGGACCTGGCAATCGCCCTGGCCATCTTTGGCGGACTGGTCCTGCTGAACCGGTTGGGGGTGAACAACCTGCTGGTTTACCTGGTTCCCGGTGCGGTGATGTGGTATTTTATGCTGCAGTCGGGCGTGCACGCCACCATCAGCGGGGTATTGCTGGCCTTCGCCATTCCCTTCCGTGATGGTTCCAGCACTTCCCCTTCCTGGAAACTACAGCATATGCTGCA
>DASZRL010000027.1:0-12597 GCA_035549175.1 Chitinophagaceae bacterium | reverse complement strand
GGTCAGGTCATTATCCCGGAACACCTGGTCGCCGGGCTTCTGCACGTTGTCAAAATCGATTTTGTAGCTGAGCCCGGAGCAGCCTCCGCTGACCACGCTTACCCGCAGAAAATAGGAAGGGTCCTGGCCGATACCGTCCTGGTCCATCAGCTGGCGGACCTTGGCCCTCGCCGGGTCACTTATCCTGATCGCATTTTCCAGATCAAACGACATACTTGGCTTATTTGCTTTTCCCGGATACCGGATGCGTAACCTGCTGGTAAGCAGGCCACCGGTATCCCCGGACCTGCAAAATTACGCAATCCCCGCGGCAACCGCAAAAGGCGGCTAGGGGAACCCGGCCGCCCCCCCGCGGTACTGCTCCCACTGGGGGCTCGCCTGCCGCAGCTGGTTCACACTGCGCGTAACCTGTTCAATAACATAGGCTATTTCCCCGGCCGTGGTAAAGCGCCCCAGGCCGAAGCGCAGGGAACTCCGGGCCAGGTCATCGGGCAGGCCCATGGCCTTCAGTACATGGGACGGGTCCAGGGAAGCGGAGGTGCAGGCTGACCCCGAGGACAGGGCGACGTGCCGGTTCAGGCTGGCGATCAATGCCTCGCTTTCCGCATACCGGAAAGCTATATTGGCTACCTGGGGCAGGCGGTGCTGCGCATGCCCGTTTCGCCGGGTGGCTTCCAGGCGGAGGAGCTGCTCCTCCAGCTGGTCACGCAGGCGGCGGAGCCGCTCGCCTTCCTGCTGCATTTCTGCGGCGCCAAGTTCGCAGGCCTTGCCCAGGCCCACAATGCCCGGCACGTTGAGCGTGCCGCTGCGCACACCCCGTTCGTGACCGCCACCGTGAAGCTGGGGCACCAGGCTTACCCGCGGATCCCTGCGACGGACATAGAGGGCCCCCACCCCTTTGGGCCCGTAAATCTTGTGGGCGCTGAAGGCCATCAGGTCGATACCCTCCTCGTTCACCCGCAAGGGAATTTTGCCCACGGCCTGGGTGGCATCGCTGAAAAACAGCACGCCGCGCGCGCGGGCCAGGGCCGCAGCCTCCCGGATGGGCTGCAGAACACCCGTTTCATTATTGGCATACATCAGGGCGACCAGCAGGGTGGTTGGGCGGAAGGAGGCCTCCAGTTCGGTGAGGTTGATGCGGCCGTCCGGGCCCACAGGCAGATAGGTCACCTCGGCTCCCCGCTTTTCCAGGTAGGCGCAGGTATCCAGGACAGCCTTGTGTTCGGTTACACAGGTAATAAGGTGGTTTCCCTTGCTTCGGTAGGCTTCAAATACCCCCTTGAGGGCCAGGTTATCGGATTCAGTGGCCCCGGAAGTGAAAACCACTTCCCGGGGCTCAGCCCCGATCAGGTCAGCCACCTGCTGGCGGGCCAGGTCCACGGCCTCCTCGGCCACCCAGCCAAAGGCATGGTTCCGGCTGGCGGCATTCCCGAAATGCTGGCGAAAATAGGGCAGCATGGCTTCCAGCACGCGCGGATCACAGGGCGTGGTGGCATTGTTGTCGAGGTAGACAGGGGTCTGCAGCATGATGGAAATAGCGGAAGATTCTGTTGGCAAAATTAGCTATAATCAGGGTACGGCCGGGGAATTGACGGTTTACCCCTAAATTTACCGGGACTTCCTGCCATGCTTAACCTGCCACTGGAACATATCGGGATTGCCGTCAAGAGCCTCGGGCAGGCTATTCCCCTGTATGAGCGCCTGCTCGGCAGTTCCTGCTACAAAACGGAGACCGTGGCAGGGGAAGGCGTTCGCACCGCCTTTTTCCGCACCGGGGAAAGCAAGATCGAACTGCTGGAAAGCCTGGATCCCGAAGGGGTGATTGCCCGTTTTATTGAAAAGCGGGGCGAAGGACTCCATCATGTCGCCCTGGCCGTTACCGATATCGAAGCGGAGATGACCCGGCTGCGCCGGGAAGGCTTCCAGCTGCTGAGTGACCGCCCCCGGCCCGGCGCCGATAACAAACTGGTCTGCTTCCTCCATCCCCGGTCCACCGGCGGGGTCTTGCTGGAACTCTGCCAGGAGATTTCCTGACCGCTGCCATAGTGGCAAAAAAAACCACCCTGTTTAGGCAGGGTGGATTTACCGTCCAAAGTAAATGAGTTGTTATTCCGATTAGAGTAAGACCTGCTTGCTGATCTTCAGGTTCTTGTTATCTGTAATGGTCAGTACGTAGATGCCGGTGTTGTGGCTGGGCGCATTGAACTGCACCTGGCCGGCCGGGTTGCTCACCTGCTGCTGGGAAATTACCTGGCCGGTCATCGAAGTCAGGCGCAGGGTAACACCGGACTGGATCGGCTGGGAAAAGCTCACGTACAGGGTGCTGGGGGAAGCCGTGATCACCTTCACGTCTGCCTGGCTGTTTTCCAGTTTGATGGTGCGGACATCCGTATAGGTAAAGGCGCCATCCAGGTCCACCTGGCGAATGCGGTAGTAAACCACGGCGCCGGCAGCACTGCGATCGGTATAGGAGTAGGTCAGCAGGGCGGTAGACTGGCCGGCGGCATTTACGGAGGTGATAGTAGTCCAGTTGGTGCCGTCGCTGGAACGCTCGATTTCGAAATCACGGCTGTTGATCTCGGTGGCGGTTGACCATTGGATCAGTACGAGGTTCTGCTGGCGGGCAACGGTGAAGGAAACAAATTTTACTGGCAGCGGGGTCGGTGCATTCTGGGCAGGAACGACCCAGCCCTTGCCGTTGGTCGTGATCATCAGGGGGCCATTCAGGATGCCCTTCACACCGCCGTAAACACCCTTGCCCTGGAAGATCGGATTGTCGTAGGTATCCATATTTATCTTCTGGGAATTGTCCTTACCCGGGTTAACGGTCCGGATCTGACCGGCAGAGCCGATAACCACGGTGGAGGGCTTATCAAAATTCAGGGTGGTGGCCTGCTTCATCACCAGGGTACCATTGATCACCAGGTATACATTGCTGAGGGAAACCTTGGCATCGTAGGCTACCGTCGTATTCTGGGGAATTACGATGCTGTCGCCGTTGGCCGGAACACGTTTCAGGCTCCAGGAAGATTTGTTGGACCAGTTACCATTGGAGGTAGCGGTAATCAGTGTACGGGGAGCGGCGGTTGCTACTTGGAAGAACAGGATCAGGGCAATAGCTGTGTAAACATTTTTCATAAACTACGGATTATTATTCGTTTTCAGGGTATCGTGGGAAATCTTACTTCGGGTTTTCTCGGTTTCCGTTTTCGTACTTCCTACGTGGGAACAAAACTAATAGGCGGCTTCGGATTTTGCAAGGGATTTTACGTTTATTTTCCGGTATTTTCCGAAAACGGGCAAAAATCCGTGTAACGATATGATTATCATGTATTAAAATTATAGAAACGGGGTTTCAAAGGGAGCCAAAATGGGCTGATTCTGGCCACAACAGGGAAAAAATACCGTATTTTTTACATGCTGACGCTGGTATAATTACCAGCAACCGGTGCCAAATCGGTGGCAAAAGGCCCCGTTTAGGGCCTGGGGGGAGGCCGAAATTCGGAGATTTACGAGGATTATTGCGCGAAAGGGAGCTACTTTTCGTAACTTCGTTGCGGAAAAGCGGGGATCCGCAGTACTGGTCGGGGAGGTGGGTGACCGATCCGGCTTCATTATATATATAAATAGAAGCGGCGGACGGTTGGCCAGGGGCTATTCCGCATCGGGGGCATTGAGAAGTCCCAGTTTTTCCACGGCAGCCTGGGCTGCGATCTGGGAAGCATCCTTTTTGTTAAAGGCCTTGCCCTGGGCCACAGACTGGCCATCGATCACGGCGGCCACGGTGAACAGGCGGCGGCCTCCCTCGATCTTCTCCTCCACCGTCTCAAACTCCAGCAGTTTGCCGTTTTTGTTGGCCCAGCCGTAGAGTTTATTCTTGTGATTGATTTCCAGGATCTCCAGTTCTTCCACGAACATGTGGGGGAGGATAACATACTCGGTCACCCACTTGCTGGTCTTGCGATAGCCCCGGTCCAGGTAGACCGCCCCCACCAGGGCCTCCAGGGTGTTGCCGAAAATCTGGCTGACCTTGAGGGAACTGTCCATCTTGTTGTACAGGGTGATCTTTTTGAGCCCCATGCGCACCGCGATCTCGTTGAGCTGCTGGCGGTTGACCATTTTGCTGCGCATCTCGGTCAGGAACCCCTCTTCCTTGTAGGGATACCGTTTGAATAGATAATCGGCTATCAGGGCGCTCAGTACGGCATCGCCCAGGTATTCCAGGCGTTCGTTATTCTCATCCGCCCCTTCCCGGACCGACCGGTGGGTAAGTGCCGTCTTGTAGAGGGAAAGGTTCCGGGGCTGGAATCCCAGCAGGTTCTTCAACTGCCTTTTGAACGATTCCCCGGACTGCTCCTTGAATAATTGCTTAAAAAAATCCACAGCGTTTAAGCTACAAAAAAAATCAGAATTCCGGCCTGCCGGTGCCGGCGCCGGGCCGGGACCGGAGGATCAGGCATTAAATTTCTTGACGATCACGCAGGCATTATGCCCCCCGAACCCAAACGTATTGCTGAGGGCTGCCCGGACCGTCCGGGCCTGGGCCTTGTGAAAGGTAAAGTTCAGTTTCGGATCGAGACCCTCATCATCGGTAAAATGATTGATGGTGGGAGGCACCAGGTCATCCTGCACGCTTTTGATGCAGGCAATGGCCTCAATGACGCCGGCGGCACCCAGGCAATGACCCGTCATGGACTTCGTGGAACTGATGTTCAGTTTATAGGCATCTTCCCCGAACACATCCACGATCGCCTTGACCTCCGCGATATCCCCCAGGGGCGTGGAGGTGCCGTGGGTGTTGATGTAGTCAATATCCCCCGGCTGCATCCCCGCATCTTCCAGGGCCGCGTTCATCACATTTTTGGCACCCAGTCCTTCGGGGTGGGGAGCCGTAATGTGATGGGCATCCGCCGTGGCGCCCGCGCCGGCGATCTCGCAATAGATCCTGGCGCCGCGCCGCAGGGCGTGTTCCAGTTCCTCGAATACCAGGACGCCTGCCCCTTCTCCCATGACGAACCCATCCCGGTCCTTGTCATAGGGCCGGGAAGCCGTCGCGGGATCGTCGTTGCGCTCGCTGAGCGCCTTCATGGCATTGAAGCCGCCCACGCCCGCTTCACTGATCACGCTTTCCGATCCGCCGGTGAGGATGATGTCGGCCTTACCCAGGCGGATCAGGTTGAAGGCTTCCATCATCGCATTGGTGGAGGAGGCGCAGGCGCTGACCACCGCGAAATTGGGTCCCCGGAACCCGTGGCGCATGGATATCTGGCCGGCGGCGATATCCAGGATCATCTTGGGAATGAAAAAGGGATTGAAACGGGGGGTTCCGTCCCCTTTGGCAAAGTTGATGACTTCTTCCTGGAAGGTAATGAGGCCCCCGATACCGCTGGCAAAGACCACCCCGATGCGATTGGCGTTCAGGTGATCGGTCAGGATACCGGCATCCCGGACCGCCTGGTCGCTGGCCACCAGGGCCGTCTGCGTAAAGCGGTCGATCTTGCGGGCCTCCTTTTTTTCCATGAACTGGGTAGGATCAAACTGCTTGATCTCACAGGCAAACCGGGTTTTGAATTTGGATGCGTCGAAAAGCGTAATGTGGCCGGCACCGGAAACGCCATTGACGAGATTAGTCCAGTATTCATCAATGGAATTGCCCAGCGGTGTCAGAGCCCCCATTCCGGTTACGACAACCCTTTTAAGTTCCATACAGCCTGTGGTCAGTTTTTGTGAAAGATAAAACCGCCTTCGCTGCGCTAAAAATACAACAGTCAGAAGGCGGAGTAAATTTATTCCATTCTGTTCCCCTGAATCGAGGAAGTCGTTCCTGGCTTATTTGGCGTGCTCTTCGAGATAAGCAACGGCCTGGCCAACCGTGGTGATGGTTTCAGCCTGTTCGTCGGGAATGGAGATATTGAATTCCTTTTCAAATTCCATGATCAGTTCGACGGTGTCCAGTGAATCGGCGCCCAAATCATTGGTGAAGGAAGCTTCGTTGGTCACTTCGGCTTCTTCCACACCTAATTTGTCAACGATGATCTTTTTTACTCTTGATGCAATGTCTGACATGTCATTTAGATTTAGTTAATATGGGTGCAAAAATAGAATTTTTGAATAAAACACGGCAGGAAAGCTCATTTTTTCCTAATCGGCTGCAATATATTGAAAACGAAATACTAATTCCAATTCGGTCGGCGATATTCCGGTTAATTTCAGACTGCTTACGGTTGGTAGTATCCCGGGATGTTCGTAATTTACCCATCCCTAAACGATTGTACTGAAGTATGGCCCTGAAAATCATTGATCATGGCTCCAAGGAATATCAGCAGATGGTTAAGTTACGCGATGATATCCTGCGCAAACCGCTCGGGCTCGGATTTGACCAGGAAGAGCTGAAGGAAGAAAAGGACAACCTGCTGATCGGAGCCTTTGACGATGACCAGCTGCTGGGATGCTGTATGCTGGTCAGGGAAGGACCGGGCACGATCCGCCTGCGTCAGATGGCCGTACTCAATGACCTGCAGGGTAAAGGGATCGGCCGGGCCCTGATGCAGTTCGCAGAAAACCTCGCCCGTGACCATGGGTACCGGCGCATTACCATGCACGCCCGCAAACACGCCATCGGCTTTTATGAAAAAATGGGCTACCGCGTCAAAGGAGACGAGTTCACGGAAGTCACCATTCCGCACTACCTGATGGAAAAGCAATTATAATCGCTCAGCCTTTCCCGGTCTTATCACGAAGGATCCGCCGAAGGTCTGCCACCTCGGCCTGGTCCCTGCAACCACTCTTGGGCACCAGGATGAATGAACGGCTGTCAAAATACAGGTGAAAGAAATGCGGGCTTTCCAGGAAGGTGCTCAGTGCCTTCCAGGGCCAGGTGCGTGACCCCCGCTCATTACCCAGCGTGAATCCCCCCTCCTCGAACCACATGGTGAAGTGATCCCGGAACGTGGCCGCCCGCCGGTATACCAGGGACGGCATGACAAACCAGAAGCTGATCATCAAAAAAAACCAGAGCAGCGATCCGACCAGGAAGGCCATGGGCGTGATCTTGTGGAAATAAAACAGGGCGGCGGACGTAAGAGCAAACACATTGACCAGGATGATCATGAATTTGATCTCGGGCCGGGAAATGAAATGGTACCGAAGCGCCTGGATCACCTTAGGCTTCTCGTATGAAAATGAAATGGTCATGTGTGCACATTAAGCCGGTATCCACGGGGCAGGTTCAACCAGGACGGTTCACCGTCGCGGCAGGTCCTGAAACAGCAGGGTCCCCGGAACCGGGAATCCGGCCTATTTGTTCATCATCTGCTTGGCTTCAATGCTCAGCGTCGCGTGAGGAACGGCCCGCAGCCGGGCCTTATCGATCAGTTTGCCGGTAACGCGGCAGATCCCGTAGGTCTTATTTTCGATGCGCATCAGCGCCTTTTCCAGGTGATCAATAAAGGTGATCTGCCGGCTGGCCATCTGGCTGAGCTGCTCACGCTCCATGCTTACGCTGCCATCTTCCATGGTCATGTAGCGACCTTCATCCATATCACCGCCTTCGTCCTTGCGGGTGATCAGTCCCTGCAGGTACGCGAGCTCCTTTTTGGCGGCATCCAGCTTTTTCATGATCAATTCCTTGAACTCAGCTAACTCGGCGTCAGAATAGCGCATGGTCGGTCCATTTTGTTCATTCATCGGGGTATCGAGAACGGATTTGGTAAATTCAGGTTCATATTTGACGGCCTTGGTCGTGGATGTCTTGGGAATCACCACCTTGACGGGTTTGGGAGGTTCCTTTTTCACGACCGGCTTCACCGGGGGCTTCACGGTGACCAGCGATTTGAGATCCACCTGGGCGGGTTTCTTGGCAGGCTGGGGTTTGGCAACCGTTTTCAAGCCGGCAGCCGGCTTGGGGGCGGCTTTGACCTCCGGCTTTTTGGGCGCCGGCTTCGGGGCCGGCTTGGCAGCCACTTTCTTAACGGCTGGTTTAGCCGCCGGTTTGGGAGCAGCCTTCTTGGCAGCGGGCTTGGGAGCCGGCTTCACCGCCTTCTTGGGTGCCGCCTTTACTGGCTTTTTGGCAGCAGGTTTCGAAGAAGCTGCTTTCTTAACCGGTTTAGCGGCTTTCTTGGGGGCTGCTTTTTTCTTGGTTGCCATACAATTAACCTTTTTTAGAAACAATCACTTTGAGAAAAACATCATTTACTTCAATTTCAGTACCAGTATCCAAATCGCCGACTACCTCCAGTTCATCTGCCAAAATTTCGGCGCAAATATAGTCTTTAAATTGAGCCAATGACTCTTTTAAACCGTTGCCAGCCGCCACTTTTACCCGGATCCGGTCCGTCAGTTCAAACCCGGAATCCTTGCGGATTTTCTGGATACGGTTTACAAATTCCCGCGCATGGCCTTCCTGTTCCAGGGAAGGAGTGATCGTTATATCCAGGGCGACGGTGAGGGTGCCCCGGGAGGCTACCGTCCAGCCCGGGATGTCCTCGCTGCTGATTTCCACCTCATTAAGCTGTAATATTAATTCTTCACCGTCAATTGACAAACTAAATCGGCCCTCTTTTTCCAGCCGGGAAATGTCCTCCTGGCTGAAATGTGCCAAAGCTGTGGATACCGCCTTCATTTTGGGTCCCAGCTTCCTGCCCAGGGCGATGAAATTGGGTTTGATCCGCTTGCGGATAAAGCCCTCGGTTTCGGTCAGGTACCGTATCTCCTTGACATTCACTTCGCTTTTGATCAGGTCTTCCACTTTTTCCAGCTGTTCCTTCATCGCGGGGTTGAGCACGGGAATCAGCACAGCCTGCAGGGGCTGGCGGACCTTGATATTCACCTTTTTGCGCAGGGAGAGGACCAGGGAAGACGCATCCTGGGCCAGTTGCATCCGCTCCTCGAGGGAGGTGTCAATGGCAGCCACCTGGCTGACCGGAAAATCGGTATGGTGTACGGATTCCACGTCGAAGCGGCCCGTCACGTGATTGAGATTGCGGAATACGGCGTCACTGAAGAAAGGCGAGATCGGCGCCATGAGCCGCAGCACCGTTTCCAGGCATTCGTAGAGCGTCTGGTAGGCACAAAGCTTGTCGTGCTCGTATTCTCCTTTCCAGAACCGGCGCCGGCACAGCCGGACATACCAGTTGCTCAGGTGCTCATCCACAAAATCCTCGATCAGCCGCCCGGCCTGTGTGGGTTCATATTCGTCCAGGCTCTCCGTCACACGACGGACCAGGCTGTTGAGGGAAGAAAGGATCCAACGGTCGATCTCGGGCCGCTGGTCCAGGGGGATATACGCCTCCTGGAACGCAAACCCATCTACATTGGCATAGAGCACAAAAAACTGGTAGGTATTATACAGGGTACCGAAGAACTTGCGCTGGACTTCCTTGATACCCTCGATATCGAATTTCAGGTTGTCCCAGGGAGAGGCGTTGGTGATCAGGTACCAGCGGGTGGCATCGGCCCCGTAGGTCTCGATAGTGTGGAACGGATCCACCACATTACCCAGCCGCTTGCTCATCTTGTTGCCGTTCTTATCCAGTACCAGGCCGTTGGAAACACAGGTTTTGTAGGCCACGCTGTCATAGAGCAGGACGCCCAGCGCATGCAGGGTATAGAACCAGCCGCGCGTCTGGTCGACGCCTTCGGCAATGAAATCCGCCGGAAAGTTTTCTGCGAACGGCGCCCGGAAAGGTCTCGGATCCCCGGCCTTACGCTTTTCCGGATCCAGGCCCCACTGGGCATAGGGCATGGCCCCACTGTCGAACCAGACGTCGATCAGGTCCGGCTCCCGGCGCATCGGCCTGCCGGATTCAGAAACCAGGACCACCTCATCCACGTAGGGTTTGTGCAGGTCCAGGATGCCGTTATGCAGGTAATGCTTGTTCACCTCGCCGCCCAGTACTTCGACGGCCCGTCGTATCTCGGCATGCAGTTCCTCCATGGAACCAATGCATTTTTCCTCGGTACCGTCCTCGGTCCGCCAGATCGGAAGCGGGGTTCCCCAGAACCGGCTCCGGCTGAGATTCCAGTCCACCATGTTCTCCAGCCAGTTCCCGAACCGTCCTTCACCGGTGGCACGCGGCTTCCACTGGATCGTCCTGTTGAGTTCCACCATCCGGTCCTTCAGGGCGGTGGTGCGGATGAACCAGGCATCCAGGGGATAGTAAAGTACGGGCTTATCGGTGCGCCAGCAGTGCGGGTAGCTGTGCTCGTATTTTTCGACGCGGAAGGCGCGGTTTTCCTTTTTCAGCTTGACGCTGATATCGACGTTCACATCGACGTAACCGGGATCGTCCTTATAATTTTTTACATAACGGTGGCTGAACTCGCCCAGCCCGTCCACGAATTTCCCTTCGCGGTCCACCAGGGTCAGGATCCCGATATCATACTTGCGTCCGACGCGGTAGTCATCCGCCCCGAAGGCGGGCGCCGTATGCACGATACCGGTACCATCCTCGGTGGTTACAAAGTCCCCGAGCAGCACCCGGAAGGCACGGGGATTTTCCGTCCGGTTGGCGGGATAGGGCAGCAGCTGATCGTAGGCCAGCCCCTCCAGGTCCTTACCCGGGAAGGAAGCCAGGATACGCCAGGGAAGCAGCTTGGTCTCCGGGGTATAGGCCGCCAGGTCCGCCTGTTCCCCTTCCGGTTTAAAGTACCGGTCCAGCAGGGCTTTGGCCAGCACGACGTGCACGGGCAGGTGGGTATAGGGATTAAAAGTCTTGACCAGGACATATTCAATGGCGGGACCGACCGTCAGGCCCAGGTTCGAAGGAAGGGTCCAGGGGGTCGTCGTCCAGGCCAGCAGGAAAACGTCAGCGCCGCCCGCCGCCCGGAACAGGGAGGCGGCCTGCGGGCTGTCAGCCACCCGGAACATGGCCACCACGCTGGTATCCTTGACATCCTTGTAGGTACCGGGCTGGTTCAGTTCGTGTGAGCTCAGGCCGGTCCCGGCGGCAGGCGAATAGGGCTGGATGCTGACGCTCTTGTACAGCAAGCCCCGCTGGTAGAGCTGCTTCAGCAGGAACCAGAGAGTTTCCACATATTCATTGGTAAAAGTGATATAGGGGTCCTGCAGGTCTACCCAGTACCCCATCTTACGGGTCAGGTCATCCCATTTGTCCTTGAAGCGCAGCACGGCTTCCCGGCACTTCTGGTTGTAGTCCTCCACCGAAATCCTTTGCCCGATGTCTTCTTTGGTGATGCCCAGCTCTTTTTCCACGCCCAGTTCGACCGGCAGGCCATGGGTGTCCCATCCCCCCTTGCGCTTCACCTGGAAACCGCGCATGGTCTTGTAGCGGCAGACCAGGTCCTTCAGGGTCCGGGAGATCACGTGGTGGATCCCCGGCATGCCGTTGGCGCTGGGGGGACCTTCGTAAAAAACGAAGGGAGGAGCGCCTTCCCGGCGGGACACACTCTTCTCAAATGTCTGCTGTTCAGTCCATTGCGATAGTATTTCCCGTTCGATGGCCGGCAGGGACAGCCCGGAGAATTCCTTGTATTTTACTGGCATACCAAGCAAAAAAGTCTGCAAAATTAAGGAAACCCGGCCTTGGTCCGCCATAAAATAGTCTACCGGTCCACCCGGGAATGGACCGCCTTCCCTTGATCAAAGTCAGCAGTCCCCGCTATAAAGGTCATGGCAGGAACCGGGAGGGCCCGCCAACTTTGTCCCATGAACACGACCCTTACCCATTTACTTGAAAAATACAACGTTCCTGTACCCAGGTATACGAGCTACCCGACCGTGCCCTTCTGGAAAGAACCTTTGGATGTGGATCAGTGGAAGACCCTGTTCCGCGACCGGTTCCGGATCCACAACCACGAGCAGGGAATCAGCCTGTACCTGCACCTGCCCTTCTGCGAATCCCTCTGTACCTACTGCGGCTGCAACAAAAAGATCACCACGAACCACCAGGTGGAACGCGAATACCTGGAACGGATCATCCGGGAATGGCGGATATACCGGGACATCATGGGGGAACCTCCCATTATCCGGGAAATCCACCTGGGCGGCGGAACCCCTACGTTCTTTTCACCCGCCAACCTGGCGCGGCTGATGGATGCGCTGTTCGAATGGTCGGTGGTACATCCCCGCCACGAGTTCAGCGTGGAAGGTCATCCCAACAATACTACCCGCAAGCACCTGGAGACCCTGTATGGCCTGGGTTTCCGGCGCATCAGTTTCGGGGTCCAGGACCATGATCCCGAAGTGCAGCGGATCATCAACCGCATCCAGCCGGTGGAAAATGTGGAACGGGTGACCCGGCAGGCGCGGGAAATCGGTTTTGAATCCGTCAACTTCGACCTGATCTACGGCCTCCCGCGGCAGACGCTGGAAAGCATGGAAAGGACGATTCTGCAATCCATAGACCTGCGGCCGGACCGCATTGCCTTCTACAGTTATGCGCACGTGCCCTGGACCAGCCGCGGGCAGCGGTTGTTTGATGAAAGCGACCTGCCCAGCCCGGCCCTGAAAATGCAATTGTACCAGTTGGGCAGGCAGCTGTTCACGGCACACGGCTACCTCGATGTCGGCATGGATCACTTTGCGCTTCCGGGCGATGCCCTGGTGCAGGCCCTGGAGCAGGGAACCCTTCACCGGAA
>DASZRL010000026.1:0-14121 GCA_035549175.1 Chitinophagaceae bacterium | reverse complement strand
CCGGCTAAACAGCAGGACCGTATCCTTTTGCTTGTCCGCCAGCGATACAGATGTCGACGTGGTATCGGTAGTGGGAGGAGGCGTGTTGCCGCTGCTTTTCTTGCAGGAGGTCGTAAAAAAAATTCCTGCGAGCCCGGCCAGCAGGAGGGTAGTTTTCATAAACCGCATATCCAGTAATTTTTTCGTTAAGATAGTTCTAATTCACGGAATATTCCCGGCTCACCCTGCCGGGCGAAATACCTTTGTTAAAAAATTAACAATTGTAAATCCCCGGAAATCCGTCGGTTAGCGGATCGGTCCCGTGGCGGGTCAGCCCTTTTCCCGGCGAAACAACAGGTCGAGGTAGGCCAGCAGCGTGAAAGTCAGGAAGTAGCCGATCGTATTCCATTCGTGGTGCTGGATCAGGCCGGGTACCTTATTCCGGATGGACAGAAAGGTAAGCACGGGCGCTGCATAGGGCATCTTATATATATGTTCCCACTGCAGTAGTGCCAGGGAAAGGATCAGCAAGGCAAGCCCAATGGCAATGGGCACGATGAAATTTCTGAAACGCAGGCTTAGCCAGTACTGGAAACCTGCAATGCCCAGGACCGATATATAGGTCTTGAGATCCCAGCGCAGCAGTTCCTTCCAGGCTATGGCGTGCCGGAAAAAGGTATAGTGGGGGTTCACCAGGTTGACAAAAAGGCCACTGAGGATCATACCCATATTGAACAGGAGGAAGCAGAAAAGAATCATACCCTGGATGGCTAGCAGCTTGGCCAGGAATATCCGGGCCATCGGCTGCGGGGTTGTAAACAGCTGTTTCCAGCCTAGGTTTTTGTATTCGATCTGTGTGACCAGGCTGCAGCTCAGGATCACGAACATGGGCAGCAGGAAGGGAGCCAGGGATTGCCAGCCCCGCAGAAAATGATTCTCCCAGGGCTGCTGGGCCAGGAGGGGGACGAAGGCGGCAGACCGCAACAGGTACATCAGAATGAAAACGGTCGGCAGGAAGGCTGCTCCCAGCACACTGAGCCAGAATGCCGAGCTGCGTCTGGTTTTGAGCAGTTCGGTCCGTGTCGAAACGAACAGGTTCATGATGGTTCGCTTGTCATGTCAATGAATAATTGCTCCAGGTTACTCTGCCGGGGATGCAGCAGGAAGACGTCCAGCCCGCTTTCCACCAGCAGCCGGTTTGCCCGGGCAGCCTGGTGGCCGTCCTCCAGGGAAATCACTAACCGGTCCTGCAACAGCCGGACCGGAAAACGGTTTTTCAGGATCTCCAGGGCCTTCAGGTTGTCGCTGGTATCCATTTCCAGGGAACCCTCTTTGGCCTTGAGGTCATGCAGGGCCTGCAGCGAACCCTGGAACAACAGCCTGCCCCGGTGAATAATGCCTACGTGGGTAGCCATTTTTTCCACTTCGCCCAGCAGGTGGCTGGACACCAGGATGGTGGTCCCCTCCTCCCGGTTCAGCCTGCGGATCAGTTCGCGGGTTTCCACCATGCCATTCGGATCCAGGCCATTGGTCGGCTCGTCGAGGATAAGCAGTTCCGGTTTATGCAGCAGGGCGATGGCAATGGAAAGCCGCTGTTTCATACCCAGGGAAAACTGCCGGACCCGCTTGGAGCCTGTGGCCGATAGCCCGACCAGGTCCAACACCTGGGCTATCCGGGACGTGCCGCATCCGTATAGCAGCCGGTAGATTTCCAGGTTTTCCTTCGCGGTCAGGTGCTGGTACAGGGAAGGCTGCTCGATCAGGGATCCCAGGCGGGCCAGTATGGCCAGCCGGTGCCGGCCCAGGTCCATGCCAAAGAGTTGAATGGTTCCTTGCCGGCAGCTCAACAACCCCAGCAGCAGCCGCAGCGTCGTGGTCTTCCCGGCCCCATTGGGTCCCAGAAATCCGTATATGCTGCCGGCCGGCACCTGCAGGTCGACCTGATGCAGGATCTGGCTCTGGCGCGAAAACGCATAATCTAGTCCGCTGGTCTGGATAAGGTAGGATTCCATCTTATTTCAGGATGAAACGGGTGTTGGCCAGGTTTGCGCCGCTCAGCTTGATGGTGGAGCTGGTATCGGCCTGCAGGTAGATGCGGCCGATCCGGGCCTGGTTGTCATCCAGGTTGGCTGCGGATAGGTTGATGGTTAATGATCGAAGGGTCGCCCCCGAATAGATATCGACCGAGGACCGGGTTGCCGGGTCCACCTGCAGGGAATCGAAATAGTTCCCACCCGGTAAGTCCCGGTTCACCCACCCAATATGAAAATCCGTTTCATTCAGCTTCACCGAATGGTTTCCCGGAGCATGCAGGGAATCCGCACTGCCCATAAGGGTCAATCCGCAGAAATCAGCCTGGACGGGGACTCCCGATGGGAGATACACTACAACCTGTCGGTACGATTTGATCCGCTGCATGCCGCCAGCCGGGCTGCTGACCAGGGTATCACCCCGGAGGGACAGCACACCGTCCCCGAACTGCAGGTGCGGCCTGCCCGACGCTCCCTTTTCGATCTCCACACGGGGGGTATCCGACGGGACCAGTGTAACATTGTCCAGACCGGCCAGGGATACCAGCAGCAGGTTGCCGGTGGCCGGGTAGGAATCAAACCGTTCCTCCCGCAGGTGGCGGCTTGTCACGTAGCGCCCGGCTTTATACCGGGCATAAATGACCAGGTGAACGGCTGTCAGGAATGCCAGGGCAAAAACAAGGACGCCGACCAGTATTTTATTGCTCGTTTTCATTGACTCGTGCATTATTATGATTGAACTGCTGTTTTTTAAATGACTCAAAGGAAGGCTTCAACTCATCCAGGTCCATGCCCAGGAGGTACATGTTTCGGAATACCACGGGCATGTCTTTTTCGGTAAACTCCTGCCGGCGATAACGGAGGGCATGCTGATGGGCATCGGACGAAACAAAATAGCCGATCCCCCGCTGGTTGTAAAGAATGCCCAGCGATTGCAGAAAATCCATAGCCCGCAGGGCTGTATTGGGATTGACCTCCAGCTGCATGGCCAGTTCACGTACTGAAGGAATCCGCTGCTCGGGCATCCATTCCTTCAGCAGGATCTTCTCGCACACGTAGTCCGCGATCTGCAGGTAGATGGCTTGTGAATCTCTGAATTGCATACGAAAATCAGTTTAATTGCTTAGATCTCTTTCTCACGTACCCGGTAATAAGTGGTCAGCCACAGCAAGGGGGCCATTGCATATCTGACGAACGCCCAGAATACCGTGTTTACCCAGTCTGGCAACAGAATCACCTGTTCTTCGGAGCCGCTTGTTGAGACACTGTACTGGTTTAACCCGTCCAGGAAGTGACCGTCGGGCATGAAAGCGCCCAGCAGCTTGGCAAGGAACAGGATGATGAACAGGGAAAGGACCAGCAGGGACACGGTGGTTTTAATAAAGCTGAACCGGCTGAAATAAACCGATCCGAGGATATAGGCCGCCTGGATGGAAAAAAAGAACAGCAGGGCCATGACGTTGGGATTCGGCCGGTCATGCCGGTCCTCCAGCATGTCGGTAAACACGTTCACGACCTGCTGGGGCCGGTATACTTCGTCAGGCATGTGATTTTTCAGCCAGCGGGCATAGGTCACGCTATTGGCTACCTTAACCATAATAACATCTGCCAGGTAAAAAACCAGGGTGTAGGTTATGAAAAAGAGGACCACCCCGTACAAGAGGGCGCAAAGTGTTTTTTCCAGCTGCGAGGCTGGCAGGGCCAGGTAATTGATTCCCCGAGGCCGCGAAGCCAGGTCGGAAAACAGGGAGCTGCCGAACAGGCATCCGACCATGAAAAGCACCACAAAATAAGTGCCTACCTGTACCGGCCAGCTGAGCGGCTGATATCCCTGCATGAGAACCAGGAACAGGAACCAGATCAGGATGATGCCTGTGACGGCCAGCAGCCCCAGCAGGTATTTTCGTCCGTGGCCCGCGCCGTGCTTCCGGACCAGGCGAAACCATCTGGTAAAACTGAATATTTCGTTCATATCACTTGATTAAGCGTTAAATGCAGATTGAATACCGGGTCGGTTGTGCACAATGGCTTTATATAACAGTTCCAGGTCGATTTTACTTTCCTCCCCGGCCGGGTTATTTGACACAATGGCACTTCCTTTCAGGGACTGCTCGCTGTAAAGCGCCGCAGCTATTTCCGCGTTATCATATGAAATGCGGAAGGCCAGGCGGCGGGCTACCTGCTCAATCGGCTGGTCAAAAAGGATGGCACCTTCATCGATGATGGTGATCCGGTCAATCAAATTCTCAAGATCCTTGACCTGGTGGGTGCTGATGATAATGCACTTTTTTTCGTTCAGGGCACCCGCCATGACTTTCCGGAACTGGCTCTTGCTCATGATATCCAGTCCGTTGGTGGGTTCATCCAGCAGCAGCAGCGACGTATTGGCGGCCAGTCCGAAACTGATGAGGACCTTCTTTTTCTGGCCATAGCTCAGGTTCTGCAGGGTGTTACCCGACGGAATCTCAAATTCCCGGATGTAACGGTCAAACTGCTCCCGGCTGAAACCCGGATAAAAGGAAGCCTGGTACCTGAGCAGGAAATCCAGCGGAACATCGGGAAGGTAGAATTCCTCAGGGACCATGAATACCTCCTGAAGAAAAGAGGGCTTCCGTTTGGCCGGGACCTGCCCTGCCACCCTGATCTCCCCCTGGTCGGGGAAAAGCAGCCCGGCAATTACCCGCAGCAGTGTGGACTTCCCGGTTCCGTTCTTTCCCAGCAGCCCGTACACGAATCCTGGCTCCAGTTGCAGGCTCAGACCGGAAAACACCTTACTGCGCCGGTAGGAAAAATGGAGGTTTTTGATTGAAACCATACAGAGTGTTTTAGTGTACTACCTAAATAGTACACACAAACATAAGGCTATTTTTTTATTTTCCAAATCGTTCGGGAACTTTCTGGAAAATATCCTCCCTGCCTATAGCGGGCGTTTTTTGTAACTTGCCCCGCGAACAAACGTTAACTTTTACGGCTGCGTCCGAGGTAATCCGTTGAAAAAGAACGGGCGGCCGGAATGCAACCCATCACTATGCAGAAGAATTTCAGAAAGCAGGCGGCTCTTGAATACCATGCCAAGGGAAGACCCGGAAAAATCGAAGTGGTTCCCACCAAAGAAGCAAAGACCCAGCGCGACCTCTCCCTGGCCTATTCTCCCGGGGTGGCCGAGCCCTGCAAGGAAATACATGACAACCCGGATTCCGTATATAAATACACGGCCAAGGGTAACCTGGTTGCCGTGATCAGCAACGGGACCGCCGTCCTGGGCCTGGGCGATATAGGGCCCGAGGCCGGCAAGCCCGTCATGGAAGGCAAGGGGGTCCTGTTCAAAATCTTTGCGGATATCGATGTATTCGATATTGAAATCAACGAAAAGGACCCTGAAAAATTTGTGCAGATCGTCAAATCCCTGGAGCCGACTTTCGGTGGCATCAACCTGGAGGACATCAAGGCACCCGAATGCTTTTACATCGAAAAGAAACTGAAGGAAGAATTGTCCATCCCGGTCATGCATGATGACCAGCACGGCACGGCGATCATCAGCGCCGCAGCCCTTCTCAACGCCCTGGAGATCCAGAAAAAGCGGATCGAAAAGGCAAAATTCGTGGTGAACGGGGCCGGTGCGGCCGCCATGGCCTGCATCCTGCTGTATGAGGCCCTGGGCGCCAACCACGAGAACTTCCTGGTCTTTGACCGCCAAGGGGTACTCCATAAAGGACGCACGGACCTGGAAGCGTTCAAGCAAAAGTTCGCCAATGCCAAGGAAGATATCTCCCTGGAACAGGCCATGAAGGACGCCGATGTGTTCATTGGGCTGAGTGTCGGCAATGTAGTGACGCAGGACATGGTCCGCAGCATGGCCAAAAACCCGATCGTATTTGCCATGGCCAATCCCGACCCGGAAATCAGCTGGGAGGATGCCACGACCGCCCGCAAGGATATTATAATGGCTACGGGACGCAGTGATTATCCCAACCAGGTCAATAATGTGCTGGGATTCCCCTACATATTCCGCGGTGCGCTGGATGTCCGGGCCCGACAGATCAATGAAGCCATGAAACTGGCCGCGGTCCGGGCCCTGGCTGACCTGGCTAAGAATCCGGTTCCGGATATCGTCAACCTGGCGTACAATGAAAAACATATTTCATTCGGTGCCAACTATATCATCCCCAAACCCCTGGATCCGCGCCTGCTGACCGCGGTAGCTCCCGCCGTAGCGCGGGCGGCGATCGATAGCGGTCTGGCGCGGACACCCATTACAGACTGGGAAGCCTATGAGAACGACCTCCAGAAGCGGCTGGGCATGGATAACCAGGTCATGCGCATCATCAGCAACAAGGCCCGGCGGGATCCCCGCCGGATCGTTTTCGCGGAAGCTGATAATGTAAAAATCCTCAAGGCCGCCCAGATCGCTTTTGACGATGGCATCGGCTACCCGATCCTATTGGGAGATAAATACAAGATCAAAAGCCTGGCGGCCGCCAACAGCATTGATATCGAAGGGCTGCCCATCTTCGACCCCCGAAGCGATGAGATGGAGGAAAAGCGGGCGCAGTACTCCGCCATCTTCCTGAAGAAAATGGCGCGCAAGGGATTCAATGCCTACGAAGCCAAAAAAGTCATGCGTGACCGCAACTATTTCGGCTGCATGATGGTCCAGTGCGGGGATGCCGACGCCATGATTTCCGGACTGACCAAAAACTACCCGGATACGATCCGACCGGCACTACGGACCATCGGCATGGAAGAAGGTGTGAAACGGATTGCCGGCATGTACCTGATGCTGACCAAACGCGGTCCGCTGTTCCTGGCGGACACAACGGTCAACTTCAATCCTACCGCGGAGGAGCTGGCAGACATCACCCTGCTGGCAGCCAAGGAGGTCCGCAACTTCAATATCACCCCGCGCATCGCCATGCTGAGCTACTCCAATTTCGGCAGCAGCAACTCCCCCGAAGCTAAACTGGTTGCCGAAGCCAGGAAAATTGCCAAGCAGAAAATGCCCTCGCTGATCGTCGACGGGGAAATGCAGGCCAGCGTGGCTTTCAATAACGAACTCATGAAGGAGAGTTATCCCTTCTGCGAGCTGGTGGACAAAGATGTGAATACCCTGATCTTCCCGAACCTGGCTTCGGGTAACATCGCCTACAACCTGCTCAAGGAACTGGGTACCGCCGACGCGATCGGTCCTATCCTGCTGGGCCTGGACAAACCCGTGCATATCCTGCAATTGGGCAGTTCCGTACGCAGCATCGTCAATATGGCCCTGATCGCGGTGGTCGACGCCCAGATCAAATGCAAGACCTCTTCCCAGGAACTGGTCAAGCGGTCCCCCTGGTGGAAAAGGCTGAAAAACCCGGCCCGGTGAAATACCCCCGCGGGGTGACCACCTATTATTGCCGGGATGTTGTATTTTCATTCCGCCGTTCCGGCCGGGCCGGGACCATGCTGTATAATTCCCTGTATGACTATATTGAGTGAGATAGGCCGATACCTGTTGATGATCCGGGGCATGTTTTCCAAACCGGAAAACATGAAGATGTACTGGAAGGAACTGATGCACCAATGCGCCGAGATAGGCATCGGGTCCCTGGGTATCGTCAGTATCATTTCGGTATTCATCGGTGCCGTCTCCACGATCCAGACCGCCTACCAGTTACTGACCCCGCTGATCCCCCGGTCCACCATCGCGGTGATTGTCCGCGATACGGTTATCCTGGAATTCGCCCCGACCCTGGTCTGCATCGTCCTGGCCGGCGTGGTGGGCAGCAAGATCGCCAGCGAGCTGGGTAATATGCGCGTCAGTGAGCAGATAGACGCTTTGGAGATCATGGGGATCAACACCAAGGCCTACCTGGTGTTACCCAAGATCCTGGGTGCCCTGCTGATGATCCCCCTGCTGGTCATTATAGCCATGGTGCTGGGTATCTGGGGTGGCCGGATTGCGGGAACGATGGCCCACATTCTGCCCAGATCGGCTTATGACAAAGGATTATTGGAGGGATTTCTGCCCTATAACGTTTTCTTTGCCCTGGCCAAGGCCTATACCTTTTCGTTCATCATCTCCAGCGTTCCTGCCTATTTCGGGTATTATGTTAAGGGAGGCGCCCTGGAGATCGGGCAGTCCAGCACCAAGGCCGTGGTAGTGAGTTGCATTTTGATCCTGTTTGCGGACTACGTGCTCTCCGCCCTCCTGCTTTGACGGAGCAGTCTGCCTGTACCGGCATGGAAAAAGGAGCACGCCATACATTGATTTTATGATCGAAGTTCGAAATATCCGGAAGTCGTTTGGTGACAAGACCGTCATTGACGGGGTGAGCGCCACCATGAAGGAAGGGCAATGCAACCTGATCATCGGGGCCAGCGGGAGCGGCAAGACCGTGCTGATGAAGTGCATGGTCGGCCTGCTGGAACCCGACGAGGGGGAAATCCTGTACGGCGGGCAGAATTTCACCCGTATGAAGCATGCCGACCAGACGGAAATACGCAAGGAAATCGGCATGCTGTTCCAGGGATCCGCCCTCTTTGACAGCCTCACAGTCGAAGAAAACATCATGTTTCCGCTCAATATGTTCACCGACTGGCCACATCAACGCAAACTGCAGCGGGTGAATGAAGTCCTGGAGCGGGTGAACCTGCAGGATACCAACCGGAAGTTTCCGGCTGAACTGAGCGGGGGCATGAAAAAGCGCGTAGGTATAGCCCGGGCCATCGTGCTGAATCCCAAATACCTCTTCTGTGACGAACCCAATTCCGGGCTGGACCCTCAGACCTCGCTGGTAATCGACAAGCTGATCCGACAAATTACCGTGGAGTTCAATATTACGACGGTGGTCAATACCCACGACATGAACAGCGTCATGGAGATCGGCAACTACATTATGTATATGTACCAGGGGCATAAAGAATGGGAAGGAAGCAACCGCGAAATAATTTTCAGCAAGAACCAGTTACTGAATGAATTTATTTTCGCCTCCGAGTTCCTGAAGGATGCCAAGGAGATGCGTATGCTGGAAGAGACGGGCCAGAAGCCCGGCCCGCCCGGTATCAAGATATAAGGCGCTGCCCCGGCAGCCCGAGATCGCATTATGACCAGAACCTTAGCCTTACTGGCCCTGGGCACATTGCCCTGGCACCAGCCCACCGTCTCCTGGCTTCAGCCAGACAAATTCCTCTACCATTGGGGGGAAACCACCACGATCCGGATTGTACAGGGTATCTCCGGCGACACCCGGAACTGGCTGGGAAGCAAGCCTGACCTGCAGCGCATTGATCTTTATTTTGGCGATACCCACGACGACCTGGGCGATGCGCTTGGCAATGAGCCAGGCGATTCCATCGAGGTGATGGTGCTGGATGAAGGCACCGCCATGGTTACCCTGATGACCCGGGAAACCCGCCTGCCGGACAGCCTGGGAACCGGCCCGGACCAATCGGATTCCGCTTCCCTCAGCGATTCCTCGACCGCCATGCCGGTCGCCCACCCTGGCTCCCTGTCTCACCAGGCCCTCTGGCAGTACTGCCTGAAAACCCTGTTCCAGGTAGGTCAGCCAACGGACAAGGCCTGCCTTCAGCAGACCAGCCTGGCGCTGGACATCGTACCGGACCGTAACCCTTACAGCATCCAGGATGGGCAGGAGATCCCCTTCACCGTATGGTTCATGGGACATCCCCTAGCTAACGCGGAGGTGACCGTCTGGAACCAGCAGGAGGAAGGCTGGGACAGAGCCGACATCCAAAGCGACCGGGAAGGCAGGTTCCGCGTAGCGGTCCGCAGGGCCGGTACCTGGATGGTTTCCTGTTCGCGAATCGTGCAGCCTGCAAAGGGCCCCGATACCCTGCCCCATGGTTACCAGGGTACCTGTACCTGGGGGTATCACTAGGCAGCCGCAGTGCCTGACGCGCAACTTCCGGCCAACCTGATCCGTTTTGCCGGAAGAGGCGGCCTTCCGGCCGATCCACGGGAATCTAAACTCGAAACAATCCCTTACTTTTGCCCAACTTTTAACGACTAATCGCAATACCATGAGTATCCTGGTAAACAAGCAATCTAAGATCCTGGTCCAAGGCTTTACGGGTACGGAAGGCACTTTTCATGCCACGCAGATGATTGAATACGGCACCCAGGTAGTGGGCGGCGTAACACCCGGCAAGGGAGGAAGTACTCACCTCGATCGTCCGGTCTTCAATACCGTAGCGGATTGTGTAAAGGCAACGGGCGCCAACGTGAGCATCATCTTTGTACCCCCGGCCTTCGCGGCCGATGCGATCATGGAATCGGCCGAGGCCGGTATCGAACTGGTTGTCTGCATTACCGAGGGCATCCCGACCCAGGACATGGTAAAGGTTAAGAACTACCTGGCCGGCACCCCTACCCGGCTGATCGGACCCAACTGCCCCGGAGTTATCACCGCCGGGGAATGCAAGGTCGGCATCATGCCCGGCTTCGTTTTCAAACCCGGCCGGATCGGTATTGTATCCAAATCCGGTACCCTGACCTACGAGGCCGCTGACCAGGTGGCCAAGGCTGGCCTGGGTATTTCCACGGCGGTGGGCATCGGGGGTGACCCGATCATCGGTACCACCACCCGCGAGGCCATCGAGTTATTCATGCAGGACCCCCAGACTGATGCCATTGTCATGATCGGTGAAATCGGGGGAGGCATGGAGGCCGAAGCAGCCCGCTGGATCAAACAGCACGGAAACAAAAAACCGGTAGTTGGATTTATTGCCGGCCAGACCGCTCCTCCCGGGCGGCGTATGGGCCATGCCGGGGCCATTATCGGGGGTGCGGAGGATACGGCCGAAGCGAAAATGAAAATCATGCGCGAATGCGGCATCCAGGTCGTCAGCAGCCCGGCAGATATCGGCAAAACCATGGCCGACCTGATCAAAAAATGATTTCCCTAAAGACAATACCATAAAACCTCTCCAGCTACGGAGAGGTTTTTTTTCGGCCTTCGTATTACGTCATCACCGGCAATCCCGTATGTATTGCGCCAACTGGGCTCTCCCGAACTGGGTATCCAGCGCCTGGAATACGCATCCGTAATCCCGGGGATCCACAGCCTGCGGGTAGGCCTGCTCGGCCAGGCTTAACCGGTTACCTTCTGATTCGAAGAGGGAAACCAGCTCGCTGATCTGCCGGGAAGTAAAGTACCGGCTGCCTACCAGATATGCGGCTGAACGGAGCCGGTTGGATTCAACCCATTCGTTCTGCAGGGATTGGAGGACGAGACCGAAATCACGGTCGCTCAATACCTGGGAATAGTTATCCTCCCGGTCTGGGTAGCCCAAGACACCTGGCTGACTGTACCCTCCCTGACCGTAATCGTCCTGTCCGGATCGCGACCCATACCCATACCGGGCAGGATCATCATCCCGGTCGCCCCTTCCGCCATGCCCGTGATCCCGGTCCTGCCGGAATCCGTCGTCCATGCGGTCCGGTAGGGCTTGCTCGGTCAAGCTGGCCTGTCCCCGGCAGTCAATGGACAGGGACACCTGGGTCATGGGCCGTACGGCAAGGCTGCCCTGGTACAGCAGCTCGTCGGAGCCCCGCCGGAAGCCGAAGTCAGCCTCATTTCGGTTATTGTACACCGTAACCTGGTGATAACCCGGATTTACCTGCTGAATGACCAGGGCGTTATTATAGGGCGCAAACGATTTTCCGTCGACAATCACCCGGATGGTTCCTTCTGCCTGGGAACGGATGGAAAGCGTGCCCGACGGTGGCAGGTCCCCGGCGAACACCGCACCAGACAAATAGAGGGAAGCAAATAGGGTAGAAATTGTTTTCATGGTCTTCTGTTTTAATGATACAATGCGTTCTCAGGATGGTATTTCCAAAGCGCATGCCATCACCCGGCAACGAAACGTTAAAGGAAATGGTTGGGCATCCGGCCGGGTCAGTTGGAAGGGTCCCGCCGGGTTGCTGTTTCCGTACCACCTGCCATTTCCTGATACCATTTATATGAAATTTTCGGCACCTTAGCATCCCAAGGATGTCTGTTTGATTATTTTGTCCTACAAAAAAGCGAAATCATGTCACGTCCCTTCCGCCTTATCCTGCTGGCCTTCCTCCTGTTCCATGCAATCTGGCAGCCTGCTGCGGCTCAGGATTCCCTATTATATAACAAACAATGGCAACAGGTTGATTCCTATATCAGGAAGGGGCTGCCCCAGTCGGCCCTGGCACAGGTCCGGCAGATATTCACGATGGCGCGTAAAGGAAAACAGGATGCCCAGGTGATCCGGGCCCTGGTTTACATGACCGGGCTGCAGGAAGAAACCCGGGAGGAAAACGCCACCGCTTCCATAAAGGAATTCAGGCAGGCACTGCCCCTGTTAAGCAATCCGTCCCGGGCCATCCTGAACAGTATGATCGCAAGCCTGTACTGGCGCTATTACCAACAGAACCGCTGGAAAATCTACAGCCGCACGGCCGTTGCGGGCGGACCGGGCGGTGACCTGGATACGTGGACAGCCGCGGATTTTCATAAACGGATCGGCGACCTGTACCTCACCTCGCTGGATGACATCAAATTGTTGGAACGGACCCGGCTTTCTGCCTATGATGCGATCCTGGTCAGGGGGAATGTCCGTCACCTGCGTCCTACCCTTTTTGACCTGCTCGCCCACACGGCCCTGGAATATTTTGCCAATGACGAAAGTGATCTTACCCGGCCTGCCTATGCGTTTGAAATGAATGACCCGCGGTTATTCTCGCCGGCCCGTGAGTTTACCCGCCTGACGATACATACCAGCGACAGCCTTTCCCTGCATGCCCGGGCCCTGGTCATCTACCAGGAACTCCTGGCCTTCCACCTGGATGATCCCAACCCGGACGCGCTGCTGGACGCCGATCTTGCGCGCCTCCAGTTTGTCCGCCAGTATGCCGTAGGGGCGGATGCGGACAGCCTGTACCTGCAGGCGCTCAACTATCTCACCAGCCGGTATGGCATACTCCCGGCAGCCAGCCAGGCCTGGTACCTGCTTGCCAGTGCGTATAATACCCGCGGGCTCTCCTATGATCCCTGGGGAGATACCACCCACCGCCTGGACCGTGTCCTGGCCAGACGGATCTGTGAGCAGGTCCTCCAGCAGAAGGACTCCTCCGAAGGGAAACTGAACTGTTTCAACCTGCTCAGCGAAATCACTCGTCCTGAAATGAAGTTCCAGCTGGAACAGGTTAACCTGCCCGGGCAGCCTTTTCGCGTCCTGGTAACCTACCGGAACCTCGAAACCCTGTACCTGCGGGTACTGCCGGCGACCAAGTCGCTCCGGGAAGCCATGGAGAGCGGCCGTTTTGACTCGTCCCTTTGGAACCGCCTGGCCCGGGCCAGCCCCGTCCGCTCCTGGCAACAGAGGCTGCCTACGACCGGTGACCACCAGACCCATCGCACCGAAATCAAGGTGGACGGCCTCCCTGGCGGGGAGTATGTGCTGGTGGCCAGTGACCGGCAAGGCCCGTACCAGTCTGCCAACACCCTGGAAGGCTGCCAGCTATTCTACGTTTCCAATATCAGTTATGTCAACGAGGGGAACCGCTATTTCCTGCTGCACCGCTCGAGTGGCCGGCCTCTGGCCGGCGCCACCGTATCCGTGTGGAACCAGGTATATGACAACCAGAACCGGCGTTACGCCTACAAACTGGTCAGTCGCTTCACAGCAGACACCAAAGGCTACCTGGAGATCCGGGATACGTCCACGCGACCTGCGGGTTCTTTCCAGAATTACCGCGTGGAAGTCCAATGGGAGCAGGATCACCTGTTCCTTCAGCAACCGATTTACCGGTACCTGGGTGTAACGGGGAGGCCTGAAAGCCCGGACACCTCCGGGGAACTCCGTATTTTCTACTTCACGGACCGGTCGATCTACCGGCCTGGGCAGACCGTCTATTTCAAAGGAATTGCCCTGATCAAGCAACCCAATGGCAACAGTCGCGTCAATGCGGGCCTCACCACCAGGGTCTACCTGGAAAATGCCAACGGGGAAGACGTCGATTCCGTGCAGGTTCACACCAGTGATTTCGGATCTTTTTCGGGCAAATTCCAGCTCCCGTCCAACCAACTGACGGGTAATTTCCGGATATGGGACCGCCAATCTGATGACGAGG
>DASZRL010000025.1:0-6319 GCA_035549175.1 Chitinophagaceae bacterium | reverse complement strand
TTGACCAATATTCCTTACTGCTGCCTCCCGTAGGAGTCGGGCCCGTGTCTCAGTGCCCGTGTGACTGGTCGTGCTCTCACACCAGTTACTGATCGTAGGCTTGGTGGGCCGTTACCCCGCCAACTACCTAATCAGCCGCACACCCATCATTAAGCGCCGGAGCTATAATATAAAAGTGATGCCACTTCTATATGTTACGGGGTATTAATCCAAATTTCTCTGGGCTATTCCCCACTTAAAGGAAGGTTGTGTACGTGTTCCGCACCCGTTTGCCGGTCGCCAGCATTTGTATTGCTACAAACCTGCTGCCCCACGACTTGCATGTATTAAGCCTGCCGCTAGCGTTCATCCTGAGCCAGGATCAAACTCTCCATTGTAAATGTTGTTTGATACTGACATTATTAATTCAAAGAATTAACGTGTCAAATCGAATTTATTTCGCTTGACTTACCTTATCTTGATTTCTCAAGATGTGCTGTTGCTTCCCAACTTTCAAAGAACTTTCGGCTTTACTTCGCCGCCCGTTTTAAAGGGAGTGCAAAGGTAAGGGCCGTTTTATTATCACCAAAATTTTTCTCGAAAAATCTTCGAAGATTTTGGATGATTTTCAGACTGTTTTGTGAAGAGCTAACCCGTTTTTTTCAAACGGATTGCAAAGATACGGCACCGATTAATTTCTACCAATTTTTCTGGCTAAAATTATACACACCGGATCAACATTTTTCTTCACTTTTAAAGAACTGCGCTCTTTTTCAAAAGCGGGCGGCAAAGATAAGGGAGAGTTTAAATCCAGCAAATAATTTTTGAGGAAAAAAGGCTAGTTTCCAATGAAATACAGGCCAGACAAGGGTTTGGTGGCACAAAAATTTCAGGAAGTGCGGGCAAAGTACCCCTCCGGATAATCTACAGCCACCAGGAACAGGCCATGAGCCGGGACCGCAAAGCTGGCCCGGGTGCAGTCCCGGGCCTCTATCACCTCCCGGAACTCCTCGATGGAAAGAATTCCCCGCCCCACGCGGAGCATGGTAGCGGTCAGGGCCCGTACCATCCCCCGAAGAAACCGGTTGGCCCGGACATGGTACACCAGGCAATCCCCCTCCTGCAGCCATTCGCTTTCCCTGACAGCACATAAAAAGGTCTTCACCTGGGTGTTACGCTTTGAAAATGAGGTAAAATCACGGTATTCCCGTATCAGGGACGCTGCCTCCCGCAGCCGGTCCAGGTCCAGCCGGTAAGGATAAAAATAGGCCCGGTCCTGTAGGAATGGATTTTTAGCCCCGTAGAGAAAGTATTTGTATTCCCGGGAAACCGCGTCAAACCGGCTGTGGGCCGTGGGACTTACCGGGATAACCTGGCGAATGACGATATCGCCCGGAAGGATCGCATTGATTTTATAGAGAAAATGGGGGTCCAGGTCTCCGGCATAATCAAAATGAAAGTAGTTCTGGATGGCGTGTACACCGGCATCCGTGCGCGAGGAACCGGTGAGGCAAACCGGCTGCCTGTGCAGGACCGCGAAAGCCCGTTCAATCTCCGACTGGATGGTCACGGCGTTCTGCTGGCTCTGAAAACCACTGAACCGGGTGCCTTTATAGGCTGTCTCAAGGAAATAACGCGGCATAAACAGGCAATTTGAGGGTGCCGGCTCCGGTTCACCGGATCAGTTGCGCAGCATAGCCTGGAAACGCTTGATAAAATAAGCGTCCCGCAACTCGCTTTGCAGGGAGGGGAAATTTTCCAGATCCGTCACCCGGCCATAGGCCGCATCAAAGAACCGGTATTTCCCTTCGGAGGTCAGGAAAAGGGTACTGAGATTGCGCACCTGCTCGGTGCTGAAGCAAATGCTTCGAAACTGCTTTTCCGCTTCTGCCAGCATCCGGTCATCCGATTTCTGGGCTGCCATTCGCTTGCGGAGCCTGAAAAAATCGTCTTCGGAAGCCACCTGATGGCAGGCGTTGGGAGCCTGCGTTTGGGTAGCGGGCCGCGGATCCTCCGAAGGCTGGTTTACCAATCCCGGGTCGGCCAGGGTATCCTTGGAAACCAGGTTGAACCTGGCATCATTCGGTATCAGGATGGATATCGTATCGCGGCTACCGTCCGGATTTTCATCGAGGAAAACCAACCCGAATCCCTGCGTAGTGGAACTCTCGGATTTTCGCGTGATCCGGGAACGGATAAAGGGTCCCTTGACTGCCTGGTCTGCCTGGGCGACCTGGCTAACCTGGCTGACCGGCTTGTCGGGTACCAGGGCCAGGGTGTCCCGGGTGCCGGATCCTGCCGATTGCTCATCGGTTGCCACCTGCAGATGGGTTGTTGCCAAAGGTTGTGGCTTGCCGGTGGTAGTATCCGGCTGACCCTCCCCAGCAGGC
This sequence comes from Chitinophagaceae bacterium, assembly GCA_035549175.1. Taxonomy (GTDB): domain Bacteria; phylum Bacteroidota; class Bacteroidia; order Chitinophagales; family Chitinophagaceae; genus DASTSN01. The sequence continues at coordinate 3,950 of DASZRL010000025.1, read as the reverse complement.
TTAAGGTTAAGGGGGCCAGCCAATTGACGGTGAGAGGTATCAGCCACGACAACGGTCTGGGTGGTGGGGGTGTCCTTTATAACCAGGGAAGACACCTGTCCCGAATCCGTGGAATTCCCCCGCTTTTCTACCTGAGGATTATTTGTCGCCTGCGTGGTCTTTGCTACCGGGGGCTCCGGTCGTACCAGGTCCTCCCGCAGGGTGGAATCGTCTGCGGCCCGGCTCAGCAGCTCGGTAAAGGCACTCACCGGTTGTTTTCCCGCCCTGTCTTCCGGCTCCGCAGCAACCGCTCCGGCAATCAGGGCGCCCGTCTGCAGATCCTGCAGGCTCCAGTTCCTGGAAGCATCCTGCTTCAGCAGGTACCCATGGTCCCGCTGGTTTACCGGGCAGGTAAACCGGATCTCTCCGGCCTGGCTTCCCGGAAATCCCAGGCTGAATGAATAGGTACTATCCCGGAGACGGGGCAGGATCAGATATCCCGAGGCAGTGGAAGAATACACCGTTTCCTGCATCCGTACGAAAAACGGCTGGGAGGATTCGGACTGGATATACATGAAATAATCGCGCTGCGAATAACCCGAATACACCGCAAGCAGGAAGCAAAAAGACAATAAGAGCCTGTTCACCATGCGATTGAGCATTAAAAGCCAAATTTACTGGAAATCAAAGTACGCCAGCTTGTTAAATGGAACCTCTCATCCAAATTGTTTCAGGGGTGTGCAGGGCGCCACCTACCTTTGTTGGCTTTAAAACCTTGGTATGAATAAACTACTCATTGCTTTTGCCATGACGGCGCTCAGTCTGCCGGCCTGGGCGCAGGAGACGCATCAGGCGGACACCAGCTGGAAGAAGGAATACCGGGAAACCGCCACCCGGATCAATGACCTGGTTCACACGAAACTGGAAGCCAGATTCGACTTTGCCAAATCCTATATGTACGGCAAAGCCTGGATCACCCTCCAGCCCCACTTTTACCCCACGGATTCCCTGACCCTGGATGCAAAAGGCATGGAACTGCACCAGGTGGCCCTGGTGCAGGGCAAGTCCCTGAAAAACCTGCCCTTTCAGTATGACGGCTGGCAGCTACGCCTCCACCTGGACAAGATCTACCGGGCGGGCGAAAAATATACGGTATATATCGACTATACTGCCAAGCCCAATGAGGTGAAGGTGGCTGGCAGTGCCGCGATCACGGATGCCAAGGGTCTGTACTTCATCAATCCCAAAGGAGAGGAAAAGGACAAACCCACCGAAATCTGGACCCAGGGAGAAACGGAGTCCAATTCGGTATGGCTTCCCACCATAGACAAGCCCAACCAGAAATCCACCGAGGAAATTTATATGACAGTGCCTGATAAATTCGTAACCCTGTCCAATGGCCTGCTGGTCAGCAAGAAAAAAAATCCGGATGGCACCCGGACTGACTACTGGAAAATGGACCTGCCGCATGCCCCGTATCTTTTCTTCATGGGGGCGGGTGATTTTGCAATTGTCAAGGATTCCTACAAGGGGAAGGAAGTTGCCTATTATGTCGAACACCCCTATGCCCCGGTGGCCCGGAAAATTTTCGGGAATACCCCCGAGATGATCGCCTTTTACGCACGCATAACCGGGGTGGATTTCCCCTGGCCCAAATACGACCAGATGGTGGCCCGCGATTACGTGAGTGGCGCCATGGAAAATACGACCGCCACCCTGCACGCGGAAAACGCCCAGCAGGATGCCCGGGAACTGACCGATGAGAACGGCTGGGAAAGCACGATCGCCCACGAGCTCTTCCACCAGTGGTTTGGCGACCTCGTTACCACGGAGAGCTGGAGCAATATCACCCTGAATGAGTCCTTTGCCAACTACAGTGAGACCCTCTGGGCCGAATACAAATATGGAAAGGATGCCGGTGCCGAACAGAACTACCAGGATATGCAGGGATACCTGCGCAGTCGCAGCGATGACCGGAAAAACCTGGTCCGTTTCTTCTACCGGGACAAGGAGGACGTTTTCGACGCGGTCAGTTACAACAAGGGAGGTCGCATCCTGAACATGCTCCGCCATTATGTCGGGGACAGCGCCTTCTTTAAGTCGCTGAACCTGTACCTGACCACCAACAAGTTTAAATCAGCTGAGGCCCAGCAGCTTCGCCTGGCTTTCGAGGAAGTCACGGGCCGGGACCTGAACTGGTTCTGGAACCAATGGTATTATGGAAGCGGCCATCCCAAACTCGACATTACCTACAGCTATCTTCCGGAAAGCAAACAGGTCCAGGTGATCGTCAATCAGACACAGACAGGCGATAAAGTATTCAGACTCCCTGTTGCCATCGACATATACAGCGGCGGAAACCAAAAACGGTATCCGGTCTGGGCGGAAAACAGGACGGACACATTCCGGTTCAGCGCGGACCAGAAACCGGACCTGGTCAATTTCGACGGCGATAAGATGCTGCTCTGCGAGAAAAAGGAAAACAAGACGCTTGACGAGTATATTTTTCAATATGAGCACGCAGGCACCTACCTGGACAGGCGGGAAGCCATCGAATACGCGTCCAAGCACCAGAACGATGCCAAGGCGATTGACTTCCTGAAAACAGCGCTGAATGACCGGTATGCGGGCCTTCGGCGGCTGGCGATCGCGAGCCTGAACCTGAAAAATGACGCGGTCAAGCAGGCCGTGGAACCGGTACTGGCGGACCTGGCCCGTACGGATCCCAAGCGCCTGGTGAAGGCGGACGCCATTGAAGCCCTCGGCCGGTATGCCAACCCGGCCTATGCCTCCCTGTTCAGAGCAGCCATTGCGGACTCCTCCTACACCGTGTCGGGCAATGCCCTGGAGGCACTCTCCGCCGTAGACAGCGTGGCAGCAGTCCAGGAGGCGAAGCGCCTCTCCGCCATGCCGGCCAAAGGGAAATTATCCGCCGCCATCACGGATGTGCTGGTCCAGTCCGGCGATGAATCCGCAGCCAGTCTGATCCTGGCCACCTTTGAAAAGATGCCGCTTTCCCAGTCCAAATTTGAACTCGTCCAGTCCATTGCCCAGTTCCTGGGCAATACGAAGAACCCGGACATCCTTAAAAAGGGCGTGGATGAAATTATCGCGTTCCGGGATGGCATACCCCAGGCGTTCAAGGATCAGACTGACCCGTATTTCAACAACATAATTCTTAAAGGCCTGGCCAATAAGAAAGCCAAGGCCGGGTTTCAGGATCAGGCTGACTATATCCTTTCCAAGCTGCCCGCAGACAAGAAGAGTTTCTGACATAACCGATTCGGATCTACGCGGTACGAACCGCCCGGCGTGCCGGGCGGTTTTTCATTTTATGCCGGCGAATTTCGACTACCGGGGGCGTTAATATAGCCTAAAACAGCCGGATGGTCGCAGGATCTCCGCCGGTAATCGCAAGTCGCTTGGGAACCGGGTGATCTGCACCTAGCTTTGTCCCGGCATTACAGAAATCCATTTTACTCATGCATAAAAATCTTACAATGAAAATCAGAATCATCAGCTTCCTGCTGGCCGCCAGCATGGCCTTCAGCAGCCTCTACGCTACCGCAGCTCCGGCCGAAACGCCGTCAAGCATCCAAAAGGATTTTTCCAGGCATTTTTCCCACGCCAGCGAGCTGGCCTGGACACAGGGCAACGGATTTTTCCGGGCCTCCTTTCAGCTGCACGGGCTCTACCTGTTTGCCTACTATAGCCCGGATGGCCGGTTCATCGGCGTGGGCCGCAACCTGGCGGTGAACCAACTGCCACTGCTGCTGCAGCATGCCCTGAAGGAACAATACCGCGACAGCTGGATTACCGACCTGCGGGAGTTCTCCTCCGGTCAGGGCACCACGTATTATGTTACCCTGGAAAACGCCGACAGGCAGACAATGCTCCAGGGCATATCGGATGACTGGAAATTGGTAAAAACCATTGAAAAATAGCCTGGTAGTTCCGGCAGCCGCTGAAAG
>DASZRL010000024.1:0-22721 GCA_035549175.1 Chitinophagaceae bacterium | reverse complement strand
CCTGCTCCTCCAGAATATTCTGCATATCCGCAGAGGTTCGCCGAACCGCCCCTTTCCTATTTGATTTTGCTTCCATAACTTTTGGCCGCAAAATATCCCAAACAAAAACCCGGAAAAATATGTACTTAGCCGAAGGGTTACATAACTTCATCCTTACGCTAAATTTCTTACTGAGTCCCAACAGCCCGCTTTGCTGCCAGGCATTCAGTTCCTTCAATTGGTCAATCGTATAGAAAATCGTGCGATAGTTAAGCTCATAGCCGCCTGAAAGCCAGAAATTTCCCCTGATCTTCCAGTCGACAAAACTGCGCAGCCCGGCTCCCTGGTTGGTCACTCTGATATTACGGAAACTGTGTCCCCACCCCACTTTATAACTGGCACCGATGCCCAAGATGCTGCGATCATTAGGCTTAAAACCAATAGAAAGACCCAGGTCACTCGTAACAGGGAATAGGCTTGTAGACCGTAGAGTCTGGAAGTTGGTACCGAATACCAGACGCTGCAGGAATGTTTTTGTCTTTTGGTTATTGGGCGTAAATCCCTCCGGCATCTCCATATCACTGCTGCTACCCCCAATCCGGGTTATCCTGTCTTTCAGGCCCTGAAGCTGCGATTGTGCCTGAGCAATATTATTCTGGAGCGTTTGAAGGGAATTAGGTCCCCCGCTGCCCAGCTGATTTTGGATCAACTGATTAATCTGGCTCCGCGTCTGCAAACCGGCCAGGCTTTGTAAATAGGCGGGATCATTAGGGTCGTCTGGTGAAAGCCTGAACAGCGAGGCCAGCATACTATTGCGCTTCATAAAATCCCTGAACAATTCGGTTTGGGAAAGCACCTCCAACACTTTTTTCTCCAGCCGATTAGGTTGATTGAGCAGTTCCTTGTACTCCCGTATTTGTTGGGAGTAATAGTAGACCTCCTTATTTAACTTTTTGAGCTGGCTTGTCATGCCAAGTCTATTAAAGACTTCCTGCCACTGCTGCTGCTGGGTTTTTAAAAAATGTTTTATATCGTCGGCCCGCTGTAGCGCAGTTTCCAGGCTATCGACGCTGGCCAGCCCATTTTTAAGATGGGTTCGAAATGATTCAGATTGCTGGATAAATGGCGAATGCTTACTCAAAAAGGAAACACCTCTGGAAAGGCTATCCCAGCGGGGCATAAATTGACTAAATCTTCCAGGATTGAGCAGCCTGCTTTGCAGCTGCTGAAGTCGTTCATTAGCGCTATTGCCTAAGGAATTGGCAGACAACGAATCCACTTGAGCCAGTTTTCTTTGCAATCGCTTCTGCTCTCTAAAAAATCTACGCAGTACTCGTTTGGATTTCTTGGCTAATGCGGTATTGATCTGCTCCGATTGTCGGTTAATGGCGGAGATATACCTTGCCTGCATTCGAGTCCGCAAAGAAATTGTAGAATCTTGCTGAGCGTAAGAAAGGAAACTAGTTATTAAAATTAGAAATAGAATAGAAAGCCGAATTCGCATAAGCATGACTGCCCGTTGTAACGGGTAGCAGTTGTTATTGGTTACTATGAATCTAGTTAAAAAATACTTGAAGTAAAAAAGGAATTTTTTCAGTGTGAGGCACATATAGGCGTATACTCTTAGGTAACGTTACGGTGTTATTGTAGGTTGGTTACTCATGGATCTATTATACATGCAGGTCAATTGGAGTCCTATCAGGGTTGTTTTACAATTAGTGGAGAGTGATATAAACATTACAATAGATGCTCATGCGTATGCCTTCCTGAGTAGTCAGAAAAGTCTACCTCAAATGTTTTTCAGCCTAACAAAGAATTTTTAGGAAGAATTCCTCGCCGATCTCCAGGAAGTGGTCGTCCAGGGGCCGGCAGTATGCACAGGGCCGGGTGTCCTTCCAGACCGGTGGCAGGTTCTCGAAGAGCACCAGGAAGCGGGATACCAGTCCATCGGCATTACTGTGGAGCAATTTGGGCAGCTGGTTGGGGGTGCCTGCCAGGATCGCCGATAACCGGGGACTCTTAATTAATACGTATTCATCATCCTGTTTAATGGCCTTGCTGATTTGCTCGTGGTGGAAGGCCTGACGCAGGATGGTGGAGAGCTGCAGGCCATGCTCGGAGCGGGAAGCCACCCCCAGGGCGTCCATTTCGGTTTCACAGATCAACAGGACATAGGAGTCATCCGCCACGCTTAGCAGTTCGATCAGCTTGGCCGAAGTAATATTGCCGGGGGCCAGAATAAAATTCTGGGCCGGCTTGGCCGGGGGCCGGTGGGCCTGCCGCTCCTGGGGCGGTAGTCCTTTGTATCGGGCAAGCTTCGCCCCGTAAGCCTGCCGGGCTGCCTTATACTGCTCCATGAGGTGGTTATTGACCGGATACAATAATTTGATGATCTGCCCGACGATCCCTTTTCCGCTTCCTGGAGGAAGGACGATCATCAGCATCAAATTCAAATTGTTACGCTTGCCACCATAGTCCAGCCAGGTCTGCTGCCTGGGCAGCGAGGTACGAAGTAGCCTGCGTACCCATGCAGAACAGCAGGTCAATAATGGACAGGTTGGGCAGGAAACCCGTGCGATCGGAAAAAACCTGTTGATAAGATGTGGAGGGAAACCGGGTATAGGTCCGAGGAAGAATCCGGCTACGCAGGTCCAGGGTCCCTGGATCCGCATAGGACGGAAGGAACTGCCCGGTCAAATTGACGGGTTTGTTCCAGTTAAGCCAGGAAAGTACCCAGTGGAAAAGATCCAGGTCCCAATAGGCCAGTAACTCATAGCGGGTCCTGTACATCTCTTCCAGGCCGGGGGCATAATGGTCAAACCAGGGGGCCTTCCGGTAACAGGACTCCAGGGTCCGCCAATGCCGCTCCTGCCAGCGGACCGAGTTGTCAATCCGGACTTCCGTGATCGGGGTGCGCTGATACCTGCCTTTCACCAGGGGAACAGTGAGACTGACCACCGAACTGCTGCCGGCTACCAGGCAACGGTTGCGGAAACTCCCCTTCTGGTAATATTCACATTGTTCAAAAACGATATTCGTTTTCTTATATAAAATTGAAAACAAAATAACCGGCGGTAAATACTGATATTCAATTATTAGCTTATCCAAATTTCATAATGTTTAAAGCAGCTGAGAAGTCGAGTAAAAGAAACTGCTTCGGCTTAAAATATTCTAAATTAAATAATTATATAAACCATATAAAATTTTAATTTTCATGAACTTATTAATTAATCCAAAAGATAAAATAATTGGGGCAAACACGGAAATGACAGGAACCCTAAAAAACTAAGAGAATTAGCGTGGTGTTTTACCCCACTACTCCCCGATTTCCAGGAGCTGCCCCCGCAATGGCCGCAAAGAGATCACCTGGGTGCAAAGGGCCCCTGCCCGCCCCGTGGGAATGAAATCCGGATGCCGGATGGTAATTGGGTTCAGAAAAGCAAGTCCACCAACCTGCCGCCGAAAAGAGAAGCCCAGGTTGGGAATTGGATCACCCACCGCTCAGCTGGGCAATAGTGGTGGGCTGGTGGGAAGGGTCGCCTGGTCTGCCAGCCATCCCAAAGCCCCCCCCCTTGCCTCGCCCGCCGTGCACCCATAAGCGGAAAGGTTGCCTGGTCAAAATGGCAGCATAACCAACCATTGGCGAACCGGTTATCGATCGAGCTATCCCGGTAAGGGGAACTGCCTTGATAGGATGAGGCAAGGTTTTCGCGGAACTGGTTACGGGTCGGTTAGCGCCGGCCCGGCACGTGGCCTGTTAAATCTCTCAAAAGAACCGGTCCTGGAAGATGGGTCGTTTCCAGGCTTTCCCCAATTTTGCCAAAACAGTTTACGAATGGGAAAGCTTTCAGTAGAGCTCGTGCTGCTGGCCGGCTTGGCCGCCATGACGTCCTGTAGCCATTTAAAGGCGCCGGAATACCGGGGCGTGGAAGCAGTGAATGTGGGGGGGATTGGCCAAGGCTCCGCAACGCTGGCCCTGAACCTGCATTATTATAATCCCAATAATACGGACCTGAAGCTCAAACAGGCGGAAGGCGATGCCTATATCGATTCCCTCTATGTGGGTCATTTCACCCTGGACAGCTTGGTCCTGATACCCCGGCTGGCAGACTTCACAGTGCCGATCAACCTGCAGGCGGATACCCGCACGCTGTGGCGAAACAGCCTCAGCCTGCTGCTTAAGAAGGAAGTCCTTCTGAAACTGAAGGGTACATGCAAGGTAGGCAGGGGCCGGCTGTTTGTACGCTATCCGATCTCCTACGAAGCCAAACAGTCCCTGCAAACGCTGGGACTGTTCGGAACCAATCATTCTGGCAAGTAAGTAAGATAACGCCCGGAGACGGTGGCAGGATGCCTCGCTGCATTAATTCTGGCTCAGGCTGCGGAAATCCACGGATACCAGCCGGCTCACACCCGGTTCCTGCATGGTAACCCCGTAAATGACATCCACGGTGCTCATCGTGGTCTTGTTGTGGGTGACAATGATAAACTGGGAGTTTTCGCTGAACTGACGGATCATATTGGTGAATTTCCCCACGTTGGCGTCGTCCAGGGGGGCGTCGACCTCGTCCAGGATACAAAAGGGGGCCGGCTTGATCAGGTAGATGGCGAACAGCAGGGCGGTCGCCGTCAGGGTCCTTTCCCCCCCGCTGAGCTGGGTCAGAGAGGTAGGCCGCTTGCCCTTGGGCTTGGCGATGACGTCGATACCGCTTTCGGCCAGGTTTTCGGGATTTTCCAGCACCAGGTCACACTGGTCATCGTCCGTGAACAGGGTCTTGAATACTTTCTTGAAATTGTCGCGCACCTGGTTAAACGTATCCAAGAACTTCTGGTTGGCGGTGGCCTCCACCTCCTGGATCGTCTGCAGCAGGCTGTCCTTGGCAGTTACCAGGTCGTTTTTCTGCTCCAGGATGAATTCATAACGCTTCTTCATCTCCTGGAAGGCCTCAATGGCGGTGGGGTTAACTTCACCCAGGTTTTCCAGGCGTTTTTTCATGCGATCCGCCTTTTCCTGCAGCTCTTCCGCCGGCAGTTCCGTGGTCCGGGGCTGGTCCAGGATATCCTCCAGCTGGATCCGGAATTCGACGTTCAGCCGCTCTTTCGTTCCGGCCAGCTGAAGCTTCAGCTCATTCAGGCGATCCTTGATCTCGCCCAGCAGGTGTTCCACCTGTTCCTTATCCCTGATCCGGTGGCGCAGTTCACTTTCCCGTTCTGCCAGGCTGTTTCGCCGGTTGTAATAGGCCTGGTCGGCTTCGTTCAGCCGGCTTTCTTCCTGCTGACGTGACCGCATCAGGGTGATCAGCGCCTCTTCGGTTTCGCCCAGGGAAGCGCGGGACTGCTCGATGCTGACCGTGGTGTCAGACAGGGAGGCGATATTGTTGTCGATCTGGGCCTTCAGGTCGCTCAGCTGGTTGCTTTTGAAGCTCAGTTCCTGGCGAAGGGCGTTGATCTTGCTCTGCTGGCGCGTGACCTGCAGGTTGAATTCATTAAACCGGGAGCTGGCTTCGTTGTAAAGCTGTTCCTCGGCGCGGTAGCTTTCCTCCCCTTCCCTGAGCCGGTTGGCATGCATCTGCAGCTCTTCGATCAGCCGCGCGAGTTCCCCGCGAACCCCTTCGACGGAAGCCTGGGTCGATTGCAGCTGCATCGTCAATTCCTCGAGGCGCTGCTGGCCCTGGTGCTGCAGGGAATGCAGGTTTTCCAGCTTGTTCTGCAGGCTGAACAGCTGGTTGGTGAGCTGCTGGATTTCCCGTTCCGTTTCGCGCAGGGCGTTTTCCCGGAGGTCTTCGTTATAGGCGATCACTTCGTTATGGCGTGCCATGATCTCCTCCTTCAGGGATTCCACCACCCGGTCCTGCTGGTGAATTTCCTCGGCCAGCTTTTCCAGGTTTTTGAGACGGCCGATCTTCTTTCCCTCGAAAAGCCCCACGCTTCCACCCGTCAGGGAGTACTTGCCCTTCACGTATTTGCCATGTTTTTCCAGGATCACGAACCCATTATTATTTTCCAGCGCCTCTTCCGAGTCGGCAATATAGACGTTGCCAAGCAGGTGTTCGGCCAGTTTGCGGTAACGTTCCTCCACCTCGATCACCTCCAGGGCCGGGATAGCGCCGGCAGGCTGGTGGGCCGGCAGGTTGGCAGGCTCCTGGACCACCTTGTCCATCAGGAAAAAGTTGGCCTTGCCTTTCTTATTCTCATCCAGCAGGTGAACCGCACGCAGACCCTCCTGCAGGTTCCCCACCACATAATAACTGAGATAAGGCTCCAGGACATTTTCCAGGGCCGTCCGGTACTCTTCCCGCACATAAATGATATCCGACAGGATGGGTGCGGTATGGTTCCAGCCCGGATTGTTATGCAGGAACTTGACGCTCTCGGGGTAGCCTTCCATGGAATCGATCAGGCTCTTGAGCAGGTCGTGCTCGTTGCGGCGGGCATCCAGTTTGCGGGTTTCCTCGGCCAGCTGCCCGCGCAGCGTTTCCAGGACCGATTGGGTCTGCATGATCTGTTCCTTGGTGCGATCCTGGTGCAGCTGAAGCTGTTCCAGGTCAACCTTCTTGATCAGCAGTTCCTTCTCCACCAGCTGGCGCTCCTGCTCGGTATGATGGATCTGCTCCTCCCGGCGGGCCCGCTCCTCCTCGAGCTGGTGCAGGGAGCGCTGCAGGTTCTGCACGGAGGTATCCGCCACGGCCACCTTCTTTTCCGCCTCGAACTGGCTGCGCTGCACCTGCTGGTGATCCGCGCGAAGCTGGTTGAGGGTGGACCGGCGCTCATCGAGTATCGACCGCTTGCTGTCCACATCCTGGCGAAGCTGGTCGAGCTGGCCGCTGAGGCCTTCCTGGTTCTTTTCTTCCTCTTCCAGCTGGAGCTGCGTAAAGGCAATGCTTTCTTCCAGGCCTTTTACCTGACCTTCGGACTTCTGCAGGAATTCACGCAAGCCGGCCTCCCGCTCCTGGAGATATTCCAGCCGCTGGGCGGCCAGGTTTTTTTCATTTTCCTTGGTGCGGACCTGCTGGACCAGTTCATTGAACTGGTGCTGCAGGGCTTGCAGGGCCCTCTCCTCTTCGACAAAGGCGAGTTTCTCCTGCTCCAGGGCAGCCTCATCGGTAGCGATTTCGGCTTCCATCCTCACCTTGCGGTCCGTTTCGGCCTCCTGTTGCTCATTGAGTTCCTTGTAGGTCAGGTTAAAGCCTTCCAGGGCGGCCTTGGCCAGTTCAATGCTCACCTCGCGGTAGTCCTTCTTGATCTCGTAATACTTTTCCGCTTTTTTGGCCTGGTTCTCCAGAGATTTAAGCTGGTTATTGATCTCAAAAAGAAGATCCTCGATCCGCGCCAGATCCTGCTCGGTCGCATCCAGTTTCTGGCGGGCCTCCTTTTTACGGGTTTTGTAAATGGAAATGCCGGCGGCCTGCTCCAGCATCCGGCGGCGGCTGTTGTCCTTATCCTTGATCAGGTCATCCACCATCCCGAGTTCAATGATTGCATAGCTGTCGGTACTTACCCCGGTATCCAGGAACAGGTTCTGGATATCTTTCAGGCGGCATTGCACGTCGTTAAGCCGGTATTCGCTTTCCCCGCTCTTATAGAATTTACGGGTAATCGTGACGGTACTGAATTCGGTGGGCAGGAGATTCTTGGTATTTTCAAAAGTCAGGCTGACCTCGGCCAGTCCGCTGGCACTGCGGGTCTTGGAGCCGTTGAACACCAGGCTTTCCAGGTTCTCGCTGCGCAGGTGGCTGATTTTCTGTTCCCCGATCACCCAGCGGATGCTGTCCACGATATTGGATTTGCCGCAACCGTTTGGACCGACGATGCCGGTGATGTTCTCATCAAAATGCACCACGGTCTTGTCGGCAAAACTCTTAAACCCCTTGATCTCTAAGCTTTTTAATCGCACGGTACGCAATAGTTTTAATCAGCGGCGAATATAAGGCATAGGGGAACAACTCTGCGGCGGGTCAGAAAGCAGTTATTCACAAAAAGTTGGTAAAATGTGCGCAATAAAAAAGCAGGACAAACCACCCCGCAAATCCGGCGGATTCCGCCGCCGCCAACCCCTGGGCGGGATCCTCCTTCCGGACTGATTCACAACCCATCCCGGACCGCAGGCCCGGACGGTACCCGGTCTACTCCTTTTTCTTAAATTACACGGATGAACGGGTGGAAATCGATTAGGGAGAGCCGCGCAAAAACCGGAAACGCCCCACCGCCGCTAACCATCAGGGAGCGGCTGGCGGCCCTGGGTAACCTGCCACGCTTTTTCAGGCTGGTCTGGGAGACCGACGCCCGGCTCATGGTCGCAAATATAGCCCTTCGCATCCTGCGGGCCGGCATACCCCTGGGACTGTTGTACACGGGCAAACTCATCATTGACCAGGTGGTCTGGCTGAACCGCGGGGACAGCCACGGCTCCGGGCATCGGCTCTGGCAACTGGTTGCCCTGGAATTTGCCCTGGCCATTCTTTCTGACGTACTGGCCCGGGCCATCTCCCTTACCGAAAGCCTGCTGGGCGATCTTTTTTCCAATCACAGCTCCGAACGCATCATGTCCCATGCCGCCACCCTGGACCTTGACCAGTTCGAGGATTCCGTGTTTTACGACAAACTCGAACGGGCGCGCCAGCAAACCACCGGAAGGACCATCCTGCTGTCCCAGGTGATGAGCCAGCTCCAGGACCTGATCACCATGGCCTTCCTCACGGCCGGTATGGTGGCGTTCAGCCCCTGGCTGCTTCTGTTACTGCTGGTCGCCGTGGTGCCGGCATTCCTGGGAGAAGCCCATTTCAATGACCAGTCTTATGCCCTGAGCCGCGGACAGACTCCCGCCCGCCGGGAACTGGACTACCTTCGGTATATCGGCGCCAGCGATGAAACCGCCAAGGAGGTAAAACTCTTCGGCCTGTCGGATTTTCTCATTGAACGGTTCCGGTTGCTGGCCGGGAAGTTCTACGCGGACAACCGGCGGCTCGCTATCCGCCGGGCCGCCTGGGGCAGCTTTTTTGCCCTGCTGGGAAGCGCCGGGTATTACGGTGCCTATGTTGCCATCATCCTGCAGGCCGTGCATGGCAGCATATCGCTGGGCGGCCTGACCTTTCTGGCCGGATCCTTCCGGCAACTGCGCAGCCTGCTGGAGGGGGTATTGTCCCGGTTTACCAGCGTGTCGCAGGGAGCCATTTTCCTGCGCGATTATTTTGATTTTTTCGAGATACAGCCCCGGATCCGCCGGCGGGCCGACGCCAGGCCCTTTCCCCGGCCGGTCCGCGAGGGATTTACCTTTGAAGATGTCGGATTCAGATACCTGCATAGCGATCAGTGGGCCAACCGGCACCTGAGTTTTACGCTGCGTGCCGGCGAGAAGCTGGCCCTGGTTGGAGAAAACGGGGCCGGCAAGACGACCCTGGTCAAGCTGCTGGCCCGCCTGTATGATCCTACCGAAGGACGCATCCTGCTGGACGGAATCGATCTGCGTGAGTATGACCTCGACGACCTGCGCCTCAACGTGGGGATCATATTCCAGGATTACCTGCGCTACCAGATGACCCTGGCCCAAAACATCGCGGTCGGGCATATCCGGGAGAAGGATAACCGTGAACGCATCCGGGAGGCTGCCCGCAAGAGTCTCGCCGATCGTCTGGCGGAACGGTTGCCCCGTCAATATGACCAGGCCCTGGGCCGCAGGTTCAATGACGGCATGGAACTTTCGGGCGGGGAATGGCAGAAAATCGCCCTGGCCCGGGCCTACATGAAGGATGCCCAGCTGCTGATCCTGGATGAACCTACCGCCGCCCTGGACGCACGCGCGGAATTCGAGGTATTCCAGCGGTTCAGCGACCTGACCCGCAACCGGACCGCGGTGCTGATCTCCCACCGGTTCTCCACGGTTCGCATGGCTGACCGCATCCTGGTGCTGGACCGTGGGGAGATGCTGGAACTGGGAAGCCATGAAGAACTCCTCCGCCGGGAAGGCCGGTACGCGGAGCTCTTCCGGCTGCAGGCCATGGGATATCGTTAACGGGACGGCAGGTGCGCAGATAGAAACGTATTTTCCCGGCGGTATAGTCCCGACCGCGATAGTATCGTATCGCCCAGCTCCTGGACAGCCTGTTGCTGCGGGTCATAGGGCTCCCACCGGGGGAGACCCGGTCCGTTGGGATCCCCCGTGCGAACAAAGTTAACCCAGTACCTGCTCAGCATGGACTCCATCCGGTAATCCCGCGGCTGCCAGGGCCGCTGCCAGGTGTGCAGATTGTGCAGGGCATAGGGTACCTCTGAGGTATGAAATGCGCCGTAGTTGGGAAATCCGGGCAGATCGGCCGGGACAAAGGAATACTGGTACAGGAAGGCCTTGTGTTGGTTGTAACCGGCCCACAGGTGGCAGGAAAGCGTGGCGAACTGTACCAGGGAAAGCCTGGCCATGGACGCGCGCGCTTCGGAGTCCGTACGGGCTCCAAACACGTCCAGGAAAGCCGACGAATCGGGCCCGAATGTACGGGCCGCCAGCTGGTGGAGCGTGCCCGCGGTTACGGGCTGGTTACCCAGGATCGACGCATCGCCGGTAACCCAGCCTGCCAGGATGGGCACATCGTTGTGTTTGCCCTCCCGAAACCAGGCATTCGGCGCGGTGGGCAGCACGTACTGGTCAGCCACCAGGCCGAACGTGCCGAATGGCATCGCGGAGGCGGCCTGCTGCAGCTGCTCCGCGGAAAGGGCCCGCAGGCCCGCCAGGTCATGTACCCCGGCCTTTTTCAGGAATTCCTCCCCCGCCCGCTCTCCATCTGCCAGCGGCCTGACCAGGCTGCCGGAAATCAGGAACCCGCTTTCGGCAATGGCCCGCTGGAACAGTCCCTTGGCCAGCGGGGTAGCTACCAGGGCATTCACACTGACAGATCCGGCCGACTGACCTGCGATGGTCACCCGGTCGGGGTCGCCGCCAAAAGCGGCGATATTGCGCCGAATCCATTTCAGGGCGGCAATCTGGTCCAGCAGCCCGTAATTCCCGGAAGTGCCCTGGCGGGATTCCCGGTCCAGTTCCTTAAGGGCCAGAAATCCGAAGGCTCCGACCCGGTAATTAAGACTGACGAAGACCACCCCCTGTCTGGCCAGGCTGGCGCCGTCGTAAATTGCACATGCCGCGGAACCCGACACAAACCCGCCGCCGTAGATCCAAACCAATACGGGTAGCCGCTCGGTGGATTTCCTGGCAGGCGTCCATATGTTCAGGTACAGGCAATCCTCGCTGAGCGGTTCGGGAGGCGCAATAAACTCCCGGGTCCACATCATAAAGGGAACCGGCTTGGCCTGCATGGGGCTGGCCGAAAAATTCAGGCAGCGGCGTACACCCGACCAGGACCGCGGCGGCCGCGGCGCCTGCCAGCGTAACGGACCGACCGGTGGCTGGGCATAGGGAATACCCTTGAATATGCTCAGCCCTCCTTCCTGGTACCCGGCCACCGTACCATAGGCAGTTCGTACCTGGGAAAGCTGGGCACCGCAGGCGCAGGCCCACAGGAAGGTTCCTGTCGCCAGGACCCAACGGCTGATCAGCCGATACTTGCTGATAATCATTTGGATGCGATTTACAGGTGACTAGCCCTTTATGAATACCCGGGCCCGCACACCGGCAGGTGGCGGGCCCGGACGATTGTATCCTGGTTGTAACGGTCACCGTCACAGCGGGCCGCCACCGAGCCTATTTAATACCGGCCCTTCGCTTCAGTTCAGCCACCGGCATATTGACCAGGCGACCGATCGGCTTTCCGTCACGGTAGGTGATCACCCGCATCAGGGATGCGTCCTTGGGAACCACCAGCGGTTCGGTGTATTTTGGATAAAAGTTGTCCGGAAATGAGTTATCGAAACTATAGTATATATCCAGCCCTTTGATTTCAGTTTCCAGGGAAACGATCGGCAGGCTGTCCGGCCCTGCGGTGACCTTGAATATGGGATCATACATCGCCGGGGAATACTTCACCTGGGCCGCGTCAAAGCGGGGAAACTGGCGCTCCACCCGGTTGGCAAAATCATCCCAGTTCTTCTTGGACCGGGGGCTCCACACGGATTCAGCCAGGGCCAGGCCGCGCGGCCAGGTCATATACTCGGCATGGCGCATATTATAGACCTGCTCCGTCCACAGGTTTGCCTGTCCGCCTTTGATGTATTTAGCGTCCACGCCGTCAGGCACCGGCTCGAACTCGTAGGTTTTGCTCAGCCGCAGAGTGGCGTAAACCGGCGGTTCCGTCACGCGATCGCTCTGCATATAGTCCAGGTACACAAATGTGGTGGGGCTCATCACGACTTCGTGGCCCATCTTGGCAGCCTCGATGCCCCCTTTGATACCCCGCCAGCTCATGACGGCTGCGTTCGGCGCCAGGCCACCTTCCAGGATCTCATCCCAGCCGATAACCCGTTTGCCCTTGGACTCCACGATTTTCTCCACCCGCTTTTCAAAATAACTCTGCACTTCATCCATGGTCTTGAGGTTTTCCTGCTGCATCAGGGCCTTGATCGCATCGCTCTTCTCCCAGAAGTTGCGGGCACATTCGTCGCCGCCGATATGGATATACGGGAAGGGGAAAAGTTGGGCTACCTCGGTGAACACCTTATCCAGGAAGGTGTAGACCTTCTCATTGGCCGGACAGAGCGTATTGTCCACCAGGCCGTAAAAATGGCCGTTCTCGGGCCATTCCATAATCTTTTCCCCGCTGCGTACGTGGTAATTTTCCGCTCCGGGCGTACAGGAGAGTTCCGGATAGGAAACCACGGCTGCCAGGCTGTGTCCGGGTATGTCCACTTCCGGCAGGATATTAACAAACCGGTCTCTGGCATACTGGACCAGCTCCCGGATATCATCCTGGGTATAGAATCCGCCATAGTTGCGGGGCTCGTCCGGACCCGGAGTTGAAAACTCGCCGAAGGTGCCCACCTTTTTCACGTTCCAGGCTCCTACGGAAGTCAACCGGGGCAGGCTCTTAATTTCAATGCGCCAGCCTTCGTCATCCGTCAGGTGCAGGTGCAGGAGGTTCAGCTTATACTTTACCATCTGGTCGATATAGGCCTCCACATCCTTTTTGGTAAAAAAATGCCGGCTCACATCAAACATCAGCCCGCGCCAGCCGAACCGAGGGTAATCAGTGACCTCTACGCAGGGTGCGGTCCAGGCTACCCCCGAAACGGCCTTAGGGCTTTCGATATCCTTGGGCAGCAGCTGCAGCAGGGTCTGCACCCCGTAAAAAAGTCCGGCCGGTTTATTTGCGGCAATCGTAACGCCTTGGGGCGTCACCTTGAGTACATATCCTTCCTCACCGATCTCCTTATTGACCGATTTCAGCAGGTTGAGCTGGATCGTGGCGGGACCGGCACCCTGCCGGGTGGTTACCTTGAAACCCGTAGGGACACTGAGCGCGCGGGACAGATAGGCGGCCGCCTTCATGGCATCGCCGTCTGTACCGGATACACTGATCACCGCATTATTCTTAAGCGTAAAGGTGCCCGCCTGCCGGGTCAGCGATACCGGTTCGGGAATGATGGCGGGTCGGGAATTTTTGTCTGCCTGCCCAAAGCAGGAAAGGCAACATGCCAAACTAATCAGAAGCAAAGTTTTTTTCATATGCATTTTTTTTCAAAATAACCGGACGGCCTGTTGGCCGGCTGCCTCCCTGGATGAGTCCACCCGAAGGAGACGAGGTGCCGTCGCAAACAGCCGGCATCGGGGCCCAAAAACCGGGCGCAAAAGGTAGTGAAGAATCGTGTTTTAAAAAAATCAATTGCCGTTTTGTGACTTTCAAATCGTGATGATTTGCACCTGTCCGCCTGGTTACGTCAAGCAAAAATCCTTTTCAGGGGTTGCAGAAAATTATCTTATTTTCACGCTGCTATTGACCCCGGAAACGGGGCATCAAAACCAACTTGTCATGAAAACGGTTATTGTCCCGATTGATTTTTCGGAAACCTCCCTGAACGCCGCGCGATATGCTGCCCAGATGCTGAAGGAGCAGCCTGATACCCGCATCATCCTGTATCACATGTTCGAGGACAAGGAGGAAGCAGACAATGCCGGTGAATACCTGGAAAGCCTCAAGCAGGAACTGGAAGCCAAGGGAGACCGCCATATCGAGGTGGTCAAGGAAATGGGGGAAGACCTGATTGATTGTCTGGAACGCCTGGCTTACCAGAAAACAGCCACCCTGATCGTGATGGGCATTACGGGAAAATCCCCGCTCCAGCAGATTCTCATCGGCAGTAATACCCTGAAGATTACCGACAAGAATATCTGTCCGGTTATGATCGTACCCCCTGACGCGACGTTCCGGGAAATCAGGAACATCGTGCTGACCAGCGATTTTAAAAACGTAGAGGCCTCCACCCCGACCCGGTTCATCAAGACGGTCCTGGAATATTTCAAACCCCAGTTGCATATTGTCAACGTAAACAGCGAGCATTACGTGGCCCTGACCGAGGAAGTGCAGCAGGAGCGCACCCGGATGCAGGATATGTTTGCCGAATTCAGCCCGGAGTTCTACTTCATCGGAATGAATGACTTTCATGAGGCCATCGAGCAATTTGTGACGGATAAAAACATCGATCTCATCATCACCATTCCGCGGTACCGGACCGGGATCGGCCAGTTCTTCCGGACCTCCCATACCAAAAGGCTGGTCTACCACAGTTCCGTTCCCGTGCTGGCGGCACACGAGCTCATGTAACCTCCGCCATGCCGGGCCTTTTGGCGCTCGGAAGGCAAAAGCCTACCTTTGCAGGGCAATTACAGGTTATGCATACGGAATTGTTTACCTGCTGGTCTGCCCGGTTTGCCGATCTTCTTCCGGCCAATTTCTACATTCCGGATTAGGCTTTTCCATTCCCGCAGACGTTCAACAGCATCCTTATTCCAATTAAATTAATCGGTATGGCCAACTCATCCCCTATTTCCGTTACTTCCGAAATCGGCACCCTGCGCCGCCTGCTTGTACACAGCCCGGATAGCGGCCTGGGAAAGGTCGTTCCCTCCAAGGCCCAGGACTGGCTTTTCGAGGACATCGTGCACCTGGATACCATCCGCAGGAAGGAATACGATTATTATACCAAGATCCTGCTGTACTTCCTGGACCCCGGCAAGATCCGGGGCCGGCTGCAGGAGATAGATGATCCCCGGGCCGGTCGGGCATTCTACAAACCGGGGCATCCGGCCTTTTTCCGCTCCGACAAGGTGGTGGAACTGCAATGGCTGCTGGAGGAAATCCTCGCCGACCGGGAACTTGGCATCAAACTCGTGGCCTCGGTCTGCGCCATCGAAGGCTGCTCCATCGAAACCGAGACGGCCCTCTACCAGCTCGACCCCGTGCGGCTGGCCCGGGTCTTCATCAGCGGCAGCCTGGAAGAAGACAAGATGCTCTTCCCGCCGATCCCCAATTTCATATTTACCCGGGACATCGGGATCGTGATCAACGACCATATCCTGCTGAACAAGCCGGCCAAGAAGGCCCGCACCCGGGAAGCCCTGCTGGCCAAGTATATATTTTTCAATCATCCCCTGTTTGCGGGGTACCGCGACAAGGTGATCGAAATACCCGACACCTTTCACCATTTCCTGCTGCCCAGGGACGGGGATGACAAAAAAATCACCCTGGAAGGCGGGGACGTGATGGTGGTATCCCGGGACCACGTGCTGATCGGGGTGAGCGAACGGACCACCCTGGAGGCGGCCCATCGCGTCATCAATATCCTGTTCGACCGAAAGCTGGTCCGTAAGATCACCGTGGTGAAGATTCCCAAGAAAAGGGACTTCATGCACATCGATACGGTCTTTACCCAGGTCAAGCGCAACGTATGGGTCATGCTGGGGCAGTTTTCCAAAAAAGCGATCCGCATGGAGGACGCCGATCCGGTCCAGCGCACCCTGGAGACCACCCGAAAGGACGAAAAGATCCGCATTATCCAGTTCAGCCGGAAAAATATTGACCAGCCGGTTTATTTCGACAGCCTGGAAGAACTGCTGAGCGACATCAGCCGCAATGACCTGGGCTGCTCCGAAAAGGTCCGTTTCATCTATTCGGGGAATAATGAATTCCCCTACGATGCCCGGGAACAATGGACTGATTCCTGCAACCTGCTGGCACTCCGCGAAGGCGTGGTCCTGGGCTATGACCGCAATGACAAGACCGTGGAGGCCTTTCGCCGCAATGGTTTTTCCATCGTGGATGTCCATGACCTGATCGGGCAGTTCGAGTCCGGCAGCCTGGAACCCGACCAGCTCCGGGACACGCTGATCCTGATGCCCTCGGCGGAACTGTCCCGTGCCCGGGGCGGATTCCACTGCATGAGCCTGCCCCTGCTCCGCGATGAACCGGCCCAATAAACCCGCTGCTCATCTCAACTAAAACATATGCAGACCACCTCACATATCCTGATGATCCGGCCGGTACAGTTCGGCTATAACCCTGAAACGGCCGTCAATAATGCCTTCCAGACCCCGGGCCATGAACCGGACATTGCGGACAGGGCTCTTGCGGAGTTTGACCGGTTCGTGGACCTGCTCCGCGCGCAGGGAGTGGACGTTACCGTGGTGCAGGACAGCCCCGAGCCACCTACACCGGACTCGATCTTCCCCAATAACTGGGTATCCTTTCACGAGGACGGCACGGTCGTGCTGTACCCCATGTTCGCTGTCAACCGCCGGCGCGAACGAAAACCCGCCGTGCTGGCGGAGGTCGCCAGGCGCTTCGAGGTCAGGAATACGCGTGATCTGAGCGGCTATGAGGGCCGGGACATGTACCTGGAAGGCACGGGGAGCATGGTGCTGGACAGGGACCACCGGATTGCCTATGCCTGCCTGTCCGCGAGGACCGGAAAGGAGGTCCTGGAAGACTGGTGCCGTCAGCTGGGCTACCGGGCCGTCCTGTTTGAGGCCACGGATGCACAGGGTCAGGCGATCTACCACACCAATGTCCTGATGTGCGTGGGAGACCGCTTCGTGCTGGTCTGCCTGGAAGCCGTCCGGCAGCTGCCGCAGCGCAGGGCCCTGGAAGATACCATCCGGCAGAGCGGCAAGGAAATCATCCCCATCAGCCTGGACCAGATGGCGCACTTTGCCGGCAACCTGCTCCAGGTGGAAAACCACCGCGGGGAAAAACTCCTGGTCATGTCCAGCCAGGCGTTTGGCAGCCTGGAGCCCGGGCAGGTGGCCCGGCTGAATAAATATGGCAGGATCGTACATTCGCCCCTGGAAGTCATTGAACAAAACGGGGGCGGCAGTGCCCGCTGCATGATGGCGGAGATTTATCTGCCCGAGCGGCTGCCTTCCACCGACCCATCCGCCAAATAATGAAACACCTGCCTACCGCCCGCCTCTGGATGATCTGGCTGGTCCTGGGAACCATCCCGGCCCGCGCCCAGCTTCCGCAATCCTATGCGGATTCCCTGGCCCTGTTCCGTCAGGACTACATGGCCCACCATGACGTCATCCGCGGCGCCGATACGGCCTTCTTCCGGTTCTTTGCGGCCGATCCCGCCTACCGCGTGCGGGCACGATTTGAGAAGACCGACCACACGCCATGGTTCAGGATGGAAACCTCCGGCCCCATCAAGAAAATCTTTCGCGTCTACGGGTTGGTCCATTTTTCGATCCACGACACGGCTTTGCAGCTGGCTGTCTACCAATCCCAGGACCTGATGCAGGATGACCAGTACCGGGATTACCTGTTTCTCCCCTTCACCGACCTGACCACCGGCCAGGAGAGCTATGCGACCGGTAGGTACCTGGATTTCCGGATGTCCGATATCCGGGACGGGAGCCTGGTGATCGATTTCAATAAAGCCTACAACCCGAACTGCGCCTACGTGGTCGGTAAATACAACTGCCCGGTGCCGCCCCGTGAAAACGAACTCCCGGTCGCGATCCGCGCGGGGGAAATGGCCTTCGGGAAGAAGACCCACTAGGCAGGAATTATTGCACCAGGGTTCCGGCGTCACGCGCCATACATGCCGCCTGGTTCATGAGCAGCTGCTGCTGCGCTGGGTTGAGGGTAATGAGAGTTTCCGATTTATTGTTGCCGGTGAACTTCAGGGAAGCCACTTTCAGGGTGGAGAGGCGCTTGAGTATATAGGGTGCCTCCGGCCCGTTGTGCACCGTAACATGGAACAACCCGTCGCAGTTCATGCTGCCACTGTTGCGGAACAAATTCTTGGTCCGGTTCCCCTCGAACAGGATCAGCAGCTCGGAATTCGTGTCGAAGCACTTGTCGTGACCGCCCACCGAAAAGAAAAAATCAATATCCCGTTTGTCCGCATCTATACTCAGCGTCACGTTCTGTACAGTGAAAAAACCGGTAGATAGTTTGGGCTCCCGGGTAAATTCATCCGTGGTCTTTTTCAGCTGGCAGTCCTGCGCCAGGGCCATGGCGGACCAGCAGACCAGCCAGCCCAGCAGGCAGGCCACATAAACCGGACCGGTTTTCCGATTATACCCAGTAACTGTTTTCATCACGGCATTCTTTGCAGTGAAAATACGCTTTCCAGCCGTTCATCCAGCTTCCGGCCTGTTAATTCCGGAGTCCCGCCATCCTGTCTGCCTACTTTGTAAAGCCTTATATTTACCGGGAACCAAACGTCCTTCCCATGAGCCCTTATTTTCCTACCGGCGAAAAACGCAACGCCGGACCGGGGCGCCGGGCCTTCCTGCAAAGCACCCTGCTGGCAGCGGGCGGCGCCGCCCTGACCGCCCTGCCGGGCCTCCGGGCCCTGGCTGCCCAACCTGCCCCGAGCCGGTCCTACACGGTGCAGGAAGTCATTGATATCATCCTGAAGGAAATCCCCGGAACGCCGCCGGCTACGACGGTAGATACCCTGAAAAGTGGCAGCGGGAGCCAGACCGTTACCGGCATTGTGACCACAATGTTCGCGACCTGGGAGATTATTGAAGCCACCGCCCGGGCGGGCGCCAATTTTATCATCGCGCATGAGCCCACCTTTTACAATCACCTGGATGATCCCTCCTGGGTTCCGGGAAACGACCTGGTCGCCCGCAAGCAGGAACTGCTCAGCCGGCATCAAATCGCCGTGTGGCGGTTTCACGATAACTGGCACCGTCATCAGCCCGATGGAATCGGCTACGGCGTCCTGCGTAAAACCGGCTGGCTTCCCTATTATAAACCGGGTGACCTGGTACTGAACCTGCCCGTGACACCCTTCAGGGACCTCGTTCACCACCTGCAATCCACCCTCGGTACCGGGCCTGTGCGGGTGATCGGCAACCTGGATCAACCCTGCAGCCGGATCGGTCTGCTGCCCGGTGCGGCGGGCGGAGAGATGCAGATCGGCCTGGTATTGAAGGAGCACCCCGATGTACTGGTCGTAGGAGAAGTCCATGAATGGGAGACCGCAGAATTTATCCGCGATCTCCGCCTTGCCGGGGGCAAGACCTGCCTGGTAATACTGGGTCACTGCGCGAGCGAGGAGCCGGGCATGGAGTGGCTGGTGGACTGGCTGCAGCCCAAGGTGCCGGGGCTGCCGGTGACGCACCTGCCTTCAGGCAGCCCCTTCCAATGGGTATCGTAACCGGCCGCGGGAAGGGTCCGGCTTCCGGCTTAACACGGACTTAATAATTTGATAACATGAGACCGGATCCGGGCTGGCCGGGGCTTTCCTTTTTCCCAATTGATTCAATTTCAAAATTTTATCTCCTTCGGATCGGTGGCCTTCTGATGCCGGGACGGCGCCGCCGGGCAGCCGCGTACTCGCCCGGCCCGGGCGGTTGATCTTTTCGAGCCCAAAATGGTTTTAATTGCGGTACGTACGGTTTTTAACCGGATCAAAATTCCACCTACTGAAAATTCCGCCTTTCACCTTCAAAAAATTTTCAGTATGAATCCATCAGAAAAAATCAACCAGATCTGCCAGGAGATTCAGTCCTCCACCGTAGAATCCTTCGGTAACCACGAGGAGGCATTACTGAACAAGATTGAAGAGATCAAGGAACTCATGGTGACCGAGTACGAAAACAACGATGGCCTGAACAAATACATGATCCGCCTGCCCCTGTGGCTGATCGATATAAACCGGATGAACTTCCTTCATTTCCTGGAAGAGAAGGACCGGGATATGAAAACCGGGCTCCTGAACAACCTCAAACGCATCACCAATAACGCGGTGGAACTGTTCGAAAAGGCCTGTACAGAGAACCGCTCCCTGGAACATGCCTTTACGGCCTGACCACCCCGCCGCCTGCCCCGGACCTGAAACGATGCCGGCCTTTTGCGGATTCCCTGCCACCCGGCCTGCCCGCTGTAAATCAACTTGTGCTTTGCTGACAGGGCCTTTGTTAACATTAAGGTAATACTGGCGTAACATTCCCATAATTGCCCCTTGCCACTTTTGTGCCCGATCACACAAGGCGCAAGCCTTGCTTAAAAACTGCAAACTCTACTACTATGCTACAAAACAGGGGATTCCTGCGGGTATCCTGTGTACTTGCCACTCTATGCCTGGCCAGTTCT
The DNA here is from genome assembly GCA_035549175.1 of Chitinophagaceae bacterium. Lineage (GTDB taxonomy): Bacteria > Bacteroidota > Bacteroidia > Chitinophagales > Chitinophagaceae > DASTSN01. The sequence continues at coordinate 2,256 of DASZRL010000024.1, read as the reverse complement.
TTGAAAGCCCAATTCCTGCTCAACTCCGATTCGGCCTTTAAAGCCGGCAGCCCGAATTCGGGCCGTATCTGGGGCTATGCCTTCGGGGATTATTATTACAAGACCCACAGCGATTCCCTGAAGCGGGGTGGTGCCAACCAGTACACGGGTATCCCGGCCAACCGTTCCGCCTTCCAGTTCCGCCGTATTTACCTGGGTTACGACTACAATATTTCCCGGAAATTCTCCGCGGAGCTGCTGCTGGCGGCTGAGGACAATTTTCCGGCCGGCAACCCGGTTTCTTCCGCCAGCCCCAGCGGAGACCTCCTGCAGAACAACAAACTCAGCTTTTATATCAAGCTGGCCAACATCCGCTGGAAAAATATCTGGAAAGGGACCGACCTGGTTGTGGGCGAAGTGGCGCCACCCACCTTCCCGCTGCTGACCGAAAAAATCTGGGGGTACCGTTCGGTGGAGCGTACGATTTCCGATATCCGGCGGCTTCCCTCCTATGACCTGGGCGCCGAACTCCAGGGACGCTTCGACGCCAAGGGAAATTTCGGATATAACCTGATGGTGGGCAACAGTAACCAGGCTAAACCCGAATCCGACAACTTCAAGACATTTTACGGTGACGTCTACGCCTACTTCCTGGACCGCCGCCTGGTATTTGACCTGTACGCCGATTACCAGCGCCTGAACTGGACCTCCCAGTTCCATCATTCCCGCAACATGGTGAAGGCATTTGCCGCCTATACCACCCCCTCCCTGACGGTCGGCGTGGAAGCCTTCATCAACCACGGAAAACAGGACGTCATCGGGATACTGGGCAGCCAGCAGGACACCCTGAGTGCAGATGCGGAAGGTATCTCCCTGTACGTACACGGGGATATCCAACCCGGCCGGCTGGGTTACTTTGCCCGCTTTGACGCCTACAACCCGGACGTGGAATATGATGCCGCCCGGTATCCCAAGTACACCGGCCTGTCCAGCACCTATGAACCCAACAGCCGGGAGCAGTTCATTACGGCCGGCCTGGATTTCACCCCGGCGCACAACGTGCATTTCATGCCCAATATCTGGTATACCCGGTATAAATCCCAGCAGGGCCTGAACAACACGGACCATGACCTGGTCTACCGGATGACCTTTTATTTCATCTTTGGAAAATAAACAATCCAATTCATCAATTCAAGCAATAACATATGAAACAAACGGTATCAGTATTCAAAGGGATCATCCGCGCAGCCGGACTGGCCCTGCTCGTGGGCCTTGTATCCTGCGGTGGCGGATCCACCTCCGGAGAGGGCAAGTCCAGCCAGGACGACAACATGCTCCTGGGGGCGGGCAGCACCTTTGACAACCCCCTGTTCTCCAAAATGTTTTCCCAATACAACCAGGCCACCGGCCTCAAAGTCAATTACCAGTCCATCGGTTCGGGCGGAGGCATCCTGCAACTGACCAATAAGACCGTGGATTTCGGTGCCTCCGACGCCCCCCTGAACCCTTCGCAGGATTCCGCTGCCGGCGCACCGGTACTGCATATCCCGGTTACAGCCGGCGCCGTGGTAATAAGCTACAACCTGCCGACGGTGAAGGATACCCTGAAGCTGACCCCGGCCCTGATCGCCGATATTTTCCTGGGCAAGATTACCAAATGGAACGACGCACAGATCGCATCGGCCAACCCGGGGGTCACTCTTCCCGCCACGCCCATCCTGGTCGCGCACCGTTCGGATGGAAGCGGCACCACCAACATCTTCACCACCTACCTGACCAAGGTCAGCCCGGAATGGGAAAGCAAGGTGGGCAAGGGCAACTCCGTGAACTGGCCCACCGGCCTGGGGGGTAAGGGGAATGAAGGAGTCGCCGGCACGGTCAAACAGACCGAAGGTGCCATCGGCTATATTGAACTGGCCTACGCCATCCAGAACAAGATGCCCTACGCCAAGGTACAGAACAAGGCAGGCAATTTCATTGTTCCCAATATTGCCAGCGTGACAGCCGCTGCGGATATCAACATCCCGGCCGATTCCAAGGTGTCGCTGACCAATACGGAAGCCGCCCAGGGGTACCCGATCTCCGGGTTTTCCTGGATCGTACTGTACAAGGAACAAAACTACAACAAGCGCAGCCTGGACCGCGTGACCAAGATGGTGAAGCTTATCTCCTGGATGATCCATGACGGGCAGCAGTTCAGCGCGCCACTGGATTACGCGCCGCTCTCGACCGCGGCAACCAGCGTGGGTGACGCGATCCTGAAGACGGTTCCCTATG
>DASZRL010000023.1:0-29184 GCA_035549175.1 Chitinophagaceae bacterium | reverse complement strand
GTGGGAGTTGACGGGATCGAACCGCCGACCCTCTGCTTGTAAGGCAGATGCTCTGAACCAGCTGAGCTAAACTCCCGATTTTCAATGGGAGTGCAAAGATAAGGGGCTGTATTTTCCAGACAAATTTTTTTACTCCATGCCAAGTAACTCCGGACTGCCCGTCAGGCCAACCACCGGGAGTTATCGGTCGGCGGGTAACCGGGGAGCCGGGCCGGGCTTATGCTGGATTAGCCACTGCTGCTCAGCCGGTTAGTTTGCTTCCCGCCCGGTGCCCCGCCCGCCTTCCCGGCCCACGCCCGGTAGATTTACGCTACCGGAAGCGCCAATTTTTATATAGTTTTGCAGGAAGCTTTCCTGCATGGCCATCCACCACGATACACATACCCAATTCCGGGAAGAAACGGAGCTGCTCACCTCGGTGGACGAACCCTGTCACCTGATCGTCTGGAATGATGAGGTGAACACCTTTGAATGGGTCATCGAAACCCTCATGGAGGTCTGCGGCCACTCCTACGAACAGGCCGAGCAATGCTCTTATATCATCCATTTCCGGGGCAAATACGCCGTCAAACAAGGCAGCTACGAGGAGCTTAAACCACTCTGCGACGCCATTACCGAACGGGGCATCGGGGCCACCGTGGAGGTGATGACGGAATGATCACCTGCCTCCGGTGATTCCTCTCCGCACCCTTACTTATCCCCGGGTAAAATCTTCGATTAAAATTTGGAGCCGGCGTTCCGGGGTCCGTACTTTGAGTCATGGCAGTCAGCGTTCTCAGTGACAAACTGGTCTTTCCCCCGGTCCGGGAGGCCGAGCCCGACGGGCTGCTGGCGATCGGCGGAGATCTCTCCGTGCCCCGCTTGCTGCTTGCCTACCGCCAGGGCATCTTCCCCTGGTACGAGGGGGATTACATTCTATGGTGGTCGCCTGACCCCCGGTTCGTACTGTTCCCGGAGGAACTGCGGGTGAGCCGGAGCATGCGCACGCTGCTGCGCCGCACGGCCTGGCGCTTTACGGTGAACCAGGCATTCTCCCAGGTCATCCGGGCCTGCCGGACGGTGCCGCGCGCCGGCCAGGATGGAACCTGGATAACCGGCGAGATGGAACAGGCCTATATCCAGCTCCACGAACTGGGCATCGCGCACAGCGCCGAAGTCTGGCAGGAGGACCAGCTGGTGGGTGGCCTCTATGGCCTGCGGCTGGGCCGGGTATTCTTCGGGGAAAGCATGTTCAGCCTCCGGGCGAATGCCTCCAAATTGGCCTTTGTCCGCTATGTGCACCAGCTGCAGGCCGAGCAGGTAGCCCTGATCGACTGTCAGGTCTATACAGCCCATCTGGATAGCCTGGGGGCCCGCATGATCGCGCGCAGCCGATTCCTGGAGCTGCTCCGGGAACTCACCGGGGAGGCCGAGTCCGCGCGGGGCCGGTCAGGCCATTAGAATCGGGTTCCCAGGTAATGCGGCAGCATGGCCCGCCAGGTATTCCAGTCATGGGGCCATTCGGGTCCCCAGATGTCCAGCTCATACCAGATTCCTTTGCTATAGAGTATGCCGGCGAAGCGCCGGGAGGCTTCCGGGTCCTCATGGGCCCCGCTGCCGGCCAGGATGTGTATGTGCTGGCTCTGGCGAATCTGTTCCAGGATCGCATGATCGCTCAGGTTAGACATAAAATGCTGGGGGCTGTTGAAATAGACATCTTCGTCGTAATACCCTTTGGTGTATTCAGTCAGGTCGTATACGCCGCTCATGGCAATCACCCCGTTAATAAGGTCGGGGCGTTTCAGGAACAGGTTCATGCTGTGCAGCGCCCCGAAGGAGGCCCCGCAGGCGATCACGGGGGTATCCCAGCTGCTGTGGTTGCGGATGAAGGGCAGGACCTCCCCGGTGATGTAATCATTGTACTGCCGGTGGCGCAGGATTTTGTGACGCGGTTCCATGCCGTCATTCAGCCAGCTCTCCGTATTGATACTGTTGACGGAATAGACCTTCAGCCTGCCGGCATCGATGAAAGGCTGTATGGATTCGATGAGGCCGAAGCGTTCGTATTCCAGGTAGTCTGCGGCAGCCGTGGGAATCATCAGCAGGGCGAAACCATAATGACCGTAGACAGCTACCGGCATTTCCTTGTTCAGGGCCGGACTGTACCAGGAGGTGATTTCCTTTTGCATCAGGTGTTGTTTAAACCGGAAACTACAAAAAATTGCCATGCGGCCGGGCCCCGGCGTATCCGGCTCCCGGCCACCAAAGCCCGCCCGGCCCAACCTTTCGGACACCGCCCGCATCCTGTAGTTAGCCGCTTGCCTGCTTGAAGATTATAAAAAAATTACCTCCCTTATTTGGTAAATCAACTAAGTAATACTACTTTAGTTTTCAGTATTTTTACTATTGGAGAATAGGGGATTTTCCGATACCCTGCCTTAACCGGCCCGGCCCTACTAATCAATAGGATAAGAATCAATTGGTTAAGCGCTCTACTACCATAAACCCGGCAGGGTCCCGCCTGGCATACTGGTCACCCGTATCCCGGCTACCCCTCCCGCCTATTGACCCTGATATGAACGCATAGTTTTTTTGCCGCGAATTTCCGTCCCGGTAACACCTGAAGTCAAAACCTGCACTACTGATGAGCCAACCGCCGATCCGAATTATTCTCGTAGATGACCACCAACTTGTCCGGGAATCCTGGAGCCTTTTATTCAAGCAGGACGAACGATTTGTCATTATCGGGGAATGCGCCAACGGGGCGCAGGCCATTGACAGCGCCCTGGATCTCATACCTGACGTCATGCTGATCGACGTGAACATGTCCCCCATGAACGGGTTTGAAACCACCCAGCGCATCACGGCCGCCAACCAGGGCATCCGGGTCATCGGGGTTTCCATGAACAACCAGCCCACCTACGCCCGCAAAATGCTGGAATCCGGGGCACGGGGTTATGTAACCAAAAACTCATCCTTTCAGGAAATGACCCGCGCCATCCTGGAAGTACACGGAGGCGGGCAGTACATTTGTGAAGAGGTGAAAAACAAGATGTCCTGACTTCCCAACCCTGCCGACGGGTTTCCTCATCTACCCAAAAGCCGGTAAATTTGCGGCTTTATGGAACTATCCCGGAATTTTGATCACAGCTACAGCGAACAGAAATGGTACAGCCACTGGCTGGAAAAGCGCTATTTCCACAGCACCCCCGATCAGCGTGAGCCGTACACGGTCGTGATACCCCCTCCCAATGTGACAGGGGTCCTGCATATGGGACACTGCCTGAACAACACGATCCAGGATATCCTGGTACGCCGCGCCCGCATGCAGGGTAAGAACGCCTGCTGGGTACCCGGCACCGACCACGCTTCCATTGCCACGGAGGCCAAGGTGGTCCAGATGCTGCGGGAACGGGGTATCGCCAAGAGTCAGCTCGGCCGCGAGGAGTTCCTGGGTTACGCCTGGGAGTGGAAGGAAAAATACGGTGGCATCATCCTGCAGCAGTTGCGCAAGCTGGGGTGCAGCCTGGACTGGGACCGGACGGCCTTTACCATGGACCCGGACTATTACCGCAGCGTCATCCGGGTTTTTGTGGACCTCTACAACAAAGGATATATCTACCGGGGCAAACGCATGATCAACTGGGACCCCCGGGCCCGGACGGCCCTGAGTGACGAGGAGGTGATCCGCCGACCCACCCAGCAGCAGTTGTATTACCTGCGCTACCAGCTGGAGGGCCCGGACGGCAAACCCCTGCCCCTGGACGGCGGGGCCTCCAACAGTATTGTCATCGCCACGGTGCGCCCCGAGACCATCATGGGCGACACGGCCATCTGCGTCCATCCCGGCGACGAACGCTACCGGCACCTGCACGGGCGTTTTGCGTATGTCCCCCTGATCAACCGCCGCATCCCCATCATCACTGATGAATATGTAACCATGGATTTCGGGACGGGTGCCCTCAAGGTCACCCCGGCCCATGACATGAATGACTACCAGCTGGGCCAGAAGCACGGCCTGGAAACCGTCGACGTCCTGAACGAGGATGGCACGCTCAGCGAGGCCGCCCAGATCTATGTGGGCGAGGACCGGTTCGCCGCACGCAAGAAAATCGTCCGCGACCTGGCCGAACGCGGGCACCTGGTACGCACTGAAGACTACCAGAGCGAAGTAGGCTACTCGGAGCGGACCGACTCCGTGGTGGAACCCCGCCTCAGTCTCCAGTGGTGGGTGGATATGAAAAAACTCGCGGGCCCGGCCCTGAATGCGGTAGTGGACGGGGACATCCGGTTTCATCCCGCCAAGTTCCGCAACCTGTACCGGCACTGGATGGAAAATATCAAGGACTGGTGCATCAGCCGCCAGCTCTGGTGGGGCCACCGTATCCCGGCCTGGTATGATGCCCGCGGCAATTATGTCGTGGCTGCCAGCGAAGAAGAGGCCATCCAGGTCTACCAGTACAAATTCGGGCAGCTGCCCGACCCGGGAAGCCCCCTGGTTCAGGACGAGGATTGCCTGGACACCTGGTTTTCCTCCTGGCTTTGGCCCTTCGAGGTGTTTAAGGGACTCAGTCACCCCGGCAATGCCGACGTGCGGTACTATTACCCGACCAGCACCCTGGTCACGGCGCCGGAGATCATCTTTTTCTGGGTAGCGCGCATGATCATGGCAGGTTTTGAATACATGAAGGAGCTGCCGTTCCGCGACGTATATTTTACAGGCATCGTGCGCGACAAGCAGGGCCGCAAAATGAGTAAGAGCCTGGGCAATTCCCCGGACCTGCTGGCCCTGATCGACCAGTACGGCGCCGATGCCGTACGCTTCGGTATCCTGATCGCCTCGCCGGCCGGCAATGACCTGCTCTGGGACGAATCCAGCAATGAACAGGGCAGCCACTTCATCAACAAGATCTGGAACGCCCTTAAACTGGTGCGTTCCTGGGAGCCACGCGTACGGCCGTCGGATCCGGGAGCCGGCGGGGACCTTCCCTTTGCCGTGCGCTGGTTCGAACAGCGCCTGCGCCAGGCCCGCTCGGATCTGGACGGCCTGTTTGCCGAGTTCCGCCTCAGCGAGGCCCTCAAGCTGGTCTACTCCCTGATCTGGGATGATTTCTGCAGCTGGTACCTGGAATGGGTCAAACCCGGGCAGGACCAGCCCGTGGATGAACCGGTCTACCGACACACCCTGGATTACTTCGAGCAGCTGATGCAACTGCTGCACCCCTTCATGCCCTTCCTTACCGAGGAGGTGTACCATAGCCTGCGGCAACGCCCCGATGGCGATGACCTGACAATCCGGCCTTTTCCGGCAGCGGCCGCCCCCGACACGGGCCTGCTGGCCGAAGGGGAACGGCTCAAGGAAATCATCTCCGCCCTGCGCGATGCCCGCAACAAAAACCAGATCAAACCCCGCGAGGTCGTCCAGCTGTATGTTCAGGCCGGGGGAGGCCCCTCCCTGGAGCCCATCCGCGCCATTTTGTTAAAACAGGTGAACGCCGGTACGCTGTCCTTGGTGAATACGCCCGTTCCCCATACGTTTGCCGTCGTGGTCGGCAGGGACAAGTTTTACCTGGAAACCGAATCGGCGATCGACCCGGTTTCCCAGCGGCAGCAGCTGGAAAAGGACCTCGACTACCTGAAAGGATTTTTGTTGTCCGTAGATAAAAAACTGAGTAACGAACGTTTTATTCAGAATGCCAAGCCCGAGATCATCGCGTTGGAACAAAAAAAGAAGGCCGACGCGGAAGCCAGGATTAAAATAATCGAGGAAAGCCTTGCGGCCCTCTAAAAAAATTGTTACCACCATGAGAAAGTTCCTGGTTGTTGCAACTACCTGCCTGCTGGCCGTTACCGGCACCCAGGCCCAGGTTGCCTTCCTGTACCGTTTTGACCACGGCATCCTGCGCGAATTCAGCGAGGACCGCCGGCCGGGCACCACGCATTTTTTCCAGTTCCTGTCCAACAGCAATAACGACATCAGCCTGGCTGTGCCCGCCTCACTGTTCGTGGCGGGCCTTATCCGCCAGGATCCGGCCATGAAGAAGAATGCCCTCTACATCACGGAATCATTTGCCGTGTCCTCCCTGGCTACGATCGCCCTGAAATACGGCGTGAACCGGCCACGACCCTTTACCACGGACTCCCTGATTACCAAAGCCAGCGACGGGGGCAGCCCTTCCTTCCCGTCCGGCCATACCTCGGAAGCCTTTTCCATTGCCACCTCCCTGTCCATCGCCTACCCGCACTGGTACGTAATCGCCCCGGCCTACCTGTGGGCCTCTTCGGTAGCCTTTTCCCGGCTTTACCTGGGTGTCCACTATCCCACCGACGTCATCGCCGGCGCCGTGGTGGGCAGTGGCAGCGCCTGGCTGACCTATAAAGCCAACCAGTGGCTGGTGCGGCGGCGGGATCAACGCCACCACCCGGCCAACCCCTATTAGACGGGCCGCCTTACCTGGGCAGGATACTAACCGGCAGGATAAACTCCACGACGTTACGACGGGTGGTACCGGCCAGTTCATGATCCAGCAGATGGCTGAAACGAAGCCCGAAACTAAGCGGGTACTCATTCCACCAGCGGGTATCCAGGTACAGTTCGGCTCCCAGGCTGCGCAGGTTGCGGAATGCCAGCTTGTTGTTTGAATAGACGCGGCCGTAATCATAGAACAGGTTGGCCCGGGCCCGCTGGATATACAGCAGGTTGCCGAAGCCCCAGTCCGGGTAGACCAGCGGCAGGTGGTAGTTGGCGGAGAGCCGCCACATGCGGGAAAAATAATAGTCAGAATACCCCCGCGGGCCGGCGAAGCTATTGCTGAAAAGCAGCCGCGTGGTGTCACGCTGCTGGAAGCTCCCGGAAACCAGTAGGCTGTGGGTCGCTGCCAGCCCCGGCAGGTACAGGGTTGAACTGCCCAGTAGCTGGTATCCCTGGTAACGGCCCAGGGCATAGCGGTGATAGGCCGACAGGCTGTACCCCCACCGCGGGTAGATCTGCTGGACTGCCTGGGGCAGGGTCTGCTGCCAGAGCAAATAGTTATACAGGTATCCGAAGCGATCATTGGAGAAATCCTTGCGTGCTGTCCCCGTAATGTATTCGTTGCGCAGAACATAATTGGTGCCCAGGGTCAGGTACCGGTAGGTCCGCCCGCCGCTCAGGTTGAGGGGTAGCAGCAGACCCAGGCGACTGTCCAGCTGGGCCCAGGTTCGGTTCAGCCCCCGCAGGCTGTCCTGGCGCTGGAAGGTATATTCCGTGCCCGCCGTCACATAGGGGAACAGGGCCCCATACACCGCACTGGCGCCGATACCGCTGGTCCGGTCGTTCTGGTTGTAGTGATAATACACCTGGGTCTGCAGCGTATTGAGGATGTTTTCCCCGTAAAGGGAAAAGGTAAAATCCGGATCCTGGTAATAAGGGCGCCAGCTGTGAAAATGAAGCAGCCGGGTGCTTTGCCCGTACCGGTGGGTTGCAAAACGGCGCAGGGTGTCCAGGTCTATGGCATTGTCCTTGCCCGCAACCAGGCCGAACCGGGGTAACTGCCCGGCCAGGGCTACCGGGAACCGGGTAACCGCCTCCTGCAGGACCAGCGGGTTCATTTCCTGGTTGGCTGACGCCCCCGGGTCCAGGCGCCGAAGCTCATAGCCCCCGGCCGTGAAGCGCGCGAATACCAGCTTTCCCTGGCGGGCATTAACCTCATAGTCCCCCAGGTAATCCTCCGTCAGCCGGAATACCCGGTGGTCTGCCAAACGAAGCGCATAAAGATCATCGTTACCTCCGTAGGAAGCCGTAAAAAACACCTGATCCCCGTCCACACTGAGCTGGCCGAGCACGGAAGGGGACGGCGGCGTAAGGCCCTCCACGGTGCCGCCGGCCAGGTCAACCCGGACCAGCCGCATCTGCCCGTCCGGCAGTCGGGCCGCTGCGATGACCAGGCCGGGCCCTGCAAATTTGGGATCCGTAAATACGGCCACCTCCGGCGAGGTAATGCGGCGCAGAACCTGCCCGCTGGAGGCATCCAGCACCTGCAGGCTGCTGCCTCCCTGCGGCCCCATCTCGACGGCCACCACGCGGCTGCCGTCCGCCGAAAGGTCCGGGGAAAACAATTTGCTGCGCCGCGTGAGGGTGTGCTGGCGCCCGGTATGGATATCCAGTATCCTGAGTTCGCTGTAGTCCCGCCAGGCCCAGCGGGCATCAGGCCGGTAGGCCGCATACACGATCCGCCCTCCCTGGCAGGAGAACTGGTCCTGTGCAGAAATATCCCGCAGCCGGATCCGGTGTTCCCCGGCCGCATCCCGCATCACGAAGCAGGCCAGCCGGCGGTAACTGGTTTTCAGGTAGACCAAACTGTCGCCTCCCAGCTGGTAAGGGTACCGGTAGCTGGTCACCGCCCCCCGGTCAGGCACGCTGATCAGCCGGCCCGGCGTGCGCCCGGAGGTGTCTCCCACCAGGCCCCGGTAATAGGCGAACGCCTCCCGGGTGAAGCGGGGAAAATCCACCCCGGCGTAGCGGCGCTCGGCACGCTGGAACGGGTAAAACAGCCCCCGGTAGGCGGCGGCATCCCGGGTTACCCGGGTCCAGAAATCCCCCCCGTAGCGCTGGCGGCCGTAATTAACCAGCAGGTATCCCAGGTTATAATGATTGGGTACGTAGTCATGCAGGGAGCCATTGCGCAGCTTCATGTAAGAATCGTGCCGGCCGGCCAACCACAGGGAGGGAAAAGTATTCATGAAGGCGGGAATCCGGCCCCGGCCCTGGCCGGTGAGCACTGTCTCGTTGTACACGGCGTCCCCCTCGAAGAACCAGTCGGGCACGGCCCCGTTGGCCGCCACCAGGTAACCGTCCTCGCCGAACAGGTAATAAAACAGCCTGCTTAGCCCATGGCGGAAATTGTTGTACTGCATGACGTGCCGGTATTCGTGGACGGCCAGCTGGCGGGGCCAGGGAAGGCTTCCCTGGCTGAAATTATCCGGGTCCGGTGTCATCTGGAACTCGCTGCGGAAGGGGCCCAGTCCCACGTAGCCGTTGGCCAGGGTGGTCTGGTTCTGCAGTACAATGTCGATCCTGCGCACCCGCGGCCCCAGGCTGAAGGCCTGGCGGCGGGCCAGCCAGCTGACCACGCGGGCGATATCGGTAGCCGGCGCGTCAAGCCCGGCAGGGTAAATGACACGCACCGTATCGGTCTGGATCTGCTCCCATTTGTGCGAGGGGGGATTGCCGCCGAACTGCTGGGCTCCGGCACCCAGGCCCAGCCACAGCCAGCAGGACAGCCACAAAAGATGCTTCATCCGGTCTGGATTTTATGGAAAGGTACAGCAAAAAGGCGCCCACCCTACCCCGGTCAGGCCAATCCCGCGACCCTGGCCGTGTGGCGTATCTTTACCCTTCAATCCGCTGACATGATGCTGCTGGCCCTGGCCATCGCCCCCGGCGCGGTGATCTGCCTGTTTTTCTTTTACCGGGATACGTATAACGCGGAGCCGCGGGGTCCCCTGCTTGCCAGCTTTCTGCTGGGCGCGGCCATGGTACTGCCGGCTGCCTGGCTGGAAGACGCCGCGGCTCCCCATGTCGGCCGGGATCCCGGTTCCCTGGCCGCTTACAGTTACGGGGTGGTGGGCCTGGGCGAGGAACTGGCCAAATTCCTGGTCCTGCGCTTTTATGCCTTTCGGCGCAAAAGCTTTGACGAACCCCTGGACGGCATCGTGTATGCGGTGATGATCAGCATGGGCTTCGCCACGCTGGAGAATATCTTTTATGTCCTGTCGATGGGACTGGGCACCGCCCTGCTTCGCATGATCCTGTCCGTACCGGCCCATGCCAGCTTTGCCGTCCTGATGGGTTACCAGGCCGGCCGGGCCAGGTTCCGGCCCGACCGGCGCAACGGCCTGCTGCTCGCCGGCCTGTTCACCGCCGCTTTTTTTCACGGAAGCTTTGATTTCTTCCTGTTCCTGCAAAATTCCCCGCAGGTAGCCCCCTACCTTGGCCCGGGCTCCTTATTTTTGGGGGCGGTCGCTTCGTTCCTGGTGTCCCTAAGGCTGGCCCGCCGGCACCTGGCTGAGCACCGCAACCTGTCGCGACAAATCTTTCAAACCAACCACCGTGTTTAAGATCCTGCCGGCCGGCGAGCCGGACATCCCGCTGATCCGTGATCTCACTTTGCGGATCTGGCCTGCGACCTACGGGTCGATCCTGTCGGCCGAACAAATGAGCTATATGCTGGAGTGGATGTATAGTCCCGCGTCCCTGCAACAACAGATGCAGGCCGGCGCCCGTTTCCTGCTGGTTCTGGACCAGGAGGAACCTGTGGGTTTTGCCAGCTTCCAGCAAATGTCCCCGGGCCATTTCAAACTGCATAAGCTCTACGTACTGCCTTCCCAGCAGGGCCGCGGAACAGGCCGGTTCCTGGTTGAAACCATCCTGGAGGAATGCCGCAGGCAGGGCGGGCAGTCCCTCGTTCTGCAGGTCAACCGCCACAACCAGGCGCGTGGATTTTATGAAAGACTCGGATTCCGGGTCACCGGTGAAGCTGACTTTGATATCGGCGGGGGCTATTATATGAACGACTATATCATGGAACGAACCCTCTGAGGCGGGTGGCGGGGGATCACCGGCCATGCAGGTGCATACTCAGCTTGCGGGACATTTCCGCACTCAGGGCGTCTGCCGAAGGTCCATAGCCGTTCACCAGCAACCCTTTCTGCCCGTTATGACTCTCAATGGCAAACACCACCGCCTCGTCAGCCGGGTCGGTATTGCCCTCGAAACGGTATACTTCCGTGATCTCGAATTCCGCGGGATTGAAGCGGTGCTGGTTGCAAACCAGGCAATTTTCGGTGAGGTTGAAATCCAGGGTGTACCCCCGCTCCTTCAGGCCCCGGATGGCGGCCGTTACCGTATCATACACATACATGGCTGGTCAGTTTGTTGAACGAATTAAGGACGTATTAAAGATACGGATTTAACGGGCCCGATATTTGGACGGAACCATGGCCGTTTTGGCCATTCCCTGTACCTTTGCCGCGAAAGATCAAACCCAAACGATATGTCAACGCTTTCCAAGTCAATAGATTTCAGCCTGCCCTACAAAGTGGCGGACATTTCCCTGGCCCAGTGGGGCCGCAAAGAGATCCGCCTGGCCGAAGCCGAAATGCCCGGCCTGATGGCCCTGCGCCAGGAATACGGTGCCTCCCAACCCCTGAAGGGCGCCCGAATCGCCGGCTGCCTGCACATGACGATCCAGACCGCCGTGCTGATCGAAACCCTGGCCGCGCTGGGGGCCGAAGTCAAATGGAGCTCCTGCAACATTTTTTCCACCCAGGACCATGCCGCCGCCGCGATTGCCGCCGCCGGCATCGGGGTATTTGCCTGGAAGGGCCAGACGCTGGAGGAGGCCGACTGGTGCATTGAGCAGACCCTGTTTTTCGGCGGGGCGGACCGCCCCCTGAACATGATCCTGGACGATGGCGGGGACCTCACCAACATGGTATTCGACAAATACCCGGAACTGGTCCAGCATGTGCGGGGCCTGAGTGAGGAAACCACCACCGGCGTGCACCGGCTGTATGAGCGGATGGCCAAAGGCACGCTGCCCGTGCCGGCCATCAATGTCAACGACTCGGTCACCAAGAGCAAGTTCGATAACAAATACGGCTGCAAAGAGAGCCTGGTGGACGCCATCCGCCGCGCCACAGACATCATGCTGGCCGGCAAGGTAGCCGTCGTAGGCGGCTACGGCGATGTGGGCAAGGGCTCGGCCGCCTCCCTGCGGGGGGCCGGCTGCCGCGTGATCGTCACCGAGATCGACCCCATCTGCGCCCTGCAGGCCGCCATGGACGGTTATGAAGTCAAAAAAATGATCGATGCCGTCCGGGAAGCCGATATCATTGTAACGGCCAGCGGCTGCCGCGACCTGATCACCGAAAAGCATTTCCGGCTGATGAAGGACAAGGCCATTGTCTGCAATATCGGCCACTTCGATATCGAGATCGACATGGCCTGGATCAACCAGGCCTACGGGCATACCAAGGACACCATCAAGCCCCAGGTCGACCTGTACAACATCGATGGCAGGGAAGTCATCATCCTGGCGGAAGGACGGCTGGTCAACCTGGGCTGCGCAACCGGTCACCCCAGTTTCGTGATGAGCAACAGCTTCACCAACCAGGTGCTGGCCCAGATCGAACTCTGGAGCCATGCCGACCGCTACGAGAACAAGGTGTATGTGCTTCCCAAGCACCTCGACGAGAAGGTCGCCCGGCTCCATCTGGCCAAGATCGGCGTGGAACTGGATGAACTTTCCGATGCACAGGCTGACTACCTGGGTATTTCCCGCAACGGTCCCTTCAAACCGGAACACTACCGTTACTAGCGCAATAGGAATTTTCAGAATACCCGTAAAAATGAGGCTGCCTCAATTATGAGACAGCCTCATTACTTTATCCGTAGTCCAGCCCAGCCGATGGGCGGCTCAGAGGTTTCCTTTGCGGAGTTCCTCCACCGCGTGGTTGGCGGCCCGGGCCGTGAGGGTCATGTAAAAGATGGAAGGACTCTGGTTGGCCGTACTGGTCATGCAGGCCCCGTCTGTGACGAATACGTTGGCGCAGTTGTGGAACTGATTCCATTTGTTGAGCAGGGAGGTCCTGGGATCCTTGCCCATGCGGCAGCCGCCCATCTCGTGGATATCGCGGCCGGGAGCCCAGTGGTTATCGTTTTGCCGGATGTTCCGGATCCCGCACCGGTCGAACATTTCAGCGGCCTGGGTCAGGAAGTCCTTGAGCAGGCGCTCATCATTGTCATCGTACGCCACGTTGGTAACCAGCAGCGGGATGCCCCAGGCATCGGTCTGCGTCTTGCTGAGCGCCACGTGGTTGGTGATTTTGGGAACCGTCTCACCCTGCATGTACATGTACATGTGCCAGCCGCCCGCCTCGCTCATGGCCTCCTTGTAGGCGGCCCCGATGGGCTCGGGCGCCGTATCACCGGCGCCGCGGTCCCGCCAGGCGCCCATAAAGGCCATATAGCCTCCCACGAAGTCCTGGTCGTTTTGGTGGATATTGCGGAAATTGGCCATCATGCACTCGGCCGTCCGGCGGCCATAATAATATTTGTCCTGGTAACCGTCGATATCCCCGTTGACCGAGCCCCGGTAATTCTGGAAACAGATATACTTTCCGAGCAGCCCGTTGTCGTTGCCAAACCCATTGGGAAAACGGTGCGAGGTGGAGTTCAGCAGGATCAGGTTGCTGTTTAAGGCCGAAGCGTTGACGAAGATAATCCGGGCGTAGTACTCGGTGGCCTGTTTGGTATGGGCGTCGATAACCCGCACGCCGGTGGCCCGCCCCTTGCCTTCATCATAGACGATGGAATGAACCACCGAATCGGGGCGGATAGTCAGGTTCCCCGTTTTCATGGCCCAGGGCAGCGTGGAGGAATTGGAGCTGAAATAACCCCCGTAGGGACAGCCGCGCATGCACAGGTCCCGGGCCTGGCAGCGGCCACGGCCCTGCTGCAGGTGCAGTTCGGTGGGTTGGGTCAACTGCGCCCATCGTCCCTGGATCATGAAACGGTCCTTATAGGCGGTGCGCAACTTGTCGCGGATATCGCGCTCCACACAGTTAAAATCAAAGGGTGGCAGGTATTCGCCGTCGGGCATCGCTTCCAGGCCATCGCGGTTTCCGCAGATGCCGGCAAAGCGTTCCACATGGGAATACCAGGGCGCCACCTCTTCATAACTGATCGGCCACTCGATGCCGTAGCCAAAGCGGGCGGGGTTGATGAATTCGTACTGGCTCCAGCGCGGACAGGCACGTCCCCAGATCAGGGATTTTCCGCCTACCTGGTAGCCCCGGATCCATTCAAAGGGCTTTTCCTGTACGTAGGGGTGGTCTTTGTCCCGGATAAAAAAATGGGCCGTGGATTCATCGAATCCGGCCGCCTGCGTGATCAGCGGGTTTTCTTCCCGGAACGCGTAGGGCATCTCGCCGCGGTGCGGGAAGTCCCAGGGGTTCATGTTGGCGGTCGGGTAATCCTTAAGGTGGACGACGTTGCGGCCCCGCTCCAGCACCAGGGTTTTCAGTCCGTGCTCGCAGAGTTCTTTGGCGGCCCAGCCCCCGGAGATTCCGGATCCAATGACAATGGCATCATAGGTGTTCTGGTCAACGCCCCGGGTATTGAGGCGGACCTGCGTGGTATCATTCGGCATAAGCGTAGGAATTGACAAGGCAATCCGCTGTCTTGACGGCAGCAGGCATACAGGACAAGGAACCACCAAGATACCATATTTGGAAGGTATTTGGCTGCCGCACCGCCAAAATATGTTGAACGGTCTCTACCCGGGCCCCCTGACTTACCTGTGGGCTTTGGAGCCTTATGGCCCGTCTGGCGGGCCCGGGCCACCCCGGCCGGCTATTACTCCCCGCTGCCCTATCTTTGTTCCACAAGTCTACGCTCCATGAATGCGGAATTTCAGACCAACGAGTCAGCCATGCGGCAGGCGCTCGACACCCTGTCCGGACACCTTGAAAAAATCCGGCAGGGAGGTGGCGCGCGTGCGGTGGAAAAACTGCGCGAGAAAAACAAGATGACGGCCCGCGAACGGATCGATTACCTCCTGGATCCCGGAACCCCATTTATCGAGATGGGTGCATTCGCCGGCTTCGGGATGTACGAGGCGGAAGGTGGCTGCCCGGCCGGCGGCACGGTCGGCGGCCTGGGCTATGTGAGCGGCCGCCAGTGCATTCTGGTGGCCAATGATCCCACGGTCAAGGCCGGCGCCTGGTTCCCCATAACGGCCAAAAAGAACCTGCGCCTCCAGGAAATGGCCATGGAAAACAATCTGCCCATCATTTACCTGGTGGACAGCGCCGGCGTTTATCTGCCCCTCCAGGATGAAATCTTTCCCGACAAGGAGCACTTCGGCCGGATCTTCCGTAATAACGCGCGCATGAGCGCCCAGGGCATCACCCAGATCGCTGCCGTGCTGGGTCCCTGCGTGGCGGGCGGCGCCTACCTGCCCATCATGAGTGATGAAACCCTGATGGTGGAAGGCAATGGTTCCATTTACTTGGCCGGCCCCTACCTGGTCAAGGCGGCCATCGGGGAAGACGTGGACAGCGAGACCCTCGGCGGCGCCCGGACCCATACCGCCCTGTCCGGCATCGCCGATTACCGCTTCCAGACCGAGGCGGAATGCCTGGACCATGTCCGGCGCCTGATGGGCATGCTGGGCCATCCGCCCGCCCATCCTTTTGACCGTCGGGAGCCGGCGGCTCCCCGCAAGGACCCCCGGGATATCTACGGTCTTTTCCCTGCCGACGGCAGGCAGTACGATATGCTGGAGATCATCGAGCGGCTGGTGGATGATTCGGCGTTCGAGCAGTTCAAGGCGGATTATGGCAGGTCCCTGCTGTGCGGGTATGCCCGCATCGAGGGCTGGGCGGTTGGCATCGTGGCCAACCAGCGCCGCATGGTCAAAAGCGCCCGCGGGGAAATGCAGCTGGGCGGCGTGATCTACCACGACAGTGCCGACAAGGCCGCCCGGTTCATCCTGAACTGCAACCAGAAAAAAATTCCCCTGGTCTTCCTGCAGGACGTCACCGGGTTCATGGTCGGCAGCCGCAGCGAGCAGGCGGGCATCATCAAGGATGGCGCCAAGATGGTCAATGCCGTGGCCAATTCCGTGGTGCCTAAGATTACCATCATCGTAGGCAACTCCTTCGGGGCAGGCAACTACGCCATGTGCGGCAAAGCCTATGACCCCCGTTTTATTTATGCCTGGCCCACCGCCCGGATCGCCGTCATGGGCGGCGAGCAGGCCGCCCGCACCCTGCTGCAGATCCAGGTGAATACCATGAAGGCCCGCGGCGGCGAGGTGCCGCCCCAGCAGGAGCAGCAGTTGCTGAAGGAAATCCGCGACCGCTACGAACGGCAAACCACTCCATATTACGCAGCTGCCCGGCTCTGGGTCGACGCCATCATCGATCCGCTGGATACCCGGCGCGTGATTGCCGAAGGGCTGCGGGCCGCGAGCCACAACCCGCAGCTGCCGGCCCTGCAGACCGGTGTTTTCCAGGTTTAAGCGGGCAAGTCCCACCTCCCGCTTATCTTTATCCCGCCGGGCATGCCAGTTGCCCGCCGAACGAATCATCCAATCCAGATGGCAAACGAAATCACGATGTACACGGACGGCGCTGCCCGCGGCAATCCCGGGCCCGGTGGTTATGGCGTCATCCTGATGAGCGGAACCCATCGCCGGGAACTGTCCCAGGGATACAGGCACACGACCAACAACCGCATGGAACTGCGCGCAGTCATTGCAGGCCTGGAGGCCCTTCGCAAAAAGGGGCTGGCCGTGACCATCTATTCCGACAGCCAGTATGTCGTCAACGCCGTACAGAAAGGATGGCTGAAAAACTGGCTGGCCACGGATTTCCGGGGAGGCAAAAAAAACAGGGACCTGTGGACGCGCTACCACGAACTGGCCCGGGAGCACCATGTCCGGTTCGTCTGGGTGCGCGGCCATGCCGACAATCCCTTCAACAACCGGTGCGACGAACTGGCGACCTCGGCCGCGGATGGCGGCCACCTGATCGAAGACACCGGCTACGAGCCCGGATAACCAGCGAAAGGGTTCCTTCCCCGGGCACCTGAACCCATATTCCCACCCAACCAATTGACGATGACCCGTAAGGTAGTATGCTCCTGGAGCGGCGGAAAAGACAGCTGCTTTGCGCTGATGCAGGTCCTGGGCCTCGGTTACCGGCCCGCGGCCCTGCTGAACGTGCTCAATGAGGAGGGACAGATTTCCCGGTCTCATGGCATCCCCGCCACCCTGCTGCAGCAGCAGGCGGAGTGCGCGGGCCTGCCCATTCACCTGGTTGCCAGCTCCTGGCCGCAATACGAAGCACGCTTCACCGGCGCGCTGCAGGAATTGAAGGCCGCCTACCAGCTGACCCATGCGGTATTCGGGGACATCGACCTGCAGGCGCACCGCGACTGGGAAGAATCCGTGTGCACCCGGGCGGGCCTGCAGGCCCTGCTGCCCCTGTGGAAACAGGACCGGCTCAACCTGGTCAGCCGGATGCTGGAAGCCGGCCTGGAAACCCTGATCGTCAGCTGTAATGCGGTAATGGGTCCCCGGTACCTGGGGCGGACCCTCTCCCCCGCCCTGGTGGATGAATTGGTGTCCCTGGGCGTCGATCCCTGCGGGGAGAACGGAGAATACCACACGCTGGTGCTGGATTGCCCCCTATTCAGCCGGCGCCTGGAGGTCCGCGTTACCGGGACCCGCTGTCATGACGGATACTGGTTTGCCGGCCTGGAGGAACAGGCCTGAGACGTGCAGCTCGCCGCGGGCACTCCCCAAAACAGTACATCCGGCCGAAGCCGGATGCCCTTATCGTTATTCCGATAATCTTTGCAATGTAAAAACAGGAACTCCCCTGCCGGTTGATCCCGGTACGTCAGGCAGTGCGATGTGCCGCAGCAGCAGGCCGGTTCAGCAGGTAATAGACCCCGAAAAACAGGGTGGAGAAAAACAGGGTACCCAGTACCGCTCCCTGGTAGAAGGGAAGCGCCTGGTTATAGGATTGCAGCAGCCCGTCCATCCCGCGGCTCAGGGGCAGCTGGGTGCGGATATCGGTGCCGCCCCCGGTCCAGTACAGCAGGTTGGAAATCAGAAAATACAGGGTCGGAGCCCCAAGGGAAGCAGCGGTTACGGTAAGGACGTTGATACGCCGTACCAGCATACCGATCCCGGTCGTGCCGACTATCAGCAGGTAATTGATTACCTGACCCTGGTAAAATCCGCGGATCTCCGTCAGGTTACTGCGGTAAAGCACTTCATAGAGCAGGTCGCTGGCAAACAGGGAGACCAGGGGGACCAGGAAGGCGGCATAGCGGTTCCTGATGACCATGCCGCTGAAAATCGCCATGGAGAAAAGGGGGATAAAGCCCAGCGGCCGGGCATCCCACACCCGGTACAGGGAACTGGACAGCAACAGCAGGCCAAACGCCACCCAGGTCAGTTTATTCAATTTCATGATTACGCGTTTCGTTGCAAAAATACAGGAAT
Source organism: Chitinophagaceae bacterium (assembly GCA_035549175.1). Classification (GTDB taxonomy): domain Bacteria; phylum Bacteroidota; class Bacteroidia; order Chitinophagales; family Chitinophagaceae; genus DASTSN01. The sequence goes on along the minus strand of DASZRL010000023.1, from coordinate 11,143 downwards.
TGCCCTATATGGCCGGTTGAGTTATTCACCGTTGTGCACAGGGACCGTTGCCCGGAACAGCACGGTGCTTTCCACCGCCTTCATTTCCACCGGCTGGCCGGCCAGCACAAACACGGATTGCCCGCGGCCCAGCGAAGTGAGTTCGTTGGCTACATGAATGCGGACGCGTCCTTCCAGGACCAGGAGAATTTCCCCGCTGCGGGTCGTGAACTGGCACCGCTCCGCGGCCCCCAGCCGGATGCGGCTGAGCTCGAACTCGCGGGCCGGCGTCCGGTAGACGATTTCCCCAGGCAGGCCGGCTACCCCCTCCAGAACGTCGGGAAGCACGGGCCGGAACTGGACATGCTTGAGCAGTTCCGGCACGTCAATATGTTTGGTCGTGAGTCCGCCGCGCAGCACGTTATCGGAGTTGGCCATGATCTCGGCATTCTGACCTTCCAGGTAGGCGTGGGGAACGCCCGCGTCCTGGAATATCCCCTGGCCTGCATGGAGGTGGACCAGGTTGAACAGGTAGATGGAAAAAATACCCCGGTCAATGCTGCCCGGCCGGTTGAAGGTCAGGGCGGCGCGGGCCGCCCAGAAATCCTCCTGATCCCGGGTCAGGGCCCCGGCCTGGTACGGGGGCACGATGCGGTCCAGCAGGGGCTGCAACCGGCGGTTCACTTCCCCGGCAGGCATTTCCATCACGGTACGGTACAGCGCCTCGCAGCCACCCGTGTCCAGGACCGGGGCCAGGAAGCGCAGTTCCTCTACTGCCTCCAGGATGGCATGCAGGCGGTCCTCGGGTTTAAAGCCATGGAGGAGCCAGAATTCACTGAGGGCCACCATCAGTTCCGGCTTGTGGTTGGCATCCTTGTAATTGCGGGCCGGATCGGTCAGGGATACGCCCCGCGCGTTCTCGGCTGCGAACTCCCGCTCCGCGGCAGCCTTGTTGGGATGAACCTGGATAGAAAGCATATCGCGCACATCCAGGATCTTGAACAGGTAGGGCAGTTCATGGAACTGCGCGGCCACCGTCCGCCCCAGCACAGCCTCGGGGTTGCGGCGTACCAGCTGGTCGAGGGGCTGCAACTCCTTTCCCAGGCGGGCGCCGGCCAACGGATGGGCCCCCATCCAGTATTCGGCAAAAGGCTGCCGGTCGGGGTTGGCTTTTCCCAGCAGTTGCGGGATGTAGTCATACCCCCCCCAGCTGTAGTGCTGGACCTGGCCATAGAGACGGTAAATCGATTCAGGTAAGGCAGCGCGTTTCATGCGTCGGGTTGCAGGTTAGGAGCCGGCGCCCTGGTCAATCCGCTGGCGGATCTTCTCCACCATCTTATAGGTGGCCGGGCAGTATTCCAGGTTTTGCTTGTGGACATGCATGTAATCTACCATCCGGCGTTTGGGCAGGTGCGGAAAACCGGCGCAGTCCACCGGCCGGATGGCATAGATGCTGCACTTATTATTCTCCAGGTTGAGAAACTGGCAGGGCGTGGATTTGTTCATCCAGTCGCCGCTGCTGCGTTCCCGGGTCAGCCATTTAGCGCGGAACTGGTCGGGCGTCATCCTGAAATGGGCGGCGATGCGCCGGATATCACCCGGCGTATACGTCGGCGTCATGGTTTTGCAGCAATTGGCGCAGGTCAGGCAGTCAACTTCCTCCCACACTTCCTTTTCCACGGCGGTCGTCATGGCATCCAGCCGCGCCGGGGGATGCTTCTCCAGGCGGGACAGGAACCTGCGCAGTGCGGTCTTGTGGTAACGGACCCGCTGGCGAAACGAGCGCAGGTTGATAGTCTTCGTTTTCATGGTGATGCTTGAAGGCCGAAGATAAAAGAAAAAACTATCCGGAACGGGTCAAGTGGCTATTTTTGTTCCCTGTAACAACCCGTCTATGACCCTGAAATCCCTGACCATCCTGATGACAGCCCTCGGGCTGTTTGCCGGCTGTTCCCCCAAGGAAAAAAAGCCCGTCTCTTATTGTGAAAAACCCTGCCTCACCGATTCCATCAAGTTTACGTCCACCGATCCCGGGAAGTCTTATGTCTTTATCACGGCCCATGCCTGTTCACCCGACACCCTGATCTGGAGCAACCGCTACCTGGAAAATAACCGGAAGATGGAACTCTCTTACCTGCTGGGCCACCCCGTCACGATCAGTCCCCAATACACCGAGTGCAAGATCTATGATACCAGCTACGCCTGGCTCCAGTTCAACGACTGCTCCACGTTCCGGGGCTACCTGCTGAAGCTTCCCTTCAACAAACGGGAAGATATCAGCAAGTTCAGCAGTGCGCTGACGCATTTTGACCCCCGGTTCCGCATCGAAAAGGGGCTGATCTGTTATGCCGACTATGCCTTTGTCTATGTGGAAGACATGGCGACCGGCAAAAAGGAACAGCTCAAGCTGGCTGACAAGGAGCTGGATATTGATTTCAACAACCTGCATGCGACCTTTGATTCGGTCAATGTGACCCGCTCGCGGATTTTCGTGAACCTCGTGCAGGGCGGCAAAAAGACCCCGCTGGAAAAGGCGATCCACCTGTAAGACTCATGTGGGAAGCATATAAAAAAGGCTTTACGTCGTACCTGCAGCTGGAAAAATCACTTTCCGAAAATTCCGTGGAGGCTTACCTGCGGGACCTGGACAAACTTACGGCCTTCCTGGAGCAGGAAGGCACCGCCAAATCACCCGCCCAGGTTGTCCTGTCCGACCTCCAGCATCTCATGAAATGGGTGGCCGGCCTGGGCATGACCCGTACCTCCCAGGCGCGCCTCATCTCCGGGATACGCGCATTCTACAAATACTGCCAGCTGGAAAATATCGCGAGTCAGGATCCCACGGCCTTGCTGGAGGCGCCAAAACTGAAGCGGTCGCTGCCGGACGTGCTGAGTTTTGCGGAAATTGAGCGCATTATCGCCCAGATCGACCTGAGCCGGCCCGAAGGAGGCAGGAACAGGGCGATCCTGGAGACCATGTACAGCTGCGGGCTGCGGGTCAGCGAGGTGACCGGCCTGAAGATCTCGCAGCTCTTCCTGGAGGCGGGGTTTCTGCGGGTAACCGGCAAGGGAGACAAGGAGCGGCTGGTCCCGCTGGGCAAGCGTGCCGCCAGGTACATCCGCCTGTACAAGGACAATATCCGCGTGCACCTGCCCGTCCGCAAAGGCCATGAAGACTATTTGTTCCTCAATAACCGGGGAAGCCGGCTGTCGCGGGTGATGATCTTTCTGATCATCCGGGACCTGGCTGGCCAGGCTGGCATTGCCAAAAAAGTCTCGCCCCACACCTTCCGCCATTCCTTTGCCACCCACCTGGTGGAAGGCGGGGCCGACCTGCGGGCCGTCCAGGAAATGCTGGGCCATGAAAGTATCACCACCACCGAGATTTACACCCACCTGGACCGCGAATACCTGCGACGGACCCTGGAACACCACCACCCCGCTTTCCGGCGCTGACCCCGCGGGGAAAAAAAAATCCCCGCCACAGGCGGGGTAGTTTGAACCGCGTTTATTCCAACGGAATTTAAATCAGTTTTCCGCTCCGGTCCACCTTACCGATGACCCGGGCCGGGTTCCCGTAAACCATCGTAAAGGGAGGCACATTCCGGGTAACTACACTGCCGGCGCCGATCATGGCGTACTGGCCAATGGTGATGCCGCCCAGGATGGTGGCATTGGCCCCGATGGAGGCTCCCCGGCAGATCCGGGTACGCAGGAATTTTTCGGGATACTGTTTGGAGCGGGGGTGATTGTCGTTGACGAAGGTAGCGTTGGGCCCGATGAACACATCGTCCTCCACCTCGATGCCGTCCCAGAGGTAGACCCCGGACTTAACCGTCACGTTATTGCCGAGTACGACATCGTTCTCCACGAAGGTATGGCAGTTGATATTGCAGTTTTCTCCAATACGTGCCCCTTCGAGCACGACCGCAAACTGCCAGATCAGGGTACCTTTTCCGATTTGTTTGGATTGGACATCCGCCGTCGGATGGTACTCGGCGGGCAAATAGACAGGATGACTGACAGGGCGGGCCCTGTTCAGGGTGACATGTATCATAGATTAGCAGTTACTTCAAAGTTAACGAATTATACAAGACATTAACATATTTCGAGCCAAATAGTTGGGACAGAACCGGGCTTTTTTGTCCTCAAACGGGCTGGTGTAGGTACCGGGTTGATGATCAAAGTCAGGTGCACGGAATACCAAAACCGCTATTTTGCATCCAACCCGGTTGCAAATCCATTACCTATCCCGATTATTCAGCAAACCGGTGTTTGACCATTAATAGCTACATTAGTTTAATCAATAGCGCGGATGTTTCCGAAAAAAGCCCCGGAGCCGGCCGGAAAACCGGACCTATGGGATGAACCGCAGGGAAATTCCCCCATTGCCGTCTTTGTGCGGTCCATTCATCCTGTCCGCCAGGAAGTGGTTGACTATATCAACGCCCATAGCTTTCCGCTGCGGATCCAGAAGGGACGCTACCTCGTAAAGGCCGGTGCGGTCGCCCGGCACCTGTTCCTGGTCCGCAGGGGCCTGGTAAGGGCATTTATCCGGGAAGGCTCCCGGGAAATCACTACCTGGATCAACGATGAGCAGGAGATTGTCACCTCGATCCGCAGCCTGGCGTTGCATGAGCCATCCCCCGAATATATCCAGGCACTGGAAGACTGCGAACTGGCTGCCGTGGAATACACGGTCCTGGAACACCTCTACGACCATTTTGCCGAAATGAACATTGTAGGCCGCAAAGTCCTGGAGCAATACTACCGGGACGCGGAGGAGCGGGCCTTCATTTGCCGGATCCCCAATGCCCGGCGGCGTTACCAGCGTTTTCTTGAACACAACCCGAACCTCGCCAACCGGGTCCCCGTCAAATACATCGCCTCCTACCTGGGCATTGCCGTGGAGACCCTAAGCCGGATCCGGGGAAAAAAACAATAAGCCACACGAAAAAGGCTCCGTAGACACGGAGCCCGCTAGGCTAACCGGCTGTTAGCACGACAATCTTGGTGCCGGGTCCTGAGCGGAGGCCCCCCACCCATCAAACCGGCCTACTGTAGCAAACGCGTCGCGGTGGCCGGATGTTACAGCCAGCCTGGTCCCGAATGAGCCAGGCCGGTGTTCGTGTCGAACTAATGGCTAATTTTAACAGGTGGCCTTCCTGAAATCCTCCGATACCAGCGACCTGTCCGACCAGGAATTACTGGACCGCTACCGGGAGACCCGGCAGCCTACGGTAGTGGGCGTGCTTTACGAGCGGTACATGGACCTGGTCTACGGGGTCTGCCTGCGGTACCTCGGAGACCGCGAACTGGCCCGGGATGCCGTGATGCACTTGTTCGAAGAACTGCTGGAGAAGCTGGGCCGCCACCAGGTGGATCATTTCCGGGCCTGGCTCTACCAGGTGGCCCGCAACCACTGCCTGATGCAGCTGCGCAGTGCCAAGGGGCGAAGGACCGTGGCCATCGACCCGGCCCTTGTGCAAAGTGAAGACCCCGTGCATCTTAACGGCGTGTGGGAAAAGGAGCAGCAGCTCGGACGCCTGGAGCGCTGCCTGGACACCATCCCGGCGGAGCAGCGCCAGGCTATTACCCAGTTCTACCTGCAGCAGAAATCCTATAAGGAAATCGCTGCCAGCACCGGCCAGCCGTGGAACCAGGTTCGCAGCTATATCCAGAACGGCCGGCGGAACCTGAAAGCCTGCCTGGAAAAACAGGAGCCCCCAAACCCTATTCCCCCACAAACCGGCGAACGCCACACGACGCATGGCTGACAATTCTTCCATACGATACAGCGCCGAGGACATCGAAAAGTACCTGGCCGGCCACCTGAGCGATGCAGCCATGCATGCCCTGGAGCGGGCGGCCCTGGAGGATCCCTTTCTGGCCGATGCCCTGGAAGGCTACGGCGCCCAGGCGCCCGGCACGGCCGAAGACCTTCAGGCCCTGCGTAGCAGGCTGGCGGACCGGGTGCGGGAAGCTTCCCGGCCCGGCGGTACCAGGGGTGTCCCACGCCTGCTGCCACCCTGGCTGCGGGTCGCCGCCGTACTGCTGGTGATAGCCGCGGGCGCCGCCTGGTTCTACCTGCACATCCTGGACCGTTCGGCCTCCCCTAACGCCGGGCTCGCCTCGCAAACCAAGTCGGCCGCACCCGGCGAACAGCCGCTGGCTCCTGTCCCGGCAGCTGACTCCACCACCACCACCACCACGGGACGCCCGAATGACCTGATTCCCGGCCCGCCCGCCGGTACCGGCACCAGTACCAGTACCATTCCTTCGAAGAAGCCTGCTACGGGCAGCCCTACCGGGCACCCCGCCAGCAAAGAAATCCAGGGAGACCGCCAGGAGACCCTCAGCGCACCCGGCCAGCCGCAAGCCAGGAACCTGTCGGTCAGTTTACAGGCAGACAGCAGCCAGGCTGCCCCGGCCCGTTTACCGGCCGGCGTTACCAGGCAGCCTGAAGCGCTGGAAAAACAAGTACCGGTCAGCCAGTGGCACCTGTTTCGTGGACAGGTCACCGGGCCGGACAATATGCCCCTGCCTTTTGCCAATGTAACCACCCTGCGGGAGGGGGTCGGAACCTACACCGATGTGCGGGGATATTTTACGCTTAGTTCCCCTGACTCGGTGCTGGAGGTGCGGATCCGCTCGATCGGCTACACCAGCCTGGTGACCGCCCTGCACCCGGTCCCGGCGCCAGACCGTTCTGCCGGGCGGGACCGTATGACCCCGGCCCAACTGCCCCGCCTGGTGCTGAAGGAAGACAGCTTGCCGGCCGCGCTGACCCGCATTGTGGACCGGGACAGCACCCGGGACCTTGCTCGTGCCGGGAACAACCTGGTGGTGGAACAACCTGAACCGGCGGATGGCTGGACCAACTACGATACCTATGTGGCCAATAATATCCAGGTACCCGGCGACGTGAGGGAAAAAGGGCGCCTCGCCAACCGGGTCGTGCTTTCCTTCGAGGTCAACGAACAGGGCCAGCCTGTCCAGATCCGCGTGGAAAGCGGTACCTGCACGACCTGTGCCCGGGAGGCCGTCCGCCTGCTGCGGGAAGGCCCGCGCTGGAAGGCCAGTAGCCCGGGTTCCAGGATCCACCTGACCATCTCCTTTTAACCGGCAGCGTGAGCGGCGGGATTCCCGTACTTTTGCCAGCCTAAACCTGCTTGTTATGACCAGATACCTGTTGACACTCGGCGCCGCGCTCTCCCTGCTGATGAGCGAGGCCCAGCCCCTGCGAACTCCCTCTCCCAGTCCTACCCAGACCCTGACCCAGGAGTTCGGCATTTCCAATGTGGAACTTTCCTATTCCCGGCCCGGGAAGAAGGGACGCAAGGTCTTCGGGGACCTGGTTCCCTTCGGCCAGGTATGGAGGACCGGCGCCAACAGTGCCACCACCATCAGCTTCGGTGACGACGTGCAGATCGGCGAGGTAAAGGTTCCCGCCGGCAAATACGGCCTGCTGACCATTCCCGACAAGGACAGCTGGACCTTCATCATCACCCGCCAGCTGGACGTCACCAACCCCGCCCACTATGATCCCCAGCAGGACGTGGTGCGGGTGCAGGCCAGGCCCTGGGCTCTCCGTGAGCCGGTTGAGACCTTCACCATGGAGTTCACGGATGTGAAGCCGGGTAGCTGCAACCTCCAGCTGCAGTGGGAGAACACGGCCGTCGCCCTGCCCATCAGCACCGACATTGACACCAAGGTGATGGCCCAGATCAACCAGGCCATGAACGTGGACAGCAAGCCTTATTTCCAGGCGGCCATGTATTATATGGAAAGCGGGCGCGATCTCAACCAGGCCCTGGTCTGGTTTGACAAAGCCGCCCAGCAGCAGCCGGACGCCTATTGGGTCCAGCACCAGCGCGCCAACTGCCTGGCCCGCCTCGGCCGCAAGGAGGAAGCCCGCGCCGCGGCGCAGAAATCCAGGGAACTGGCCGTGAAGGCCCAGAATGACGATTACGTCCGCCTTAACGACAAGCTGCTCCAGCAGCTGAAGTGACGGGGATGCCGGAAAAGAGTACACGAAAGCCCTGCCTACCCGGCGGGGCTTTTTGTCGGGGGGAAAGCGTGCTGGAGGATCCAGGAAAACCCCATCACGGAGAAGGCGCCGATGGGGTTGAGCCACAGAAACCCGATCGGCAGCACGCCGGTGCGCGAGAGGATGAAAAACAGCAGCACGACCAGCTCCCCCAGCAGGGCCGCCCAGAAGACGGCCGTACCGGAGCGGATCCTTTTCCAGAACAGTGCCACCAGGAATACCCCCAGGATCACCCCATAGAAAAGCGAGCCCAGGATATTGACCGCCTCGATCAGGCTGTTGCCGATATTATAGGTGAACATGGCGACGACGATACAGAACAGGCCCCAGCCCAGGGTATACCACTTGGAAAGGGCGTATTCGCGGCGGGGTGCAATCGGCCGCTGGCTGAACCGGCGATGAAAGTCGATCATGGAGCAGGAAGCCAGGGCATTGATCGCCGCGGCTATGCTTCCCCAGCTGGCCAGGAAAATGATGGCGATCAGCAGGCCTACCAGGCCGGAGGGCAGGTAATCCAGGACAAAGCGCAGGAAAATGTAGTTGGTATCGTTGCCGTCACCGCCCACCTGGGGTGAATTGATCCAGGCCCGGACCCGGGCCCGCAGGCTGTCTGCACCCTGTTGCAGTTGGCGCAGGGTGTCGGTGGTTGCGGCCAGGCGCTGCTCATCCCCCTGGTGCAGGGCCCGGGCGAAGGATTGAACAACCTGCCTTTTCTGGGTCCCGATCCGCGCATAGTTCTGGCTGGCCATCCGGAAAGAATCCGCCAGCGGGGAGCGCTCGATTTTTTCAACCTGGGTCTGGTTAAAGAATACGGGCGCCTGGTTGAACTGGTAAAAACTGAAGACCAGCGTACCAATCAGCAGGATCAGGAACTGCATGGGCACCTTGACCAGCCCGTTCATCAGCAGGCCGATCCGGCTCTCGCGCTCCGACCGGGCAGTGAGGTAACGGCCTACCTGGGACTGATCTGCCCCGAAATACGACAGGGCCAGAAAGAACCCCCCGATGAGCCCGCTGAGCAGGTTGTACTGGTCGCTCCAGTTGAAGCCGCGGCGGTCCAGGCCCGTGGTGATGACATTGAGTTTGCCCAGTTTTCCGCTGAGGTGCAGGGCATCGGTAAACCCGACCCCGGCAGGAAGTTTATGGACCACCATCCATCCGGCCAGGAACATGCCGGCAAAGATGATGATCATCTGCAGCTGCTGGGTATAGGCGACGGCGCGGGCGCCGCCGCTCATGGTGTAGATGATGAGCAGACCGCCCATGAACAGATTGGTCCAGTAGATATTCCAGCCCAGCAGGGAGGAAAGGATGATCGAGGGGGCAAACACACTGATGCCGGTGGAGAGACCCCGCTGGAGCAGGAACAGCAGCGAGGTCAGCGTGCGGGTCTTGCCGTCAAAGCGTTTTTCCAGGTATTCATAGGCCGTATACACCTTCAGGCGGCTGAACATCGGGACAAAGGCCACGCAGATCACCACCATGGCCAGCGGCTGGCCAAAATAATACTGGACGAAGCGCATTCCGTCCGTATAAGCCTGGCCGGGTGCCGAAAGAAAGGTGATGGCGCTGGCCTGCGTTCCCACAATGCTCAGCAGCACGAGGCCCCAGGGAAGGCTCCTGTTGGACAGGAAATACCCCTCCAGGTTATGCGTGGTGCGGCTCTTGTAGAGCCCGTAGGCGATGATGCCCACCAGGGAGCCCACCAGGACGATCCAGTCGGCAGCTGTCATGAAAAATAATTGGTGAACAGGGTGAACAGCCCGATCAGCAGCACCAGCACGCCGAGCACCAGCGCGTACCACAGCCCCCACTTGTCCGGGGAGGGTGTCCGGTCGGTATGCTGTGCTGCCATGGCAGTCTATTTACGTTTGATCATCATCGCCGCCACCAGCCCCAGGACCAGGCCGATCAGCAGGCCGACCCGGACACGCCGGATGAACAGGCCGATGAGCAGGCCCAGTACGATGGCGGTGATGCCGGCAATGTCCCTGCGCGTCTGGTCTTGCTTGCGGGTTGCCATCAGAATGCCTTTTTCCTGTTCAGCGCAATCAGGTTCGCCATCAGCCGGTAGGCGCCCGGCACGCCGGCCGGCAGCTCCCGGTAGAAGACCAGCCCGGTATAGGTGAAAAATCCCCGGCCGTACGGGGCAATGATCAGGCTGCCATCGTCCGGCGCCTCGCCCGGGTCATGCATGGTCAGGATGGTCTGGAAGTGTGCATCCCAGTGGGACGCATGGTAAATACTGCGCTCCTGGACCCACCCCGTGAAATCCTCCCGCGTGATCCGGTTGGGAAAGTTCAACACCGGGTGCTCCGGCTGCAGGAAACCCACGGCAGCAGTTTCATCCGTGACCCGCGTCCGGGTAATGTCAAAGGGGTACGGTCCGATCTTGGCCCGCACCGGACCGATCTGGCTGCTGGTGTTGTATTGCACGATCAGGTTGCCCCCGTCGCGGATGTAGGCCATGAGCTGCTCGAAATGGGCGTTCAGCCATTCGTTGGTATTGTAGGCGCGCACCCCGGCGATGATCGCATCGTACTGCTGCAGGTTGCCGCGCGACAATTCTTTATCACCCAAGAGCGTCACCTCGAAACCCATCTGGTCCAGGGCAGCGGGAACCTTGTCGCCCGCACCCACAATATAGCCGATGCGGTGACCGTAGGTCTTGAGATCCAGCTGCTGGATGCGGGTGACCGCCTGCCGGAAATAATGAATAGTGGGGATATGCTCGTACCCGATGGTGCGCAGGATGCGGGCGGTCTGGTGACCGGCCAGCTCCACCCGGTAATAGCGGTTCTGCAGGCTGCTTACCGGGAACCGGAACGACAGCTCGCTGCCGCGGGCCAGGTGATAATCGAGTGCAAAGGACAGGGTGTCCTGGCTGGTCAGCGAGGTGGTGGAACCGGTCTGGCCTTCGGCTGTAGCGTTGCCATGGGCGATCAGCAGGACGTCCACCTGGTTATCCTTCTTGTTTTTCAGGTAATAGGAAGCAAGCTCGCCCGCGGTCACCGGCGGGATAACGACCAGGGGCTGATAGAGTTCCCCCTTGACCGGATCCGTGGTCTTATAGCGTACCGGCAGCAGGAAGGTAAAGTCCTGCCCTGCGATCTG